>CAWKZY010000003.1:0-161764 GCA_963854625.1 Gammaproteobacteria bacterium | reverse complement strand
GCTCAGTAAAACTAGGTTGTGTACGCATATTTCTCATAGGATAGAAGTTACTTATCTGTGAATTCAATTCTGTGATCAAGGTCTAAACTCTGTGCCAAAAGCCTAAAAAGCCTTTAAGCCACTTATATTTCTTAAACCCCTAATGCTCGATTACGGAGGCTGATAGTAGTGGTGAATATTCTTCGTACTCTCCGATCCGATGGCAGGCTGCCTCCGGAGGCTCCATCATAAACAACGCCGTTAAAGCTATAGCCTTGGGGCTGAGGAACAGTGCCATCGTCAATGGACTGCATTAATAAGTTAATCCTTACACTAACAACATTTTGCCATTGATTGACTGCGTCAGCTGTTAAATAGGAGTCCGCGGTCCTTCTTGCGTCCTCGTTGGTGTTAACGCCGTACAAAATTTGCATCGATTCTACTCCTTCAATCAGCTCTTCTGCAGGCGCTAAGGTGCCGTCATTGGCTAATTGCGCCCGAAAAAGCGCCGGGGGATTTGCGGCTAAACCACCTCGCTTGCCAACATAAAAAATGGTGCCTTGAAGTCTGATAGCTTCGGCCGGCGCACCGACATCAGTAATCGATGTAATCCGAGCTCCGTTGACATTGCCGGGGGCGCAGCCTGTCGCTAGGGATATTACGCTGGTTGCTGGCGCGGTGCCGCCGGAGACCACTGCGCAGGCTTGGGCGATATCCACTTGCTCGCAATCACTTATTAACAGAAAGTCATTGACACCAATACCCGCATTAGTTTCTACGGTAATCGTCGGCACTAGCCCCCGACCAATGACAGAGACATTGCCAGCAGTACCAGCCCCTCCCCACACCCGAACAATGTCTGAGTTAGGCACAGCATTAAAAACGGGCATCACAATATTGGGGTCACCGGTGCTCCATTCGCTTGTACTGGTCGCGACCTGAGCTACATTAAGCGTACTATTATTAGTAACACCAGGGCCGGTTCCTGCTGCTTCCCAGCCCTGAATACCCCATTCTGGCTGGAAATGAGCAGGTGGCCCGTCGAGCAGACTGTTCGCGCGAGCGCCTTCAATGGAGCTTAAACAGCCGAAATAACCCGCCATCCGAACTTCTTGAGACAGGAAATTGATCCCGAACCGGCCACCCTCTTGCATCCGCAGCCTCGCTTCTTGACTGCGCTCGGTGGTGGTCGATCCAACATAAATTTGGGTAACACCAGCCGCTAGCGTCATTCCTAGTACTAAAGCAATTAGAAGCTCTACTAGACTCATCCCGGCGTTAATCTTCGAACCGCGAGGCCTTTTTTTTCGATTTTGCATTTGAATCACCAAGGTTGCGCGGTGGTTACGTAACGTTGATTCGCAGTTCCATCACGATTGTCGTCCCACCAAATTTTTATCGCATAAACACTACCCAGACTATCGCAATTTTCACTCCCGGGCGTACCATCGTTGCCAGTTGAGTCAAGACAGACCACGGCTTGCCCCCCAGGGAGAGCCGCAGCGACCTCCGCTTCCCAATCCAAAATATCCTGACCGGCCATCTGAGCCCCGTTGCAGCCCGCGACAGTGAAGCAGGAGGCGGTTGCACCACCAGCGACATTATTATAATTGCCAGCCTCAACACCTGAGATATTTGCCCGCAGCCTCTCAACCATATCCAAAGATAATGCTGTGGCTTGAGTACGAAAATAGGCAGATTGGTTATTGCGAAGACTAACTGTTTGTAATCCCGCCATGCCAAGCATCCCCGCAGACAGCACCAATAGCGAGACAAGGACTTCCATTAAGGTTGTTCCGCCCTGTCGCTTAATTCCTTGCCAGCGATTTTGCCTTACTAGATTTAACATCCCAGACCAATCTCCACTCGTCGACCTCGACCTGATGGACCAATCACTATGGACCTCGCATTAGCCGCGTTTGAACTCGCAGGGCAAATCAGCAAAGTCTGAGTGCCATCGGTCGCACTAAAACCTAAGGTGTTGTATTCAAAAAGGTCAACGGAAAATGTAGCCACGTTCGAGGAACCCACTGAATCAAACACTCTGATCAGAGTATCGTTGGCATCCACCGATCCGGTAAGACCATTAGCGTCATCATTGGCATCAAAAAATACTATCCAGCCCTCTCCCCAAGCGTCCTCATCACAGTCGGCACCATCAGTACTTGCGCAAATAGCCACATTACCTCCACGCTTAATAGCCTCGCTGCGCGCAAGGTTTAAAGTGGTTAGAAAAAGCTTCGCCTGACTATTGGTGCCGCTGCTCTCAATCATATTTTGAAAATTAGGCAAAGACACTGCAAGCAAAACCGACAAAATCGCCATGACCACAAGCAACTCAATTAATGAGAACCCACTGCCAATTTGCTGACCTTTAGTTAATCTATCCATAAAACGTAGACTGTTCATAGCTGCGCCGCTAGTTTATTCGAATCATTCTATTGTGTGTCTATGCCCTGACGGACTTAGTGCTTTCTAATTACCCGCCTTAGCCTTCAGTAAATCACATTCAAAACTGCTTAATCCTAAATTCAATGTATTATATGCCAGTAGTCCATAAGCGACATAGAGTGTAAATACGTTCGCCTTAGACCTCAATTTAATGGCCACCCTGAGAAATACCGTGAACCAGTCAAAGAATTCAGTAATTCCGCAGACTTAATTTGCGATACTGTGACAGAAATCACGCTCATAACAAGCCGAAGATACAGGAATTTAGGCCGTTGCATCGTAATACTGCTGCGGACCTAACTAGTTCAAGGTTGAGAACTTTAGTTACCAGCCTAGCGCAGGCTGAAAGCCCACTGAGCATAGAAATATTGATATGGACATTAACCTCACCGTAATTCTCTTGCTTAGCGCCGCAGGCTTTTTTGCGGGTATTATAAACACCTTAGCTGGTGGTGGCTCGAACCTTACACTGCCAGCGCTTATGGTGCTTGGTCTACCAGCAGATATTGCCAATGGCACAAATCGAGTGGCTATTGTTCTCCAATGCATTGTTGGAGTAAAAGGTTTCGATAAGCACAACGCCCTAGACCGCCCTGCCATAGGCCCCATCTTGGTCCCCACGATTATGGGTGGATTAGTAGGCGCCCTAGGCGCCGCTGTCATTCCCGCCATTCATCTAAAACCCATACTACTATTAATGATCCTCGCTATGTCGGCAGTAATACTGGTCCGGCCCTCTACCTTAGCTCCTGCGGAAGGAACCTCAGTTCTTTCTCCCAACAAAGGCAACAAAGGCTGGTGGAGCCTATTTGTTGCAGGGGTTTACGGGGGGTTCGTTCAGGCTGGAGTCGGATTTATCCTATTGGCCGTATTGGCTGGTGTACTGCGATATGATTTAAAAAGAGCCAATGCACTTAAAATGGCCTGCACCCTAGCGTTTACTAGCGTTTCACTGATAATTTTTGCGCTATTCGACCAAGTGGCCTGGATCCCCGGCTTAATTATGGCGGGAGGCTCTATGGCGGGTGCTAACTTAGCGGTGAAATTTGCAGTTAAGGCCTCTCAGAATACAATTAAATGGTTTCTGTTTCTGATGACCCTGCTGGCCGTTGTGGCAGGCTTAATATCCTAACCGCCTCTTATACAGCAACTAATCTATGCTGCTTCCATTTTTGACAGGTTTTGCAGCCCAAACGTCAAGGTTATTTTCGCACCACCAAGGTCTTTACTCTTTCCAACCAGCATTTGACCGTTGTAACTTTTCACAATGTCCATAACCACCGCCAATCCTATACCTTGCCCTTGTTTTATTGTGTCTATGCGGGCGCCTCTTTGCAGGACAAATTCTTGTTGGTCTTTAGCGATTCCGGCGCCATCATCCTCGACGATTATCTCAACACCAGATATTTCATCTTTGCGTGCTCGCACGCTCAAAAGAACAAGGCTTTTCCCGTACTTAAAAGAATTGTCTAAAACATTGCCGAGCACCTCCATAAGGTCACGCTCGTCACCAGAAAATGTCGCCGATGGGTCGAGAATAAGTTGGGTTTCTATGCCTTTTCCCATATACACTTTTTCAAGTGCCCGAATGACTTTCGAGGCAACCTCAGCGACTTTTATTTGCCTCGCAAGGGCACTGGAATTATGAGATTGAACTGCACGCTGAAGCTGGTAACTGACAATCTGGTTCATCCGTTCAGCTTGTTCACTAATGCCTATTAGCTGACTTGAAACTTTTTTAGGGCTACTCAAGGTAAAACCATCAACAATCCCAACTATCACCGCTAGCGGCGTCTTCAAACTGTGAGCCAAATCTCCTAGTGTCGTCCTATACCTCTCCTGTTGCTTGCGCTCAGATTCAATCAAAAGATTCAAATTAGTTGTAACCCCAGCAAGCTCAATAGGAAATTCACCGACCAGCTCATCGGCCTCCCCCTCTTCGATTCTTTTTAAATTTCTCTCCATTCGCTTAAGCGGAGACAAACCCCAACGAAGGAGAAAAAATTGAATACACAATAGAACAACTGCGACCCCGCCAAGCCAGCCCCACAGACTGGCCCGGAAATTTGAAATTTCTGAATAATATGGGGTTACATCCTCAGCCACTGAAAACTTATACTCACTGCGTCCATCCTCCCAAAGCACCCCATAGCTGAGGACAAAAAAATCCTGACTTTCCTTTGCACGATCGCCGCCACCTCGAACAGTATTGAAAATGGTGCTGCCAACATCAATTATTTGACTAAGAAATTCCATATTGCCCAATTGCAATGTTTTAGCAGAATCACTTCTCCACAGCTCACCGCGCACAGGCGCGCTTATAAAACCATAAAGCCCTGAGTTTAATTGTCCAAATCGAGGCTCCTGTAGATCTTCTAAAAAGTAAAACTCCCCATCCTCTTCTTCAGCAGCCGCTAACAATAAATAAATTTGCACCTGAAGCCGGTCAGCAGCCCCCGCTTCGATGCTACTTTGAAAAGCAGAATCGAGAACAAGACCAGTCAATCCTAAGAAAATAAAGAGTAAGACGCTGAATGAATAAAGAAACCGGTTTTGAAGGGAGTAGCCAGAAGCCGAGCCGGATTTTTCCATAGTGATTATCGCGCGGGGGTCCCTGAGGACTCTCCAAGCACAAATCTATAACCTTGCCCTCTAACCGTTTCTATGGGTTTCAGGGTCTGGGCAGGGTCTAGCTTTTGTCTTAAGCGGCGCACAAAAACTTCGAGCACGTTACTATCTCGATCGTAGTCTTGTGCGTAAAGATGCTCAGTAAGCTCGGTTTTTGAAACCACCTTCCCGGGGTTCATCATTAAATATTCGAGCATCTTGTATTCGTAGGCTGTGAGACCCACGTTCTCGCCAGAAACAGTAAGCCGCTTTGCTGCAATGTCCAAATTGATCGAGTCAAATTCTAGAACTGAGGTAGCAAATCCAGCCGCTCTTCGAAGCAAGGCATTTAACCGAGCCAAAATTTCCTCTAATTGAAATGGCTTTACCACATAGTCATCTGCCCCTGCGTCAAGACCAGCCACTTTGTCCTGCCAATCGCCGCGAGCGGTCAGGATGAGTATTGGAAATTTCTTACCTGAACCTCGAGTTTGCTTAATTACAGAGATGCCATCAATCTCTGGTAATCCAAGATCAATTATTGCCGCATCGTATTCATACTCCGTCGCATAATATAGGCCCGTCTTGCCATCCTCGGCAGTGTCAACGACATACCCTTGCTTACTAAGCCCTTGCTCAAGTTGCTCTCGCAACAGGCTTTCATCCTCTATCACTAACAATCGCATTTGAGTACAACCTTAAACCCATGATGTGTCGGTAAGTGAGTCTCCTCATATTCAGGAAAATCAACTTCCACGAGTGACCCTCCCAGAGGTCGCATTAACAAACACAGTGAACACTTTTCCTTCGTTTTCCATTCGAATCTGATAGCGCTGACTGCTTCCTTCTCCGACCAAACCAATCCGTAAAACATTACCAGCGAAACGATCCCTAGCAAGCCCAACCGCCTGACGCTCACTGATCCTAAGATTAGCTTGCAGATCGACTCGATTTGGTCGCGCTACCCCCACCCTATCAAGTTGATTTTGCTCCACTTGCAGGGGCAGACCTTGAGCCAATAATTCACAGGCTGGCAACATCACTAAAGATGCTACTGCCAAGATTGAAGTAAATCGCTTAAATTTCAAAATAATCCCTTGCAGAGTAGCAGGCAGGCATCAGCCGGCTATTACTCTGTTCCACTTATAATACTGGTTCCACACTAATTCGAACTCTGATTTGCTCGCCAGGATCTGAGCTCGCTTGCACTGAACGCTCTTTGCCTTGGTAAAGATAGGTCACTTGATAACCAATTAATCTCTCTTCTTGAACCTCTTCATAAACGGTTTCACAACGCTCTACCGTTACGACTACTTGGGGTGTTCGGCTGATCTTGCTTCTCACTATATCACGACCAATCGAGTGCCCCAACACAGCGCCCAAGACGGCGCCAACTCGTTGACTAGACTTGTTGTTGCCTACAGCATTACCAATTGCGCCTCCCAAAATAGTACTGACAATAACTGGCGTGCTTGAATTACCCCTCCGATTGCCTCTATCTAGAGCTCTTTCCTCTTCCCAGCACTGTTCTCTGGGCTCGGAAACTTCAAAAACTCTATAAATAGGAGTTGAGTGAAGCACTTCAGCATACTCGTAACTTGTCTGCGCACTCACATTCAAACTAAAAACAATTGCTAGCGCAGCAGCTGCAAAAATCAGTGGCTGTTTCATCGTGATTACCCTCTTTTTCAAAAATTGTTTTATCAGAAACAAATTGGATTGTTTTATCAGTCGTGGATAACAGCCAAGCCATGAGGCTCCAAATTCATTCATACTTTACTTAACTGACCCATTACTGCTTTGCTGGATTGTAATTTAACAGCTGATAGCTGAATTGAAGCTGAAGAGAAAACTAGAAGGATAATCGGCATTTACAGCCAGTCGCGGGTTTCCTTTACTACTTGGCTGGTGTAGTTTTGGGGTTACGCAAAACCTGAAATCAGAATGGTGTCAATTTGCCACCAAATAACAACAAAAAAGAAGAGTTTATTCATGCTAAGCAAGCCACTATCAATCGCCATTATCCTTACCATTGTCTCTTGTATTCCACTTTATTTTCTCAGCACAGCGGAGTTTCAGTTAACTGTTAGTAACCTTCCGTTAGTTATATTGTCCTTACTAACAGTTATTTTAATCGCCTCTTTTTGGAGCAGAATCGGCGCCGAACCTGTTGCCAGCTACACCACCGATTCTAGCCGCGAAGCGGGAAATGTAAAATGGTTTAATGCCAACAAAGGGTTTGGTTTCATTACCCGTGACAATGGAGATGACGTATTTGTTCATTTCCGCTCGATCAGAGGTGACGGTCATCGAGTGCTGAAAGACGGCCAAAGAGTAGAGTTTGAGGTCACCATGGGAGATAAGGGGCTACAAGCAGAAGACGTAGCGGCCGCTTAAATAGCCGGCCCAGTTAGCAGCTAACTTCGGTGAGTTGGCTACTAGTAATGTGGCGGCCTTTCATCCTCTGAGCTGTATTGCTCGGCTTTGGAGTCCGCCTCCGATGATTCTGCTAAATGCTGTTTTAGAACTGCTAATTCATGCTTAAGTGAATCTAGTTGCTTTTGCTGGCTGATCAAGGCGTCATTAAGATCCGATAACAGTTTTTCCTGAAAACTGTATTTTAGTTCTAGGTCGGTAAATTTTTCATCGGCACTCGATGCATCTAAATTAGAATCCATATCAGCCTATCTCCCGTTATTATACCTACGTGTCTGCTAGAAATATTGCCCATCCATAAACATTCACAATCAGGGATTCACAAATAGGCAACTTGTCCGCTACTATACTTCACAAGGCACAGAGCTTGTATAGAGCCATGTCGGGAAATGCAAACTCATTTATACAACATGCTGCCCTAATCATCGCAATGCTGAGGAAAACTACATAATGGAAAAAGCCCCAATTAACTGGACAAATATGTGGCTATTTAGCCTGACGCCGGCATTGGCGATCTTGTTAGTTCCTTTATACGGATTCTACTTTGGCTATGATCTGTTTGAATGGGTCGTATTGCTCCTCATGATGGGATTCTGCGGAATGTCCATTACTGCGGGCTATCACCGCCTTTGGTCCCACAAAACCTATAAAGCTCATCCCGCAGTAAGGCTAATATTAGCGGTAGGCGGAGCCTGTGCTCTTCAAAACGACATTTTGTGCTGGGCATCGGATCACCGCCGACATCATCAACACGTTGACAACAATGACAAAGACCCCTACTCCGCAGGAAGAGGCTTTTGGTTTTCACATATCGGCTGGATATTGAGGCACTATCCTAGCGGCAAGAAGGATTTCTCCAATGTTAAAGACTTGCATCATGACCCAATCGTCATGTGGCAGCATCGCAATTATTTAACTCTGGTCCTCGCGACAAACATTGGTTTGCCTGCACTTATTGGGCTAATCCACGGCGACATAATTGCCAGTTTATTGCTGGGCGGCCTTCTGCGCCTAGTGCTTAGCCAGCATGTCACTTACTTTATTAATTCGCTGGCACACATGTGGGGCAGGCAGCCTTATAGTGACCAGAGCTCGGCTAGAGATAATGGCTTACTCGCCTTAATCACTTACGGCGAGGGCTACCATAACTATCACCATACGTTTCAGTGGGACTACCGCAACGGTGTTAAGTGGTGGCACTACGATCCTACCAAGTGGATGATTGGAGGCCTCTCATTTATTGGTCTTACTAGCGATCTCAAGCGCTGCTCTGTTGCCCAGATAGAAAAAGCGCGAATAGACTACCAATATCGAGCAGCCACCGAGCGCTGCGAGTTACTGAATATTCCTGAAAAATGGCGCCTGCGCCTTGAACATGAGTATGAAGATCTTCAGCAAACACTCGAACTATGGACAGAGCATAGACAAGCGTGGAGGGAACTGAAAGAAAAACAGCTTCACGAAACTCTTGCCCATTGGGACAGTCTGCAAATTAGAGATACTTATAAAGAAGTCCAATATAAGCTTAAGGTACAAAAAAAACGTTGGCAATTTATGCTGGGAAATATTGGAGATTTTAGCGCGGTTCCGAACTAGGCCTTTACTGAGAAAGGACCTCTAGCTCAAATTACTTGGCTTTAGGTCGTGAATCCCTAGAACTTGTCATTAGCGTCAGCGCGTTGAATGGATATTTTAGCGCTAGCGAGCGTCGATTGCAGGGCCGGAACATTAAAAATCACGTAAACTCCCTCCAAAACAACGCTAGATGAGTAGCATTGACTGCTCTGGGTTGAGAAGCACTTAACAGAAACAACTCTACAGCTAGTATACATTTACATAATATGCACTTACCATCAGCTCAAGTTTAATAAGGAATTTTTATGAATTTTAAAAAAGCCAGCCATGCCTCGGTTATAGCATTGATTCTTGGCATGAGTTTTAACTCGCTCGCTGTCGAAGAGGGCGACGATGCTCCCGGCTTTTTACTTCCGGCAATTCAGGAAGGACAGCCTGACATCTCAATGGCAGCTCTTGAGGGTAAAACTGTGTATGTTGATTTTTGGGCTTCATGGTGTGCACCCTGCCTCAAGTCCTTACCTCTTTACAACGAGATGTATCACAAATACAAAAACCAAGGATTTGAGATCATCGCGATAAACGTCGACAACCCAGTTGAAGATGGGTTGGACTTCTTAATTGATACCCCTTTAGATTTTCTTATTCCCAGCGATCCGGATGGCGAAACAGCTGAACTTTTCAAAGTTATAGGCATGCCAACCTCCTATCTCGTGACTCCAAAGGGCAAGGTAGAACTAGTTCATATGGGGTTCAGAAATGGCGACATGGAAATAATCGAAGAAGCCATAGAAAAAGTTCTAGCCGCTAATTAAAGCCATTTATTATGAAGCCTTTCAGAACGTTATTGTTAGTTACCTTTAGCCTCAGCCTGCTTGCGGCATGCACTCAGGTCCGTCCTTGGGAAAGAGGCCTTCTCGCCAGGGAAGAAATGGCTTGGCGTACAAACGCCTTAGAAGGCGCGCTCAATGATCATATTTTTTTTAGCAAAGAAGCATCATCTGGCGGTAGCAATGCCGCTGGTGGCGGCTGCGGCTGCAACTAAGCGTTAGAAAACCTCACCAAATAAGGGCATTACTGTGAAGGCCAAACCCTCACGTAGCTTGTTAGCTATTTCCACAACAGCTTTGGCACTGCCAGGCATTGCCATTGCCGACGCCCCCCCGGTTAACAGTAGCTTGTCCTATCAGGTATCTAACTACAAAGAAGATAATTTAACTCGAGAAGAATCCCCTTTTGGCGATCTTGGCCGCTACGATATTGATGTCCATCAGTTCCAATTCATTTCTCCAATAGGGCGGAATTTCTCTCTGCAGGTTGATGCA
The DNA here is from genome assembly GCA_963854625.1 of Gammaproteobacteria bacterium. Taxonomy (GTDB): domain Bacteria; phylum Pseudomonadota; class Gammaproteobacteria; order Pseudomonadales; family Pseudohongiellaceae; genus UBA9145. The sequence goes on along the minus strand of CAWKZY010000003.1, from coordinate 151,391 downwards.
AACTACGAAGATCTAAGCGGAGCCTCGCCCTGGTTTACGACGCTTAGCCCCAGTGGCAGCCCAATAGTAAACCTCAGCGGCGCAAGCGGAATCGAAGATAGTCGAAGCGAGCTATCTGTAGGGACACGCTACTATTTAGAAAACGGCAGTATCGGCGGCAACATTGGTTACTCTGAAGAGAATGATTACAGAGCCACTTATGGCGGAATAAGTGCCGAACGTCATTTCAATAATGACTTAACTACCGTTTCTATAAGCCTGAGCTATTCTTCCGATGACATTTTTCCAACCGATGCCGAAATCTTTAACAGAGTTATCAGTGAAGATAAATCCAGCACCTCCGCTGCTATCAATATAAGCCAGATAATAAATCAGGTCTCAACCTTCCAAACTGCTTTTAGCATTACTGAGCAGTCAGGATTTTTAACCGATCCATACAAGTTAATAGACACCCGGCCCGACAACAAAACTCAGATCGCTTGGTCCAATTCTTATCGACGCTATATACGTGGATCAAACGCGGCATGGCATGTTAACTACCGCTTCTATCATGACGACTTCGGGGTGACGTCCCACACTGCAGATATGAGCTGGCATCAAAATTTTGGCAACACTATTCAAGTGATACCAATGCTTAGGTACTACAATCAATCCGCCGCCGATTTTTTCACCAACGTAGATGACTTTTCAAGGCCAGCCACTGACTTTCAGTCTAGCGACTATCGCCTTTCCGCTTTTGGTGCTATTAGTGCAGGCCTAACCATCAAGACAACTGTTGGTGATTGGGACGCAACTGTTACTGGAGAGCGCTATTTGGCCAATGAAAAGTACTCAGCGTTTAGCGTGTCCCAACCCAGCGCCGCCCTGGTACGTTATTTCAGAGTCTCGCTTGGGCTGGATTTTTCTTTTTAAACTCAAAATATGACCCCTCCGTTAAGACACTTCTCATTCAATGCCATGGGAAGTCACTGCGAAATTCAATTCTTTGATGACTCTCGCATTTATGCAAAACGCCTAGCTAAAAAGCTCGCAGACGAAGCCAGCCGTTTAGAAAACAAATATTCCCGCTTTAAAAGCGATAGTTTTTTGTCTCAAATTAACGCTCAGGCCGGAGCAAAAAATGGTATCGAAATAGATCAGGAAACCAAGCTCTTATTCGATCATGCGCTCACTTGCTATGAACAAAGCGAAGGCCTTTTTGACATAACTTCTGGCCGATTGAGCCGAATCTGGAACTTTAAAGGCGGCCAGATTCCAGATCAGAAGCTTATTGCCAGCGCCTTAAATAATACCGGCTTTGAAAAGCTTAGCTGGCACCAATCAAAGCTCCTTATACCTGAAGGAATGGAAATAGATTTTGGCGGCATTGTTAAAGAATATGCAGCTGATTCATTAGCAAGACTTGCCAGAACCTCAGGCTGTAACTCTGGATTACTAAACCTTGGAGGAGATTTTTCAGTTATAGGCCCAATGCCAGAACAAAAAAGCTGGCCAATCGGAATAACGCAACCCGATTCAACCGGTTCAATTATGGCTACAGTAAACCTGAGCAATGGCGGGCTAGCATCAAGCGGGGATTATGAGCGTTTCTTTTTCTTCGAAGGTGAGCGTTACAGCCATATACTAAACCCGACAACAGGATGGCCTAGCAAGGGGCTTCGCGCCGTCAGTGTGGCAAGCCACCTATGCACTGTGGCAGGATCTATGGCCAGTATAGCGATGCTCAAAAGCGAATCAGACGGGATACAATGGCTAACGGACTCCGGTCTACCTCATGTTTACATGAAGCAAGATGGCAGCATTGGCGGACCTAGCTAGAGCGCTTAAATTAACTGCAAAGGAGGTTCATCTAGGGCGAATAACTGCTCCCGTAGTTCGAGTATATGCTCAGCCCAATAACGCTCTGTGTTAAACCATGGGAAACTAAGAAGAAACGCGGGATCATTCCACCTTCGTGCTAGCCAAGCACTATAGTGCATTAGTCTCAGCGTTCTTAAGGACTCAATCAAGTTCAGTTCTTTGGCTCGAAAATCGTAGAATTCGTTGTAGCCTTCCACCAATTCCAAAAGCTGGCCTTGTCGTTGGTCACGGTCACCTGACAACATCATCCATAGATCCTGTATTGCCGGCCCTGACACAGTATCGTCAAAATCGACGAAAGTCGGTGTCTCATCGCGCCAAAGCACATTGCCCGGATGGCAGTCGCCGTGAATCCTTATCAGCGGTAACTCTCCCTGTTCTGCAAACAAGGTATCTATCTTAGTCACTAAATCCGCCGATAGAGACTCATAAGCGGGGACTAAATCTTTTGGGAAAAAGTTATTCTCCAATAGAAATTCCCTGCTGGAATGCCCTAATGCGGATACCGAGAGCTGGTTTCGAGTCTCAAAGTTGGCCATTGCACCAACAGCGTGGATTCTGGCAACAAACCGCCCCATCACGAGTAAATTGTCAAGATTGTCCAACTCAGGGGGCCTACCAATAATTTGAGGAAATACGGCTACTGGAAAATCATTAATTTGCACCAAAGTCTCGTCTTGAGAAAGCCTCAAAGGGGCAACAACAGGGATTTCTAATGACGAAAGCTCCTCAGCGAAAGCATGTTCTTCTAAAATTTGCTCTCTGCTCCAGCGTCCTGGGCGATAGAATTTAACGATAATAGAGTCACTATCGTACAAACCAACTTGGTAGACTCGGTTTTCATAGCTGTTAAGCGCAAACACCCGAGCATCCGGTTCAAAACCCAGTTTTTCAACTGCCTGCAATACTTCTTCGGGGCCCAAGTCTGCGTAGGGGTGAGTGTTTTTTTCCATAGTCACTCAACCTCTATTAGCTGTGAAAATAATTGGGATATTACTTGGCTGTGCATTGAACGAAGCTGTGATGTGCTTGTACTTATGAATCTTTTGGTTCTGCCTTTCTAGCAACCAAAGACACCGGAAAAGGGGACACATTGTCACCATTAGTGATTTTGCTGACTCCGCTTTTCTCGACCTCATCAATTCGAATAATAGCCTGCATCGGAATAAAACTCCGCTTCACTCCATTAAATTCTGCTTTTAATTTCTCTTCGCTGGGATCGACAACTAATTGTGAGCGCTCGTCGAACACATAGTCTTCGATTTCTATAAACCCATACAGGTCACTTTGGTATACCTGCTTGACGAAAAGCTCATAAACCTTACCCTTGTTCAAGAAGGTTACTTTGTATATTTCTGATGTATTCGCCATGGTAATCAATCTCTTGCTGACATTTTTTCAACGTTATGCAGCCGCCTCAACCAAGCATAAAAGAAATTATGTAGGAGAAACGCACTTCTGGATTTCTTATATTAGGCTAAATTCCTCTTATTCAAGTCATTATGCGATATTAAGGCGTTAAAAGCTTAAGTAAATTGCTGCTATAATGCGGCCCCATTGCCATTTATAGCTAAAATACAGGACAAACCGTGAAAACCGCCCACGACAGCCAAAACAACTTGCCAGAGCCAGCCACAAATCCTGCCAAGAAAGTGTTTATCAAAACCCATGGATGTCAGATGAACGAGTATGACTCTTCAAGGATGCTCGACTTGCTTGGCGAAACTCATGGGGCTGTTTTAGTAGCGACAGCAGAAGAAGCAGATTACTTGCTACTAAACACCTGCTCAATTCGCGAGAAAGCACAGGAAAAAGTCTTTCATCAGCTAGGTCGATGGCGGGGCCTCAAGGAAAAAAATCCTGACATTAAAATCGCTGTTGGCGGCTGTGTCGCAAGTCAAGAAGGCGCCGCAATAGGCAAACGTGCACCTTATGTCGACGTCATTTTTGGGCCACAAACCCTACATAAACTGCCTGAGATGTTAGATGCCTCTACACCCCGAAGCAAACCTGTTGTCGATATCAGCTTTCCTGAAATTGAAAAGTTTGATCGTCTACCAGAGCCAAACGCAGATTCTTGCCAAGCTTTTCTCACCATTATGGAAGGCTGCAGTAAATACTGTAGTTTTTGTGTGGTCCCCTATACTCGGGGAGAAGAAGTAAGTAGACCATTGGACGATGTGCTTGCCGAAGCTGTCCATCTCGCCGAACAGGGTGTGCGAGAAATCAATTTGCTTGGCCAGAACGTGAATGCTTACAGAGGACTCAGTGACGAAGGGTCTATGGTCGATCTTGCTTTACTAATACAGTATATAGCGAGCATAGACGGCATTGACCGGATACGTTTCACAACATCACACCCAGTCGAATTCTCTAGCAGCTTAGTTGAAGTTTACAACGAGGTTCCAGAACTCGTTTCCCACTTGCACCTGCCTGTTCAAAGTGGTTCAGATCGCATTTTAGCCGCAATGAAACGCGGTCACACCGCGATAGAGTACAAGTCTCTGTTGCGTAAAATAATGGCAAATAGGCCCGGTATTAGTCTATCTTCTGACTTTATTATTGGCTTCCCTGGGGAGACCAACAAAGACTTCGAGGACACCATGAAGCTAATCATAGAAATCGGTTTTGATACCTCTTTCAGCTTCATTTATAGTGCGCGACCCGGCACCCCTGCTGCTGATTTAAAAGACCTTACGCCAGAGCAAGAAAAGAAACACCGCCTCGCAACGCTGCAATCTCAGATACTCAAGCACGCCAATGCTATTAGTGAATCCATGGTTGGCCACCAACAGCGCATTCTAGTTACCGGACTCTCTAAAAAGGATCCAGGCGATCTGCAAGGCCGAACTGAAAATAACAGGGTCGTCAACTTCAAATGCGATGACCAAAGCCTAATTGGCCAATTCACTTCAATTAAGGTTACCGATGCGCTCCCAAACTCTCTTTTAGGCACCTTGTAGCCGAAATATCGCGGTCTTGAGGGCCCGATATTGACCGCGAAATTTTTTCGCTTTAAAAAGCCTCAACTCTTTCATTCATTGATATACTGAATTCAAACTTACTAACAATATGCTGTTAAATAATTAATGCCCACACAAACTCTTAACCTCACTCTTGTCCCGGATAATGCCAATAGGCTTGCGATATTATGCGGTAGATTAAATGAACACATTACACAGATAGAATCATCACTGAACTTGAAGATTCGACAGCGTGGGAATATATTTCAGCTTTCCGGGCCTGACTCTGCTGTAAGTGACGCAAGCAGGCTGCTGGAAGAGCTTTATAAAGACACTGAGCAAAACCCCAACCTAAGCCCAGAGCAAGTGCATCTATCACTCCAAGAGATCCGATCGAGGCAAGGCCAAGTCAGTGTTGACAGTGAGGAGCTTGTCCTCAAGACACCAAGGTCATCTGTAAAGCCTCGAAACAGCCATCAACAAGATTATGTAAAAAGTATTTGGCGCCACGATATTAATTTTGGAATAGGCCCTGCCGGTACTGGCAAGACTTATTTGGCGGTAGCCTGCGCTGTAGAAGCGCTAATCAAAGAAGAAGTGAACAGAATACTCTTAGTTCGCCCTGCCGTTGAAGCGGGAGAGAAGCTAGGTTTTTTGCCAGGCGACCTCGCCCAAAAAATCGACCCCTATCTCAGACCACTGTATGATGCTCTTTACGAAATGTTAGGTTTTGAGAAGGTAGCTCGGATGATTGAGCGAAACGTTATCGAAGTGGCCCCTCTCGCCTACATGCGGGGGCGCACATTAAACAACTCGTTCATCATTTTGGATGAGAGCCAGAATACAACCACCGCGCAGATGAAAATGTTCCTTACTCGAATCGGCTTCGGATCAACTGCTGTAATAACTGGCGATGTAACGCAAATAGACCTACCCAAAGGCACCCGATCTGGACTAGTTCATGTAAGCAAAATCCTCCAAGGAATTGATGAGATCGGGTTCACCTACTTCGACTCCAAAGACGTTGTGAGACACCGCCTTGTGCAGCGCATAGTCGAAGCCTACGACGAATATGATCAAAGCTTAATATCCCCATTAGGGTCACAGGAGCCGGTTCACCTCAATGAACGTGACAATTGACATTCTCAATGACAGCGACAGTCGGTGGTTACCAAACCCAGACGACTGCCAAATTTGGATAACTAGCGCATTAGCTGCAGCCAGCTACAATGAAGATTGTGGAATAAGTCTAAAGTATGTCAGCGAGGCAGAGTCTGGGGACCTAAATGAAAGTTACCGTGGTAAATCCACCGCGACCAATGTATTGTCCTTTCCCGCAGATATACCCGAAGAAATTGCATCGCAGCTAGGCTACAGACCCCTAGGAGATATTGTTATATGCCCAGATGTTCTAGAAGTCGAAGCTATGGCGCAAGGGAAAACCTTGATAGCTCATTGGACGCATCTGCTTACCCATGGTGTATTGCATCTGTTAGGCTACGAACATGAGGAAGAAGAAGAGGCCGAGCAAATGGAGGCCTTAGAAATTCTAATCCTAAAAAATAATGGCTTTGAAAATCCATATACTATCAAGCAAAGCTAAACTCGCCACACAGGAGCCTCACAGAGCCAGCGTATGACCGACGAACAATCTACTATCGATCCAAAACCAAGGTCTTGGATCGATAAAATAGCCAACGCCCTCTCAGGTGAGCCCACAGATACTAAGAGCCTACTTGAGTTACTGCGCAATGCTGAGCAGGACCAATTGCTCGATGCGGATGCCTTAGGAATTATCGAAGGCGCACTGCAAGTTTCGAGCATGCAAGTTCGAGACATCATGATTCCCCGCTCTCAAGTGGTTACGGTTTCTTCGAAACTGCCCGTTAACGAACTAGTTGAGTTAGTTACCAACGCCTCACATTCCCGATTCCCCGTGATCGGCGAAAATGCCGACAACGTGATGGGTATACTCCTCGCCAAAGACTTGCTCCCTCTTTTATTGCAGGGCAATAGCGAACGCTTTGATATTAAAGACGTGGTCCGCCCGGCGACGTTTGTACCTGAGAGTAAGCGACTTAATGTTCTGCTGAGAGAGTTTCGAGAAACACGACACCATATGGCCATTGTCATTGACGAATATGGCAGCGTTTGTGGCGCTGTAACCATTGAGGATGTGTTGGAACAGATCGTTGGCGAGATTGAAGATGAGTATGACGTTGACGACGATAGCTATATCAAAAAATTCGATGATGAAAATCATATTGTGAAGGCACTAACACCGGTTGACGAGTTTAACGAATATTTTGAAACGGATTTTTCAGATCAGGAATTTACCACTATAGGAGGCCTTGTCCTTCAGCAATTTGGACATATTCCAGAGCGCGGAGAAACCATTAATATCGGCCCCTTTCTTGTCACTATATTAAATGCTGACAGCAGACACATAAAGCTGCTGAAAATCACCTCAACTCTGGTCAGCGTGAGGAAGGGTTCGACCTAAGGATAACCGGAAAATCTTTCCATGCAGCCCCCGTTTTGCCAACTAATTTGAGCTTTTCCGGTTCGCTTCAGCACCTTTGTAAGAGAACCTCTATCTAAGCTAGGTCTATTTATCACGCAACCTGCTAGCCTCCCGCGAAGCTGCCTTTGGCGCCCATAAGATGAGCCCGCATTTGGCTATTAAGTCTCCCTAGCGGAGCCAGCGTTTTTTACACAGACACTTACTAGTGGTGGCAGTCTAGGTTATCCTTCGCTAGTACGGTTACCGGCTTAGCTATTATCTATACGCCCACTATACGCCCAGCTGCAATTAGCTGTAACTTAACTACGCTTTCCGCGCCATGCGCTGACTGCTATAACTTGAAAAGAATATGAATAAGACTGACCCTCAATACAATCCTGCAGAAGTAGAAAAAATCGCCCAAACCTATTGGCAAGATAACAATAGTTTTAAAGTTGTTGAAGATCACAGCAAAGAGAAATACTACTGCCTTTCTATGTTTCCCTATCCAAGCGGGCACCTTCATATGGGCCATGTTAGGAACTATTCTATTGGTGACGCCATTTCCCGTTATCAGCGAATGCAAGGCAAAAACGTCTTGCAGCCCATGGGCTGGGATGCCTTCGGACTGCCGGCAGAAAATGCGGCGATGCAGAACAATGTCCCTCCTGCGCAATGGACCTATAGCAATATCGACTATATGCGAGAGCAGCTTAAACAACTAGGCTACGCCTATGACTGGTCTCGAGAGATTGCCACCTGTCACCCGGATTACTACCGGTGGGAGCAATGGTTCTTCACTCAACTATTTAACAAAGGCCTTGTATACAAAAAAGAATCCGAAGTAAATTGGGACCCCGTGGATCAAACAGTATTGGCTAACGAACAGGTAGTCGATGGTCGCGGCTGGAGATCTGGCGCAATCGTCGAGCGGCGCAGTATTCCCCAATGGTTTGTAAAAATTACCGCTTACGCTCAAGAATTATTAGATGATTTGGATCAGCTCGATGGCTGGCCTGAAAAAGTCAAAACTATGCAAAGTAACTGGATAGGACGCTCTGAAGGTGTGGAGCTTAACTTTGAAATTGCCGGCGAGACTGATCCCCAGTTAAAAAAGCTATCCGTATACACCACCAGACCCGACACATTAATGGGAGTTACCTATGTAGCGGTGGCGCCCCAGCACCCTATCGCCACCAAGGCAGCAGCTAAAAATAAAGATTTAAAAGCTTTTATAGAACGTGAGAGCAAAATAAAGGTAGCCGAAGCTGATATGGCGACCATGGAAAAAATGGGAATGGACACAGGCTTAAAAGCCATTCACCCCATAAGTGGTCTTCAAGTACCGGTTTTTATAGCTAATTTCGTTCTTATGAGTTACGGATCTGGCGCGGTCATGGCTGTCCCTGGTCATGATCAGCGGGACTGGGAATTTGCCAAGAAGTATGGCCTTTCCATTAAACAAGTTGTAAAACCGGTTGATGATGAGGAATGTGATCTAGACAAGGCAGCCTTTATCGGCAAAGGCGTATTAGTCAATTCTGATCAATTCGATGGACTGGAGTTTAGCGAGGCCTTCGATGCCATCTCCGCCCACCTTGCCGCCAATGATCAAGGTAAAAAAACCGTTAATTTCAGACTAAGAGATTGGGGCGTATCTAGGCAGCGATATTGGGGAGCGCCTATCCCGATCATAAATTGCTCCGACTGCGGTTCCGTCCCCGTCCCTGAAGACGAATTACCTGTCCTACTACCTGAAGAGGTTGAGTTTGATGAAAGCGGCTCACCACTGGGTAAGTTAGCTGAATTCTATGAAGTTGATTGTCCAAAATGTGGAGCATTGGCTCGCCGCGAAACAGACACCTTTGACACGTTCATGGAATCATCTTGGTACTATGCGCGCTACGCGAGTCGCGACAACGATTCCAGCATGCTAGATGACCGCGCTAACTATTGGCTGCCGGTAGACCAGTACATTGGCGGTATTGAGCACGCAATCTTGCACCTACTTTACTCACGTTTTTTCCATAAGTTAATGAGAGATGCAGGTATTGTTACGTCAGATGAGCCTTTCAAAAAACTGCTGACTCAAGGCATGGTTCTCAAAGACGGCACCAAAATGTCAAAATCTAAAGGCAACACTGTTGATCCTCTTCCTCTTATCGAAAAATATGGAGCGGACACAGTTCGAATGTTTACCATGTTTGCATCACCTCCTGACCAGTCACTGGAATGGTCAGACAGCGGAGTTGAAGGCAGCTATAGATTCCTCAAGCGTCTTTGGAAAATAGTGGCAGATCACGGCGTTGTGAGCATCGCTAAAATTTCGAAGACAGAGCTAAGTCCAGACCAACGAAAACTTCGGTTAAAGTCTCACCAATCTCTAGAAAAAATTAGTGATGACTACGGCCGAAGAAACACCTTTAACACAGCTATAGCAGCGACTATGGAATTGTTAAATGCGACCACCAAATTTATTGATACTCGAAGCGGACCTTTGTCACAACACGATAAAATGGTGGTACAGGAGTCTTTAGAAATTATAATTGCTGTAATGGCGCCGATAGTGCCTCATTTTAGTCATGTGCTGTGGCAACACTTAGGCCACAGCGGAGCCGTCATAGACGCAACTTGGCCAGTAGTTGATCCTACAGCATTGGCCCAAGACAGTATCTTGGTAGTCGTTCAAGTTAATGGAAAACTGCGAGCAAAACTAGAAGTAGCCAAAGACTTGCCAAAACAAGAGCTGGAAACCCTCGCTCTGGAAGACGAGGCAGTAAAGCGTTTTACTGATGTCGGCACTATTCGCAAGGTAATCGTCGTTCCCGGCAAACTCGTAAATATTGTGGTTAACTAGCATGAAAAACCTGCTATTCAGTTTTGTTGTCAGCATTGCTGCCCTTAGTCTATCCGCTTGCGGATTTGCGCTTAGGGGAAATGAGAGTTTTTCAACAGAACTGTCTAACCTCCATCTCAGCATTGAACAACCCAGTAGCGAACTCGCTAGATTGTTGCGAGGCAGTCTAGAGTCCGCGGGCGTCTCACTTAACCTTATTGACAGCATTGGCACTGCAGAGTCTGAATCTGGCATAGCCATTCTGCTTGTCACGAACGAGCAAGTTGTCAGCCGGCCGGTGACTGTCAATGCCCGCGCAAGGGCCGCTCAATATGAGCTGAGAATGTCCATCACGATCGCACTTGGGAAAAATGCAAGCTACATAATTGAACCAGAATCACTAGTGGTTCAACGGATTTATTTCGAAGATATTGAAAATATCAGCGGCAACCGCGAAGAAGTGGAAATCATATCTGCCGAAATGCGGCGTGAACTAGTTGGCCAACTGATTCGACGGTTGGACGCAGTGGGGATGTCGATCTGAAGCTCAAACCAGAACAGCTAGCTCGCACCCTCAGCAAAGAATCAATTCCAGCTTTTTGGCTTGCCGGGGACGAGCCTTTGCTTATGCAAGAAGCGGCAGACAGCATAAGACAACATTTTCGCAAGCAAGGCTTCGATGAAAGAGAAGTTTTTAACATCGACAAAAGTTTTGATTGGAATTCCTTTCACCACGCCACTAATAATCTTTCATTGTTCGCTGAAAAGAAAATATTGGAACTTCGATTTGCAACCGCAAAGCTAGACGACACAGCAAAAAAAGCACTTCACCAATACTTCGAGGACCCGAAAAGCGATTTCATCCTACTCGTTAGCAGCCCCAAGCTTGAGGCCGCCACACTGAATACCAAATGGTTTAAAGAAATTGAATCTCGCAGCGCGCTGGTGCAAATTTGGCCTGTCAATCGCGAGGGACTTGCTGCTTGGCTAGAACAGCGCTTACTGCAAGAGAACATTAGAGCAGATGGCACCGCCCTGCAACTACTGATGGACAAAGTCGAAGGGAATCTACTGGCAGCGATGCAAGAAATAGAAAAGTTAAAGTTACTCGCTGGCAAAAATACCAATGAGTTAATCAACCTCGATGCCAACACTGTTATGCAAGTGGTTGCGGATAGCTCCCGCTACAGCGTCTACAACCTTGTTGATTCGACTCTTAGCGGAGAGCTAGGTCGAAGTCAGAAAATCCTTGCGGGCCTACGCAGTGAAGGTCTGTTTCCTTTGGTCATACTTAACGCCTTTACTCGCGAGATCCGAAGTCTCCAACCCATGGTAGAAAAACGCCAACAAGGCCAAGGTGTCAACGCGATAATGCAGGCCTCGCGAGTTTGGTATAACCGAAAACAACCTGTTGGAAGCGCTCTACAGCGCCTAACAATCGATGATATTTGGCAACTGCTAGACCACTCAAAGCTAATAGACCAGTCCATAAAGGGGCTCTCAGCCCTCAATCCCTGGGATGAGATTAGCCGGCTGATGGTGAAACTTGGGGGGAAATCGATAGCCACTACAGTAAATAGCCGAGTATAAAACACGGGTTACGTGCTGCTCTAGATCTTATCTCTTAACTCTTATCTCTTATCTCTTAACTCTTATCTCTTAACTCTTAACTCTTAACTCTTAACTCTTAACTCTTAACTCTTAACTCTTAACTCTTAACTCTTAACTCTTGTTTATACAGTACCCGCCAATAGGGGAACTGATAGTCCAGCAAATCACGCGCCTCATAATGCGAATCACAGCGCCCAATTGAGACTTTACATGGCAAAGTGTATCGTTTAGCTGGACCCCACTCGGAAATCTTACCCAAACGCGAGATTTTGACCGCAAAAAAATCACCAGAGACCATTTCGAACGCGGTATTTTTCAGCTGATGAATTATACTAACGCCCTATTAAGGGCAATGGGCGCCAGCTTTGTGCATCAGCTTGATCTAAAGACCAATTTTCTAAGAATGTTGATTAAACACTCGGCTTCCGCTTTGCTTAGCTTTTTGTGTATTACACCGTTTTTACTTCTTTCTCAGGCTGGATTAGGCGCGGAGCTCAACGTAACCCGCAATCAGCTTCCGGTAGCTTTAGGGCTGTATTTGGATCATTACGAAGACCCTAGCCGCCTTCTCACAATATCCGACATTCTTGGTAACGGCGTTACTTGGGAGCGCTCCCAAGAATCTATACCAACCTTGGGTTTCTCTGATTCTGCTCATTGGTTCAACATTAACATTACAAGTGATGACCTTGCCGGCAAAGAATTGGTACTAAGTGCAGATTCACCGAATATCGACCTTATCCAGTTTTATATTATCCGCGGTGATCAGTCGGTTGAGAGTTATGAGACTGGCGACACGGTGCCCTTCAGTCGCCAAAAAGCAAGGTTCAGAAACCCAGTCTTGCCCTTTGAAATGTCGGCCTCAGGAAACACCACCCAAGTGTTTATGCGCGTGACTTCACAATCAGGAATGGAGTTGCCACTTACCCTGAGCACAGTGCAAGAGTTGGCATTGCAAGAGCAAACTAAGATAGCTTTTTTTGGTGGCTTATTTGTCTTCTTCATTCTTTGCTTTTGCATTTGCTGGATCATCTACTTTTCCCTCAGAGACAAACAGTTTCTTGGCTACACCATGTTTTTTGGTAGCAGCTTAATCTTTTTCCTTTGTCTTTCTGGAATGGGCAAGGTATGGTTTTGGGGCGAATCCGTTGAGCTGAGCAATCGCCTGAATTATATATCTGGCACGATAATGATTATAAGTTTTTGCCTGCTTGGGCAGTCCCTTAACCTAGAAAATCGATACCGGGGAAGAGCCCTTATCGTACTGCGTTTTATCGCTTATTCTATGATCCCAACTGGCCTGTACTTTATTGTGCTGCCATTTGATCAAATCTCTGGAAGTAATCTGCAAGCAGTCATGTTACTGGGCTTATTTGTCGCTATTATTGTTTTTATCATGGCGGGCATTGCCGCCGCACAGGGATCAAAAGTAGCCCTGTACTTGTTCTGCACTTGGAGTCTGCTAATCATCGCTTATGTTTCGATGCTTGGTTATAAATTAAATATCGTTGAAAAAACCGAACCGGCAACGCTTATTGGCGAACTTCTAGTGATATCAGCCGCCATCATGTTGTTGTTTGCGTTGGCTGAATTTGTTCGTTCTAAGAATCAAGAATTTGCTCTTGTACACGCCGAAACTAAAGCCAAAGGTGACTTTCTACGAAATGTTTCCCGAGAGTTTTTAACTCCAGTACATTTGATATTGGCAAATTCAAAGCGACTGTTAAACGCACATCCCTTAGAGCTCGATACAGCCACCCATGAGCATATGACGACGGTCATCACGCAAAGTAGTCATTTGCACCATCTGATAAACGACTTGTTAGAAATGGCGGAAATAGAATCGGACAATTTCGAACCCGAATTTGAACAAGTAGAAATCACTCATTTACTTAACGAAACCAAAGAGATGATGATGCCTGCTGCCTTAGAAAAAAGGCTTAGTTTTGATACTGATTACAGCTCTGCAAACCTGTTGCTCCAAACCGACAAATCGAGACTACAGCATGTTCTCCTTAACCTTCTTACAAATGCGATTAAGTTTACCGAAAAGGGCAAAATAGAAATTGGCTACAAAGCCGTTTATTACCAACGAAAGCTAGGAATCGAGATATTCGTCAGTGATACGGGCATCGGTATGAGCGAAGAGTTCAAACAGAAAATTTTTCAGGAGTTTTCCCATGAAGACGGTTTTTCAGAAATCAACCCAACGAGTACCGGACTAGGCATGGTGATAGTAAAAAGAATAGTCGAGAAGCTAGGAGGTGAAATAACTTTCGAGTCGTCTAAGGGCCGCGGAAGTGAATTCTTTATCCGCCTTCCTTTGCGAGTAAGCAAACTTTAGAGCACCTAATTGATAGGTTCTTCTAATTGATAGACTAGATCGCTAAATTCTTCCAGCTTAGATTCAAATGCCTTTAGTGCATCTGCCAATCCTTGGTTGTAGTAGTATGCCCCGACACTTTTAGCAAAAAAATCGAGTAGAAATTCCGCCTCAAAACCTCCTAGCTGCTGATTAAGCTCATCCTCAAAGTACTGTTTTAATTTCACGATAATTTCACTTTTGGAGTTTTCATCTAAACTAATTTCCGACATAGTTAATCCATTACATTATTTTTGCTGAATTGGCAGCACATTGTGATGCCCGCTAGTTTCCAAAAGGAAACGTAATACCCTAGACTGTAATTTATACCACCGCTTTTAGAAATAAGCCCTGATGTTCAACTTCGCCATACCGAGAGTAAACATGATAATCGATTTAGAACGCTGCAGAAAAGATACTCCGGCTGTAACAGAACTTCTTCATTTCAATAACGCGGGATGTGCCTTAAGCCCAGTTAATGTCACCAGCGCTGTAATCGAGCACTTACAGTTAGAACAGAGTCTTGGTGGCTATGAAGCTGCAAATGCTGCCAGTGATAAACTCAAATTGTTTTACTCTGAGTTCGCTAAACTCCTACATTGTTCTCCCACACAAATAGCCTATATTGAAAACGCCAGCCGCGCATGGGACATGGCCCTTTACAGCATCGACTGGCAAGCTGGCGATCAAATCATTACCGCTGACAATGAGTATGTCAGTAATTATTTAGCCCTTCTCCACCTGCAACAACAAAAACATATTGAAATCGTTTTGGTTCCTTGTGATGACGAAGGTCTAGTGGATCTAGATAAGCTTCGCAGTGCCATTACGCTTAGAACAAAGATGATCGCTTTAACCCACGTCGCCAGTCAAAGGGGCGACATCCAGGAGGCCGCTCAGGTGGGCGTAATAGCCAAGGAAAACGGACTTCTGTATTTGCTAGACGCATGTCAATCAGCAGGTCAGATCGACTTGGATACGCAACAGCTGGGTTGTGATTTCTTGTGCGGTACGGGAAGGAAATACTTACGCGGCCCAAGAGGAACCGGGTTTCTCTATGCCAGTGCAGCTGCTATTGAAAACTCTAGCCCCATCTTTGTTGACAATCATTCAGCTCATTGGACCGGCTCGACAAGCTACTCGCTAAGCGCTGACGCCACAAAATTTGAGACATGGGAGCGGAATATTTCAGGCAAAATTGGCCTGGCTGAGGCTGTAAGATATGCCAATGAGCTTGGCATGGTTAATATTCAACACCGAGTCAATGAGTTGGCCAAAGAATTAAACAATAAACTTAGCTCACTAGAAAGCGTCACTGTACTTGAACGTTCAAATTATCTCTCAGGTATTGTTACCTTCCAGAAAAAAGGAGTTAGCGCCACATCATTGGCAGGTGATTTACTTGAGAGAAAAATTAACACTTCTGTATCTAGACAAGAAAACGCCCAGCTAGACTTGGCTGCCAAAAATATTGGCGATGTCAATCGAGCGTCCCTTCATTACTACAACACATCTGATGAAATTGATCGTTTCGTTAATGCCGTTGCCGAATGTTAGCTATTGGAAGTAGACAATAAGTATGGCCACAGGACAGATAAACTTTATATAAAAAGGCCATACTTTCCAAAACAATCCGGATTCAGCGTCTGGACTGCCCTGCTTTATCTCTTCAAGTATCTCATTGCGATTCCAAATCCAACCGCCAAAGATACAAAAGGCTAAACCTAACAAGGGCTGACTGATTTCGGTTGTATATGTGACTACCAGATCAAATAGCGCATCAAAGTTAAACACGATAACAAGGGATATAATGGTAATGAGTGCACCGAGAACTATAGCGCTAGTCTTACGGCGTATACCATGGTGTTCAACGCTATAAGCAACCGGTACCTCGAGCATCGAGATAGACGACGTTAGCGATGCTATAGTCATCAGGGCGAAAAATGCCAAAGCCACAAAAATTCCAATAAAGCCCATACTAGTAAACAAGGCTGGCAGAACGGAAATAATTAACCTCGGGCCCGCAATCAGCCCACCTCCATCATCAAATATGGGCACGCCATTGGCCAATGCTACATACATGGCAGGTAAAATCAGCATACCCGCCATTACAGCAATACCAATATCCAAGACGGCTACGAGCCCACCCACCACCGGTAAATTTTCATGTTTAGGAATATAGGACCCGTAAATAAGCATTGTCCCCACACCTAGAGATAAGGAGAAAAACGCCTGACCCATGGCACTTACCAGTAGGTCTGGATCAAAAACTCTAGAGAAGTCAGGCAGCAAATAGGCCTTTAATCCCTCCATCGCACCGGGCAATGTAAGCACATAGACAATAAGCAAAAAGAGAATCAAAATTAACGAGGGCATGAGCCTAGAAGCCCATTTTTCGATACCGTCTTTCACCCCAGCGCTGATTATCCAGACCGTCAGCAACATAAAAACGACGACAAAAAAACCGTTCCTCAGCACTGCATCGTTAGTGAGCCAAGCCGATACGCTGTCGGCCCCTAATAGCCTGGCCATAGGCTCTATAAAAAACGCTATCATCCAGCCACTCACGATCGCATAAAAACTTAGGATGAAACTAACCGTTGTGATGCCAAAAAATCCAACAACTAGGCCAAATAACTTACCATTTGTACTAGGAGAAATAGCCTGCAACGCCGTCACCGCGTTCGCTCGAGCATGCCGACCGATTATCAACTCCGCCATAAGAGCAGGATAGGCAAGAGCAAATGCGAGGATCAAATAGGTAAACAAGAATGCCGCCCCTCCATTGGAGGCAGCTTGAGTAGGGAAACCCCAGATATTGCCAAGGCCAACAGCGGAACCTGAAGCAGCCATTAAAAAACCAAATCGAGAGCTAAATTCTCCGCGCGCTGCAACCATTGACGAGATCCCTTAGAGTTATTTTATCAAACGCAGATTATGCTTAAAGACCAAGACTACCCCAAGACTACAATTCGGTAAATCTCCGAGATGACAAGCCCGGCTTTATTCATCGAAAGACTCCAATATAAATTGGTTGTTCGCCGGATCACTGAGAACAAAAACTACATTCGTCAAGACTGAGACACTACTGCCGTCAAACACCTCTAAGGAAGGTATTGTTAGGCGCCCATTTGAGGTTGTGTAACTCGCTATTCCATCGAAGCTATCTTTCTTGCTGACTATACTTTTTAGATCCACCTCTACGACTACTTCATTGGCGGTAGAAACAGTACTGAAGTTCAGAGCAACGAGAGCAGCACCGTTATCGACACTGACAACGCTAAATAATTTACCTGAATTTACTTCATAAACATGCGGCGCCCCGCTGAAGCGCTCTACTACTTCTGCGCTGGTATAGACGAAACTTGAGGGCCCCTCATAGGCTGGGGTGATAAATGGAGCGTCCGGTGTATTAGTACCAAGGTTGACTGTTGGTAATAATGCGATAGCATCCAATACATCCATGCCTTCACCGAGCACATTTCCGAACACCGTAAAGCCCCCATTGTTCGCGTCCAAATTACCGCTGTTATCTACCAAACTAACAAACCACTGGGTTGTGGCGCTATCTGGATCACCGTCCAATTTCGCCATTGCCACAGTGCCACGAGTATTCGACACGTTAAATTCATTCACAACGGGAGGATCTGCCACCACAGGAACCGGGCCAACAAACGGCTGAAAAGTAAATCCACCGCCTTGAACTACGAAACCAGGGAGAACACGATGCAGATAGGTAGCATCATAAGCGTCTCGATTTACATAATTTAAGAAATTTTGGACATTAGCAGGAGCAATCTCGTCAAGAAGCTCTATGGAGTAGTAACCTAGACTGGTGTTTATCCTCACTATTGTTCCTGCGGACACGGCAGGGACTACTAACAAGCCTGCTAGCAGTCTGAGTAAGACCTGAATAAATTTCCAATATCGCACCGTATCAAGCACTATTCACACCCCTAACTGCTCGTTAATAATCTAGTAAATAAGACCGACGGAGCATAGGTTAAGTTTCATCAATTTTCAACTCTATAAGCCATTCATATTGAACAATATTTTAGGAACTTAAGGTGGCAATTGATCTATTTTTTTGCTCGCATTTAACAAATCCTCTATACTCGGCATCTTGACAGCTCCATTCGTTTTTGTCTAATCGTTCAGTTAATTGCAAGGCATCCTTAGTGACAGAAAGTACTTCAGGCTATCAATCTAGCTCTCGCATCTCACATTCTTCATCCAAAACCCTAGAACGCCACTCAAAGCCTCTAGTTAGGCCACAGCACCCTATGGGCATTGGCATTGATTTTGGCACCACAAATAGCGCTACTGCGCTTTTTGATGGAGAAAAGGTGCATCTAGTTAAACTAGAGCAACATTCAATAGTAATGCCGTCAGCTACTTATATAGACAAGAATTTTGGGATCGTCACAGGACAAGAAGCCATTAATTCTTACATTGAAGGCAATACCGGACGAACCGTCGAACTAAGCGCCGAAGTGCTAGGTGAAGGTCGGACAACCACAGGACAAATCGGCGATGGAGGCCTTCCTGAAGAAGGTTCAACGGAAAAAGTATATGGCCAGTCCTTCGTAGATGGAGGGCAAACCGGTCGTCTGTTTAGAGGGATCAAAAGACTTCTTGGAGGCTCGGATAGTCAGCGCCTGATGGTGTTTAATCGCCCTTTTAGGCTAGTCGCCTTAATAACTCCTCTGCTTGTGAGAATTAAGAAAAGTATCGACCAACAAAGCAAAAGTATTGCCGGCGCAACGACCAAACACGCGTGTATTGGACACCCTGTCAATTTCGAAGGTCAAAAAGAAAACAAGAATAGCGCCGCACTAAGTATGCTTGCAGAAGCCTATGGCTACGCAGACTTTAAAGAAAAGACATACTTCGCAGAACCCATTGCCGCCGCCTTAAGTTATCTCCATGACAATCCTGGAGAGAAAAAAGACAAGCTGCTGGCTGTCGATTTTGGTGGTGGCACACTGGATTTGTGTATTCTTCAGCATCGAGACGGAGACTACGAAGTAATAGCAACTCACGGGGTAGGCTTAGGTGGAGATCATATTGACCAACTACTGTTTAAGGAATTGCTGTTCCCACTACTAGGTAAAGGGGAACGCTGGAAACGCTCTGGCGAGGACAGAGAAATTGAGACACTGTTTCCTTTCGAGCAGTACGAAGACCTTATCCTGAACTGGGCCGTGAGTTATATGCTTAACCAGAATCAATACACCACGCCTGTGTTGAAACGCATGGAGTCAGGAGATGAAGGTGCAGTTAAGTATCGAAGGCTATACGACCTTATAAAGAACAATTATAGCTATTTGGTATTTCAAACCTTGAAAGATTTAAAGGCCACTCTGTCTTCTCAAACTGAGGCTCGCTTGGACATCCCGGAGCTGGATATAGAATTCACTGTAACCAGGGCTCATTTTGAAGAATTGATAGAATCTGCGGTATTGGATTTTGAAAATGCGATAACTCAGGTATTGAAGAATGCCAATTTACAGCCCGAGGAAATAGATTTGGTTATCCGAACCGGAGGCTCATCACTGATTCCTATAATCAAGCAATCACTGAATCAGTCTTTCCCCTTCAAAGTGGTCGAGCATGATCCCTTTACGTCAGTAGCCGCGGGTCTCGCTATTGCTGATTATTATGGATTAGGTAGCGATGAGTCAGAGAAAATTACGCAAGGCTAAGGCTGAATTTTAAGCCGCTTCACTTCAGCACCTGAGTCGAATACCACGCTGTAAACCTCACCTTCTTTTTCAACGTTAACAAGATTAGATTGGTCAGGCCATACATCGCGCAGCGTCATATTGACCATGGTAAACGACTTGATTGAATCAATTTTTTTAGCTTCTTGATATACCCAAAGAAACTGACCTTCTATTTCTGCGCCAACGTAAACAAGCGTCATTTCAATTTCTTCACCAGTCGACAATTCTGCATCAATCGAAAAACGATTGACCACGTAACTGCTAAATAATTCTCGAGAATCGGCTGATTCCAGCAAATTTTGACCAACGCCAAAAATTTGGCCGGCGGCATGCTCAGCATCGTGTACCAAAAAGCGATGCATAACTTCGATATTTTCGCTGTTGGGATTAAACAATATTCGGGTTACGGCTGTCTTCTGTTCATGGGCATTGCTGACCGCCATGAATAGAAATAAAAATGCACCGCCTAGGCTTGACGAAAACCTTCGCCAGCCTAGGTTTGGGAGAGGATTAACTATCATCCTCTTCTTCATTTTCTTCTTCATCATCAGTTTTCAACTCTGTCTTAATGTCTTGCATGACATCTCGATTGATCAGACCTGAACGACTCTCTGACTTAAAGTTCTCAATTCTTGAAGGAATAATTCTGCGTGGGTAGTAGTTATTTTCCATATCCACGTCCGCAGTTTCCTGCAAAGGATCAATAACTATACTGACCACTTCCTTCTCGCTCACCATGAGTTTTTTAATACTTCTGGAGTTGCGACGCCAAACTTCTGCCGGTATTCGCATTTCTTCGGATGAGCCATCGGCAAACTCTAGGTTAGCGATAATCGGCATCACCAAGCCACCTTGATTCGATAACTCCAGTATGTAGTAGTTGAGTTTTTCATCGATAGCGCGATCAAGCGTTTCGCGCTCCCAGTCTTCTAAGCCTTCCAGAAAACTGTTGTAGCTATTACGCTCTTTATTGGTCACAGTAAATTGATCGTTATCATCGTAAAAATCTTTCACGTCAGGGTTACGCTCAACCCACGTCTGCAAACCTTCTTGAGAATTCCTGTCATTATAAATTGATGGCGGCTGTGTCTTTGCGGACTCGCGCTGTCTCGAATAATCAATATCTGGATCATGGGTATCCATGCGCATTTGATAAACTTTATCCAAAGAAATATCTACGTGGTCAGTAGTGTAAAACCAACCTCTCCAAAACCAATCAAGATCAATGCCAGAGGCTTCTTCCATAGTTCGGAAAAAGTCGGCAGGCGTCGGGCGCTTAAATTCCCATTGCTGTGAATATTCTTTAAAAGCGAAATCAAACAGCTCACGACCCATTATCGTTTCACGAAGAATATTCAAAGCCGTTGCCGGTTTACTATAGGCATTAGGTCCCAGCCTCAGAACTGTGTCTGACTGCGTCATAACGGGAACCTGATTAGACGACTTCATATAATCTGCTATATAGCGAGGTTCAACACCCCAAGGTATATCTGCATCCCACTCCCGACTAGCAACTGAATCGAGGTAGCTATTAATGCCCTCATCCATCCATGTCCATTGACGCTCGTCAGAATTAACAATCATTGGGAAATAGAAGTGACCTACTTCATGTATCACTACCCCAATCATGAAACGCTTGTCAGCGAGCGTATAAGTTCGCGACCCATCGTCCTGCAGCTCTGTGCGCGGGCCGTTGAATGTAATCATTGGATATTCCATACCACCAAGAAATCCTACATTGACAGATTGCGCTGTGGGATAAGGAAAATCGAACGAGAAGCGGCTGTACACTTCCAAAGTATGAATGACGATTTCAGTAGAAAAATCAGACCAAAGCGCGCCACCTTCTTTAGGGTAAAACGACATCGCCATGATGAGCTCTTGCTCGGCACCTTCTTGGTTATAGCCCTTCGCATCCCAGATGAATTTGCGCGACGAAGACCATGCAAAATCTCGTACGTTTTCAGCAGTAAACTTCCAAGTTTTAGTATCGCTTGTACCGGCCTTTTCATTTTCTAAGGCTTCCTCAGGAGTCACGATATAAACCGGCCGTGCCGCGGTTTCAGCTTCTTCTAATCGGTCTCTCTGCTGCGCTGTTAATACTTGATTAGCATTTTGAAGCTCGCCTGTAGCGGAAACTATATGATCAGCTGGCACTGTCATCGCAACTTCATAGTCACCAAATTCAAGAGTAAATTCTCCTGAACCTAGAAACTCCTTATTGGTCCAGCCTTCGTAATCGGTATAAGCAACTAATCGAGGAAACCACTGAGCAAGCGCAAATATATAATTATTGCCTTCCCCTTCTTCAGGGAAATGCTCGTAACCACTTCTTGGTCTAAGCACGTCACCGTCGACGATGTTATAGCTATAATCAATAGAAAACTCGACATCTTGCCCCGACATCAACGGGCGCGCTAAATCAATACGCATCAATGTACCAACAATGGTGTGGAGCAGATCATTTCCACCTCGGTCGGTAACTGTACTGATCTCATAGCCCAGGTCAGAGTCTTCCATGTACTGCATTCTGCGCAAGTAGCCTAGGCTTACTCTCCCTGCAGTATTGTCAGCTGCATCTGGGCTTGGACCGCCGAAAACAGAACTTGTCTGCTCCATGGAGTCACTGCGGAAGCGATTTTGATCAAGCTGCAACCAAAGGTATCTGAGAGTGTCAGGTGAATTATTCTGATAGTTAATAGTCTCAGTGCCATTTAAGGACTGAGTAGACTCATCAAGAGTAACCGCGATGTTATAATCTACTTCTTGTTGCCAGTACTCATGCCCAGGGCTTCCCGCCGCATTTCGATAAACATTGGCGGTTGGAAGAACTTCATCAAGCTGCCGAAACTTATCTTGATAAGTTCCTTTGGTTTGTTGGATGCCTTGAGCCAAAGCAGTGCCACCGGCTACAACAAACACCAGTGAATACGCGATAAGGGTGAGTTTTTTCATTTAGCAAGAGTCTCCAAGTAAATCGCTTTTGATTTCGGTAGCATATAATAACGTGTTTAGGCATTATTGTGACAATTGATCGCTTAATACACCACGCCCAATAATCTTTTTTCCCTGATGAATTATAAGGTTTTGGTCGTTTCAAGGGCTAAAAATGGACCTTATCCTCTACGCTATCCCATTCTTTTTCTTGGCTATTTTTATCGAGCTGGGCTACGGAGCTTGGCGCGGCCGGCAAACCTACCGGCTCAATGACACTATTAACAGTCTATCGATGGGCAGCTTGAGTAGATTACAGGGTTTGGTAATCCTCGGCTTCTCAGGACTAATTTACGAATGGACTGTCGCAAATTATCAACTTTCCCAGCTACCTGATACCGAAATTTGGGTTTGGATAAGTTGCTTTATTGGCTATGACTTTGCCTATTATTGGAAGCACCGCTTTGGTCATGAAGTTGCTTTATTCTGGGGCTCTCACGTCGCCCATCACCAGAGTGAAGACTACAACCTAGCCACTGCCCTGCGCCAAACTAGCATCGATTTTTATGGTTTCTTATTTTACCTGCCATTTTTTGTTCTGGGGTATCCTACTGAAATTTTATTTACCGTCGTTAGCCTCAATTTAATATACCAGTTCTGGGTACACACACAGCATGTACCCAAATTAGGTCCAATAGAGTGGATATTTGTCACGCCATCGAATCACCGAGTTCATCACGCTCGTAACGCAGCGTACGTAGACAAAAATTACGGAGGTGTCTTCATACTCTGGGACCGGTTATTTGGAAGTTTTCAAGATGAGCTAGACTCAGAACCCGTGGTTTTTGGTCTGCGCAAACCGCTTAACAGCTGGAATCCGATATGGGGAAATATTCACGTCTACTGGCGCTTACTTCTCGATGTAATAAAGGCGCCAGGACTAATCAACAAATTGAAAATTGGCTTTATGCCTCCCGGATGGCAACCAGAAGGGCTAGAAACTAGCTGTAGAAATGTCAAAAGTTCAATAGACCTTAGTGTAAAATTCGACCCAACTGTCTCGAATTTTACTGCGTATTACGTTCTTGCCCAATTCGTTTTCACGACTATCATAAGCCTCTTCGTGCTAATCAATTCATCCAGCTTAGACTATGGTCTGCTTTGGCTGGCGGTTGTGACGTTCGCCTTTAGCCTGTACGTCAATGGCGCTTGGCTAGAATCGAAACCTTTCGGGCTCAGCTTAGAATTTGCACGACAGGCTATCACCGGAATAACCTGCCAACTATTGTTTGCCGAAACATTTATGGCCGCTCTGAGTTCGATATGGGTGGTGACGTCTCTGATATTGATTTCAATCAGAAGAATCGCTAACAATCAAAAATCAAACTCAGCGCTTACCCTGTAGAATTTGTGTTTGGGGTGACCAGAGCCAAGAGAAAAATCGGCATGATTGGCCCTGGTGAAGCTCTAATACTCTGTTCTGTTCAACCCTTACTCGAAGACTTAGGCTACTGTCAGCATTCCTAGCAGAAACTACTTAGCAAGTAAGCTAAACGGTCGATCAGATTATCAATAAAACGATCAGCGCAACGACCCATAGAACAGGCCGTTAGGCCGTGTCCGACAAAATCCTCGGCCTCATCGCAGGCAACCTCACAGAGCTGTTAATCACCAACTAGACAATCTAAGCCGCCTGACTTGAGAATTAGCTCCATCATCCTCAACAGTAAATTTGTTAAAACGCTGCCCCAGACTGACAAACCTTCCAATCATTGCCTCTTTATCGCCGAGCCTCGTTCACTACAAGCTCAACTGCCACATTGCCCCGATTGATTATTTTATAAGGGCTAGCCTCTTTCCGCCAAGCCCAATCCCCCATCGAAAGAAGTTCTTGGGTGATGCCATCACTTCTTGAAATGTGTACCTTGCCTTCACTGACCTGAACCACAACATTCGGATTAGACAAGGTTTGAATCGCTGTTTCCGCTCCAGGCTCTAAACGAATTCGGTATGAACGAAACCATGGATTTTCAACTTCCGGCTCAACGGCCAAACCCTGCGGCTTGCCAACGGTCAGGTTTGTAACTCCTGCCCCATAGTTGGTTAAGGCGATAATTCTAAATAAACCAGGACCTTTGTTGGCTACTTCATGAGTTAAGTTTTCTTCAACATAATCCGTATTTCCAGAAACCCTGCCAAATAACGGACCCTCACCATTGCTTATGAAGGTGTAAAGTATTGCCGCGTTATGGATATGAGGGAGTGTCATATCTCCTGGATTGATTTGCACATCCAATAAATAAATATCACCATCGACATGGACAGTCCGATGCCTGGGTTCTTCTAATATCGGAACCACACGCTTGCCTGAGAACTCATTTTCTTGAGCACTCACGGAAATCAAATTAGCGGATAAAAAAACAGTTACAAGCAAAACAGGCAGCGGCACATTGAATCTATTACGCATAGCAAATTCTCCTAACAGTTATTATTATTTTCGATGAGCAAGAATACTCATCACCCTATTGAAATAACACAGTCGCCACAGGATTCGGACCGAACTGTTACCTGTTTAGAGGAAACTCGTATAGCAAGGCCCCAGTTTCAGGTGAGCGAACTTCAAACTGGGCCTTATCGGCGTTAGCTAAAGCCTCGGTAAAACTAGAACCATCATCCAAATTACTTATAACAAATACTAGTTGTCCCGACAGGCTACCCAAGGGAGGCACAGCTAATGGCAAGAATAAAACATCATTGGTTTCAGACAACAACCCGCGCACCGCGGATTCTACTGTCAAACGTGACCCAGGCACGGTGTCTCGAATCGCCCGAAACAACGAGCTTTCACCGCTAGCATTTACCATCCTTAAAAATACATTGACCTGCCCGGTAAATATGCCGTTATTGGTAACTCGAATTTGAGGAGTGTAAATAGGGTAGCTAAAACCAACTTCAACTAACCCATTACTGGATCTATCGGTTATTAGCTCGCTACTGAGTTGCTCAGCAATAAACCCTTCTCCAGCGTGACTAGGCATGATCAACAAATAATAGACAAAAACCGGAGCCACCGCGGGCAGGCAAACAATCCCTAAGTACCTAAAAGGTTTTTTCAAAAAAATCGGATTCAAGGGATAAACAGCGCCCAATGCGCCCACTATGCCTAAGCTAAGTAATAACGCTCTGATCAATAATGGCTCAGCACCTATCTCAGACGGATTTTGCGATACAAAAAAAACCACAGCAACAGCCAGAACCATTGCGCCAAAACTGACCACTATTTGCTGCAGACTTGTTTTCATAGCGCTTGTGTCATCTTACTAAGGGCTAATCTATAGCCTCGCCATGAGCCTGCTTATCTGCATGATACGAAGACCGCACCAGAGGACCACTTGCAACATGGGTAAATCCTAGTTTTTCTCCAAACTCTCGAAGTTCCTCAAACTCATCAGGATGCACGAATCTCTCCACCCGCAAATGATCTCTACTAGGCTGCATATATTGGCCCAAGGTAATCATGTCTACATCGTGTTTTTTCAGATCACGAAGAACGTCTTTAATCTCCTCGATTTCTTCACCCAAGCCCAGCATCAAACCTGACTTAGTGATTACCTCAGGACAACGTGCTTTGTAGGCTTTCAACAAATCTAATGACCATTGGTAATCTGCTCCTGGCCGCGCCTTTTTGTAAAGACGGGGAACCGTTTCTAGATTGTGATTAAACACATCAGGCGGAGTGTCCTGCAAAATATCCAATGCAATTTCCATCCGGCCTCTAAAATCAGGGACTAAAACTTCCACTTTAGTGTTTGGATTAAATTTCCGAGACTCGGTAATACAATTAGCAAAATGTTGAGCACCGCTGTCTTTTAAATCATCCCGATCTACCGAGGTGATAACCACATAGCTTAACCCCATTTCCCTTATCGCTTCAGCAAGCTCTCTAGGCTCGTTTTCTGCCAGCGGCTTGGGCTTGCCATGAGCAACATCGCAAAAAGGACAGCGACGCGTACAAATGTCACCCATGATCATAAACGTGGCTGTGCCGTTACTAAAACATTCACCAAGATTGGGGCATGCGGCCTCTTCGCAGACTGAAGACAGTTTATGCTCTCGAAGCTTCTGCTTAATGTGTTTGATTTTAGGTGAAGTCGAAATCCTCACCCGAATCCAATCTGGCTTTGCTAGTAAATCTATCGTTGGAATAACTTTCACTGGGATTCGCCGAACTTTGTCCGCTCCCCTCAGCTTTTCGCCCTCTATCATTATATTTCGACGAATTCTTTCTGCCATTACATTAATTCCTAATTCTGGGTCTAGCTACTGCTTTGAATATGCTGCGCTATAACCTAGCTGCATCAGCAGATGGTCACATAGCACTCGACTTGCTTGTTGCATTAACATGTCTGACTTAGGCTGGAAATCGGCAATCTGGCAAACGGCCAAATTTAAGAAGCCGCAAGGATTTATCCCCGCAAAAGGCGCCAAATCCATATCAACATTTAGGCTTAAGCCATGGTAACTCCAACCGTTCTTAATCCTAAGTCCTAGGGCCGCTATTTTAGCATCATTCACATACACACCGGGAGCTTTCGGGCGGGTTTGAGCGTCAATATCGAAATCTCGAAGTGTCCCTATTAGACTTTGCTCTATGAGGTCCACTAAACCTCGGCTGCCAAGCTTACGTCGCCTGAGATTTAGCAAGAAATAGACCACCAGCTGTCCTGGGCCATGGTAAGTGACTTGACCGCCCCGATCTATTTGAACCACCGGGATTTTACCGGCATTGAGAATGTGCTCACTTTCCCCAGCTTGCCCTTGGGTGTAAACAGGCTTGTGAGATAAGAACCATAGCTCATCGGCTCTCTCGCTATCTCTAGGCGTGTTGACTGCACGATACTGCATGGATCTCCATATCGGAGTGTAATCTTGCAGACCTAAACGTCGCACAGTCAGTTCAGGCTTATTATCTGCGGTCTCAACATTTGGGGTGGCGTTAAACCACTTATATTGTGATAAATGCAATCTACAGCACCATCTTAGTGTCTGGAAGTTTCTTTAAATCTTCAAAGATACTCCCCAATTGCTCAACACCCGTTGCTGCAATTGTCACTCGAATAGAAACGTAATTATTTCCCTTGCTAGGATTTAACTCGATCATATCTGGATCAATTTTACCCGCATGCATCTCAACAATCTGAATGGCGTGGGCATGGAAATCAATGCTAGCGACTCCTATTATTTTAATAGGATAGAGACAAGGAAACTCAATCTTAGGGGCTTCTAGTCCTTCTGGCGGTGTATCTGTTGTCATTTCTAATCTCATTAACCGGCGAACATGTTGCCAAAAAGTAACGATAGCCAATCGAGGAATCGTTTAAGCATTCCTCCCTGTTCAACGTCCTGCATTGCAATTACGTCGCTTTGAAAAATAACGCTGTCATTTAATACAACGTTTACCACACCCATTATTTGACCGCTATCTATCGGAGCTCGGATGATTTCATCAACATCAACAGTCGCCGCCATCTGCTCTCCCTGGCCCCTAGGTATAGTGACATAAACTTCGTCATTTATACCTAAATCCAACGTATTTTCTTGGCCAGAATACACAGGCACATTGGCTAGCACCTGCCCTTTCTCATAGAGCTTGTGAGTCTCAAAATAACGAAACCCATACGTCAATAACTTTTGCGTTTCAATGGCCCGCGCTTCTTCACTGGCCGCACCCATAACGACTGAAATTAGCCGCATCCCCTCCCGCTCAGCTGAGGATACTAAACAGTAACCCGCCGCTTCGGTCCAACCTGTCTTTAGTCCATCAACGTTTCGATCTCGAAACAGCAATGTATTACGATTTGACTGGCGTATGTCGTTGTACGTGAATTCTTTTTCCGAGTACATTGGATAAAAGTCTCCGTGCCTAGCGATGGTGGCTTGAGCAAGAAGAGATAAATCACGGGCCGACATCGTATTGAAATACAGCTGCGTATCTAGGCCGCTGGCATTCATGAAAAAGCTCTGTTCCATGCCAAGCATTTCTGCATATTGATTCATCATATCGGCAAACGCTTCTTCGCTACCGGCAATATGCTCGGCCATAGCAACACTTGCATCGTTGCCTGACTGAATAATAATGCCTCGCAGCAAGTCTTCAACACTAACCTGAGTGTTCACCCCAACAAACATCTTGGAACCTTCCATGCGCCAAGCTTTCTCGCTAATATGAACCATATCAGCCAACAACAAGTTGCCGCTGATGATCTCTTCAGCGGCAATATAAGCCGTCATAATTTTGGTTAAACTTGCAGGAGGCAATGCTTCTTGAGAGTTCTTTTCGACAATCACATGCCCCGTTGTGGCATCAATGAGGATATAACTTGAGGCGGCAATATCCGGCGCTCGGGGGATTATCGCAGGGGCTGCGCTCACTGACCAACTGACAAACATCAGTAAGAAAACGGCCCCCAAGCTGGCTTTAGTTTTTGATATGAGTGGCGAAATAAATGTATTAGCTAATGATTGAAGATTAAACATTGAAAATAAGTTTCCCTAAGGATTAAAGAGCTCAATTAAGAACATTTTGAGTGCTAAGTACAGTCTAGGTGTAGTGCCGATTACAGCGCCGAGTACAGTGGACAAATAGTGTCATAAACAATCCCATAGACCAAAACAGTAATTTGAAGAATCTCCACCATTCGCCTCCCCTTGCTTCAAAACATCTATTCGGTCACCGTATACGGACTTCCTAAATTGGCGGCAGCCACGCGCCGACTCAAACGAGGGATCTCATTTGTGTCAGGCAGCGGTCCAATCCTAACCCGGTGCATTACACCATTATTTACTGTGTCAACGCTGCGAATAAATACTGGTCTGTCAGTTAAATTGCGTAATTCTTGAGATACCGCTTCGGCAGCTGAACGCCGGGAAAAAGCACCCACTTGCAAATACTTGCGAGCGCCGACTTTACTGTCAACTTGAACCCTATCGGACTGCGCCACTGCCGAGCCACTCCTGCCAACATCAGCGCTAGCAATTATAGAATCTAGTTGAACCCTTGCGGTTCCTCTATCGGCATAGCCTAACTTAACTGCTGCTGCATAGGAGAGATCCACCAGCCTATCGCCATGAAAAGGACCTCGGTCGTTAACACGAACGACAATGCTTCGATTGTTGTCGAGGTTGGTCACTTTTAGAAAGCTCGGAATTGGCAAAGATTTATGGGCTGCCGAAGCAACATACATATCAAAAACTTCACCGTTGGAGGTCTTGTGGCCATGGAACTTTTCGCCATACCAAGATGCTACTCCCCGCTCACTGTAGCCTTCCTCAGTAGGCATTACTGTATACGACTTACCTAACACCGTGTAGGGACTTCGGTTGCCGGCTCTAGTGCGCGTGATCGGAACCGGAATTATCTCTGGCACAGCTGAGACATCGACATTTCGAGCCGGCGCCCTATCTTGGTTAATACTATAACGTCCGCTATTTTCATTCTTCACAGGAGACGTTGATGTGCTTCCGCACGCGGCTATAGTGATAAGCGCTAGCAACAGCGAAGTAAATTTGAAAAATGCCATATGACACCCGATAAATAATGAACAAAAAGATGAAGCTTCAGTTATGTAACGTCCAATTGTTTGTTTTTTTAACCTTTTCAGCCTGTTGAAGATAAAACACTCTACCCTAAGGCTAATCGAGCAAAAACCTCGGCAAATGTTAACCGAGCTGGACTCGCCTATGAGTTTGAATCGACATCAGTAATCCAAACCCAACAAAAAGAGTCACCACCGATGTCCCTCCTCGACTCATAAGCGGCAGAGGCAGACCGATTACAGGCAATATGCCAGATACCATGGCCATATTCACAAACACATAAAAGAAAAATGTCAAAGTAATGCTTCCTGCCAGCAGGCGACTGAACATATCCGTGGCTGAATAGGCGATATAACAGCCTCGCAGCAGGACAAATAAGTACAAGACGATAAGAAAGAGTATGCCTAGCAAGCCGAATTCTTCAGCTAAAACTGCCAAAATGAAATCTGTATTACTTTCCGGAATAAAATCTAAATGGGACTGAGCGCCATTGCCATAACCCTTGCCGTACACCCCGCCCGAACCGATAGCAATCTGTGACTGAATAATATTATAGCCAGCCCCTGTCGGGTCTCGATAAGGGTCAACAAAGGTTAAAATCCGGTTCTTTTGATGATCTTTTGCCAAAAAAATGAACCATGCCGGCGACGCCATTAACAGGGCAATCGCGCCTCCTGTGACTATTTTCCAGCGAATTCCTGCCAGCAAAACTACAAAAACACCGGACATAGAGACCATCATTGCAGTTCCCATATCGTTCTGCACAACAATTAATCCCGCTGGCAGTAGTATCATCGCAGCAGACCAAAAAAGATGCTTAAATCGCGGCGGCAACGGTCTACTAGCCAAATACCAAGCAAGCAACATTGGTACAATAAACTTCATTATTTCAGATGGTTGAAAGCTCGGCAGCCCGGGCAAATCCAACCAACTTTTCGCACCATTTGCTTCAACACCGATAACCAGAACGACGCCAAGGAGCGCGATTCCGCCAGCATAAACAGAAGGCGCCCAGCGCCTATAGAAATGAACATTAAACTGGGCCACAATTAGCATAACAACCAAACCGACCAGCATTGTTATCGCCTGCCTTCTCACCACCGCTTCATCGCCGTCGCTTGCGCTAAAAAGCACCATCAAACCAAAACAGCAAATCGACACAATACCCACAAGCAGGGGCGGATCAATATGCAGTGTTCGCCAAACTGCTAAGGAACGCCCAGTGCTTTCTTGCAAGCCGTTGGATTGCCTGACGAAGTCTTGGCTACTCATTAGCTTGGCTTATGAGTTGTTCTGGATCTAAGGCACTAAAGTCTATCTGCAGGATATCCAGCAAATAAGCATCGGTAACCGCTTTAGCGATAGGACCGGCCACACTGCTGCCATGCAAGCCATTTTCGACGAATACCGCGATAGCGATCTGCGGTTCGATAAATTCATTTTGAGCCGGGGCAAAGGAAATGAACAAGCCATGATCTTGATTTAGATCTGACACTACGATGTCTGTACTAAAAACAATCTCCTGACTGATTCCCACTACCTGAGCGGTTCCCGATTTGCCGGCCATTAAGTAACTCATGTTGCTGTCTTCTAATGCTATGGCATCGTACGCGGTGCCAGAATCACGGAATACAGTTTTAGAATAGGGGCGATGAACAACCATGGTCATAGATTCTTCAATGTATCGCCAATAATCCGTATCGTTAACCATCACATTAGGAATTGCATTTTCAATAATCGGTTGAAACGGCAGACCATCTACAGCTTTAAGCAATCTTGGCTGCACTACCTTACCTTTGTTGGCAATAATTGAGGTGGCTGTTGCTAATTGCAGAGGCGTCGCCCACATATCACCCTGCCCAATAGAAGCATTGATTGTGTCTCCCGGATACCAAGGTTCATTCCTAGCCGCCATCTTCCATTCTCGCGATGGCAAAAGTCCAGTTCGGGCATAGCCTATGTCGAGCGCGAAATTTTCACCAAAACCGAACAGCGTCATAAAGCTGTGCATGGAGTCGATACCCATGCGGTTAGCCAAGTCATAGAAAAAAGTATCGCAGGATTGAAAAATTGCTCTCTGCAAATTTACACGGCCATGGCCGCCACCTATGGTGGTTCGTCGAGTCCAATCATTCCAGACATATGAAACACCAGGCAGCTTAAAATGCCCAGGATCTTCAATAGTAAATTCATAGTCGACAAGGCCCTGATGCAACCCGGCAAGTCCAAGGAAAGGCTTAATGGTGGAACCAGGTGGATACGGATTAGTGCTTCGGTCAAACAAAGGCGTATTGATTTTATCAGTCACAAGCACGTCATAGTCCTTGTTGCTAATGCCCGTAACAAACAAATTTGGATCGAAACCTGGCTTGCTAACCATCGCTAAGATACCGCCTGTTGCTGGATCAATCGCGACTATTGCTCCTCGGTAATCACCTAAAGCTTCTTCGGCAGCAGCCTGCAAGCGGCTGTCTAAGTGCAGCGTGATATTTTTACCTGCCACGGGGTCTGTCCGGTCAAGTCTTCGCATAACCTGCCCGCGGTTATTTTTCTCCACAATCTCATAGCCGACCGTCCCGTGGAGCAAATCTTCATAGGTGCGCTCGATACCAGTCTTGCCGATGTGATTGGTGCCGCCATAATTCTCTCGCTCAAACTCATCTAAACGGGCCAACTCTTGAGGGTTTATTTCAGAGACATAGCCAACGGAGTGGGCAGTTAAATCAGCAAAAGGGTAGCTACGAACAAATTGTGGCTCTATAGCAATACCTTCCAGCAAATGTGAATTCACCGCTATACGAGACTTCTCTTGGTCGCTTAGAACATAACGCAACGGCACCGAAGTGAACGGGACCCTGCTGCGCTGCAAGCGTTTCATAAACTGATCTCGGTCGTCATCAGTCAGATTGATAAGCATAGCAAGCTGGTCTAGAGTTGCTTCTAGATCGCCAACCTGCTCACGCACAACGGTGAGATTAAAAATCGGCTGATTATCTGCCAATAATTCACCACTACGGTCGAAGATTAATCCCCGTGCTGGAGGCACAAACTGTGAATGCAGGCGATTGCCATCTGAGCGCGCAGAAAAATACTCATGTTGGCGAACCTGAAGGTCAATCACCTTGCTTAACAGCAATGCGAAAAGGAGAAAGATAAGCACGCCAGCAACTAAGAGCCGCCGATTAAACAAATGCCGTTCGGCTTCGTGGTCTTTTAGCTGCCATTTACCTGCCATTTACCGAGGATTCCAGTTGAGTAAAGAGTTTACTGACAAGCTTTGATCTCCTATTGATCAACTTAGTCGGCACCTTAGCTGCACACTGAAGCCTTTATATACCGAGGATCAAACTGACGCTCTGAAGAATGTGTCAATTTTGCCCACAAACCCAGTGAAACTAAAGCGCCATGACTTAGAATCAGGCCTTTTTCGCTATAAATCAGAAAAAAGCCACAATTGAGAGGGGCTAGACTCTATATTGCTATTCTCGATGATAGGGATGACCTTTTAAAATACTGTGAGCACGATAAATTTGCTCAGCCAGAATCACCCTCACCAGTGGATGGGGCAGCGTAAGCGCTGAGAGGGACCAAAGCGCATCGGCTTTATCTCGACACGCAGCACTCAAACCATCCGGCCCGCCGACTAAGAGACATAGGTCCAATGCCTCAAAATTAAGCTTTTCTATCTGATATGCCAATTGTGGAGTATCTAGAACCTTGCCAGTAACCTCTAGCGCCACTACATAACTATTACTTGGCACTTTCGCTAGCAGTTGCTGGCCTTCTTTATCCACGTAGGTTTTAATCGACTGGGACTTTGACCGTTTAACTAATGGAATTTCTGAAAATCTCAGAGGCAACTCTCGTCCTAGACGTTTTATATATTCCCCCGTCGCCTGCTGTACCCAAACAGGCATTTTGGTGCCCACTGACAGCACGTCGATCTTCACTAACCTGGGGTAACGTAATCCTGCGCGCCCTCAATTTGCCCCTCAAAAGTCCAAAGATCTTCTAAGTTGTAAAGCGCTCTAACTGGCGCGGTCATCAAATGAACAACCACATCTCCAACGTCCACAAGAACCCATTCCGAGTGCATCCGGCCCTCAATACCTTTAACGTCTAATCCTGCATCTTTGGCGCTTTTGACAACAGAGTCAGCCATCGCCTTGAGATGAGTATTTGATCGTCCGGTAACAATTACCATGTAGTCGGTAATTGAAGTTAGTTTCTTCACATCTATACAGCTGATTTTTTCGCCCTTCAAGTCGTCGACGGCCCCAACTACCAGCTCCGATAGTTTCTTACTTTTCAATTGAATTACCCTTAAGTTATTAGTTAGTTGAATACAAATGCTGATCTGAAATGAACGTTGCCACATCATCGTCTAACAATGCTGACAACTTGTCTTTATTTCTTATTGCATCTCGAACAGCCGTGGATGATATATCAAAGTTAAAATCCCTTTCGATATAGTAATTACCTGAGCTGTTCACGAAAATCTCATTGACGTCGTCCTTGCCTTGCCAATAAGTATCTACCTTGCTCTTCGAGGTTGGAACAGCCTCCTCTCCGGCTCGAGACAAGACCAACAAGTGGCATAGCTGGCTGATCTCTTCAAATTTGTGCCAACTGGGAAGGCTATTAAACGAGTCCATGCCTATCACCAGAACTATGCTCGCGGATGTATTCGCCGCGGCTAATTCCACTAGAGTATCTACCATGTAAGATACTCCTACCCTGTCCAGCTCGATTGAATCCACTTCCAAAGCCTTATGCCCTGCAATCGCTATCTCCAGCATCTGCTGCCGCTGCAAGCCACTAACGAATGGGCCGCTGCGATGATTGGGAACATGACAAGGGACTAGCTTGAGCTTATCTAGCTGGAGTAATCGTGATGCATGGATGGCTGCCTCGACATGCCCTTTATGAACAGGATCGAACATGCCTCCTAATACGCCAAGCCGAAACTCACTGCCTAATATGACCATCACCCAACACTACATATTTTTGCGACGTCAATCCTTCTAAACCCACTGGCCCGCGGGCGTGCAGTTTATCCGTAGAAATCCCTATTTCAGCGCCCAAGCCATATTCGAATCCGTCAGCAAAGCGAGTCGAGGTATTCACCATGACAGAGCTAGAATCTACCTCACGAAGAAACCGCTGAGTATGGTCATAATTATTAGTCATAATCGATTCTGTGTGCCCGGAACTGTGCCTATTTATGTGATCGATCGCCTCATCAATTCCATCAACAACTTTAATCGAAATAATGGGAGCTAAGTATTCAGTATCCCAGTCCTGCGCTGTTGCTGGAATCGCTTGCGACAAAATTTCACAAGTTCTAGCACAGCCTCTAATTTCAACCCCATGTTCTGCGTAATGCGGCGCCAAACCCACTAAAAACTCTTTTGCCACCGAATCCGCCACAAGCAAAGACTCCAGTGTGCAGCAAGTGCCATAGCGACTAGTCTTAGCATTAACAGCAACGCTCACTGACTTTTTTATATCGGCCTGAACGTCTACATACAGGTGGCAATTTCCGTCCAAATGCTTAATTACAGGCACTTTAGCGTCACTGCTTATTCTTGCTATCAAACCCTTACCACCTCGTGGCACGATCACGTCTACATATTCAGGCAAGGTAATTAGGCGTCCAACAACTTCGCGATCAGTCCTATCCACAACCTGTATGGTGTTTTTGTTTAAGCCCGCAGCTTCAATACCTGCTTCAACGCATTTTGCAATAGCTTGATTAGAGTGAAGCGCTTCTGAGCCGCCACGCAAAATAGCAGCATTACCTGACTTAAGGCACAGACTGGCGGCTTCACAGGTCACGTTAGGACGTGACTCATAAATGATTCCAATAACACCTAGCGGCACTCGCATGCGCCCCACTTGAATCCCGCTAGGGCGATACTTAAGATCAGTCACCTCCCCAATAGGGTCAGGCAAAGCCGCCACTTGCTGTAGACCTTCAATCATATCGTCCAACCGAGAGTCGGTTAGCTCTAACCTGTCCATCAACGCAGGCTCAAGCCTTTTAGCAGCGCCTGCTTCGAGGTCTAACTGATTCGCTTGGGTGATTAACGCGCGATTTGCATTTATTGCATCCACTATCGCTAGCAAGGCCTTATTTTTCTGCCCAGTGGTCGCTTTTGCTATACCACCTGCGGCTTCTCTCGCCTGTCTCCCTAGTTTAATCACGTAAGCTTCGGTATCTAAAATTTTTGATTCTGTATTATCCATAGTTAGATTAAGAACCTGTGTCTTGCATAATTACTTTAATAACGTATTTCAACGATTATACCTTAATTTTGGCTATTCTGAGCCCTCAATAGACAGAGGCTTGATAATAGTTTTATGCTACCGACCTTAACCAAATTGAGATTGTGCGTATTATGTCAAAAGAACCATTGACGCAGGCCCCCAGATCTTTGCGCACCCCCACCGTATTTCAGGCACTTATTCCCATAACAGTTCTGATCACTTTACTGTCCTTTTCGGTCTATCTTTTTGGCGGCGACGCTAGCTTCGGACCCAATCAAATTGCCCTGTGTGTCGGTGCTGTTGTCGCATCAATAATAGGCTGGCGCAACGGCCAGACTTGGGATGAAATCGAGAACAGCATTACCTCAGGAATAATGATAGCTATTAAGCCTGTACTAATTTTATTCAGCGTCGGCGTTTTAATTGGCGCATGGATCATGTCCGGCACCGTGCCCACAATGATCTATTACAGCCTATTGATTTTGGACCCTTCCATCTTTTATGCCGCCAGCTGCCTTATCTGCGGCATTATTGCACTCAGTATAGGAAGCTCTTGGACTGTTGCCGGCACGGTAGGTATCGCTTTAATTGGCGCGGCAGCAGGCATGGGCCTGTCTATAGAAATTACTGCGGGCGCGATAATTTCAGGTGCTTATTTTGGCGACAAAATGTCTCCACTATCAGAAACAACAAATTTGGCACCAGCGGTTGCCGGCACCGATCTTTTTAGCCATATTGCCCACATGGTCTGGACCGCAATACCAAGCATTGTCATCGCCTTAATCTTGTACGCCGTTATTGGCCTCAATATAGATACCACAGGCACCGCTGATGATTTAGCCATCACTCTTAAACTGTTATCTGAAAACTTCGCACTAAACCCAGTTATGTTACTGCCAGTGCTAGCTCTTTTGGTTATGGCCAATCTAAAAATGCCTCCCATTCCCACGATCTTAGCAGGGGCAATGATAGGGGTAGTTTTAGCGTTGGTTTTTCAGCGCCCGGCAATTATTGCGCTGGCCGGGGAGACACCAAACATAGCTCTCGGGTTGTTTAAAGGCATTTGGCAAACTCTTTTTAATGGCTTCAGTTTAGACAGCGGCAATGCGGGACTAGATGAATTGATGTCTCGTGGAGGCATGAGTTCCATGCTCAATACCGTCTGGCTAATCCTTTGTGCCATGGTATTCGGCGCTGTCATGGAGCACACCGGCCTACTCCAATGTCTAGTTAACTACGCACTGTCTTTTGTCCACAGCACGGGGAGCTTAATAGCCACCACGGTAGCAACTTGCATCGGCGCAAATATCATTACCTCTGACCAGTATATCGCCGTGGTTTTACCAGGACGAATGTATAAAATGGAATATCAGAAACGCGGTTTGGACATGAAAAACTTATCCAGAACTCTTGAGGATGCAGGAACAATAACATCGCCATTAGTGCCGTGGAATACCTGTGGAGCCTATATGAGTGGCACCCTTGGGGTGGCGACTTTTGCCTATTTCCCTTATTGCTTTTTTAATCTAATTTGCCCAGTGGTGGCTATTATCTATGGCTTTGCGAACATCAAGATTACACCAGCTCCTGCGGAACAAACTCCTTGATAGACACTGACCCTGCCACTGATTTTGGATAAGCTTAAAGCCAGATACCAACCTTTTATTAAGCCGGCCCACTATCAAAAACGCGACCGAGGAAAATGATCTCGAAACAGGTTTTAGAAGACTGGCGAAAAAATCAAAGACACAGGACTTGCTAATGCGCTCTTTTACTTCTAGCTGCTTTTAACTGGCTTTGTCGTGCAATACTTTTAAACGGCACTGCCTGAAAACTCCTAATTCCGACATAAATTTAAACTACTTAGCCCCGCGATCTTATTCACCTTGACCGGCAATCATGCTCTCCTTCTTCGCCTTACTCATCTTTTTAGTTTTATGTTCTAACTTTAAGGCCCCCGAATGAGTTGCCACTGAAGTGCTGTAAACTAATGTCAACGGGCCCTTTCCTCTTAGAAATTTCGCCCCTTTTCCAGACCCGGCACTGTCTTGATGCTCTTCAAATCGACGCTGGATATCTAGCGTGACTCCTGTGTACAAAGAGTTATCTTTGCAGCGGATCATATATAGGTACCACGTTTTTCCGCTGGCCACTGATTCTAGTTCCACTGTCACTACTGAACTTGCCAATGCTCATTCTCACTACGCGCTGCGCCATCACGCTCCAACTTTATTAAATGCGCGGTGAGCGTCTTTTTAGCCCAAGGAATTAAATGTTCTCCAACATCATCGTAAACCAAGAGAACCAACTCATCCAATGTGCATCGCCCTAGCTCTTTAAGCCCACCTATAACTTTACTTTCTCTCTTTAATCGATGAGCAATTAACTGTCTAATTTCTTTCCCTGGGTCAGTCATGACCTCGCCGTGGCCTGGCGCTAAAAAACGCAGTGGCATTTTTTCTAGCTGGCCTAGCGAATCAAGATAATGTGTCATATCTCCATCAGGGGGGAGAATCACAGAAGTAGTTCCCTGAAGAATATGATCTCCGGTAAAAAGCAGCTGGTCTTGCTCTATAAGAAAACAAAAATGATTAGACACATGGCCAGGAGTATGAATGAGTCGAACGCTGTACTCGTCTGTTTTAATAACATCACCATCTGACCAGAGCTTCGATGGCTTAAATGTCTGATCATGACTCCCAAACTCTGGCGCGGCTAAACCTACTAGCTCAGCACCAGTCGCTTCCTGCAAGCGCAAAGCGCCCGGAGAGTGATCACCATGGGTATGAGTAATAAGTATGTAGGAGAGCTTCCGACCAGCGATGGCGGCAATAAAAGTATCAAACTGCGCATCATCTCTGGGACCCGGATCTAGAAGAGATAGCTGCTGATCTCCGATTAAATAGGAGTTAGTTCCCGGGCCTGTCATCGGCCCTGGATTTCTGCCCAAAATTCTGTGCACCGGCACCTTGGTGTTTGGCAATAGTGCGGGGATGCCCGCCTTAGATACGTCCATAATTCTTCTGCCTGTAGGTTCTGTAATTTGATGATGGGGAAAATTATAAATTAAACAGCCAGGGCCTTCCTATTCCTGTTCCTTCCCTATCTTTTCTCTAGAATTTCTCTAGTCTTTCTCTAGCCTTGCCTAAGCTTTTAGCCTTACATAAGCCTTAAGCTCCAGCTTAGCTTGCGTATTAGCTTTGGTTTTTTCCTGCCCTCTAAATTTTGCCCCACTTTTGGGCCATTGCAACTGGAGTTTACCATTAAAGCACGACATACTTATCAGGCCTTAGAATAATCCAAGCCTCTAAAGTAACGCTATCAATTCAATAATAATAACTGTTTATAAGCACTTTTAAAGACAGATATTGGCGCTTTCAAACCTAAACCGGTTAACAAAAGCCCAAGGGAAACTCGAATGCACAAAATTAAAACATTTAATGCCATCTCCCAACGAGGCCTCGAACGTTTCAACGATTCTAACTACGAAGTTAACGATGACGTGGCCAACGCCAGTGCCATTTTATTGCGTAGCCATAAGCTCGAAATGCTTGAGATAGGAAGCGCCGTTAAAGCTGTGGCCCGCGCCGGTGCGGGGGTCAACAACGTACCTGTCCAAGAATGCACAAAGCAAGGTATTGTAGTTTTTAATACCCCCGGCGCCAATGCTAATGCGGTTAAGGAACTAGTAATTTGCGCCCTTTTACTTGCCTCTCGAGGCATTGTACAAGGCATCAATTTCGTTAACTCACAAGCACAAAAGCAAGACTATGCTGAGCTCGCAAAATTAATGGAGCAGGAAAAAAAGCAATTCAAAGGCAGTGAGATATCAGGAAAGACTTTGGGCGTCATTGGCCTAGGCGCTATTGGATCTATGGTTGCCAAGACTGCAATCAGCTTAGGCATGGATGTTCTTGGCTATGACCCGACCTTATCAGTAGCAGGCGCTTGGCGCCTGCCTAGCGAGGTCAAGCACATTAGCAACTTAAGCACATTGATGGCGAAATCAGACTTTGTTACCTTGCACCTGCCAGTGTTAGATTCTACCCGAGGCCTTATCAATGATGATATGTTCGAGGCAATGAAACTAGGAGCATGCTTACTTAATTTTGCCCGCGACGAAATAGTCGATGGAGATGCCTTAGTAAAAGCATTAGAGGCGAATTTAATAGGGAAATACATTAGCGATTTCCCGCGGCCCGAATTAATGGCAAACAAAAAAGTCATCATGCTACCTCATATAGGCGCTAGCACACGGGAGGCTGAAGAAAACTGCGCTGTAATGGCTGCGGATCAGCTAATGGATTTTTTGGAAAACGGCAATATCAAAAACTCCGTCAATTTTCCCAATTTGTCACTCGACCGAGCAATAAATGCCGAGCCATACACACGCCTTGCGATCAGTAATAAAAATGTCCCTAAAATGCTAGGCCAAATTTTGTCAGTACTGGCCGACCAAAACATTAATGTTTTGGACATGATGAATAAAAGCCGTGGCGAAGTTGCCTATAACTTAATTGACTTAGAAAGCGCACCTTCTGAAAAAGCTATAGCCGCTATCGACGCAATCGCAGATGTTATTCAAGTAACCCTGCTATAACCTTTTTGACTACTTAGGAAAAACTCAAATGAAACGCGTATTTAATTTTGGTGCCGGTCCTGCCATGTTGCCACTGGAAGTAATGGAGAAAGCCCAAGCCGAATTTTTGAATTACCAGAACATGGGTGCATCGATAATAGAAATAAGTCACCGCTCCAAGGAATTTGATCATGTTATCAATAGCTGCGATGCCTTGATTACCGAACTCGCTGGAGTCCCAAGTAACTACAAAATACTGTACGTACACGGCGGCGCTCAGATGCAGTTCTCAGCGGTCCCTCTAAACATTATAAATCGCAACCCATCCAAAAAAGCCTCGTTCAGTCTCACCGGCACTTGGGCAGAGAAAGCGAGCAAAGAAGCGGGACGCTATGGCAATCCTATCAATATTTCCAGCAGCGCCGACAAAAACTTTAACTATATCCCCACCTATGATGCAGGCGCATTAGACCCAGAAAGCTCCTACTTGCATATTGTCAGTAACAATACGCTTTTCGGCACGCGCTGGCATGACTTTCCCGACACTGGCGAAATCCCGCTTGTTGCAGATATGACCTCTGAGTTCATGTCACGAAAAATAGACATTAGTAAATTCGGAATCGTCTTTGCAGGACTGCAAAAAAATCTCGGCCCAGCGGGCCTAGCGGTAGTTATTATTCGTGAGGATCTGTTAGAACATGCACTACCTGAAACCCCTCATTTGCTTAACTACCAGACCTACGCTAAAGAGCACTCTCTTGCCAACACCAACAATACCTTTGCCATTTATATGATGTCACTGGTTATGCAGTGGTTGAAAGATCAGGGCGGGGTCGAGAAGATGGAAGGCATCAATAACGCCAAAGCAAAGATTCTCTATGACGCGATTGATTCCAGCGAATTCTATCTCGGCGCAGCTCATCCAGATCATCGTTCAATCATGAATGTTACATTCAATTTAGCGAATAATGATTTACTTCCCGCCTTTTTAAGCCAAGCTGAATCTCAGGGCCTTTATGCACTTAAAGGACACAGAGTGGTAGGCGGCGCCAGAGCGTCAATTTACAACGCCATGCCAATTGCGGGATGCCAGGCCCTTGCAGATTTCATGAAAAACTTTGAAAAAAACAACGTCTGATAAGAAGGGGGTTAGCTGAGGCGGCTGCAACAATAGAACCGCCTTCGCCCTGACTCTGAGAGAATGCTTCGCTATCAGTAGCTATCCTTCGTTATACTTGGCTATGGCTAAATTTCGAAAAATTATTCATTGTGACTGCGATTGTTTCTACGCATCAATCGAGATGCGCGACAATCCTGAGCTCATTGGCAAGCCTATCGCTGTAGGCGGCTCTCCCGAAAGGCGCGGAGTGGTAGCCACCTGTAATTATGAAGCTAGAAAATTTGGCATACACTCAGCGATGGCATCGGCTACCGCTAGGCAAAAATGTCCAAACCTCATCATTGTAAAACCGGAAATGGAAAAGTATCGCGTCGCTTCAAAACAAATTCATGAGGTCTTTAGTCGATATACCTCCCTCATAGAGCCATTGTCGCTGGATGAAGCCTATTTGGATGTCAGCGATTGCTCTCAGCACGATGGCAGCGCGACACGAATAGCTCAGGCGATTAGAAATGAGGTTCACGAGAAGGTAAATATCACTATTTCTGCGGGGATCGCCCCTAATAAATTCCTCGCCAAAATAGCTAGTGATTGGAACAAGCCTAATGGTCAGTTCGTGATTCGCCCCGAACAAATTAATGATTTTGTTTTAAAGCTGTCAGTTAAAAAGCTCCACGGCGTAGGCAAAGTGACTGCTGCCAAGATGCAGCGTTTAGGGATTTCTACCTGCAAAGACTTGCAGGTAATGGATGCAGATTTACTGCGCCAACATTTTGGAGCTTTTGGAGAACGCCTACATCAACTCAGCCAGGGCATAGACCAAAGACCCGTTAAAACTGAGCGAACTCGGAAATCTGTGAGCCTTGAAAACACTTATGCAATTGACCTTCCAGACCTAGAAAGCTGCCTCAAAAAATTACCCGATCTAAATATGCAGCTCGCCAAGCGCTTGGCAAATCTGGATTCAAAGCCGCTAATACATAAGCAGTTCGTTAAAATAAAGTTCCACGACTTTGAGCAAACTACAGTCGAAATGCTTTCCTCCACCACCGACATCAACAACTACATGAAACTTTGTCAGGACGGCTTTTTTAGAGGCGATAAACCGGTGAGATTACTCGGTTTGGGAATAAGACTGCAATCACCCCCCACAGCTCTTTCAGCTGAGGAATCTAATCAACTGAGCCTAACCCTTGACCTTCGTGAAGACGAGGAAGCACTTTGATTCGCTACCGACCTCCACAAAAACCCGGCTCCACTTACGTAACCGCTCAAGGGCAGCTTACCCTCAAGGCCGAACTGCACCAGCTTTGGAAAGTTGAGCGCCCTGTAGTTACGCAGTCAGTCACTGAAGCCGCCGCGCAAGGCGATCGCTCTGAAAATGCTGAGTATATCTACGGCAAGAAGCGCTTACGTGAAATAGATCATAGGGTGCGATATTTAAGTAAACGCTTGGAAGCCTTCACTGTTGTATCCCAACCTCCTTCAAATCAGTCTAAAGTATTTTTTGGAGCCTATATAAAACTCGAAAACAATGATGGGGTAATGAACGAATACAGAATTGTAGGGCCTGATGAATTAGACCCGAGAAAAGGCTATATAAGCATTGATGGGCCATTGGCCCGGGCATTGCTGGGAAAAGAAATTGATGATGAGGTAGAAATCGAATCACCGGCTGGCACTAGTAGCTACGTGATCTTAGGTATTCGATATGATCCTGACACTTAATCCCTTAGGTAGCGTATTGCAACCCTAAAAAATAATGTCTTGTGATCGTTTACGCACACCATTCACCTCCGAGCGCAGTGCTTGCTCATTAACAAAACCGAGCAAACCAAGCGCCACATTTAATCGCTTGGTTTGCCTCTAGTCCTATAATCCTCTCTATCAAACTAACCCTTACTCTTAAACTGGGCAAGTTGATCAGGAGTTGCATCCGCTTGGTACTTTCCCTTCCATTCGGAAAAAGGCATACCGTAGACAAGCTCTCGGGCTTCTTCATAGTCTATATCAAGCCCCATCTCCTTCGCCTCAGCACTGTACCATTTAGATAGGCAGTTACGACAAAAGCTCGCCAGATTCATAAGATCGATATTTTGAACCTCTTTGTTAGCGTCCAAATGGGCTAATAGACGCCGAAAAGTGGCCGCCTCAATCTCTACAGTCTTTGAATCTTTATCTGTCATAGTTTTAACCTATCAAGCCGCTTCGTCATCCACTGCCTCACCTTCGTTCGTCAATGGGACAGCCTCATCCAATACCTCGCCATCAAGTTTCAGGGGGGTAGCACGGTGCTTCTTGTCGATCGATCGTAGCTGGCGTTCAGCGGCATTGAAAGCATCGCGAATAGCCACATAAAGGTCTTCATGAGCATGGTTATCATGCTGATCTTGATTGACCCTTACTTCAAGCTGAGGCAAATGAACCTCTATACCTACAGAATATACTCTACCTTTATGGTGATTGTTGTGAGGGGAATCTAACACGACTCTGCCTCCTATGATCTCACTGCAGAATCGCTCGAGCTTCTCGATACGCTTGTTAACAGCGTCTGTAAGTGCATCAGACTGGTCTATATTGTGAAATACTACTTGAATTTCATTAGTCATATTTTGCAATCTCCTTA
Source organism: Gammaproteobacteria bacterium (assembly GCA_963854625.1). Lineage (GTDB taxonomy): Bacteria > Pseudomonadota > Gammaproteobacteria > Pseudomonadales > Pseudohongiellaceae > UBA9145. The sequence continues at coordinate 106,405 of CAWKZY010000003.1, read as the reverse complement.
TTCAAATAAAAGTTACATGGGGTGGATCTCAAAGTACCTCCTTTGACATTGAAAAAAATTAGGCATCACCTAAACAGAAAATAGGCATCACCTAAACAGAAAATAGGCATCACCTAAACAGATAGACGCCGCCGAGAAACCTAAAGGTCGCCGACCGAACCAAGGGGCGCCGACCGAAAATTAAAGCCCGCTTTATTTAAGTGTAGAACTAGAGAAGAGTTTCCGCTGAATAAGTATCTAACGCACCGGCTGCTATTAATTACGGCCGCCATGACGTTCATTTTAATGTAAGAGGTTGGAGGGTGTTCAGAGGAATTGATAAATTTGAACTGAGTTACAAAGCTAAATGGCGGGCCATTTAGAAAGAATTTTGCTTCGAACTTGGGGCTGCAACTTGCTCCCATTTCCTCACCTTTTTAAGCAGTCCCTGTAGACTACCCCTTTGTATACTAATTGTAAAAGGCTGTTGTTGCGCTAAATCAATTGTTATTAAAACACCAATGCCAAGGCTCGTAAATAATTCCGAATGCGTTGTTTCGAGGATAGCTCATGGTGAATCCAAAGGCAGCCGCATTATCTTCAAGCCATTGAAAAGCAATAGTATTTTCAAAAACCTCCACCAAAGCATCGCAGCCGTAAGTGCCAATATCAACTGCTCTACCGGTGTGGTGCTCACTAAATCCTGGAGCGGCATTAACAGTCAGCACTTCCTCTATTGTGATGCCTGAGCCCAGCTTTTCTGCGAGTAAATCAGCTTGATATTGAGTTGACCGATAGGCGGAGATAAGAAAAATATCAACCTGCTTGTTAGCTGCCGCCAACTTCATAGCAGTCCAAGCCGCAAAGCTTTCAGGGGTAAGTTGCTGAGGCCGGTCATAAAAATCCCGCTCAGTGGCAACCAATTGACTAGGCTCTTCGCAGAAGGGCAAACTGCAGGAGTCACTGTAGTCCGCTGGAATGCCTAATGCTTGGTGAATGCTTTGGACTGGCTTAGGGAGATGCAAAAGTTATTTCCGATTGATGCGGGATTTTTTTACTAAGTGACCTATTAAATCAGATGATCCAGCAGGATAGCAAAAATAGCTAATTAACGAGGATAACTGTCAAAAACTGTTTCGATCCAGCGTTGTTCGTTTATATAACCCTGGCCCCAGCTTTCATACATTGAGTCCAGACCTGCTGCGACGATTTCCTCTTTAGTCATGCGCTGAGATTTCATCACCCGTATAGCAACTGAAGTGTCTTTCACCACTCCATAAAAATCCATTAGATCAGACTTGGTCGCTAAAGGGCCGTGACCAGGAATAATACTTGTGTCGTCGCTTATCCAGGAAAGTGCTTTTTCAACATTACTTATCAATCCTTGCACACTGCCGCCATTGGCTAAATCGACAAATGGAAAGCCTCCGTTAAAGAAATGATCTCCCATATGGATCACATTAGAATCTGCAAACATCACTACGCTGTCAGTATCAGTATGTCCGGCAGGCATATAAATAAGAGTAATTTCCTCGCCGTTAAAATGCAGTGTCACGTCATCATCATAGGTGACAACAGGCAACGCGGACGCCGCAGCATTTCCCGCCTGTAGTCTTTTGCGAACGTTTTCGTGGGCTATTATCAAACTCCCGGCACCAAACTCCTCATTACTGCCCGTGTGATCTCCATGAAAATGGGTATTGAGCACAAACTTAGGTACAGAGGAGCCTAAAGCTTCAATGGCATCCTTAATTCGTCCTGCTAGTGGCGCAAACTGGTCGTCAATAATTAAAATCCCATCGGCTCCAGCAGAGACTCCAATGTTGCCGCCAGCACCAATCAGCATCGACACATTTCCGGCTACGGCTTGGGTTTGAATCGTTACATTTTCATATTGACCAAACACACCACCTGCGGTGATACATGATACAAATGTGGTTAATGCGAGAAGCCGCTTGATTGTGTGCATGAAGACTCCAGCGAAGATCTTGTAAATTAAGAGACCATGCTATGTTTGCCTTAATCTGAATGCAAGCGAAGTAGGCAGACTTGAAAGCATCTAAGACCAAAGCTAAGCAGAAACTTACCTTCTGCACTCAGATTGCCTTACACTCCACATCATTATTATTAGTGGCATTAGTTGAAATTGCCCGCTTGAGGTTTGTCACAAATGAGTAGACTCCCCGTCATAGTAGGTTTCGGTGGCATCAATCCCGCGGGCAGAAGCTCGAATCATCACGGGTACAGAAGATTAGTCTATGGCGCCCTATCTGAATCGGCACAGCAGAAAACTCTGGCCAGTATTGCGGCACTCACTGGAAAACTAAAAAAATCAGCCGCTGGCTGGGCGGATGATCAAGGTTATGCAGTCGATCCAGATTCTTACCTACCTGCTCATTCAGAGGAACTCTTAGGTAATACGCTGATCCGCGAATTAGAGGGCAATCTGTTTGATCCTGACAGAATCTATCACCAATCCCAGGCCAAGCTATCTGCGGCAGATGATTGCCCACTGAGCTTTCGCATCAAAACGAAAAATATAAGCTCTCCTCTGCCTAGCAACTGGTCAGTAGTTAGACACGATGAAAATTTCAGCGTGGTGACGATCGCGGGCGATCTAGAAGTCATGCTACCGGAATACCGTAAGAGTAAAATTAATAGCGCAGGTCAATTGCCTAGCGGATTCATTCCCGGCGAACTGTATGCTTCACGAAATCATCCACGCGGGCTTCAACTTAGCGTATTTGCAGCCTCCGATGCATTGAACTCTCTCGGCATCGATTGGGACACGGTGAGGCAGCGAGTCGCCCCGGATCAAATAAGTGTTTATGCCGGCAGCGGATTAGGGCAACTGGATTACCACGGTAATGGCGGATTGCTTCAAGCTAGGCTGCTGGGCAAAAAGGTCTCTTCGAAACAAATCGCATTGGGCTATGCAGAAATGCCCGCTGATTTTATTAATGCCTATCTACTTGGAAACTTAGGCACCACCGGCACCAGCGTCGCAGCTTGCGCTACCTTTTTATATAACCTTCGACAGGGCATCAAAGACATTCAATCAGGATCCTCTAGAGTTGTAGTGGTTGGCACAAGCGAGGCGCCGCTCACCTCAGAGGTGTTTGAAGGCTTTGCAACAATGGGAGCACTGGCTGATGATGAATCCTTGCGCCGATTGGATAAACTTAGCAGTAACCAAGCGATCGATTTAAGGCGTGCCTGCCGCCCTTTTGGGGACAATGTCGGATTCACGCTGGCAGAATCCGCCCAATTTATTGTGCTATTTGATGACGAGTTGACCGTTGAACTTGGGGCAACTATTTACGGCGCGGCTAACGATGTCTTCATCAACGCAGACGGCTTTAAAAAGTCCATCGCAAGCCCTGGCCTTGGAAACTACCTTTCCATGGCAAAAGCAGCCGCTGCCACCCAAAACATCATCGGATCAGAGGGACTTAAGCATCGAAGCTACGTCCAGTCTCATGGCACTGGAACGCCACAAAACCGGCAAACCGAATCTAAAGTCCTTGATGATACCGCTAAAAGATTTGGCATATCTAACTGGCCAATTGTTGCGGTCAAATCATTTTTAGGTCACTCACTTGCCTCTTCTGCGGGAGATCAAATTATGGCGACCTTAGGATTTTGGAACGAAGGGATTTTGCCAGGCATACTGACTATTGAAGAAATAGCTGATGACGTTGCAAATTCTGCCATTGATTTCAAACTTAAGCATCTTGAACTGGGCAACAAGGCCATGGATGCCACCATTATTAATTCGAAAGGATTTGGTGGCAACAATGCCAGTGCTTCAATTCTCGCGCCCCACATCGTGACTGAAATGCTAAGCAGGCGTCATGGAAAAAAAGCAATGAAAGCTTGTTCGAAACGTAATGAAGACGTTAAAGCCAATGCCGAACTGTCAGAATCTAAAACTATGGATGGCGTGAATCAGATTATTTATAAATTCGACAATAATGTTTTAGCCGGAAAAAATCTTACCGACGGCGAACAAACATTGACTGTAGATGGCATTAATACGCCGGTGTCTCTTGCGGTGGACAATCACTATTCCGACATGTGTGATTAGTTCTTTAAGTTAGTACGCCCCTATGAAAGCAGCCTTTATTTAAGGCCGCTTTCAAAGAGCACCTACTTGACTTCGATCACATGCTCCTCAGCAATGCGCTTCTTCCAAATTGCTGGGCCCGTGCGATGCACCGAAGTACCGCTCACATCAACGGCCACAGTGACCGGCATTTCATCCACTTCAAACTCGTGAATCGCTTCCATACCAAGGTCTTCAAAAGCTACCACTCGAGACTTCCTGATGGCTTTGGATACTAGATAAGCAGCACCTCCAACCGCCATCAAATACACCGCTTTGTGTTTTTTAATAGCGTCTATTCCAACTTGGCCACGCTCAGCTTTGCCGATCATTCCGATTAAGCCGGTTTTAGCCAATAGATCTTCTGTGAATTTATCCATGCGGGTCGCAGTAGTTGGGCCGGCAGGGCCGATCACCTCATCCCGCACAGCATCTACTGGGCCTACGTAATAAATAAACTTATTAGTGAAATCAACGCCCTTAGGAAGACCTTCGCCAGCCTCGAACATTCCCAGCAGCCGCTTGTGAGCTGCGTCTCTCCCGGTCAGCATAGTACCTGAAAGCAATAGGGTTTCCCCTGGCTGCCACTTCGCTATGTCATCTGCCGTTAGCGTGTCCAAGTTTACCTTTCTTGCCCTTGGCCCTACATCCCAAGTAATCTGTGGCCATTCATCTAAACTAGGCGGGGTAAGCTGAACCGCACCACTGCCGTCGAGAGTAAAATGAGCATGTCTTGTCGCGGCGCAGTTTGGAATCATCACTACCGGCAAAGAAGCGGCATGTGTTGGGTAGTCCATAATTTTTACATCAAGCACCGTGGTTAAACCACCAAGGCCTTGGGCGCCAATACCTAAGGAATTTGCTCGGTCCATGATTTCAAGGCGTAATTCTTCAACCCGATTAACAGGTCCCCTAGCTCTCAGCTCGTGAATATCTATGGGTTCCATCAACGATTCTTTTGCCAGCACTGCTGCTTTTTCCGCCGTGCCGCCAATCCCAATTCCTAACATCCCTGGAGGGCACCAACCTGCCCCCATGGTAGGCAAGGTTTTTTCGACCCAGTCCACAATGCTGTCACTTGGGTTAAGCATGGCCATCTTAGCTTTATTCTCCGAACCACCACCCTTGGCCGCGAGCCTCACTTCAAGCTCATTGCCCGGGACTAATTCCATGTGGATAACCGCAGGGGTGTTGTCTTTAGTATTCTTTCTGGCCCCTGCAGGGTCAGACAATATAGAGGCTCTAAGGACATTGTCCGGCAATAGGTAGGCTTGGCGAACTCCTTCGTTAACCATCTCGGAAACTGTCATATCCCCTTCCCACTGCACATCCATGCCAATTTTTAAAAACACAGTAACTATGCCTGTGTCCTGGCAGATCGGGCGCTTGCCCTCGGCGCAAAGTCGGGAGTTGATAAGAATCTGTGCCATAGCATCTTTAGCGGCCTCGGATTCTTCCTTTTCATAAGCTTCGTGAACAGCCTTTATGAAATCCAGTGGATGATAGTAAGAAATGTATTGCAGCGCATCGGCAACACTTTGAATTACATCTTTGGCTCGAATAAGGGTCATACTGCAATTCCTTCAGATTTAGCAAATAATCGTTACCTAATCTGTTTATTCTAGCACTTTAGCAACGCATAAATAGAATCAAGAGACTGCCGCTAGCGATATTACTTCGGTATTAGCAAATCTTTCGCTAGGTTGATTTTTTTTGCGAGGTAGTCAGAGCCACCGCGGTCAGGATGCATCTTTTGCATGAGGCTGCGATGGGCATGAGTTATCTCATCTTTACTAGCCCCTGCGGACAACCCAAGGATTTCGTAGGCCAGTTCGGCGGTCATCTCCGTGCTCTCTTTCAAACCAGCTTGATTTGCAGACTGGTAGCCGCCTTCTCGCCAATCAGGGTGGCTCCGGTCCATGTAAGCTTCAAAGACCTGAGCCGAATCAGAATCGGTTACCAACTCAGCCGCTAACTCAATGAGTTGAGCTAAAGCAAGTTCTGAAAGCAGAGAACCTGCAAATTTTCCTTCAACTACCTCACCATCCATCGCGCCGCTATCGTGATCCAAAGTCATTGCCAGATAGTGAGTCCTTATTTTAGAAAAAGATTCAGCGGATTTTGGGGCAGAACTACTAACGCGACTCTTAAACATCTGCCACATTGGCAGCAAACGCAGCAGCATCGGCAGCATCCGAAGCAAATAGGTAGCAGCAACACCAACCGGTGCCAAAATGAATTGCACTGGAAGGCGACCAAGAACGATAAGAATACCAATGATTAATAAGGCCACGACGAAGAAAAACAGATACCGAGTTTGGCGGGCCGACAAATTGAACTGCTTCGATGAAGACTTGACGAAATAGTAGGCCGCGATGGGCAAGCCGATAAGCAGTATTAATCTAAAAATCATAGAAAAGGGCTTTTGCTAGGTGTTATGACTTCATTTGCCGGGCTAACAGCTTAACCGATTCAGGGGAGTTCTTGCTAAAGTTTTGTAAAGCTTTCAATCCCCCTGCAGCGTAGATCGCGACAGCTTTTAGCAAATCTTTTAGCTGATCGGCACTGGCGCTATCAAACTGGGAATACGCACCACCAGAAAGTTTGCTTAGCTCAAGAAAAGCCTGCTTAGCCGTTGGATCACCGCGTTCTTGAAACATAAATAGCGGCACATTAAGCATGCCTAGTTCACCAGCGAGTTGTGCAAGACGATCGAGGCTTTCCTCCATCGCGTCGCCAATAAAAATGACGGATTTGATTTTGGTGTTACGGTTCTCCGCCAAGGCATGACTCAGCAACGTTTCTATTTTAGTAGTGCCCGCCTCGCATTTCAAACCCGACATCTTATGCAGAAGATCATCGGCATTGAGATTCCAACCGCTTTTGTAAAATTCTGCAAAACCTCGGAAATAGCAAAGTTGCACCTGCAAGCCACCCAAGCTTTGCGCCGCCGCAAACATATCTCGCTGCAGCTGACTGGCCGTATTCCAAGTAGCTTGGCGGCTTGCCGTTGCATCAAGAGCGAATATCAAGCGGGCATCGCCCGCTGTCTTGGGCAAAGACGCCACTTTAGCCAAGAATGAATTAACATCCCCCTGACTCGAAGTCGGTAAATCATCTGACTTAGAATCGACTACTGACTTTTTTAGTTTCAATTTAAATAGATCTTTCATTGAAAATCCTCGTCAAATTTTCACTCTTACTAAATTCTGCGGTATTGCGGGTTACGCACCAATATTACTATCAGTAGGTTTGACACTATGGTTAAAAGTGACACCGGGGTGCCTCGCGACGTTTTCTAAAATTATCCCACCAACCGCAGAGCTTTTGGTAGCTTGCATAGTCACCGTACTGCGAGTGGATGCCCAAGTAAAGTCAGCGATATTAACGTAGCAATTGACGAAAAACGGCGCACGAACTACAGCCGTGTTGTTCGAAAAATGTGGATTTGGCAGATCAGACTAATCCTTGTTGCAGGTCGAAGTCATCTTCAAATAATGTGACTTGGGCAAAAGCGCTTCGAGGCAATAAAAATTTGAAAAAGAAAATACTTAGGCAGACAGTCTTTTTAATCATAGTTGGCTCTATTTGTATCAATCAAAAACGGCAAGACCAGCCATTAATCCAATAGCAAGAGAGAATGCAGCTATGTACTATACCAATTCTGGTTTAAACATATACTCTGCAGGGGAAAAAAATTGCCCAACAAAGCGTGTGCGCCCACTTCCATTATATTCCAGAAATAGTCCCAAAACAGAACACTAGCGTCTCGGTATTGTCGGATTCGGACCCTTCAAATCACGTGCACATAAATTAGCGTACGGAAGGCCCAACACTAACCACCGCCAAAGTTTGGTACTTCACAATAGAAATCAGTCTCCACTTTTACACTGACCGCAGAATTTTTGTTAGCCCCAGCGCTCCAACTGGGCATTACCATTGAGTACAGGCCGCTGCCGCCGGACATCAGTATCAATAGCTGCTCCGGGCCAGTGAACGCTTGCCTTGGGTTAAGAGTTTTGCGTGCAAAACCTGCACAAAGTCGATTTGCTTCGGCCCCGTCCATTTTGCAAAGCTGATAGATTTCAGTAGCAATATCCTGACGGCTTAAGCCTGCTTTATGAAGAACACTGGCGTGTTCTGGGTTTAGCACTATGGTTGCCATCCCGCTGGTTAAAATGGCGTTATTAGTCGCTGCATTCGCCAACCCAATTGACAGTACTTCCAATAGCAGCTCATATTGATTTGGGTCATCACCATTACCGCTGAATAAAACCGAGTGCGGCGCCTCCGCTCCGATGACAGTAACGACACTGTCTTGCGAATCAAAACCAAGATCCACATGCATAGGAGGAAATGGAGATGCCTCTTCATTCTCTGCCAAACAGTAACTGAATTTCCCGGGATGGCCCAATAGCGCCATATCTGAGGTGCCGGCTCTACCACCCCCAATATTTATCATCGCTAATCGTAATGCGCGGCCGATAGATGCGTTCGCTCGATGGCCAGGTCCAAGTGCACCATAGCTGCTACTAACCGGACCGCAAGTGTGTCGTGCTGGACCATTCACAATAATAAGGGGTGCCGTGCAGTGGGTGGTCGCCTGCATTTCAGTGAGATCGAAACGAGGATCGATTACCGCTTTAAGGGCTGCTACAACCAAAGGCATATAGTCTGGCAGACAGCCCGCCATCACGGCAGCAACTGCGACTTTCTCGAGAGTTGCCATGCCGTTGGCAGGACCCATGGTTCCCAGAATCATGTCAGCATCTTGTCCGGACGCCAAAACCATTTTGCTGACTCTTGCCGGTGTTGGAATAATCACCGGCAACCCATCAGTCATATTACGATTGTGCAAGTCTTCTAGTGCCGCGGCTTCATCTGCCGCGCTAAACAGATCAGTCATGGTCTGCCTCAAGCGCTTTGATAATCGCAGGAGCGTACTTAGCTGCGATTGCTTTCATGTTCTTGGTACCAGTACCTGCAATAGGGTGCGGCAGTTGAACTCGTGGCACATCAGGCATGCCGAGAGACTGGGCAACAAAATCCCCCTGAGGCCAAAATTCGTCAGTGACTAAAGCCACAGCGGGAATACCAATTCTTGCAAGGTTCACGCCGTCACGCACGGTGCCGGTAGTGCAGGAACCTCAATGCCCATAAGCAGCTACAACCGCTTGACACTCGCTTTTAATTTTAGAAATCATTTCTTCATTGGCAGGCATGGATGCATTGCCTTTATTGTAGCTATGCACTTCGATACCAGGCTCAAGTGCTTGCATGGCTTTTTGAATTTCATTCAGAAAGTTCTCTGAATCAGGAAAACCATTCGCTAAAAAGCCAATGCTGATTTCCTTATTCCCCGTGACTCTAGCAGACAGTGTGTACGGCTCTAGCTCCACAGCCACCTGCCCTGAGGGATTGTGATATTCGATCATGATAATCATCCTTTGAATTTAGTAGGCCAAAACTTAGCAGACCTGGGCTAGGAATTCTTTCAAGAGTATACCCTCAAGTACCATTAGGGCATAACTCGCGGCAGGTCTTGGATATCTGACCACAAGTAGACTGCAAACTTGATTAAATTTTCTTACAACGATCAACGGCAAACCAAACTTTGTTAATAAGCAAAGCTGCTTTAAACCGAGTTGCCGCGAAATAAAATAAAGGGTAACGCTAAAATGTGGACAACATGACTTCGACCTCTACAATGACAATAGAAATCTTTCTTGAAGCGTTGAGGATTTTAAAACTTTTGAGTGGTGCGGATGGGGAGACTTGAACTCCCACACCTTTCGATACTAGAACCTAAATCTAGCGCGTCTACCAATTCCGCCACATCCGCATTTTTAAGGCTTTCACCTCGATTGGGCGCGTATTATACCTAAACTTTAGCGTTTGCCAACTGTATTTTCAAAGAGGATTTTTTAATAAGGCCTAGGTATACTTTCCTAAATACATTTTTGCAAAATATCATAAAAAACAATCGCTAATAAGTAGCTTGAACCTAAGGATGAACTCATGTCAGATTTAGAAGTCACTATAGATGCAGGTATTGCCACACTTACGATGAACCGACCAGAATCTCGAAATGCACTCAGCATGGAAATGAGATCCTCCTTATCTAGCGTTCTTCATGACGTTGAAAGAGATGATTCAGTGCGCTGCGTTGTATTGCGAGGTGCGGGAGATCACTTTATGGCAGGCGGTGATGTTAAGGGTATGGCGGAGACGGTAAAGGTGAAATCACCTGAAGAGATACGCAAAGAATTTATCCTGCGTATCCACGACCTTCATACAATCATGTTTGCCATGCGTCGGATGCCAAAACCTATCATAGCTTCCTGCAAAGGAGCCGCTGCCGGGGCCGGAGTTAGTATGGCCTTAGCCTGTGATTTGGTCATCGCCGAAGATGATGCTTTTTTCACGCTTGCCTACTGCAAGATTGGGACAAGCCCCGATGGCTCTTCTTCTTTTCATTTGCCGAGAGCCGTAGGCATCAAAAAGGCGATGGAAATCGCCCTGCTGGGTGACCGATTCAGCGCGCAAGAAGCGAAAGATATGGGAATGATAAACTATGTTGTTGCCACCGGCGAACTAGAATCTGAAACGTTAAAACTGGCAACTCGCCTGGCTAACGGCCCAACTCAAGTCTATGGCAACACTAAAGCACTGTTTTATCGATCGCTGGAAAGTGAGTTTGAGTCGCAGTTACAAGCAGAGGCAGAATCCTTTGCTGACTGCGCCTCCCAGCCTGACTTCACTGAGGGCGTGACAGCCTTCGTAGAGAAGCGCACCCCAAACTTTAAAGGCAAATAGCCTTGCGGATTACTGACCTGTTGAGGAGATAGAGCGCTGTAGAGCCTCAATACTTTCTTGTAAGCGAAACAAGCTCTCATTGACTTGGAGTCTGTGTGCATTCACAGACTCCATGCCTACTTCGATATATTCCAATCGCCCTACTAGCCCCAGCACAGTGCTGTCGCCGCTATTCAGTGAGCCTCTAATAGCTTCTATATCGCCTCGGAGTGCCGCCAGATCCTCTATATTTGCATTCATTGTGGCAACCGATTGATTAAGCTGGCTGTAATCCGTTACTAGGCTATTGATGCGAGCCTGAGTAGAGGTCACCTTTTGACTAGCAGTCGCTAGCAATAAACTGTTGTTGGCTGTTGCTTCATCCTGACCTTCATTAATCAGCTTAAGCCTAGCAACCTCGCCCTTGAATTCATCAAAGGTTCTATTATTGCTTCGCCAATTGGCCCACAGCAAGTCATATTGCTCTATGGTTTTTTCAATGTTTTCCATAAGCGTATTATCAGTTTCATCAGAAGACTCACCGGCAAGTGCTAGTCGTGTTTCCAGATCGCTAATTCTAAGTTCTGCTCGGCGTAAGTCGGTTTTAGACTCTCCGTAGAAATAATAGCCCGCGTATCCACCCGCTCCAGCTGCGCAAGTCAAAAGCAGCAACATGATGCGCACCGGCCAGGTACTAACCTTTACCCTCTCAGCGTAGTACCCTGGCCGCACAATTTCGTTATTTTGGCCCCGCCGATTGCTGATATGAGAGTCTACATCATCTTTATCGGGCACCATCGGTGGCAAATTACCTAAATCATCATCAGTATTATTCATAACCTCATTATCCTTTAAACTGAGTTGTCGTGCCATCCCTTACAGGTATCATGAGGCCATCATTGGCCTTACTCATGGAGTTGTGGCCGAACTAATATATTCACGACTAAGGTCATCAGTTTCGCAATACACCTATGCGAGCATTTTTTTAACTCTGATTTCTGCTAGAATAATGTCTTCAATGTTAATCCATTACCGGCACTAATCGCGTATTACTATTAAACGCAGAGTTTCGAAATACAGCCTGTAGACACCTAACATCCGATTTAATTCAATAGGAAAACGAGGACACCATGACATTACAATTACCAGAGCTTCCATTCGCCAAAGACGCACTTGAACCTCATATGTCAGCGAACACGTTAGATTTTCATCATGGCAAACATCACAACGCCTATGTTGTAAAAGGCAACGAACTACTTGGCGCCGCAGGCATAAGCGGCGACAGCCTTGAAGACTTGGTTAAGGCAACTGTTGCTGGCGGTGGACCGTTGTTTAATAATGTCGGCCAATGCTACAACCATACCTTCTTCTGGAATAGCCTTAGCCCAAACGGTGGTGGTGAACCAAACGGCGCTATTGCTGCCAAGATTGCCGAAGATTTCGGCAGTGTTGATGCCTTCAAAGCTGAATTTATCGCAGGCGGGGTTGGCCAATTTGGCAGCGGTTGGGTTTGGTTGGCCGCTGATGGCGGAAAACTTAAAATCGTCAAAACAGCAAATGCAGCCTCACCACTTACGGATGGTATGACGCCAATTCTAGTGGCAGACCTTTGGGAGCATGCCTACTACCTAGACTTTCAAAATCGTCGCCCTGATTTCCTAGCATCATTTCTCGACAATCTTGTAAACTGGGATTTCGCGAACGAAAACCTTTCAAAAGCTTAAACTTTTGAAAGACAATTAAAAAAGCCGAGCTTAGCTCGGCTTTTTTATTAGCGAAATTTACACCCGAATCAGAAAGAGAATCTCAATCCCACCTCGAAAGCCTGAAATTGATTCTCAACATTGATCGAACCTGGCAGCGTTTTTAAACCTAGTTCAGGGTCTTCTGCCCGAAAATAGCGGTATTGACCGAACAGAGCAACATTTGGTAGTGCTTGATACTCGAGACCGCCGATTAGTTGCCATGCAAACCCATTGTCTTTGTCTCTCGTCAAGTTGCCGCCTCTCGTCCTAAAAAGAACGTTTTCTTCTGCGTTACCTATTCCAACACCGACATAGGGATTGACGTCTCCGCCAAAATCAAAGTCATAGTAGGCATTCAACATAACGGTAGTAGTTTCCATGCGGCCACCTTCGGAGAGAAACAGACCGGTATTCACACCTGTATTGCCAACGTTACCGGTGGTTAACACACCGGCATCAATGAAAGTGAGATTAGTACTACCAAAAAGCACATCGGACTGAGACGTTACAGTGTTAGATGAGCGCTGAAGCGCCAGCTCTACTCGATAGGATTTATACTTATAGCCAGCTGCAAGAGAGTAGGTTTCACCATCGGCAAAATCGGTCTCCCAGCTAAAAGGTGACCCTGCTGCAAACGTTGCAGGCGAGTTGAATCCGGTAACCTGGCCTGATACAAAGCTGTTAACAAAATTACCTGAGCTGTTTGAGTTTTGAGGATCATTAATCCCTACAGTGCCGGATATATAGAAGTCTTCAGCGAGCAATGGCCCTGCTATAAAAGACGAAGCAAATATAAATACGGTAAGGACACTCTTAACGTTATTCTTTCCCGAGATCACTATGTTTGAAGACTTCATTGTCTTCCTCCCTGCTTTTTAATTAGCTGTAGTTAGTAGGCTCAAGATAGCAAAAGCGGCGGCCAAGGAAACTCTGAAAGAAACGAATAAAATCTATAATAAAACCTGACATTCGAATCTTTCACCGCTGACTTTCTCGAAACTAAAAAACCAAAAAAGACAACAATAAAAGCAAAAACAGAGCGAAAAAAAGCCGGGCATGCCCGGCTTTTAAACTTAATCAAAATCCAACAAATTTCTGATATAAAGACTATTTACATCATGCCGCCCATGCCGCCCATGCCGCCCATATCTGGCATTCCGCCGCCGCCGCCGGCACTCTTCTCTTCAGGTTGGTCAGCGACCATAGCTTCAGTGGTAATCATAAGCCCGGCAATAGAACCTGCTGCCTGTATCGCTGTTCGAGTTACCTTGGCCGGGTCAAGGATACCCATATCAAGCATGTCACCATATTCACCGGTGGCTGCGTTGAAACCGAAGTTTCCTTTACCCGCTTTAACCTTATCTAACACTACTGACGACTCTTCACCAGCGTTAGCAACGATCTGACGTAGAGGTGCAGTAACTGCTTTAAGTAACAAGCCGATTCCAACGTTTTGATCTTCGTTATCACCCTTAAGGCCTTCAACTGCCTGAAGCGCTCTAACCAAGGCAACGCCTCCACCAGGAACAACGCCTTCTTCTACCGCAGCTCGAGTTGAATGCAAAGCGTCTTCGACGCGGGCTTTCTTCTCTTTCATTTCGATTTCAGTGCTGGCGCCAACTTTGATCACGGCAACGCCACCGGCTAGCTTCGCAACTCGTTCTTGAAGCTTTTCACGGTCATAGTCAGATGAAGTTTCTTCAATTTGAGCTCGGATTTGACTAACTCGACCCTCGATCTTAGTCGCGTCGCCAGCACCATCGATAATAGTTGTATTTTCTTTGCTAATTTGGACACGCTTAGCTGAACCTAAATCATCAACTGTTGCGCCTTCTAGATTTAGGCCAACTTCTTCAGAAATCACAGTACCACCGGTTAGGATAGCAATGTCTTCTAACATTGATTTTCTGCGATCCCCAAAACCTGGCGCTTTAACAGCAGCTACCTTGACGATACCGCGCATGTTGTTAACAACCAATGTAGCAAGCGCCTCACCTTCAACATCTTCAGCAATAACCAAAAGCGGTCGCCCTGCTTTTGCGACGCTTTCTAGTAAAGGAAGCATGTCGCGGATGTTTGAAACTTTCTTATCCACAAGCAAAATCATGGGGCTCTCAAGATCGACACTCATGCTCTCTTGATTGTTTATGAAGTAGGCCGATAGGTAACCTCGGTCAAACTGCATACCCTCAACGATGTCTAGCTCGTTCTCAAGACCAGTTCCATCTTCAACTGTAATAACACCTTCTTTGCCAACTTTGTCCATGGCTTCAGCGATGATATCACCAACTTGCTCGTCTGAATTCGCAGAAATTGTACCCACTTGAGCAATAGCTTTTGTATCTGTGCAAGGAGTAGAAAGGTTTTTAACCTCAGCTACCAATGCAATAACGGCTTTATCGATGCCGCGCTTGAGGTCCATTGGGTTCATGCCAGCGGCAACTGATTTCAAGCCTTCGTTGAGAATAGCCTGAGCTAGTACTGTAGCCGTTGTTGTTCCATCACCGGCCACATCAGAAGTTTGCGAAGCAACTTCCTTCACCATTTGTGCACCCATATTTTCAAACTTGTCTTCAAGCTCGATTTCTTTCGCAACAGATACGCCGTCTTTAGTAACAGTAGGCGCGCCGAAAGACTTATCTAAAATTACGTTGCGACCCTTAGGTCCTAGAGTTACTTTAACTGCGTCAGCAAGGATGTTTACACCTGCAAGCAGTTTTTGCCGGGATGCGTCACCGAATTTTAATTCTTTAGCCATGTTGAATAATTCCTTTCTTATCTAATTCGTTAGTGGTGTCGAAACGGTGTTTTCTATGAATCTGACAGGTCTTAAGATTCAATAACACCAAAAATTTCACTTTCATTTAAAATCAGTAACTCTTCATCACCAATTTTTACTGTATTGCTAGAGTACTTACCAAAAACAACAGTATCCCCAACGCTTACGTCAACTGGCTGCGTCTCACCGTTTTCTAGACGCTTGCCTGGTCCTACCGCAACAACCTCACCTTGAGCCGGCTTTTCTGTAGCTGAACCTGGCAGCACTATGCCTCCAGCTGATGTGGTTTCTTCTTCCATGCGTCTCACAACAACACGGTCTTGCAAAGGCCGGATATTCATTCTTTTATCACTCCTAAATCACACGATTTAATTAAAAGACCTTTTAAAAAGTGATCATTTAACCCTGTGGTTAATAGATCTCCCTCTAAATAGGTATCTGCCGCCGAGTTAGTCTCTCGGCAAGTTATTTGTTGAGTGATAAAATGGGGATATTCGATAGGAATTCAATGGTGAGAGGAGGATCAATTGCTATTTTTTTTCACGATTGCGCGAAATTCTTCTAAGCACTTGTTATTATTGATGTTTTTTTAAAGAAAAATTCACTCATTATTAATCAGATTTCGGGGAATTGCGGTCGTCAATCCTTTGCTTTTCTTCTGAATATTCACCCTCAACGATATTCCCCTCGTCAGGGCCAGAATAATGCTGTTTTGCAGTCGTCGATGATTGCCTCCACATGGTAAATCCGCCCCCCCCTGTATTGGGCTTCATTGCACCTAAGAAACCCACTTGTATAAGTTTTCTCGCCAAAGGCCTGCGTAGCGGGCCAGCGATTAATATGAATCCCAACGTATCTGTAACAAATCCAGGGGTGAGCAACAGCGCGCCGGCTCCGGCCAACATCATTCCTTCCACTATTTCTTGCGCTGGAAGTTCACCTGCTTCAATACGCTGATTTGCCCTTAACAGGGTAGACAGTCCTTGACGCTTGAGAACCTGAACACCAATGACCGCAGTCAAAACCACCAAGGCAATGGTAGATAAGCCACCAATTTGGTCACCGACCTCAAAAAGCAGAAACATTTCAACCAGCGGCACAGCAATAAAAAAAAGGAACAAAAATCTCACAGTTTCTCCTCAGGCTAGAGTATGGCACTGTACCACGATAAACCGTCTATAAATTTGTAATTGAGGCTGAGAGAGTAGGAATAAAATGACTAATCGGGAAAAAATATGGCAAATCGTTCATCAGATCCCAAAAGGCAGGGTGGCGAGCTATGGGCAAGTCGCTAAACTCGCGGGACTTCCGGGCTACGCGCGATATGTGGGGACAACTATGAAAAAATTACCGAAGGACAGCAAGCTTCCTTGGCACCGAGTAGCAAATGCCGCAGGCAAACTTTCTTTTCCTCTTCACAGTACCGAGTATAAATTGCAAAAATCTCGCCTAGAAGCTGAGGGCGTCATCTTTACTAATGGTCGATTTCCGCTGGCTAAGTTTGACTGGCTGCTGACTTAACCCAGCTTTGAGCTAGAAAGGTCTGGATAAGGGAGGTCTAAACGAAAGAGACACTCAGTTTGAAAGGCTCTACAGCCGAGCGTAATTTTCATCACTGCCACTGTAGGTTTTTAATAAGCGCCCCACCCAAACCAGCAAACACAATCCTGGTATCACCATTAAGGTAGTCAAAAAGAAGAAAATGGCCCACTCACCGTTAAGAAAATCTACGATAGCCCCGCTACCGGCAGCTAAGGTGGTTTTTCCAAAATTTGAAATTGACGACATCATCGCATACTGCGTACCGGTGTGAGTACGGCTGGTAAAATAGGAAATAAACGAAATTGCAGCGACAGTGGCAAACGCCTGAAAAAAATTGTCAACTATTAATGTAACCATAAACAAACCAACATTCGGCCCAATAACCGCTAGTAAGGCAAACAGAAGGTTTGCAGCCGCCATCGCGACACCGGCCACAAAAAGACCTTTGATAACCCCATAACGCGTGTTGATAACCGCTCCCAATAAAGAAAAACCAGCGGTCATAAGTCCTCCAAAGAATTTCTGATAGAAACTTATTTGATCTGTGGTGAATCCCAGCTCAACATAAAAAACAAGTGACATGCGCCCCAGCATAGCCTCGCCTAAGCGAAACACAATTAGGAACAAAAGAATTGAAAAAGCCAACTTAAACCCGCAGCGACGAAAAAACTCCACGAAGGGCTCCAATACGAACCCATAGACTCGATTTGTTATCGGCGCTGAAACCGCATCTGCAAGTCTGTGGGAAGCTGACATCCCAGCATCATCCTCAGGCAGCGGAGTCAAAAGCACTAATCCCATTATGACGAAATAGAACACAGCTACCACGCGGTAGACATCCGACCACGATAGACCGATCGTTTCCCCACCAAGAGCGAGCGCAATGGCACCACCAATAAATCCGTAGCCTGCAAACCAGCCTACGGTGCTCATCGCAGCGGCATAAGGCATTTTGGAATTCATTTCCTCAGGTCTAAAAATAGTGATTCTGTAGGCATCAATTGAAATATCCAGAGTCGCAGAAACTAGGGCTATACCGAGCGCTAACACACTTACTAAGGGCAGGTTTACCCGTGGGTCAGCAAAACTGAGAGCTAAAACAATGAGCGCCAGCAGAAACTGCCCCAACATTATCCAAGAACGACGCTGCCCTAGCCTTTCGTACAGATAGGGAATTTTAAACTTATCTACCAACGGGGCCCAAGTCCAATTGATAGCATAAACCGTAGCGATCGCCCCAACATAGCCAATCATTGATCTGGACAATCCTGACTGCTGCATCCAAAGAGTTAACACCGACCCGTGCAGAACCCATGGAAAACCGCTACAGAATCCAAACAAAAAAATCGCCATAAAACGCGTGTCACGCAGCTGCGCTAAAGAGTCAGAAAACGAAAGATTAGGGCTGGCTGATTTACTCATGCGTGGCTCTTCTTATGGCTGGAGGCAATGCTTAGGAATTTGATCAAAACTTAGTCTCTAAAGTTATTGAACTGCACGGGCACTTCTAACTCAGAGCCTTTAAGAAAGCTAATCACTTGCTGCAACTCGTCTCGCTTCTTACCACTAACTCTGAGTTTATCTCCTTGAATAGCAGTTTGAACCTTTATTTTTGTCTCCTTGATCATCTTTACAATCTTGCGAGCTAGGTCTGCCTCAATGCCTTGCTGAACCTTCATCGGCATTACCGCTTTTTGCCCGGTAACAACAATATCCACTTCTATTAAGCTTTTGACGTCGACACCACGCTTAACAAATTTAGAACGCAGGATTTCAACCATTTGACGAACTTGAAAATCAGACTCAGCGGACAATTGAATTTCAGTGTCACTGGATAATTCAAATCTAGCGTCAGCACCTTTAAAATCAAATCGTGTGCCAACCTCTCTATTAGACTGATCGATTGCGTTGTTGATTTCGTGCATATCTACTTCGGATACAACATCGAAAGATGGCATAGACTATTTCCTCCTGTCACTAGCAGCTCTTAATAATGGCTAGTGACGTATTATTTGTTAGTGATGTAAGGCATGCGCTGACTTAATATTGGCTAGTGATACTTATCACCCAGTCTACCACCACCGCCGAGTGAACTTAATAGCTAACAATGGCTTAATCTCTGGCCTACGGGTTAAATGGCCTGTAGTCCTGCATGCAGAGCCAGAGGCTTTATTTAGAACAATTCCTCTCAAGATTGCACATAATCAAATTCTATTGCTATGCTGACACTATACGGCTTTCTTATTGGCAAACCATGGGTAACATTAAGGCCCAATTACACAGCGCATGGCAGGCTTTAGAATATGGTAAGAGAAGTATTAGGCATATAAGGATAAAAGTATTACATTACGCGCCTGTTTTGCGTAGTAGCTATCATGAACATTCAAGAGTTTTTTAGCAGCATTATTGAATCAATGCCCTCGGCATTGATTACTGTGGATGCGAATTTGCACATTAAGCAAATAAATGAAAATGCCCTAGCTATAAGCAACGCGGTAGGTGAATCTGTGCTCAATACAGCGGTGTTCGAATCGTTTCCAATGCTGCAAGACTATTCAGACGAGATCATCACTGCGCTTAAAGAATCTCGAACTGTGACATTGGAACGGGTTCCCTATCTAGATGGAGATTTAAACAGCTACTACAAAGTAAATTGTTACCCGCTCTCAGCTATACCTGACGTAGTGGTCATTCAAATTGACGATGTGACTCAAAGAGAGCTGTTGGAGCAGCGAGTTCTGCAGACAGAAAAAATGCATTCAATGGATGGGCTCGCTGCGGGCATAGCACACGAGGTAAACAACCCACTTAGTGCGATCATCAATGGCGTTCAGAACATTAGTCGCCGTCTTAGCCTAACTCGCCAAGCGAATCTAGAAACTGCCACCGAATTGGGTGTCGATCTAGGTAAGATAAATGAGTACTTGGAACAACGAGAAATTACATTTTTTCTAGAATCGATAGAGGAAGGCGCTCTGCGGGCCAGTAACATCGTCAGCAACATGCTCAAATTCAGCATCTCAGAAGTGAATTCTAGTGAGCCTTGTAATCTCAATTTGCTGCTGGAACAGGCACTCAAGTTTGTTGAAAAAGACTATACACTCAACAACCTAAAAAGCTTCACAGATATCAAAATCGAACTGAAACTGGATTCTACTCTCCCTCAAATCAAAGTCCTACCTATGGAGCTGCAACAAGTATTTGTCAATCTTCTCAGAAATGCAGAGCAGGCTATCAGCGCGCGCAAACTAGAGGCTCCAGCGGACTATCAAGGAAAAATTACGATAGAGACAAAAATTGAAGCCGAAGGGGTAACGGTAGTCGTTGGAGACAACGGCTGCGGAATGAACGACAAAGTCCTTAGAAAAGTTTTTGACCCCTATTTCAGTACCCGGCAAAAAACAGGGGGGCACGGATTAGGACTTTCTACCGTATACCGCATTATTAAAACTTTGCTTGAGGGCGAAATAGAAGTTCGCAGTGCCGTCAATGTTGGCACACAGTTTATAATTTCCCTCAAGCTCTAGGCAAATACTCGATTAGGGCATCGTCAAATCATATGCCTGATGTCGCCCAATAACTTGGCTAAATACGTCGCAAAAAGCCCACCATCTACCCCGTTCACTGCCTTGTGATCATAAGCCAGCGTAATAGGTAGCATTTTTCTAGGCTGAAACTCACCCTCCATATACACTGGTTTTATTTGAGTTTTTGAAACCCCGAGAATTGCAACTTCTGGCGGGCTCACTATAGGTATGAATCCGGTTCCCCCAATTGCGCCAAGACTAGAAATCGAGAAGCAACCACCCTGCATTTCTTCCAAGGTCAGCTTTCGTTTTTTAGCTTTATCTGACAGCTCGATTACTTCAGCCGCAAGCTCCCACAAAGATTTTTTATCGACATTCTTAATTACTGGCACCAAGAGACCAGCCTCTGTCGCTACCGCCACACCTATATTGATGTATTTCTTTTGAATCAGATATTCGCCAGAAGAATGCAGGGACACATTAAACTGAGGATATTCTTCAAGGACTTTAGCGCAGGCCTTAAGCAGGAAAGGTAGGAGAGTCATCTTCACTCCTTTCTTTTCAGCCTCCGCCTTTAAGTCAGTTCGGAACGCTTCCAAATCGGTAATATCTGCTTCAATGAACTGAGCAACGTGAGGGACAGCCAACCAGTTACGGTGCATATTTGAAGCGGTAAGCTTGTGCAACTTACTGCGCGGCACTTCTTCAACTTCACCAAATTGGCTGAAGTCAATATCTGGAATAGCCGAGATACCAGCACCGCTATTAACGCTGGCTGGGGCATTAATTTTTACCTTTACATATTTGTGGACATCATCTTTTATGATCCTGGACTTTGCTCCAGTGCCGGTTACTAAAACTAAATCCACGCCCAATTCTCGCGCCAGTTTGCGCACAGCTGGCCCGGCATAGACTTTTCCACCGCTTGGCGCTGGCGCAGCAAGAAGTGGCTTAGCAGGTTTCGCAGGAGGCGCCGGCGAGGCTGAATTAGAGTCTGCTTTTGGTGCCGCAGGAGGCGGATCTTGCTGAGTTGACTCATCAGATATCGGCTTTGATTCGGGGGAGGATACCGATGAAGCTTTTGCTGACTCGGCAGTGCTAATCCTTGCGATTGGAGAACCTGTTTTTATTTTGTCTCCAATAGCTATTAAAAGCTCTTCAATCACACCGGCGACTGGAGCCGGCACATCCATTGCCGCTTTGTCAGATTCAAGAGTCAGCAAGGTATCGTCGACTGCCACCGAGTCGCCGACCGCGACACTAATTTCGATTACTTCTACTTCATCGTCAGCACCTAAATCCGGCACTTCGATAAGGCTAGACACTGCCCCTCCAGTCCCCGAACTGTGAGGTGCTGAAGACTTGCCCGGCGAATCCGTTATTTCCTCTGCGGCCTCAGCTTCTTCAGTGGCCTTTGGTTTTTCTGCCACTTTATCGTCTTTCCGCTCAGGTTCGGCAGCTTCCCCCGCTATTTCTAAAGATAGCATTTCTGACCCGGATGTCACTTGGTCGCCTAAATTAACTGCAATAGAAATCACAACCCCAGCCATAGGGGCAGGAATTTCCATTGCGGCTTTGTCGCTTTCCAGCACCAGAAGAGAGTCGTTTTCTTCGACCGACTGGCCAACTGAAACAAGTAGCTCGATGACTTCAACTTCATTGGAATCACCGAGATCAGGAACTGTTAGTTTTTCAATAGCCAATGGAGCTCGCTCCTGAAATTTGATTAAAGTTATTCATTCGATTGAGCCAATGGGTTTATTTTAGTTGTCTCAATACCCGTATCTTTCATGTATTCACTAATCTGTTTGGCACTTACTAAATCAAGATCTTTGAGCTCGGTTATGGCTGCAAGCACAATAAATTTGGCATCCACCTCAAAAAAGTGGCGCAGATTTTCTCGCGTATCACTGCGGCCGTAGCCATCTGTTCCCATCACCCTATAGGAATCAGGAACGAATTCTCGAATTTGATCAGAGTGCGATTTCATATAGTCGGTAGTTGCTACAACAGGTCCAGAGCGCGCTGCTAATGCTTTAGTTACAAACGGTTCACCGGCTTTCTTAGTAGGGTTCAGCATATTGACACGCTGAACTTCTAGGGCTTCTTTTCTAAGCTCATTGAAGCTAGTTACACTCCAAACATCGACGCTGATTGCAAAGTCGCTACGTAAAATTTGCGCCGCCTTGCGTGCTTCTCGCAAAATAGTCCCGCTACCTAACAGCCTCAAGGTGATATCTTTACTGACCGGTTTAGTCGTTTTGTACTCTTTAACCGAACTATCTTCTAGAAGATATATTCCTTTGATAATTCCTTCTTTGCAGCCTTTCGGTATTTCAGGCTGCTGGTAGTTTTCATTCATGGTCGTGATGTAATAAAAGACAGACTCCATGTCTTCATACATTCGCCTTAATCCGTCTTGAACAATAACAGCTAACTCATATGCATAAGTTGGGTCGTAGCTGACACAGTTTGGAATTGTCGAAGCTAGAATATGGCTGTGTCCATCTTGATGCTGCAACCCTTCGCCGTTTAACGTGGTGCGACCGGCCGTTGCCCCAATTAAGAACCCTCTGGCCTGTGAATCTCCAGCAGCCCAAGCTAAATCTCCTATTCGCTGAAAACCAAACATCGAATAATAAATATAAAATGGAATCAGTGGATAGTTATTAACGCTGTAAGAAGTTGCTGCTGCAATCCAGGCTGAAAATGCCCCGGCTTCAGTGATACCCTCTTCAAGCATCTGGCCTTTTTTATCTTCCTTGTAATACATCACCTGATTTGAATCAGCAGGATCGTACAATTGACCAGTAGATGAATAAATACCTAACTGACGGAACATTCCTTCCATTCCAAAAGTACGAGCTTCATCTGGGACAATTGGCACTACTCGCTGACCAATAGCTTTGTCCTTACAAAGCGCCGACAGTATACGAACAAATGACATCGTGGTGGATACTTCCCGATCACCGCTGCTTTTGGTCTGACTTTCATAAACTGCAATAGCTGGTGCTTTTAAGGCGTAACTTGTCGCTCTACGCTGAGGAACCGGGCCTCCCAATTCAGACCGAATTCTTGTCATGTACTTGTATTCTAAACTTTGCTTGGACGGCTTGTAGTAAGGAACTTCCGCGAGATCTTCATCATCTACAGGAATGCCAAATCGATCTCTAAACTTCTTCAAACCTTCGATATCTAGCTTTTTAACAGAGTGGGTAGTATTTTGAGCTTCTGCGCCGCCGCCAAAGGCATATCCCTTGACTGTTTTCGCTAAGATAACAGTAGGTTTACCGTTAGACTTAACCGCTTGAGCGTAGGCTGCATAAACTTTATATGGATCATGGCCACCTCGATTTAGCGCCATAATATCGCCATCAGACAGGTGTTCAACCATCTTCAGAAGTTCTGGGCTCTTGCCGAAAAAGTGCTCGCGAGTGTAAGCACCGCCTCTGCTGGCGTAGTTTTGATACTCACCATCAACAACCTCATCCATCCTATCTTGCAAAAGGCCTTCGGTATCTGCTTGAAAGAGAGGGTCCCAATGGCGACCCCAAACGACTTTGATCACATTCCATCCGGCACCACGGAACACACCTTCAAGCTCTTGAATTATTTTCCCATTGCCTCGAACAGGGCCATCGAGACGCTGCAGGTTACAATTCACGACAAATATAAGATTATCTAAACCTTCTCTGCCCGCTTTTGATATGGCACCGAGTGATTCTGGTTCGTCGGTCTCGCCATCACCCAGAAACGCCCATACTTTACGATCACTGTTATCGAGCAAGTCGCGATTGCTAAGGTATTTCATGACGTGGGCTTGGTAAATCGCTTGTATCGGACCTAACCCCATAGAAACGGTGGGGAATTGCCAGTAATCCGGCATTAACCAAGGGTGGGGGTACGAAGAAAGCCCATTGCCATTAACCTCTTGGCGGAAATTATCTAATTGTTCTTCACTTATTCTCCCTTCGAGAAAAGAACGAGCATAAATTCCAGGAGAAGAATGCCCCTGATAGTAAATTAAATCACCTTCATTCTTTTCACCAGGACCACGGAAAAAGTAATTAAAACCGATGTCATACAATGTGGCCGATGAGGCAAAAGTCGAGATATGCCCACCCAAACTTGGATTTTTCTGGTTGGCCCGCATAACCATTGCTAAAGCGTTCCAGCGGATAATGCCCCTGATTTGACGTTCCATGAACATGTCGCCAGGCATTCGCTCCTCGTTTAACGGAGAAATGGTATTAGAGTACGGCGTATTTACCGAAGTAATAGGAGAGTAACGCCCCGTCCTAATCGCTGTGTCGTTTAGCTTACTAATTAAATAATGGGCTCTATCGACGCCCTCTTCTTGGATAACTGAATCCAGTGCATCTAACCATTCTCGCGTTTCTTCTGGATTAGCGTCGTTTTGCGTAGCCATAATTACTTCCCATGCATACCAGGATCGCTGGTAGAGCCTTACTCTTTGTAATTTAGTTACAAGATTTAGTGAATTTTACCGTATTTTTGCCATTATCTCCATTTAGACAAGGCTATTTTTGTAGTATTACTACACAGCAATGTAGCTATACTAAAATCTGCAAAGTACGGCTATTTTTTTCTCAAATACAGTAACTTATGAAACTTATTACTTTCTTAACTCTAGCTCAAACGCTTACCATCGTCGAAGAAAAGCCCAAAAACTACAATAAATTAACAAAATAATGGATCCAAAAACTCGCCTAAGCGGAGAATGTCTACATTCCAAAAACAGTGATCAGTGCCAAAACAGCAAGCCATATAGCTTGAGAACGCTCCAACAATGCCAACAGGGCACCAACTCTAGTCGCCCCTCGTGCGATATCTGCCGAATCACTGCCCTCGCCAGCCGAACCAGACTCATCGTCGGTAACGCCGGCCATCGCGCAACCAGAGCTTGCATAGAGTAATGCGGCGTTGTCAGAGTCTAGCGCAAAGCTCCAAAAGGATTCTTTAACGCTTTCAAAGCACTGAACAAAATTACCTGCCAGTGAAAACGTCGTCGCTAGCAACCGCATCGGGACCCATTCAAGGCCCCATACGAACATGGAGATAGTTTTCACCAGCCCTGCAGCTTGTTTTTCATCATGACTATCGCGAAGCTGATAGCTCACATAGCTAAACAGAACGCCGTAAGGTCCTGCAATAATGTACCAAAAAAACATCACAAACATTTTTTCAAAGCTGCGATAAATTAGCTGCTTACAAAAATAATCCAACAACCCCATCCGGCCATCGACCGCACTCAATTCAGGCCCTGGCCACTCCTCTTCCAAATAAAGCTTGGCACCCTCGAAATCAGCATCATTCCACTTGGCAAGAAAATCTGCTGCCAACTTACCCGGCTGAGTCCGATCAAATGCTACAAGTAGTACTAAAATATGCAAAACCATGGTGGGTATACCAAACCCCCTACCATTTGCCAAAAGCACAGCAGAAAATAAAATGAGCATCGGTATTGCGTAAATTAAAGAAGCACCAACAACCCAGCCAAACGAAGAATTTTCTGCTGTCGTACCCATAAAAGATTCAACACGGCAACGAAAGCGAAAGAACCAACCATCATCGAAGCGATCGAAATCCTTCAGCCAAAGGTAGTTTGTGGTTAGGCAAATTAAGATAACTAGAAAACTCATAGCAGGGCTCGTTTAGAAAAAAAGGAGAGGGTTAACATGACAGTCCTTGGAGAAACCTTGGCCAATCAAAATATGGACCCGGATCAGTTTTCCTGCCCGGAGCCACGTCGCTATGGCCAACAATCCGCTTTGAATTTAAACAAGGATACTCCTGTAGCAGCAGTTTTGTTACGCCCACCAACGCTTGGTACTGTTCATCTGTGAAAGGCTCAAAATCGGTTCCCTCAAGCTCAATTCCCACAGAATAATCATTGCAACTTGCCCTGCCCTCAAATACCGAGTCCCCGGCATGCCATGCCTTCTTAAACAAAGGTACAAATTGGGTGACACTTCCAAGCCGGTCTATCAATAGATGAGCGGAGACGCGAAGTCCTGAGATCTCCTCGAAGAAAGGATGTGCCGACGAATCCAGGGAATTGCAAAACAGCTGATCTACACAGCCAGTGCCATATTGGCCGGGAGGAAGGCTGATATTATGGATTATAAGCAAATCGATAGCAGACCCGCCCAGCCTATCACTTTGATTAGGCGACTCAACATAGTTTGCCCCAGCGAACAGGCCGTCATTAATTTTATTTATATCAGACATTTAAAGAAAATCGACCTATCTAAAGCACCATGAATAAGAGTGTTATCCTACCATAGTAGATGGAGAGCGACTTCGCGGAAAAAAAAACAGCCCGAGACAATGGACCATTAACAGCCACCGAATTAGTGGAAGTTTTGACTTACTCCGGTGACTAAAGAAACGACCTGAATGACATTTAGACTATAGAGCATAAGATCTCGCGGCGGTAACACCATCGCTAATGCGAGCCTACTAAGCTTTACCTTTGACCTGCCATCTTCGAATTGAATATCATAAAAGCCAGTATCGGCAAAAGAAATCCGTAATCATGATAGCTTGTGTCGCTCTTGAATCCTCCTTGCTGACAACAAACTAACCGATCATCTACTGAAAAATACTCATCTCATTGAGTGCCGGCTTGGTGGCTATGTTGAGTTTTCTCACCCCCGCATAACGTCTCTGACAGGCCATTGAGATCGTCTTGGCGCAACAACCTCGAGCTGCAAGGACAAACCGACGCCTTTTAAGCATGTTCTCCAGCTTTCACATTAGGCTTAATGATCTCGGTTGCCATCGCTTCATCCAAGCTAAGCTGCATTAAAGCCTCTGTTGTATCCTAAACTCTACTCAATACAGTTTGAAGCTGTGTTCGATCTGACCGAGCAATAAGTACTTTTCTTTAAGGGAATATTTGCAGCTTCCGATACCACAGCCGGCAACATAAGAGAGCTATATTTGACCGCTTTCCACTGGGCACTCTCACAGCTTGTGTTTAAACCAAAAACGGACATAACCGCACGCCACTGACTCACACCATGCACCCGATAAATAACGGTATTGATGGGAGCCACACAGCTGCGAAAACAAGTCTGCGAAGACGCTCTCTACTGCGCTCGAAATCACGTCAGCGGCTAGGGCAAGACCAACCCGTCGACTCTTCAGATCTTCTGCTGAAGTCTGGCTCCATTTTTTCGCGCCAAATACAAAGAACCATGAATATAACCTTTCGATGAACCGGTCATCGCTTGCATAAGTGAGAACGCTAATAATGCTCAGGAATAGTTGTTCCATGCGCTGCAGTATATGCTGCTCGAAAAGCTTGATGAAAATCAAACGGACATCCAACGGCAGCGTAAGACAAAATTGTGACTACGCGAAGGCTTGCAAACTCGATTGGATCACCAAAGACTAGGAAATAACTTCTTCTCTAGAGAGGCGGAGTAAGCGACGATTTAGAGTATTAATTGCTTAAAATGACACAAATAAGGCGTCTCTGCACCTTGAACGAGACGCCAAACCTATTTCGACACGCTCAAATGCCGCTCCCAATTCGGCACGGGCAGGGGTGTTTTCAAGCCCACTCGTTTGAAACTGGGATTGCTTTAACCTCAATCAAATATCAGTGACCAAGCTTTCTTTAAATAAACTTTGTTTCGTGCGAAGCTCTCGCACAGCTATCAGATAGGCATCTCTTATCAAACTGGACAGGTTTGCTAGCCGCAAACAGAAAATCATCTGCCTCATCAAAGAATTCAACGTTTAATAGCTGAAGCCGCAACCGGAGCCGTTGCCTGAGCGACCAACATATTATCTCAACCACCGTCTTGCCGGATGAATTGACAGGCCTTATTTAATTCAATAATGAATTTCATGGCGTCCAGTGTAGAACTCAACATCGACTTGAATTCATCCGTTATAGCAGTTGGCACGTAATGATAAGTAGACTACAGCCAAAAAGCAGGAATTTTCTGCGTTCGAACCCTTGAAATCACGACCTTTCTACAAGAAATTTGACCCCGTTCTCAACTTTCTATTCTTATATCTATGAGGGATAATTGGCGTTATGAAAGAAATTCAAAACCGCCCACCTGGTAAGCAGCTAGGACAAGGTATGTTGATAGCCTGTTTAGTTATTGGATTAGCTGGATTGACATTCTTTTTTGACGAACTTTTAGGCCTGCAGATCAACCCAAATCAAAACCCGCAAAGCTATGAGGGAAACAATGGGTTT
This sequence comes from Gammaproteobacteria bacterium, assembly GCA_963854625.1. Classification (GTDB taxonomy): domain Bacteria; phylum Pseudomonadota; class Gammaproteobacteria; order Pseudomonadales; family Pseudohongiellaceae; genus UBA9145. The sequence goes on along the minus strand of CAWKZY010000003.1, from coordinate 77,691 downwards.
CGAGAAGTTATCCTTCAGCAAAACCGCCAAGGACACTATGTAACAAGCGGTGTTATTAATGGGGTACCAGTTACATTTCTACTGGACACCGGTGCGACAGATGTAGCAATACCATCGCACATTGCCAGCCTTGCTGGCCTGGTTCCCGGAACAACAAGCCAAGCAGCTACTGCTAATGGTGTAATTAACGTTTTTGCAACCTCCATAGATGAACTAAGTATTGGTACCATCGCGCTCAGCAATGTTAGCGCCAGCATTGCATCTAATATGCCCGGCGAGACGATACTTTTGGGCATGAGTGCACTGCGGCAGGTAGAATTTACTCAGCGCGGCAATACGCTTACTTTAAGACACTTGGCCGACAGATAATGAGCATTGATAAAACACAGAAATCGAACGTTAAATTTCAACACCTCATCTCCCTAGCCATAGCTGAAGATCTTGGTTCTGGCGATATCACCGCCGCTTTAATCCCCGAGAAAACCAGTGCAAGTGCGCACATCATCTCAAGGATGGACGCCGTTTTTTGCGGCAAACAATGGGCTAGCGAAGTCTTTAGGCAAATAGACCCCAGCGTCAGACTTACCTGGCTGGTGAAAGACGGCGATCAGATTCGGGCAAACCAACGCCTTGTTTTGCTCGAGGGTAAAGCCAGATCCATCCTTACCGCGGAAAGAACAGCACTTAACTTTATCCAGACCCTAGCCGGCACCGCAACCAAAACCCAGCAGTTAGTCGGTCTTGTAGCTCACACAAATGTAAAATTACTGGATACTCGCAAGACCATCCCAGGTCTGCGGGTTGCTCAAAAATATGCAGTTACGGTCGGCGGAGGCTACAACCACAGAATCGGATTGTTCGACGCCTACTTAATCAAAGAGAACCATATCCTAGCCTGTGGCGGCATAGAAGCTGCTGTTTCAGCAGCGCGCAAAAACAACCCAGGGAAAGGTGTTGAGGTTGAAGTGCAAAATCTTGACGAACTAAAACTTGCTCTAGCCGCTTCAGTCGATGTCATTATGCTTGATAACTTTTCTCTTGAACTGATGGTTGAGGCTGTTGCAATAAACAAGGGCAAATGCAAATTGGAAGCTTCCGGCAACATAGACCGTGATACGCTGGTGAAAATGTCCGAAACAGGAGTGGATTTCATCTCTATAGGTGCATTAACCAAGCATTGCTTCGCAGTAGATCTATCACTATTGTTTGATGATCCTGCTTAGCAGCATATTTCTGACCAAAACAATTCAGAGGAAGCACGCAATGAACTTACTCCGCAATTTATTTAGCCTGCTTGTTTTAATCTGCATGCCTCTGACCGCTATTGGCCACGTTGGCCGCACTGATATCAATGGCGGGCACTACTTTGGCCGATCTTACCATTGCCATATGCGAGCCTGTGAAATGCCAGACACTTTCACTCGCATGGGTCGGGACAGCATGTTAAGAGACAACAGAGACAGAGAAAAATTTTTTAACCCTGACGACTGGTCTTTCGAAGAAGATTACGATGATGATTGTCAATCTACCCGCCAAGAAATGCTGATTCTCACGAGTCGCAACGAAGTCAAATACACAAACCCTCGAAACTGCATAGTTCGAACCGGAGAGTGGTTTGACGAATATACAGGCAAAACTTTTAAGGTAGCGGTACAAGTAGATATAGATCATGTGATCCCGCTCATATATGCCCATATTCATGGCGGCGACCGCTGGGATCCGAGTAAAAAATTACAGTTCGCCAATGATCCGTTAAATATTATGCTAATTGAAAAGCGGGAAATAAGGCGTAAATCTGAAAGAGGACCTGATCGTTACCTCCCTAGAGAAGAGTTTAAGTGTGAGTATGCCGCGTTATGGGACGCACTGGCTGACAAGTACAATCTGGTCCTCAATACTCGAGACAAAGCTGAAATTAGCGTGATTAAAAGAGACTGCCCAAAGTTCGGTGGCACTGATGCAAATTAGCTGCCTGTTTTGCAGAGGACATTGCAGCTAATTTATTACGGGGACGCCTCCTACCTTGAGCTTTCAAATAAGGTCCCATCTTCGAGAACCCATTGCGGTTAACCCTTCAGCATAAATTACTGCCTATAAATCGCCACTATGTATTGCGGACCACCCGTATTGCAGACCATAAAAAAGCCGAGCTTAGCTCGGCTTTTTTATTTCTCACTCTGAAAAGGCTTAGCGCCGCCGGCTAAGGCGCGAGAATATTAATATCTTCCATACCGTTGTCTGGATCTAATATGTGTTCGCCTGCGGGGAAATCATTTTCCGACAAAATATAGGCAATCACATCTGTATATTCCTCGAGCATCAGGGAACCAGGATTATCAGCGGGCATGGTGCCCATAATGTTTTCCCACAAATAAATTAGTGGCTGGTTATTCCAAGACTTCAAAAGATCGCGATAGAAACGCATATTGTGGCAATTCTTACATGACGAATCATAAACAAGTTTACCTGCGTCAGCTTGGGCCTGAGTAAAGACACCATCGCTAATCGTTTTATCTTGGGCGAATGAGTGGCCACTCATACCTAACCCAAATGCTGCTGCACATATAAATGTCTTAAATTTTAATTTCATCGTATTCCCTCCACGATAGTCGCGGGATATAAATCTCAACGTCTCGCATTATAATCGATTAAGAGCCTAGCAGGAGCTAAATTGGACAATAATTGCCAACTAGGTGGCGTATTTATTAAAAGCCGCCCTTAAAAAGTTGGCCCAACATAAACTACCTATCCCCGTTAATGCAAGTCGAGCCAACTCACTATTCAGGCCGCTCCTTTAGTCTCGGCGCTGAAAAACATCTTAGTGGGAAGGGATTAATCCTAGTTGAATAAGCCTTTTAACCTGCCCAGCGAACCGTTTTTCAAAGCAGAACCCTTGCTCATAAAAGCAAGGAGATTAAGCCTATGACACAGTTCGGCCCCTGTTGCCGCCCCACCAGGGCTAATAGTGACAAGAATTGTCAGTCTAATAACGTCACTTTTTATGTGAGTGGCAGGATCGGAAAAGTAAAAATCATAACATCGATATAATAATCAGTTACTTATCATTTTTTTCAGAAGCTGGCACGATAGTTGGTTATATAACTATCAATCGCCAAATAAAACGTCTTTGGCGTAACAGTTTTAGTAAATTAATCAAAACTCTGGAGATACACAATGCAAAAACTAACTAACAAGAAACAAGATGGCTTCACACTAATCGAATTGATGATCGTAGTTGCGATTATCGGTATTTTGGCAGCTGTTGCTTTACCTGCTTACCAGAACTATACAAACAAAGCGACATTCTCAGAGTTAATCCTTGCTACCACACCCGTTAAGACGGCTCTTGAATTAACTGCCCAAACTAAAGGCGTGATAGTTACAAGCCTTGGCGCTTCGGACAACGGGATACCGGCTGACATAACGTTGTCTTCCACTGTTCATGGCATTGTCACTGCTTCTGGCGTTGTCACTGGCACATGGAAGAGTGACGGCACTGCTCTAGCCCCTACCGGTGGTACCGCGATCACTATCACTGTTACACCAACTCAAGCAGCTGCCGGTGCTCCGATCACTTGGGCTGTTGGTGGCGGCTGTCTAGCTGCTAACCTTTGCTAATTAGCTAGCAAATCTTGACGGAGAGCTCCCGGAAATTATTCGGGAGCTATGTCCTAAGACTTACGTTTCTCCGCCCCTCTATCTCCGCCCCTCTATCTCCGCCCCTCTATCTCCGCCCCTCTATCTCCGCCCCTCTATCTCCGCCCCTCTATCTCCGCCCCTATTTGACCTAGCCGCACAGCTGATTTAATTTTCTCTTTTAGAATAATGATGCTCATCTATGCAGCAATGCTACCCCCTCCCCGGTTACTGCAAGCACTCTAAGACTGTGCACTCACACTAAATAAAGATAGGCACGTATGAACAGTCAACCAAGTAAAGGCTTCACTTTGATCGAACTAATGATTATTGTTGCTATTACTGTGGTCCTTGCTGCAGTGGCCCTGTCTGAGTGTCTGAGTGTCTGAGTGTCTGAGTGTCTGAGTGTCTGCATGTCTGCATGTCTGCATGACTGCATGTCTGCATGTCTGCATGTCTGCATGTCTGCATGTCTGCATGTCTGCATGTCTGCATGTCAAAACTATGCCCGCCAAGCCACCTTCATTCAATTAATTTCTTCTTCTGTGGTTCTTAAAGTGCCTATCGAAATGAGAGTACAAACTAGGACATTCACAGCCATCAGCTTTACCGGAAATCTCTACTGGCACCACGGGATTGCGCCCAGCCATAGCGCAATCTAGCACAACAAATGGAGTAGCTGCTAACGATGGGGTTATTACTGGGATCTGGCTGGGTGATAGTACAACAATGGAAAATAGGACTTATATTCATACTCCTGCGGCAAATACATCGAACGTTTTGAACTGAACTGTATTTGGTACTTGCCAAGCTACCCGGCTCTGCTAATAAGAGTTATTTAGATAATGCAAGGGCCGTTACTGGAATCTATTCCTCGACTATTTCCTCCTCAAACCTGAATTTCGAAGCCCGCTTCGCCCTAGCAAGCTATTCTCGCTAAAAAGATCTACTCACTTTATTCGGCGTCTTTTTACAGCGTCCACTATACTTATGAATGTGAAAACCCTTCTAAAAACGCTTTAAATCAATGTTATGACAGTTCAAATGGAAGGCTTGGCTAGGCGCTTAGTCTCCGCCAATCTTATCAATGAAACTGAGGCTATCGCCGTGTTTGAGCAAGCAGCCGCTGCTAAGCGGCCCTTTGTGAGCCAACTGGTTTCGAGCAACCTTTTGGGAAGTAAATCTATAGCAGTGGCCGCAGCCGAGGAATTTGGGATTCCTTTTCTAGATCTTGCCGCCTATGATTTAAATCACATTCCTCGCCAGCTTGTTGATGCCAAACTAATAAAGAAACATAACGTCTTACCTCTTTTTAGGCGAGCGAACCGGCTCTATTTGGCCGTATCTGACCCTGGCAACATTAATGCGTTCGACGAAATCAAGTTTCATACTGGTATCAGCAACGACATCATCGTTGTCGAAGAAGAGAAACTTGCCGTAGCTATAGTCGAATACATAAATCTAGCAGAGGCAAAAGAAGGGTCTATCGCCGAACTTGAAGATGTTGCACTGGATGAGCTTAGTGTCGAAACAGCCCCTCTTGAAATAGTGGATGTCGACGCACCCGCGATAGATGAAACGCCTATTGTACGATTTGTAAACAAAGTGCTGTTAGATGCTATTCGTATTGGTGCCTCCGACATACATATCGAACCCTACGAAAAGACTTATAGAATTCGCTTTAGAACCGACGGCATTCTCCATGAAGTAACGCGTCCCCCGATCAATATTGCCGCACGCATAGCGTCTCGCGTAAAAATCATGTCACGGATGGATATTTCAGAAAAACGCCTACCTCAAGATAGCCGCATAAAAATCAAAATATCAGAAAATAGAGCGATAGATTTTCGAGTTAATACCTTGCCTACACTGTGGGGAGAAAAAATTGTCTTGCGAATCCTCGATCCGTCGAGCGCAAAAATGGGAATAGATGCACTTGGCTATGAAGAAATCCAGAAGCAGCAATATCTAACCGCACTCTATTCACATCAAGGACTGATTTTAGTCACAGGTCCCACAGGCAGCGGTAAAACCGTATCACTGTATACAGGACTTAACATTCTAAATACCTCGGAAAGAAACATATCCACGGTTGAAGATCCTGTTGAAATTATCTTAGAAGGAATCAACCAAGTACAAGTCAACAGGAAGATTGGGCTTGATTTTTCTGCCGCACTTAGAGCTTTTCTACGACAGGATCCAGATGTAGTAATGGTAGGCGAAATCAGAGATTTAGAAACGGCCGAAATAGCCATTAAAGCCTCTCAAACAGGCCATATGGTTCTATCCACCCTCCATACTAATAGTGCTCCGGAAACGCTTACACGTCTACGGAACATGGGAGTTCCAGCCTTTAATCTAGCGACTTCCGTCAGCTTAATAATCGCTCAGCGCCTAGCCCGACGCCTGTGTAGCTACTGCAAAAAAGCGGTTGAGCTGCCTAAAAAATTACTTCTAGACGAGGGCTTCACCGCAGAGCAGTTGCCTAGATTAAGACTATTCAAAGCCACCGACTGTGATAAATGTAAGGGCGGCTATAAAGGCCGTTTAGGAATATATGAAGTAGTACCCATTACTGATGCCATGTCACGGATTATAATGGCTGACGGAAACTCTATTGAGATCGCTGACCAAGCCCGAAAAGAGGGCTTTCATAATCTGCGCCAGTCAGTATTGATAAAGGTTGGCCTTGGACTCACAAGCCTAGACGAAGCCAATAGATTGACCTGAATACTATGAATACAAGACTTTAGGACCGTGGTAACCTATACACACGGATAAGGTGCTAAATTACGGCACAATATTTAGTTAGAAGTATTCATAGAAATAGTTTTGAGAAACGAGGTAGGTAATGGCTACTGAAGCTACACCCAGCGTTTATAATTGGCAGGGAATTGACAAGAACGGCAAAAAAGCTAAGGGAGAAATCCCAGGCACCAGCCAAGCACTTGTTAGAGCACAACTCAGAAAGCAGGGGGTCAATCCTACAAAGGTTAAGAGAAAGTCAAAAGACCTTTTTGGACCCAAAAAACAAGCCATAAAGCCCGGTGACATTGCTGTCTTTACTCGTCAACTCGCAACAATGCTAAAAGCAGGCATCCCACTAGTTCAGTCATTCGAAATCGTAGGTGAAACTCTAGAAAACCCGTCCATGGCGAATTTGGTTATGCAGATCAGAGATGATGTAGCGGCCGGCAACAACTTCGCCGATTGTATTCGTAAACACCCTCGCTACTTTGATGACCTGTTCTGCAACTTAGTAGAAGCCGGCGAAGGCTCTGGCGCTCTTGAAACCATGCTGGAAAGACTAGCAACCTATAAAGAAAAATCAGAAGCGCTAAAAGCTAAAATCAAAAAGGCGATGAATTATCCTATTGCCGTGGTCTGTGTCGCACTTATTGTAACCGGCATTCTGCTGGTGAAGGTCGTCCCTCAGTTCGCTGAAACTTTTTCCAGTTTTGGCGCCGAATTACCCGCATTTACTCAATTCGTAATGATGCTATCGGACTTTGCCATTGCTCATTGGTGGAAAGTCGTTATTGGAGTTGTAACTGCAGCTTTTGCTTTTAAAGAAGCAAGACTCCGCTCAAAACCTTTTGCCCATATTGTTGATCGAATTACTTTGAAACTCCCAATAATAGGACCGATTGTAAAAGCCTCTTGTTATGCGCGATTTACGAGAACTTTGTCTACAACTTTTAGTGCCGGAGTGCCGTTAGTTGATGCTCTTGAATCCGTTGCAGGCGCAACGGGAAACATTGTGTACTACACAGCAACCAAACGAATCAAAGACGATGTAACAACCGGCCAACAGCTAAACTTTGCCATTAAAAACACGACCTTATTCCCGACCATGATCACGCAGATGGTCGGGATTGGCGAGGAATCAGGCGCCCTTGATGATATGTTAGACAAATGTGCGTTGTTCTTTGAGGCCGAAGTAGACAATGCTGTAGACGGCCTCACGGCACTTATGGAACCAATAATTATGGCGGTCCTAGGCGTGTTGATCGGCGGACTCATGATCGCGATGTATATGCCAATCTTTCAACTCGGCGCAATTATGTAGATAGCTTCTACATTTACGCTGCGTTTTTACTGACTTTCAATCATGATTTAAATTCAACCCTGAATAAGGTTCATCTCCCCCATGGAAATTGTATTACTTGCTCAGGCAAGTCCTGCTCTGCTTGTTAGCTTAACCACTGTTCTGGGTCTCCTTGTCGGCAGCTTTCTTAATGTCGTCGTGTACCGGGTACCAATTATGCTGCAAAGAGACTGGCGCGCTCAATGCCATGAGTTTCTGGATCTTAAAAACAAACAGCCCGACACGAATGCAGCCACTGCAAAATTTAAAGATTTCAATTTACAAACCCCCGATTCTCATTGCCCTCTATGTAATCATAAAATTCGGGCATGGGAGAATATTCCTGTTATAAGTTATGTCTTTTTGCTACGCGGCAAATGCTCCAGCTGCAAGGCCAAAATATCTATTCGCTATCCAACAGTTGAAACAGCCACCGCGATTCTGTCAGCTTTAGTTGCGGCAAGTTTTGGGGCCACCTGGCTAACGTTAGCTGTTTTAGTTCTTGTTTGGTGCCTCATAGGTCTAACGCTTATTGATTGTGATCATCAGCTACTTCCTGATGACATTACCCTCCCCATGCTTTGGCTGGGCTTAGCCGTCAATGCAGTAGACTTAGGTATGCAAGTGTCGATCACTGACGCTGTAATTGGCGCCATAGCTGGGTATCTGGTTCTTTGGAGCTTTTATTGGCTTTTTAAGCTACTAACAGGCAAAGAAGGCATGGGTTATGGGGACTTCAAGCTACTTGCCGCTCTTGGCGCGTGGATGGGATGGCAGAGTTTACTGCCAATAGTCATTCTATCGTCACTTGTTGGGGCTATTGTCGGGCTTGGCATGATACTCATCATGGGCAGAGATAAATCAGTGCCAATGCCATTTGGCCCTTACCTCGCAGGCGCAGGTTATTTGATGCTTATCTGGGGACCACAGATTAATGATTTTTACTTCTCAACATTTGTGAGCTAATCGGCATGTTTATTGTGGGCCTTACGGGCGGCATAGGAAGCGGAAAATCAACGGTTACAGAATGCTTTGAGCAATTGGGTATTTTTGTTGTAGACGCAGACATTCTTGCTCGGGAGGTGGTGGAACCAGGGACTGCTTCCTTAGCCTCAATTGCTCAAAAGTTTGGAAACAGCATTCTCGAAGAAAACGGCGGGCTAAATAGAGCCATGCTCCGAAAGATAGTTTTCGCCGACAGCACCAAAAAAGCTTGGTTGGAAAAACTTCTTCATCCGGCAATTAGAGATTTAATGCTCTCTCGCCTGCAAGCATCACCTTCGCCCTATACATTATTGGTGTCACCATTACTTTTAGAAACTGACCAACACAAACTTGCAAATCGAATTTTGGTCGTTGATGTCCCCGTGAAAACTCAACTCGAACGCACCGGGAAGCGAGATGGGAGTGATGAGGCCACTATTAAATCCATAATTAATTCTCAAATAGGAAGAGCCGAAAGGCTCTCCGCTGCCGATGATGTTATTTCAAATGACCAAACAACCGGCACCCTACCCGCAAGGGTTTTGCCTTTACACAAAAAATATCTAGAACTCAGCGAGGCGTCTATATGAGCACAGCATCAAACGTCAAAGCAGTGTCTTGCCCTACCTGCGGAACTCAAGTTGAATGGATAGAAAAAAATGCATATCGACCCTTTTGCAGTGATCGCTGTAAATTAATCGACTTCGGTCAGTGGGCTACGGAACAACACAGCATAGCTGGGGCCCCATCTTTTCCAGATTTCGAAGAGGATAACAGTGACGGCAGTATCCAGTAAGTGCTTATTGGACTTGAAAAAAAACTAGGGTCATAGTTTGATTGAAAGTTAGTTTATCGTCTTTAACTTTATCTCAACCCTACACAGCCATTTCCTCAAATTGTTTAGTTTCTCCAGTGCGACTCAGATTTTACTAAACCTAGGATAAAGGGGTCCCGCTGATGGCAGGCATCTGCATCCAATAAAATTTACTACTGGGATCATGAACCTCGTTATTTAGGAAGATATAGAGCAGCCCTCCGTCTTTGGAAATCCTGATTTTTCGGATTGTCTCTCCTTCCAGCAACCCTAACTCGAAATCTTCCAATATCAAATGCGTCACTACATCGTAGAAGAATAGCTTGTCGTTATCTGTAGTTATTAGCAAAGTCCCGGTGCTATCAAACGTGGAGCTTACCGGCGGCTCTCCTAAAAACCATTCACCGGATGAATTGAAATAGTCATCAGGCGCCATGTCTACAACACTGAAGTCAGGGTCTTCAGGACGATTTCCGTTAGGGCATGTGTAAGCCAAGCGATTCCCATCGGGGGATACATCAAAGTCTGTACATCCAGTACCCACAGGAATGTCAGTCCCAAAAATGAAGTCAATTTCATTAAGTACAGGATTGAAATTAAACGTTGCTAGGTTAGATTGCGTAGCTAAAAAGACATGATCTCTAACCGGGTCATACTCAACTCTAATTGGATCTTCTAAAGGTATGCTCGGCGTCAAAAAACCTGCTGTGCCTGACATTAAGCCAAGCCACAAGCCAGATCGTGAAAATGGCAAACCATCCCCTGGGTCGTTTAGCGAATTATCCTTCATTAAAGCAAAAACATTACCGTCCTCACCGAGCTCGATATCCCGCAATGCCCAAGAATACTGAAATGACGCAATGCTGTTTGTAAGGGCTTGAGTTACTCTGTTTGATGTAATCAAACCTGTGTTCAAATCGAGTCGGTAAAGGCGCTCAGTCTCTGGATGCACTGTCATGTAAACCAGGCCGTTCGCTTCATCCAAAGTAAACTGGTCAGGGTTTTGACCAAATGAATATGCAGCTCCAGTCTGACCTGTAATAAGGTTTCGCTCGACCACGCGGTTACGAGTAGAGTCGCCTATTAATGCCCATCCATGGCATAAAGGAATAAAATCCTGCGAAGACTCCGTAATCATCCCTCCACCTAATGCCGACGCGGTTACATCCGAGGGCCCTGATTTCAATGCTCCCAATGAAAGAGTTTCAAAAACTGTAGGGGTACTGCCATCAATAAGTTCTAACCTTATCGCTACTTGCTCACCGTTGAAATTTACACTGGGGATATCAAGGATGCCCGAATTGACTGAATAGCTAGCGGCGCCTAACGCAACTGTATTTGTTGGCGGTCGCGAGAACGCACTGCAATTGAATAAATCGACTCCAGAAAATGGAGGGGTCTCAACATCTGTCGAGCTCACTGCGGCTTCAGTTAATTCAAAAATTAGATTATTAGAATCGGTGAGCTTAAATTGAGCCTTCACCTTACCAATGCCAGCTGCATCTATGCTTGGGACTTCTAGAGTAAAGCCATCAAAACGCGATGTATCCGAGGAAAGCAATGGCGCTGGACCAGGCACAAATTCCAACAAAGGATTTGGCCGTAATTTTATTCCAGTATATGCAGGAAGAGGTGTCGGTGAAACTGAACCTGGCTCGACAGCGCTTTGTACGCGAAACCCAACAAATCTGGACGTGCCCAAAGAAGCGTTAACCGCTCCGGTAACGTCGACTCTTATCTCGGTGAGCCCAGCCGCATCGACCTCAACAATCGGAGTTTTAAAGCCAGCGGAAAAATCTGTGACTTCAACAACACCGTTGTCAGCAAAGAAAAGCACCTGAACTGGTGCAGCGCCGTTTTGGGCAAAAACTGATTCAATCGGAAATGTTATCGTAGCGGCTGCAACAGTAGCGGTCTGATTAAGATCGAAAATAAATGTCGCTGCGTCAACAAACTTAGAGCCGGTGACAGCCCAATCGTCCGCACTGACGTAGTTGGCATTCACACTCTCAACAATCGCTGTTGTACCAGGAGCCGCTTCATCCACTGGTGCGGTCGCTGTTATAAGACGGACCAGCACGCCTTGATCAACAAGCGTTGCCACCTCAGCTATGGTTGCCGATGCCCCAAGCGTACACAGTAACACCAGAGCGGCGCTAAAAGGCTGGTTAAGACGGGTAAATCGGACTAAACACTTCATGTCTTTTGACTCTTAAATAACAGCATTACGACAATTAATAATATTATCAACGACTTAGGATTATTAACAGTGATCCACATCACAGAACTGGACTAAATTTAGCATCGACTTTGGGCTGCCAGATTTAGCTTTGATTTATTCTTTCTGCGAGATTGGCCAATTTTTATCATAAATCATCAGTTTTTCTCAGTTTTTTAAAATTTTAAACCGTGAGTTATCAGTAACTTGCTGCTCTGATTAAATTTATTTTCTTAGATCTAAATGGGGGCATATCAAGTTAGCCGGCTTTACTCGATAGCATCTATGACGACATGTTAGTAAAAGCAGAAACTACCGCTATTCCAACGGCTCCCCGCAGCAATGCCTCATCCAAATCTGACTCCGACACCCTCCCTAAAGCATAAATCGGTAAACTAGCAGTTTGCGCTAAATTCTCGAAGTCGGCCCAACTTAAAACCCCCTGCTCCCTGTCCCCGGCGACTGGTTTAACCTGCGATAGCAAAACAAAATCAGCGCCTAGTCTTTGAGCCTTTTCAAGCTCTTTCTGATTATGACAAGAAGCTGCAAAAAAGACACCTTCGGCAACCGGGCGCTCATTTAACATCATTAGAGCCTCAGAGTTTATATGAATGCCCCGCACGCTTAGATCATCCTCGTAAGAGTACTTTTCAGCTTCTGCCAAAAGCACCAATCCACTTTTTAAGCATAGCTGATTGGCGCGGACAAACCATTCCTTGTAAAGTTCTCGACCTAATTGGCTTTGGCAGAAATAGGCTACTGCGTGCTTGGCTTTGATCCATTGAAGAAGTAGCCTTTCCAGCGACTTAAAATCAGAAGCTTGAGGCGTAATAGGTAAGTACAAAGGGAGTCTGAGAGCATCGATAATTGGACGATTAGCACTTGGGAATTCGTCATATTTAAACATTTCCGCCAACTGCCACTTGATCTTCTGCCCTTCCAGGCCTTGGGGTTCACCGTCAAATGCGGTGATTACCCAAACGTCTAACAGCACTTTTTTGTCGCTGTACTGATGCAAAATTTTCTTAAAAGGGAAAAATCGCGTCGGATTAATGCCGAGCTCTTCTTTAAATTCCCGGCAAAGCGCCACTTGGACATCTTCACCGGGATCGACCTTACCACCAGGAAATTCCCATAATCCACCTTGGTGAACATCACGGTGACGCAAAGAAATAAGTACTTGATGTAAATTGTTTTTAACTACGCCGACAGCGACATGAACTAGCTTTTGACTCGTCGACATTAACTTCTATAATCTGCATTGATCCTGACATATTCAATAGACAGATCAGACGTCCATACAGTTTCTCGCTCACCGCCTCGCCCGAGGTCTATACGAATGATTATCTCTTGCTTGTCCATTTCTGCTTGGCCTGCTGCTTCAGTGTAAAATTTGTCAACACTGCCTTGTGCGACTATACAAACATCACCAAGGAAAATGGCAACACCGTCGATATCTAGACCTTCAACACCGGCTCGTCCAACCGCTGCAAGAATTCTCCCCCAGTTGGGGTCTGACGCATAGACGGCTGTCTTAACGAGAGGCGATTCGGCCACACAGTAAGCCACTTTAAGGCACTCCTGCGCATTGGCACCACCAACCACATCAACAGTTACAAACTTGCTCGCCCCTTCTGCATCTTTTATAAGGCCAGTAGCCAAGTCCAAGAATACACTAGAGAGCTGCTCACGAAAGGTAGCAATATCACTGTGCGAGGCATCAATTTCTACACCTGATTTGCCTGTCGCAGTGAGCATGCAACAGTCATTAGTTGAAGTATCGCCATCAACCGTAATTCTGTTAAAAGATTGGTTTACACAGCCATCCAACAGCACCTTCAAGAACTCTGATTCAATTTGAGCATCAGTAAACACGTAAGCAAGCATGGTTGCCATATTGGGCTTGATCATGCCCGATCCTTTGGCAAACCCGGTTATGGTTACTTCAGTCCCAGCCATTAGAATCTTTCTTGAGGCAAGCTTTGGCCGGGTATCTGTCGTCAGTATGCCAGTGGCCGCGGCTACCCAGTTACCCTCATCGAGGCTGCTAAATGCATCAGGCAAACCCAGCAGGATCTTTTCAACTGGTAATTTTTCACCAATGACACCCGTAGAAAACGGCAATATATTAGTAATTCCTGTGCGCGCCATTTCAGCGAGCCCCTTACAGCAAACCAAAGCATCAATCTTTCCCGCCTCGCCGGTACCGGCGTTAGCATTACCCGTATTGATTAGAAAATAGCGAGCGTCAGACTGCGCTACGTGCCGTTTCAGCAACTGAACAGGAGCGGCGCAGAAAGCATTTTGAGTCGTCACACCTACCACACTAGCGCCAGCCGCAATCTCTACAACAACCAGATCTAGGCGGTTTTGATAGCGAATATTACTCATGACTGCCGCCAATCTGATCCCCTCCACCGGATAAATTGGACTAATCAACGGATCTTTGATTTCACTGTTCATAGTTTACAGCCAATTGACTAGGCGATCTTACCGTGACATTGCTTATATTTCTTCCCCGAACCGCAAGGACAAATATCGTTTCGGCCAACTTTAGGCACATCACGAACGAATGGCTCTGCGTTCGTTACGGCGGGTCTGGCTCGGCTCGGTGGCACATCCTCAGCTTGTGACATCGCTGACGCCGCCTGATGTTGGAAATTAATCTTTTCGCGGGCCAATTCTTCCTCCCGCTGCCGCTCGATTGCATCAGCAGAATCCTCTTGCCTTATTTTGACAAGGCTCAACACTTTGATTACCTCTTGCTGCAAATTGACCATTAGCTCAGAAAATAGCGCAAAGGCTTCACGCTTGTATTCTTGGCGGGGATTTTTTCCACCATAAGATCGAAGAAAAATACCTTGCCTTAATTGATCCACTGTCGCCAAGTGATCTTTCCACAAACCATCTAGAATTTGCAGAGTTATTTGTTTTTCAAAAAGCCGCATTTTTTCACCTACGGACTCACTTTTAGCGAGATATTCCTGGCTCAATATTTCATTGATTTTCAACTTGAGTTGATCTTCAAAAAGCTGATCATCATCTTCTAACCACTTCTGCACTGGCAACTGGCTTGCAAACTGCGCCTCAATCGCGCCGGTGAGCCCTTCGATATCCCATTGCTCTGGCACAGACTGTGGTGGCACATAATCATCTACTAACTGACTTACAACTTCTGTTCGCATATCGGTCAATAGATCGGATACATCATCGCTTGCCATCAGCTCGTTGCGCTGTCGATAAATAATCGTTCTTTGATCGTTGGCAACATTATCGTACTCTAAAAGCTGCTTTCTAATATCAAAGTTACGGCCTTCGACTTTCCTTTGAGCCTTCTCAATGGATCGTGTAACCATTGAATGTTCAATGGCCTCACCGCGCTCCATTCCTAACTTTCTCATAAAGTTTTTCACCCCATCCGTGGCAAAAATTCTTAATAAGTTGTCTTCCATAGAAAGATAGAATCGAGAATAGCCAGGATCGCCCTGCCGACCAGCTCTTCCTCGTAACTGATTATCAATACGTCGAGATTCATGCCTTTCAGTGCCGATGATATGCAAACCGCCCGCATTAATTACAGTTTCGTGCCTGAGTTTCCATTCCTCTTTAATTTTTGCAATTTTCTCTTCAGTTGGATTTTTAAGCTGTTCAATTTCCGACTCCCATTTGCCACCCAGAACAATATCTGTTCCCCGGCCAGCCATATTAGTCGCTATAGTTACCACGCCAGGCCTACCAGCCTGCGCAATGATCTCAGCCTCCTTCTCGTGAAACTTAGCATTCAGAACTTCATGCTTAATCTTCTGCTTTGTCAGGTAATCCGAAAGCACCTCAGACGTATCAATCGATGCAGTACCAACAAGTACAGGGGCGCCATTTTCACTGATTTCTTTAATATCTTTTACGATGGCTTCAAGTTTTTCTTCCATAGTAAGGAAGATCAAGTCATTAGCATCATCTCTCACCATGGGCTGGTTAGTTGGGATAACAACAACATCTAAACCGTATATCTGATTAAACTCAAAGGCTTCGGTGTCTGCTGTACCAGTCATCCCAGAAAGCGTGTTGTACAGGCGAAAATAGTTCTGGAAGGTGGTCGATGCTAAAGTTTGACTCTCACTTTGGATTTCCAATCCTTCTTTTGCCTCTAACGCTTGATGAAGGCCTTCTGAAAGCCGGCGCCCTTCCATTGTCCTGCCGGTGTGTTCATCAATCAAAATGACTTTTTTATCTTGGACAATGTATTCAACATCTCGATTAAAAAGATGATGAGCTTTTAAAGCGGCATGCACATGATGCAACAGCGATAAGTTAGTAGCTGAATAAAGTGACTCCCCTTCATTGAGCAATTCTTTCTCTATTAAAATTGATTCCACATGCTCGTGTCCCTGCTCGGTGAGTTCCACCTGCCGGCTTTTTTCGTCAACAGTAAAATGCCCGTTTTCTTCTGGGACAAAATTTTTGTCCATCATTTCCATCTTGGATTTTTCTTGTTTCTCACCCAATTCGAGTTTGGGTATAAGGTTATTTATAGCGATATAAAGTGCTGAACTATTCTCTGCAGCGCCTGAAATTATCAGTGGTGTGCGAGCCTCATCAATTAAAATCGAATCCACTTCATCGACAATTGCGAAATTAAGTTTATCCTGCATTTTGTCGTCAAGGCGAAAAGCCATGTTGTCACGCAAATAGTCAAAGCCGAACTCATTGTTGGTTCCGTAGGTGATATCAGATCGGTATGCCGCCTTTTTATCTTCAGCTAATTGACCTGACTGAATAACACCCACTGACAGACCAAGATATTCATACAGCGGCCGCATCCAGTTGGCATCACGCTCTGCCAAATATTCGTTTACGGTTACTACGTGCACACCATCTCCGCTTAGCCCGTTCAAATACGCGGGCAAAGTTGCCATGAGAGTCTTACCTTCACCTGTACGCATTTCTGAAATCGATCCATCATGCAGGACCATGCCGCCAATTAGCTGGACGTCAAAATGTCTCATACCCATGACTCTTACCCCCGCTTCACGCACGACGGCGAAGGCTTCCGGCAGCAGGTCATTTAAGGTTTCACCCTCTTTCAATCTACGCTTGAACTCATTGGTCTTGTCTTGAAGCTCAGGGGCTGTAAGCGCCTTAATTGACTCTTCGAGTTTATTTATGCTGACTATAGAGCGCTGAAGCTTCTTTAGCTTTCGAGAGTTACTGGTACCGAAAATCGAATTTAAAATATTCATACGTTAAGGCTTTTGGAATTAGAATTTAGATTACAAAGTGTGTGCGGCAATTCGACCTAAGTTTGCCACCAAATGCGAGCGATGTTGAGCTGGGGATTATCTAGCGGTGCGGTGAATATAGGCGGCCGGGTCGACCACTCTACCATTTTTATAGACTTCAAAATGAACATGCGGGCCGGTCGAGCGACCGGTCGAACCGACTAAGGCAATGTTTTGCCCTTTATTAACTACATCGCCCACTTCAACGAATAATTTTTCTGAATGGGCGTATCTTGTTGTGTAACCGTTGCCATGATTAACCTCAACCATTAAGCCATAGCCTGAACGGGGTCCAGCCCATGTCACTACCCCTGCAGCAACGGTATTTATTTCTGCTCCGGCTTTGCCCGTAGTGAAATCGATACCGCCGTGAAAAGTGAGACGACCGGTGAAAGGGTCTGGCCGCTTACCGAATCTCGATGCAATCCAACCTTTGTCAAGTGGCCTACCGGCTATAAAAACATCAGACTGGATCTTTCGATCCGACATCATGCCTTCTAATATCTCTAATTGCTGCTGTCGGTCATTTAATTGATCTTCTAGCTGGTCGACAGCGCTCATAAACCCAGCCGTGCTATAGGGTTCACTCACCCCTATACCGGGGCCGCCAATAGCTAAGGGCTGACTAAAATCGAACTCCCCTTCATCGAGGTCGGCAATCTCTGTTACTCGCTCACCAACCGCGTCTAAACGGACTAACCGTGCTTGCATCAATGCCAAACGCAACGTGAGGGCTTCCAGCTGCTCCTCGGCTCCCTGCTTAATATCAGCCAGTTGTTCCGACTGAAGCTTCAGTTGGCGCTCCCAGTTTCCGGCTGTTTCTTCTGAAAAAACGCGAGACTCTTGCGACACCGCAAGTTGATAGCCAAAATAACCCAGAGCGACTGGCGTTCCGAGCAAGCAAAGAGAGAGCAGGCCTTTTAGCCAGCCCTTGAGGACAATTGTTTTTGAATGACCGTGGTGTTGGTCAACTAAGATAAGTTTCATTGTTAAGTGTAAATCTTAAAACCCTAATTATAAGTTTCGTTAACCTTGGGTAATATACTAGACACCACCACGCTTGGTTTTATTATTTATATCAACAAGTTAGGTTAGCGCTACTGGCTACGCAGCAAGTATTGGCTTCATATAAGATATTGGAACACTGCTATCATCTTCAAAACTGACGATTTCCCAAGCATCTTCATTAACTTCAAGCATTCTTAATAAAGCATTGTTGAGAGCATGTCCAGATTTATGTCCTTTAAACTCACCTATCAAGCTGTTGCCTAGCAAGTATAAGTCACCTATGGAATCTAGAATTTTGTGCTTAACAAATTCGTCCTCATATCGCAGTCCATCTTCGTTCAGGACTTTGTAGTCCCCAACTGCGATAGCATTATCCATACTGGCACCAAGTGCCAAGTTTCTATTTTGTAACTCTTCAAACTCATGCATAAAGCCAAAAGTTCGTGCCCGACTTACTTCTTTGACGAAGGAGGTACTCGAAAAGTCGATAGTTGCGCTTTTCGTGTACTTCTTATAGACGGGGTGATCGTAAAGTAAAGTGTAGCTAACCTTGAATCCGTTAAATGGCTCGAGGCTAACCCATTTACCATCTTGCTCAAGTCTAATTGGCTGCTTGATACGGATGAATTTTTTTAATTCAGACTGCTCTTCAATGCCAGCAGACTGGATTAAAAATACGAATACTCCTGCACTGCCATCCATAATAGGCACTTCAGAGCCGCTAACATCGACGAACGCGTTATCAATACCGAGACCGGACATAGCCGACATCAGGTGTTCAACTGTTGAAATTCGCACTTCGCCTTTCGCTAAAGTCGTTGAGAGTGTTGTATCACCAACGTTTGCTGCGACGGCCGCTATTTGAACTACCGGGTCTAAGTCTACTCGGTTAAAAACAATGCCCGTATTAACTGGGGCCGGCCTGAGAGTAAGATACACCTTCTCTCCTGTGTGCAATCCTACACCAGTGGCGCGAATTACGTTTTTAAGCGTTCTTTGTTTTAGCATAAGTCTAGTCTGCGGCCTTCATTCGTTAGTTTTGTGATTCAAAGTCAAGGGTTTGCCGGGGCATTACCCGAATTTAGACAGCTACTTATAAATACAATTCCTTGTAATTCCTGATAGCACCAAATTAGCCTTTAGTTAGACCAAGGTTGTTCGAACTTCTTGCATACTGCACTGAGTAAATTGCCAGCCGTCCGAAGTCTGCATGGTAGCAAAGCTGAAGGAATAACCCAACATATAGTGGCTATCGACTTAACACTTCCGAGAACTACTCCGCACCGTGCCGCGTGCGAAAGATATTGCACAAAACACCGGTCAAAATTATTCTCACGGAATCCAGCTAAGATTGAATTCATGCAAGTCACGGGCTTAAGGTAAAGCCCGCGTTATTTCTTGCTCTTAGTCGGCCTGACGCCGAAGAAATGCTGGAATATCTAAATAGTCCATATCAGCGGCAGAGCCAACAGCTTTCGCCACCGCTTGACCTCGGCCCGGTACTGCGCGATTACGCATTACAGCAGGCTTATCCAACTGGCTGTAGTCCGTTATTGGTCCAATTTCCGTGTTGTCGATGACTTTCTTAGGCTTAGCATTAGCGGCACCCAAACCGGTAGCGACAACAGTCACCCGAATTTCGTCAGCCAAACTAGGATCAATAACAGTGCCCACAACTACAGTGGCATCATCAGAAGCAAATTCCTCAACTGTGTCGCCGACTTCAGCAAACTCACCTAGAGACAAGTTCTCCCCAGCCGTAATGTTAACTAAAATACCCCGCGCGCCTTGCAGATTCACGTCTTCTAGCAGCGGCGATCGAATAGCCGCTTCAGCCGCTTCCCGGGCTCTGTCAGGACCAGATGCCAATCCAGTTCCCATCATTGCCATTCCCATTTCGGACATGACAGTTTTAACATCTGCAAAATCCACGTTAATCATTCCAGGATGCATAATCAAATCAGCTATGCCCTTAACCGCTCCAAGCAAGACATCGTTGGCCGCCTTAAACGCCTCAAGCAACGTCGCGTCCTTACCTAGCACATCAAGGAGTTTCTCATTTGGGATAGTTATCAATGAGTCTACGTTTTCAGATAGCAAGCGGATGCCTTCCTCCGCGATAGCTGATCGCTTTTTGCCTTCAAATGGAAAAGGTCTCGTAACGACGGCAACGGTTAGAATTCCCATTTCCCGAGCTACTTCAGCAACAATAGGAGCCGCACCAGTACCTGTACCGCCGCCCATGCCAGCGGTGATAAAAACCATGTCCGCGCCGGATAAAATTTCTGCTATTTGGTCCCGATCTTCGAGCGCGGCCTGACGCCCAACCTCAGGATTCGCTCCCGCACCTAAACCTTTAGTTATTCCTGTGCCTAACTGCAGCACAGTTTTCGCCTTAAGATTACTTAAAGCTTGCGCATCGGTGTTTGCACAGATGAAATCTACACCATCTACTTGATTTGCAATCATGTGATGTACCGCGTTTCCGCCTCCACCCCCTACACCGATTACTTTTATCACAGCACTCTGTGGTATGTTTTCAATTAACTCAAACATATAGCCCCCTTATTATCCTCAAAATCTGTCAATCACGTTGATTTTTGACTGTTTATTAAAAATTTCCTTGAAACCAGCTCTTAACTCTATCCACCATATGGATTTGCGTTTCTTTTTTCGGGTCAATCCCATCTCTTTCTTGGTACTGCTTAAGCCCATATAGCAACAAACCAACGCCTGTAGAATAAATTGGGTTTCTTACGATATCGGCTAATCCCTTAACATTATGAGGGGCACCAATTCTTACTGGCGCATGAAATATTTCTTCTGCAAGTTCCATCACCCCTTCCATTTTGCTGGTGCCTCCGGTTAGCACTACGCCGGCTGCTAGCAGGTTCTCGAAACCACTTCTCTGTAGCTCCGCCTGAATTAAAGTAAACAACTCGTCATACCTCGGCTCCACAACCTCAGCCAAAGCTTGACGCGACAATTCCCTCGGAGGCCGGTCACCAACGCTAGGTACCTTAATGCTTTCATCACCGCTTGCTAACTGTGTTAATGCGCACGCGTACTTGATTTTAATCTCTTCTGCATTCTCGGTAGGAGTACGCAGCGCCATTGCAATATCATTGGTGACCTGATCGCCAGCAATAGGAATTACACCGGTATGCCTAATCGCTCCCTCAGTAAATATCGCAATATCGGTAGTGCCTCCACCAATGTCGACGAGACAAACTCCAAGCTCTTTTTCGTCATCTGTTAGAACAGAATAGCTAGAAGCTAGCTGCTCCAAAATTATTTCGTCTGTCTCTAAACCGCAGCGCTTGATGCACTTTTCAATATTTTGAACAGCGTTGATCGCACAAGTTACCAAATGTACTTTTGCCTCCAACCGCACACCCGACATACCAAGCGGCTCTTTAACACCTTCTTGAGAATCAATAATGTATTCTTGAGGAAGGATATGAAGTACTTTTTGATCAGCTGGGATCGCCACCGCTTGAGCCGCATCTATGACTCGCTCTATATCTGCACGCATTACCTCACCATCGCGTATCGCGACGATGCCATGGGAATTCATGCTTCTAATATGGCTGCCAGCAATACCTGCGTAAACCGAGCGAATCTGGCAACCGGCCATCAATTCAGCCTCTTCAATCGCACGCTGAATAGATTCTACAGTGGACTCAATGTTGACCACTGTTCCTTTTTTCAATCCCCGCGAGCGGTGGCTGCCGATACCAACAATGTCTAAGCTGCCGCTGGGGTTAATAGCACCTACTATCGCCACTACTTTTGAAGTACCAATATCTAACCCAACGATTACGTCGTTTGCTACAGATTCGCTCATAGTATGCACTTCCGAAGTTGACCTTCCTGTAGCTTTCTCTTGTTATGGGTCCGGCTAATAATCACCTTACTGCCACTCCTGATAATTCTTGCTCTACTGTTTTTACAGCAAAGCCATTACCGTACCTAAGATCCACTGATGCAATGTCGGCCATATCAATTTCCGCCCTATTAGTAATAAATGTAACTAAGCGGGTGATATTCTCGAACACGTCAACTTTACCTGCAGAAACATGGATCGTGTTATTAAGCGTTAGCTCCCAACTTCCTCGCTTACTGTAGTCGAGTTCGGTCAGCCTCAAGCCTTCCGGCGACAATAGCTGGTTCAACTTTTGATACTGGCGCATCACTTCTATTTGCGAGCCATTGGGACCATTTAAGGTTGGCAGTGACTTATTTACAGCTGCAGTCATTGGCTTAATCACCTCACCAGTTTGGTTCAAATAAGAGGAGTCACCCCATCTCGCAATAGCCACTTCTTCCTGAAGCTCAAGAGACAGTGTGTCGGGCCAAATGCGCTTTACCGATACGAACTCAACCCAAGGCATTAGCTCCAGCTTTTGTTTAGCAGAACGCACGTCAAAGTTAAAAAAGCCTGTGCCCATAAATTCCAAAAGCGCTATACCCACCTCATCCTCGGATACCTGTTGCCATTGGTTTTCCATTCGTACTTTCGATATAGGCGTATTAATAACACCCATAACAGAATCATATTGATTGACTGAGATAACAGTTAAAACAATAAAAAAAATCGTTCCGAAAACGAGTCTAGAGGCTTTGCGGTTCACAGGTTTAAGCGGCTGAGAGGGTTTACTAAAACTACGTTTCTCAGCTCGCATAGCTGCTGGTCTATTTTTTGCAACCATCACACTAGTGCACCTCGCTTGCTGTCACTTCTAATGCCATCACTCTCAATAGCAACTCATCAAAATCTAAACCTGCTTTCTCGGCTGCCAGAGGAATAAAACTGTGGGATGTCATTCCGGGGACAGTGTTGACCTCTAATAAATAAAACTTTCCATCACCATCTTGCATAACATCTACTCTAGCCAAACCTTTACATGACAAACTTTCATAAGCGCGCAGAACTAGCTCCTCAAGGGATTTCAATTCTGACGACTCTAAATTAGGCGGGCAAATAACTCGGGTATTTTCATCAATATACTTGGCGTCAAAAGTGAAAAACTCTCGATCTGTCTCCAATTCAATACTCGGCAATAATTCACCTTCAATTACGCCGACAGAAAATTCCTTCCCAAAAATACATTTTTCTGCAAACACCTGAGCGTCAAACTTCGCTGACTCGGCATATTGATTTTTAAGTTCCTGTCCTGTGCCACTTATGGCTATCCCGAGACTCGACCCACCATTTACTGGCTTGACTACGACTGGGCCGAGTTCTGCAATCACAGAATCCCAGTCAGTCTTAGCATCCAAAAGTACAAACTCTGCGGTATTCAACCCAAGCCTCTGCCAAATCAATTTTGTTCGCACCTTATCCATGGCAAGAGCCGAGGTTAAAACCCCGCTGCCGGTGTAGGGAATAGCCATTGCCTCAAAAACACCCTGCACCACACCGTCCTCACCAAATTGCCCATGCAGCATGTTGAAGACTAAATCCGGCTTAGCCAATTGCAACTGCTCCACAACGTTTGCGCCGACATCAATTACCTCGCAATCGACCCCTAAACGCACTAGGCCGGCATACACGGCCTGGCCACTAAGAAGCGATATTTCTCGCTCTACAGACCATCCGCCCATTAGAACAACAACATGTCCCAGTCTAGACAGCAACTCTTCTCTATTTATCGGTTTCTTTTGCATATTTCTTAACTATCTAAATGTAAATTCTTATATATAAATCAATAAATTACTGATCAACAAAGCCCTTAGCTGCCAGCTCTTTCGTTAGACTGCCGACACTGCCAGCTCCCTGCGTCAAAACAATATCTCCAGGCTTTAAAATCCCCATCAATAAGGCATGAACATCGGACTCATCTTTGACATAAACCGGGTCTACTTTACCTCTCAAACGGATACTTCGGCACAGCGCCCTTGAATCAGCACCAGGGATACGCTTTTCGCCCGCAGGATAGACTTCCAGCAACAACAGCACGTCTGCATCGGACAAGACTTCAACAAAATCCTCATACAAGTCCTTGGTGCGACTGTATCGATGAGGCTGAAAAACCATTACCAATCGATTATCAGGCCAACCAGCCTTGAGCGCCTTTAAGGTAGCTGCAACTTCTGTTGGATGATGACCATAATCATCAATCAATTTAACTGAACCTGTTAAGGTTCCACTGCACACCGGGAACTCACCCTGAACGTCGAACCTGCGCCCGACTCCCGAAAAATCCTTAATTCCTGATTTTATATCTCTGTCTAGCAAGCCCTCGTCGGTAGCGATCACTAGTGCTGCAGTGGCATTCAGTGCATTGTGCTCCCCAGGCATATTAAGCCTGAGCTTAATTGGATTTTTCTTAAGGGGGCGCAACACTTCAAAATCAGTAACGCCGCGCTTTTGAGATAAATTCTGAATCCTAAAATCTGCATCTTTTGAAAACCCATAAGTTAATTTTGGCCTGGATATCAATGGCAATATTTCACGCACCACCGGATCGTCTATGCACAGAACAGCCAATCCATAAAACGGCAGGTTGTGTAGAAAATCGACGAAGTACTTTTTCAACTTCTCAAAGTCTCCGTCATAGGTAGCCATGTGGTCCGCTTCTATGTTCGTCACCACTGCTACCATCGGCTGCAAGTGCATAAATGACGCGTCACTTTCATCTGCCTCTGCCACCAAATATCGACTCTCCCCTAATCTCGCATTAGTGCCCGCACTTTTGAGCAAACCTCCTATAACGAAGGTAGGGTCAAAGCCTCCCGCTGCCAACACTGATGCGACAATACTGGTGGTAGTAGTTTTGCCGTGAGTGCCTGCGATTGCGATCGAATGACGATACCGCATCAATTCCGCTAGCATTTCAGCCCGAGGGATTAGCGGCTTCGACTTAAGCATCGCCGCTTTTATTTCTGGGTTACCGTGGTCTATGGCACTTGAGTAAACGACAACATCAGCCTTTTCTGAATTACTGGCTTTATGCCCAATAAATATTTTAGCACCCATAGCTTTAAGGCGATTGGTGTTTGCAGATTCCTTAATATCAGACCCAGTTATCGAATAGCCTTGATTCAATAGCACTTCAGCAATGCCACACATTCCAGCCCCGCCGACCCCCACAAAGTGTATCGTGCGAATTCGGCGCATCTCAGGGACAGAATGGAATTTAACCGAACTAGGCATTAGCAAACCTCAGGCACTCATTTGCGATAACATCCGCAGCATCTCGAATCGCGAGCTTACTTGCTTCTTTACTCATCTGTAGGAGCTTATTTCGATTCTCAATTAAATCTTTAACAAGCTCACATAAAACAGAACCAGTGAGCTCAGCTTGCTGAACAATAATTGCCGCACCTTTGTCGGCCAACCAATCGGCATTTCGTGTTTGCTGTTTATCCCAATGATATGGATATGGCACTAGGACCGAAGCCCTTCCTGCGGCAGCTATTTCACAGACCGTACTGGCGCCCGACCTAGATATCACTAGATCCGCCCAAGCGTATGCTTTAGCCATGTCTGAGACAAATGCCTGTACATTGTATTGCCCCTCCAAAGTAAGGCCCGCCAGCTCATAGGCTTGAGACGTTTGTTCTACTTTACCTTTGCCTGCTTGGTGAAGCACGTGGACGTTTCTATCATCAAGAGCCGCCAATAATTCCGGCACGACGGTGTTTATAGCATGTGCTCCTTGGCTGCCGCCAAGAACTAGGATATTAAATGTTTTTTTCTCAGCTGAAGTTCCAGCGCCACTGTGATCAAAAGACAAAATTTCCTTACGCACAGGGTTTCCAGTCAGTAACACGCTCTTTGCTTTTTCAAATGTTCCAGGAAATGCTTCTAAGGTTCTGTTAGCTAATTTGCTGAGTAATTTATTAGTCAAACCCGCTACTGCATTTTGTTCATGAATCAATAGTGGCTTTCTCAGTAATTTGGCAGCCAAACCTGCTGGACCGCAGACAAAGCCCCCCATACCAAGTACACAATCAGGTTTTACTAGGCGTAAAACCCCTACTGATTGATAGAACGCGCTCAATAGCATTATGGGCGCCATTAGTTTTCTTTGTATTCCAGAACCGCGCAACCCCGAGACCGATATCTGGTGCAACGGTATACCGGTTGCCTCAAGCAATTCGTTTTCCATTCCATTAGGTGTACCAAGCCAATGAACATTCGCAGATTCTTCACGCAGCACTTTAGCAATCGCTAAGGCTGGAAATATATGACCTCCAGTGCCAGCGGCCATAATTAAAATTGTTGCAGATTGGCGGGGCATATTATTTACCCGACCTAGGTTTTGCCGCGGCCAACATGGATGCTTGTTCAGTTTCAAACTGAATCCGAACTAACAAAGCCACCATAAAGCAGCTCACAATTAAACTCGCACCACCATAGCTAAGAAAGGGTAAAGTTAACCCTTTAGTTGGTAGCAAACTAATATTTACCCCAATATTGATTATTGCCTGACCTGCGAATAAAAGAGCGAGGCCGTAAGCAAGGAACCCTTCGAAAAGAAGCTCCTGATTTAGCGCCTTCTTACCTACGCTAATAGCTAAATAGACCAACACACAGAAAAGAGCGACTACGAATGCAACACCAATTAAGCCGAGCTCCTCTCCTATAATTGCCAAAACAAAATCTGTATGAGCCTCAGGTAAGAAATACAGCTTTTGAATACTGTTCCCCAAACCGACACCGAACCATTCTCCGCGACCAAAAGCGATAAGCGCCTGGGTCAGCTGATACCCTCCGTCGTAAACATTTTGCTCAGACCATGGATCCAAAAACGATGAGAACCGCGCGATAACATAAGGCTTCATAACAGCCAAATAGGTTATTGCACCTATACACAGAGACAGCATAATCACGAATCTATATAGTTTCGCACCAGCCAGAAAAATCATACAAAATGCGGTTAAAAGCAATATAACCATGGCACCATGATCAGGTTCAAAATGAAGAAGAACCACCGCCGCAGCAATAATCATCATGGGTTTCAAAAATCCTGACCAACTTTGTTGAACTTCTACAATATGACGCTCAAGGAAGACTGCGATATAGAGAACTATAAATACCTTAGCCAGCTCAGAAGGCTGAAGATTGAAAAAACCAAGATCTAGCCAGCGTGACGACCCG
The DNA here is from genome assembly GCA_963854625.1 of Gammaproteobacteria bacterium. Lineage (GTDB taxonomy): Bacteria > Pseudomonadota > Gammaproteobacteria > Pseudomonadales > Pseudohongiellaceae > UBA9145. The sequence goes on along the minus strand of CAWKZY010000003.1, from coordinate 50,556 downwards.
TTAACTTCTTTACCCACTCCAGGGATCAGTACCAACACTAATAAAAAGTATGACCCAAACAAGAAAAAACCACTAAACCGCTTCCAGAGATGAAGAGGAATGAGCATAGTAATCCCGATGCTAATAACACCCAAAAATGCAAAGAGGATCTGACGTTTAAAATGAAAAAGAGAATCTCCATACTTACTATTGGAAATTTCGACAGATGCGGACGTCATCATTAACAATCCTGTCACCATCAAAATTAGCATAGTCACCAGTAGCGGATTCAAATTTGGCAACACAACGTGTTTAGCCGCTGTGAGAGAGCTTAGTTTTGAAGTCGAACTCATACTACTCAACACAAATCCTCCACTGCGCTCATAAACACATCACCACGATGCTGAAAACTATCAAACATATCAAAACTTGCACAGGCTGGAGAAAGCAAAACCAGATCTCCTTGGCAGGCATGGGAGTGTGCAGTTGAAACAGCATCACTCATACTTTCAGCGAAGTGCTTTTTAACGTCACCACCTAAACTGCATCCAAACTCAACCGCATCTTGACCGATAAGAATGACTTCTTTACACCAGAGACTAACGACCGGACCCAGCTCAGAAAAATCTGCTCCCTTAGCAACACCACCAGCAATTAAGATGATTTTCCCTGAAATTCGTTGTCCCAATCCATCAATGGCAGCAATTGTTGCGCCTACGTTTGTTCCCTTAGAGTCATTGTAAAAATCCACCCCGCCTTTACAAGCTACCCACTGGCAGCGATGCGGCAGGCCTGAAAAACTTTTAACACCACGCCTAATTGAAGCAAGATCAATATTAATTGCCAGCGCCAAGCCTATAGCTGCAAGCATGTTTAAAATGTTGTGTTGGCCGACAACTTTAAGCTCTGAGACCAAAGCGATATTTGCAGTTTGGCATGCCAAATATTGACCTTCATCACTCTCCTGCAAGCCAATGCCATTTTTGGAGGGCCACCCAAAACCAAAATCCCTCACCGGCACGTCTAGGGAACGACCTAATTCGCTAAATTTGTCCTCTCGGTTTATCAAAATCTGCTTACAACCATTGAAAATATTTGCTTTCGCGTCATAGTAATCTTCAAGGCCTTCGTAGCGATCCATGTGGTCCTCGCTCAAATTCAATAACACCGCTACGGCAGCATTGAGCGTAATTGTCGTTTCTAACTGAAAACTAGAAAGCTCTAAAATATAAAGCTCTTTCTTCGGTTCAAGTAGCATATCCAACGCAGGCTTGAAGCTGGTACCGTCGAGATTTCCACCTAAGGCAAAATCAATATCCGTTTTTTGCAAAATCTCGGCCAAAATCGCAACAACCGTGCTCTTACCATTTGAACCTGTTACGGCCACAATTGGGGCATCAACCTGTTTCGAAAAAATATCTATATCGCCTGTTATCAAAACGCCATTTTCCTTAGCTGCGACAATTACAGGTGTTAACAAACTTACCCCCGGACTAACCACCAGACAATTAGCGCTTATGAATGTTTCCTTCTTAAATGCTCCCAGCTCTAATTCAACATCCGGAAGTAACTCTAATAACATCTTAAGCCCTGGCGGCTCCTTTCGACTGTCGACGATTTTGAAGCTCTGCCCCTTTGACTCAAAGTACTTTGCGCAAGAAATTCCCGTATTTCCCAAGCCCACAATTACAACTTTCCCGTTCGTTGAATCAGCCATCTCTACTGAAAACTCCAATTACCGCAGTTTTAACGTGGCCAATCCAAACAGAACCAACATAACAGTGATGATCCAGAATCTAACGATCACTCTAGGCTCTGGCCAACCTAGCAACTCGAAATGATGATGCAAGGGCGCCATCCGAAAAATTCGCTTACCAGTAAGCTTGAAAGAACCTACTTGTAAAATGACAGAAGCAGTTTCCATTACAAAGATCCCCCCCATAATGAACAAAACTATTTCATGGCGAGAAATTATTGCCATCACCCCTAGAGCTGCCCCTAGGGAGAGCGCCCCTACGTCCCCCATGAATATTTGTGCTGGATAAGTGTTAAACCATAGGAATCCTAAGCCGGCTCCAACTAACGCTCCGGCAAAAATTACAATTTCACCGGATCCAACTATGTAAGGAATGTTTAGGTATGAAGAAAACTCTACGTGCCCTGCTAAGTAGGCTATTGCCCCCAATGCACCGCCAACCATAACAGTAGGCAAAATAGCCAATCCGTCTAAGCCATCAGTCAAATTTACAGCATTGCTGAAACCAACAATCATGAAGTAACTAATTACGATGTAGAGGACACCGATATCAATCGCAATATCTTTGAAAAAGGGAATAATGTATAAAGTTTCCGCATCACTAAATGCCGTGTAATAAAGTGCTATTGCCGCAGCGGCGCCGAAGATTGACTGCCAAAAGTATTTCCACCTTGCGGGCAAGCCAGTAGTATCTTGGCGGAACACCTTGCGGTAATCGTCTACCCAGCCGATTGCACCGAACAAAAGAGTGACCATTAAAACGATCCAAACATAATGATTGCTTAAGTCAGACCAAAGCAGCGTGCTCATACATATACTTACCAAAATTAACGCCCCACCCATGGTAGGCGTGCCAGCTTTGCTCAAATGACTCTCCGGCCCGTCATCTCTCACCACTTGACCGATCTGGTGATAATTCAACTTCCTTATCATCATGGGGCCAATCAGCAAAGAGACCCCCATAGCGGTTAGAACGCTAAAAATGCCTCTGACGGTTATATATTGAATAACCGCAAAATTGCTATCAAACTGCATTAAGTAATCCGAAAGCCAAACAAGCATTAGATAGCCTCATTAATAAGTAATTCGTTGATGATATTTTCCATCATTGCACTGCGCGATCCTTTCACTAAAAACACTACATCTTGATTTGCAGCAATCCTGCAATGCTCTATCAATTCTTCTTGGCTTTCAAAATACCGGGCGCGCTTACCGAAAGCATCAACCGCAAATTTCGACAATTCGCCCGTCGCCCAAAATTCGTCAACTTTCGCTAGCAGAGCATATTTTCCTACGCTTAAATGGCACTCCTCGCTTTTGCCGCCGAGCTCTTTCATATCGCCGGCAATAACTATTTTTCGACCAGAAAATGACATCAGCGCATCAATTGCCGCATAAAATGAATCAGGGCTCGCGTTATAAGTGTCGTCAATTAAGACACAGTCATTAATCCCGTCCCGTAATTTAAGACGCCCCTCAATCGGCGTTAAGCTTGCCAAGCCTTTAACCACATCATCAAGACTCGCTCCAACTTCAATTGCTAGAGCTGCAGCCGAAACAGCATTGGCAATGTTATGCTCACCCATCATTTTCAAACGAACTTGTGCATTACCTTTTGGACAGTGCAGCTTAAAACTAACTTCTCCAACAACTGACAAGTCAACTTCAGATGAAAAATACTGAGAATTTTCTTTTTCCAAAAGACTGAACAAAACCACTTTGCTATTACTTGCTCGCTGCTGCCACTGGCCTACGTTTTCGTCATCTGCATTTAAAACAGCGATGCCTGACTCACCTAAACCGTCTAAAATTTCACCCTTTGCCTCAACTATCCCTTGCAGGCTGCCAAAACCCTCGATGTGAGCTGCACTGGCTTTGGTGATCAAAACAATATCCGGCTCGGCTATTCCAACACTGAATGCGATTTCGCCGGCGCCGTTAGCCCCCATTTCTATTACCGCAAACTTTTGATCTTTGAGTTGTAGCAGGGTTAAGGGCACACCAATCGTATTATTTAGATTCTTAGAAGTAATAAGTGTTTTGGCGCGATTGCTTAGAATTGCACCGGCCATCTCTTTAACGGTTGTTTTACCTTGGCTTCCAGTGAGCGCAATAATCGTAGCATCACTACGCTGTCTATTAATTGATGCCAGCACTCCTAATGCCCTGTGCGTATCCTTTACCTGCACCGCTGATATTGAGGATTCAGCAGCTTTGGATACAACTACCGCCGCTGCCCCTCTATCTACAGCAGCTTGAACAAAGTCATGACCGTCATAGTGCTCACCAATCAAACCCAGATATAAATCGCCAGAAACAATGCTTCTACTATCAGTGGAGATCTCAGAAAACTGTACATCAGGACCAAATAGCTCACCGCCTGTTTTATGCGCCAATTCAGATAGCAACAGCTTTCCAATCATGACCTATTCTCCACGCGGTGTTGAAGTGCGAGACGAACATGGTTTACATCACTAAAAATAACTTTTTCGCCAGCAACTTCTTGATAGGTTTCGTGTCCTTTGCCGGCTACAAGCACAACATCGCCAGGCTTGGCAGCACTAAGAGCAAAGGATATCGCTTTCGCTCTATCCCTTTCGATAGTTACATTTGAGGGGGATTCGATACCGCTCAAAATGTGGTTAACAATTTCATCGCCGTCTTCGTTGCGAGGATTATCATCACACACCACTATATGATCAGCATAAGTCTCAGCAAACTCACCCATTAATGGGCGCTTCCCTTTGTCACGGTTGCCGCCGCAGCCAAAAACGCACCATACGTTGCCAGTGAAGTGCTCCCTTAATGCCACTAATGCGCTTTTAAGTCCATCCGGTGTGTGGGCATAGTCCACCACAGCGGTAACATCGCCAGCATTGTCCCCAACAATTTCCATTCGGCCTGTAACAGGGCTTAAACCGGATACTGCGTTACACAGCGCTTCGATAGTAAAGCCTTCTGCTTTTGACATATAACTTACAAGCGTTGCTACTACCGCCAACACGTTGCTAAAATTAAAACTACCTAACAATTGCCCGCTGATAACACCGCTTCCAATTGGGGTCGAAATACACGCCCTGTAGCCATCACGAGAAAACTCGAGCTCGCTTGCATACACAGTCGCGATCTTATTACTAAAACTAAAAGTGGAAATATCAACCTTATTACAAATGCTATTAAGTATTGACAAAGCATAAGGGTCATCCAAATTTACGACGGCACTACGCAGCCCATCCATCGTAAAAAGAATCTTTTTACACTCGAGGTAGTCTTCCATACTACTGTGATAATCAAGATGGTCGCGGCTAAGATTGGTAAAAACTGCAATATCAAAATTTACTGCTTTAACCCGCTTTTGATGCAATCCAACTGACGAAACTTCTATCACCACAGGATCTACATTTTGCTCAACCATTTGAGCCAAAGCCATTTGTGTAAAAACTGCATCAGGAGTGGTCAACTGAGTTTCTTTTAATTCCCCTTGAACGCCGTAACCTAAAGTTCCGATAACTCCGCAACGGCGATTCATTTCAGACAGTGACTGCGCGATGAAATGGCTGCAACTGGTCTTACCATTTGTACCGGTGACACCTATTATGCTGAGCCTCTCACTGGGCCGGTCATAAAATCTAGATGCTATTTCACTTAATTTTGCAGAAAGATTATCAATAGCAATTACCGGCGTATTATCGAAAATTCGATGTCCTTGCCATTGCCCACCGGATTCTACAAAAACAGCGGCAACATCTTGACCTATAGCTTCATCAACAAAATTTCGAGCATCATGATTTTTTCCAAAACAAGCAAGAAATAAATCACCAGGATTCAATAGCCGACTATCCAACTGAACTCCAGCAATCATGACTTTTGAATAGTCATGCAACGAATCATCAAAGTCGACTAAACCTTCCAAAAGCTCTTTTAATGCTATCTTTGAATTCAAAGTTTCAGCCGTATTCATAGTTAAAGTGACGTAACTTCCAGTGATTGATTATCAGGAATTGCATCCGGGTTTATATTTAATATTCGCATCGCACCAGAAGCGACTTTAGAAAAAACTGGCGCCGCTACTTGGCCACCGTAATGCTCTTTCCCTTTCGGTTCGTTAATTACAATAACAATAACAATTTGGGGGTCGGATGCTGGCACTAAGCCAACAAAAAGGGAGTTATGCAGATTAGCCTCATAGCCAAATTCACCGACCACGTGAGCTGTACCTGTTTTACCTGCCACACTATAGAAAGGGATATTAGCCTCTACTGCGCTACCGCCCCGCCGAGGATCAACCACTGTTTCAAGCATCTGGACAACACGCTTCGAAATAGATTCACTCAAGACGCGCTCTCGAGGTAAATCAGCAATGGATTGCTCCGACAGACGTACAAGTGAAACAGGTTTCTTGACACCACCATCGGCTAATACAGAATACGCCTGAGCAAGCTGTAAGGCGGATGTTGATAATCCATAACCAAAAGAAAAAGTAGCGATTCCATGGCGGCTCCAACGACGGGGATTTGGAAGCACGCCTCCTCGTTCACCGGGAAAACTAGTCCCTATAGACTGGCCAAAACCTACCCTCTCAAACAAATCCCGAATAGGCTCGATCCCGATATCCATGGCAATCTTGCTTGAGCCAATATTGCTTGATTTAGTAATCACTCCCTCAACGGTCAGTGTTCCGTAATTAGCAATATCTTTTACTTCATTACCATTAACCATCATCCAACCCGGGCTGGTTTCGACGATAGTTTCAGGAGAGTAAACGCCTGTTTCTAAGGCAGCGGCAATCGTGAATGCCTTAATCGTAGAGCCCGGCTCAAAAACATCGGTTATCGCCCTGTTTCTAAGCACACTAAAGTCGGTCATATTCGTTTTGTTATGCGGGTTGTAAGAGGGCTGATTGACCATCGCTAGAACTTCGCCAGTGTTCACATCCAACATTACTAAAGAAGCGCCTTTTGCCCTGCGCTTGATAAACTCAGACTTCAGCTCTTTGTATGCCAAACTTTGCAAACGAAAATCGATGCTCAGTTGGAGATTGTTGCCTGGCTCAGCAGTTTGAAGCGTATTTAATTCTTTGATGATATGGCCACGCCGATCCTTCATAACCTGGCGTCGCCCCGAAACACCCCGAAGCCAATCATTATAGGTCAGCTCTAGCCCCTCTTGACCAACATCATCGACGTTACTAAAGCCTACAATGTGCGCTGCAACTTCGCCCTGAGGATAAAAGCGCTGATATTCTAACTGAGCATAAACACCCTCGATATCTAACGCTAAAACCTTCTCCGCCTCAAAAGGTGGAAGCCTCCGCTTTACATATAAAAATTCTCGAGTCGCATTTTTTTCGACCTTGGCAACTAAGACGTCTGGATTCATATCCAAAGCCTGCGCCAACTCATGAATAGCAAGCGACGACTCAACAAGCTCTTTTGGATTCACCCAAATTGACTGAACCGGAGTGCTCACAGCCAACGGCTCTCCATTGCGGTCTGTAATCAATCCCCTATTAGCCATCAATGGTACTGTTCGAATAGTTCTGGCGTCGCCCTGCCCCTGCAAAAAATCTTTTTCAAAAATGTGAAGGGCACTTACTTTCCAGCCAATCGCAGCCACACAGATCAATAAACCAAAGATGATCAGGTAAAGGCGCCAATTTTGAAAAGCTAATTTAGTTTCAATGTCAGTCATTTTTCACCATCACTATGCGAGCCATTTCTGGAACTCTCATCTGAAGCTGTTCAATTGCCTTACTCTCTATGCGACCTTCCACTCCAAACGTACTTTGCTCGAGAAGTAACTGCCCCCATTTCACATCCAGCTGATTGGCCTGTGCGCGAAGCTCCTGCAATTTATTAAAAGAGAACCTATTTTCGTGAGTTGTCTGGACCACTGAAAGACCCGTACTTAAAACCAATCCCAAAATGCAAACCAGAACTATGCTGCTAGGTCTTTTGATACCGGACCATTTGAAAATTGAAAGGCAGTCTTTCGAGTCCACTGAGTCAGATGCAGATGTTTTCATAAGACAAACCTACCCAATAACTTTATTAGAGATTTTCTCAGCTACTCTTAATACCGCGCTGCGAGCGCGGGGGTTTGCTGCCACTTCTTGGGGCTTCGCCTTAGCCGCTTTACCTATAGGCTTGAGTGTCGGGCTTAACTCAGAATTCATCACCGGCAAATCTCTTGGGAAATTATCACCTCTGGCCTGCTGCGAGATAAATTTTTTGACTATTCGATCTTCTAAAGAGTGGAAGCTAATCACAACTAACCGACCCTCTGTTCTAAGGCAGCTTAGAGCTTGGGCTATTCCACTTTCTATCTCGCCAAATTCGTTATTAATGAAAATACGTATACCTTGAAAAGCCCTTGTTGCGGGGTGTTTGTCGCGCTCCCACGCAGGATTTGCATGCTTAATAATTTCCGCTAGTCGGCCTGTATCCACAATAGGAGCCTCGGTCCGCTCTTCAACGATTTTACGAGCCATCCTTCTTGAGTGTCTTTCCTCACCAAACTTGTAAATAACATCTGCGATTTCTTTTTCGCTAGCAACGTTAATCCACTGCTGGGCACTCACGCCTTCCTCCGGATCCATTCTCATATCTAACGGTCCACTGCGCATAAAACTAAAACCCCTGTCGGGGTTATCCAGCTGTGGAGATGAAACTCCTAAATCAAACAACACGCCGTTTATGTTTCCATGTAAACCCATTGAATCGATTATCGAGCCAAGATCACTGAACGCAGAACGCACCACCTCAACTCTTGAATCTGTGGCCGCCAACTTATTAGCAGCCTCAATCGCCTCAGGGTCTCTATCAAACACAACCAATCGCCCCTTATCGCCCAGCTCACTTAATATCGCCTCGCTGTGACCGCCTCTCCCAAAAGTCGCATCTATATAGACACCATCTCGCACTATTGCTAGCCCAGAAATAGCCTCCGCGAGAAGGACGGATTCATGAGGTGAACGTTGCTCCATAAATAACTCCTAGAGTGCCAAACTTCGAAGCTGTTCTGGTAACTCCCCCTCAAGGGATGAGTCCTCTAACCACTTATTGCGCTGCTCGTTCCACGAGTTTTGATCCCAAATTTCTAGTTTCTTGCCTTGGCCTATTAGGCAGATATGCTTTTCTAGCCCCGCGTAACTGCGGAGCTCTTGTGGTAATAAAACCCGACCGCTGCCGTCCAACTCAAGATCGTTAGCGTGACCGATTAGTAAATGTTTAACGCGCTGGGACATAGGATCAAAGCTGGAAAGTGATTCGATTTGACGCTCTATTTGCTCCCATTCGGGTAATGGGTAAAGCAAAAGGCATTTATGATTTGTATCTATTGTGACCACGAGCTGACCTGAGCATTTAATAGATAATTGCTCACGATACCGGGATGGCATAGCCATGCGCCCTTTCGCATCGAGATTTATAGAGTTGATGCCGCGAAACACGTGATGCCCCCACTGTTATTTGGAAAATGCGCAGCAGATCTTCCACGATCTCCCACTATTTAACAATATTTTCCACTTTTCGCCACTTGAGCGACACTATAGGCACAGCAAAGCTTTAGCGCAAGCACTAATTAGGCGTTTTCTCTCAAGAATTTCGGCGAAAATGCCGCTAAAAGTGGGCAACTCGCTAGGACGGGGTTTTTGCAATAGGCTTAAGCATTGTAAAAACAATGCCGTAGGCCTAACTATTAATGTAATTTGTTAAGAAGGGCCTTAAAAGGCCAGAATTAGAGGTGAGTCAGCCTATAAGCCGGGTTCTGTCGAGGACAATTATTCATCTGCAACCTGCGTCACCACAGGTGTCTAGCGGCCTACCCGAATCCATTGCGAGCAGCAAAAAAGGATTCCTATTTGGCCTTGCTCCGAGTGGGGTTTACACTGCCACAAACTGTTACCAGATGCGCGGTGCGCTCTTACCGCACCTTTTCACCCTTACCCAACCAATTCCGAAAAATTGTAATGTTGGGCGGTATATTTTCTGCTGCACTAGCCGTAAATTCACATTTCCCAGGCGTTACCTGGCACCCTGCTCTGCGGAGCCCGGACTTTCCTCCATTTGCCACCTCGATAGCCGTAAAACGACTTACAAAGTAAACAAACAGCAATTGCCCAGCTGACTCATCCGCAGGTTAATTCAGATTAGGTAACTAAGCAACAACCTTAAGCATCACCGCTTGAATTTTTTATCTCAATCATAGCGGCATAAAGGAGGTTCTTTCGAGCTCCAGTAACATCGCTTGCCAAAGCCACGGCTTTCTTTAACGACATCTCTGACACCAACTGCAGTGCCAACTTCAACCCGACTTCCTGCTTTTGGCTCTGCTGCGCATCTTTGTCGCAACCGGCAACAATGACAACAAACTCGCCTCGCTGGTTATTTGGATCAGCTTGAAGCCAAGCCAAAACATCTGCGCCAGAACCCAAGAAGTGGGATTCAAACTTTTTAGTAAGCTCTCTACCAACAAATACCTGCCGATTTTCACCAAAAACCGACACTACACTTGCCAACATAGCTTCAATTCGATGAGGCGACTCGTAAAATACCATTGTCCGCAACTCATACTTGAGCTGACTTAGAGACTGCTCGCGGGCGCCCTGCTTGCTTGCCAAAAAGCCCTCAAAGCAAAATCGATCGGTGGCCAAACCTGCCACACACAAAGCTGCAGTGATAGCGCTTACTCCCGGAATGGGTATCACCGAAATATTAGCTTCTCGGACCAACCTCACAAGCTTAAACCCGGGGTCGGAAATAAGCGGCGTACCAGCATCCGAAATAAGTGCGATGGATTGACCCTGCTGCAACTTATCCAAAAACCTAGCGGCCACGGAGTCATCGCTAAAATCATGGTAAGACGTTAGCCGAGTTTTTACTTCTATCTTTTCCAAGAGAGCTTTACTATGGCGGGTGTCTTCGGCCGCAATCAAATCAACACCCTGGAGCGTATCAATCGCACGTCTGGATATGTCATCCAAATTACCAATAGGCGTCGCTACAACATAGAGAGTTCCTGCACTAATCACAATTTCGGTGCCTCATGGGTTGCCAATATTCAAATTTGGAAAAAAAATTAAGAATAGCTACCTGGTGATTTGGGCAATTTATTGCCCCAGTAGGGTTCATGGTTTATCCTTTTAGATGTAGTACTTACAACTAGCGAGATAGTGAAATTTTGCCCAACAAAGACAATAACCAATTTTTTCTTAAAATAGAAAATCAAAAACTCGTATTGATACTTTTTATATTAGGACTGATTGCAGCCTGCGCTTCCAATCCGCCGACTGTCAAACAGCCGGCAATGGAAAGAGAGTCTACATCACAGCGTATTGATGAGCTATTAGCGAGCGCAAAAAATAGCCTAGGGGCAGATGCTGCTAGGTTTCGCATTTCAGCTATAGAGCTCTTACTAGAACAAGGCTCGCTCAATCAGGCCGAGCTCGAATCTAACTCGGGCAACCTCCGCGGAACATTGCCGCCCGAACTAAAACAGCGCTTAATAATAGCCAAAGCCAACATTGCCAACAGCCAAGACAACCCTCAATTAGCACTCCAATATTTAACTGAATCTTTACCCATCAACTCAAGCAACACGCACTCTCAATTCCACCGACTTCTCGGGAACACATACTTACTTCTTGGTCGTCCTGCTGATGCTTTTCGCAGCTACGTTGGAAATACCGAAGAATTGACAAACAATGAGTCGCAGCAAGATTTTCATGATTTGGCATGGGATGCCTTGATGGAGATCACCGACACCGAGCTTTCCACGCTTGCCAATTCAGCACCGAACTACACAACCAGAGGGTGGATAGAACTTGCCAAAGCGGTTGCCGACCAAGAATTGAGCATCAGAGGACAACTCGATGCAATTCAACAATGGCGCAGAGTATGGTCAAGCCATGATGCCGCTCGCATCCTACCTTACCCCTTAGTTCAGCTTCAACAAAACTGGGAGCTACGGCCTCGACAGGTAGCCTTACTTTTGCCTTTGCAAGAACAAGCAGGTAAGGCAATCCAGGAAGGGTTTTTAAGCGCTTACTACCTAAGTATCGACGCCAATCTTGGGGCCCCAGTAATAAAGTTTTATGATAGTTCAGCCGTTACAAATATCTATCCAATTTATGATGAAGCCGTGGATGATGGCGCCGACTTAATCATAGGGCCTCTGGATAAAGAGCTGGTTAACCAACTGCATCGGCTGCCTAAGCTTCCGGTACCCACCCTGGCGCTTAATTACACCGACCAGGACAGTTTCTCTGGTCCTGAGAATTTCTTTCAATTTGGCTTAGCCCCGGAAAACGAAATCGAGCAGGCAGCACAGCTAGCGACTAGTGCTGGCTTCAAAAATGCCGCGATCATAACGCCAAGCGGCAGCGACTATCAGCGACTGAAATCATTATTTGAAAAAGCGTGGAATACAGCGGGAGGCACGGTTGTTTCTGAGTCAGCCTTCGATAGCGGCAGCGATTACGCAGAAATAATAAAACAATCGATGGCGATAGATAGCAGCGAAGACAGAGCAAAAAAAATAAGAGCTTTACTGCCCAGAGATAAAATCGAATTCGTTCCACGAAGAAGGCAGGACATAGACTTTATCTACCTAATTGCCAATCCCCGGCAAGGAAGGCAAATACGGCCAACTCTAGCGTTCTATTTTGCCGAGTCCTTACCGGTTATTGCCTATCCTTCTATTTACGATGGCTCCGACAATGCAGATATTAACAATGATCTTAATGGCATAATATTTCTAGATGCTCCATGGCTATTGCAAGAATCGAATTTTTTTAAAAAGCAGGTTAGTAACAGCTTTCGCAGAACAGCAGGACCATTAGAGCGTCTTCGCGCCATGGGAATCGACAGTTTTCGCCTCCATGACAGGCTTAAGCAATTTAGCTCGCTTGAATTGCACGCTCTGGGCGGAGCTACCGGGGTGTTAACGATGAATTCTGATAGAGAGATTCAGCGGCAACTACTTGCTGCGCAATTCCTAAATGGCGCGCCCCAAATCCTAGCACCTTCCACGCAGCTCAGTCGCTAATCTTCTCCGAGACGATCAAGGTTGATAAAACCACTTTCAGCAGCACTAAAACACGTGGCGATTATTTCGAGAAGTTGGCACGATCTCATCTGGAAAAAGCAGGCTTAAAACACTTTTGCGCGAATTACTATTGCCGCTATGGTGAGCTCGATCTTGTCATGCTGTGTCCCGGAAAGACCGTTGTTTTTATAGAGGTGAAATACAGGGAATCCTCTGAATTTGGGCATGTGTTAGAAATGATAACCACCGCAAAAAAAAGAAAAGTTCGACTGGCCGCTTCACATTTTTTATTGAAGCACCCGAAGCTCACAAAATTTAACTGCCGTTTTGATGTTGTTGGAATACACCCCAGCAATGATCAAGGGCCTGAAGAAATACTTTGGGTTGAGAATGCCTTTAGTTAAAACTTATTACCTCAAAATCCTGTCTATTAAAGACAAACTACGCACTTCAACGAGTAACAATTTGAACAAATTGGCCGATAGAACTGGTACGTCGTCATTAATTGCTGGACACTCATTACATGTCTAATCACAACCGAATACAAAACCATTTCTTTGACAGCATAGCCACCAAACAGCGTGCTGCTGAAACCCTAATCGATCCTATTTTTGATGCAGGTGAGTTAATGGTAAATGCACTACTAAACGATAAGAAAATTCTATGCTGCGGTAACGGCGGCTCCGCCGGTGACGCTCAACACTTTTCAGCAGAATTATTAAATCGATTTGAGCAAGAGCGCCCACCACTCCCTGCAATTGCAATAACTACTGACAGCTCAACCCTTACCGCAATAGCTAATGATTATGACTATAACGAGGTCTTTTCCAAACAAGTAATGGCGCTCGGTCAAGATGGTGATGTGTTGCTGGCTATTTCCACTAGCGGGAATTCAAAAAACGTCATGGAGGCTATGAAAGCCGCTCATGAGCGAAACATGTTGATAGTGGTGCTCTCCGGAAAGGATGGCGGGACAATGGCCCCATTACTAGAAGACCCCGATGTCGAAATTAGAGTTCCTTCCGATCGCACAGCGAGAATTCAAGAGGTTCATTTAGTGGTGATTCACTGCCTGTGCGATTTCATTGATACCAAACTTTTTGGAGAAGAAGCATGAAACTCCACCTTATAGCTCTTTTTGCTTGCCTATTGGCATTGAACTCTTGCACGGCCATATTGGTAGAAACTACCGGTGAAGCTGGAATTCGAGAAGATCCAACAGAGCGAACCGCCGGAGCGGTGGTCGAAGATCAATCTATCGAAACCAAGGTGGCGGTTAACATGAAATCTCAAGAACCTGCATTTAAAGGTTCGAATTTCAGCATCGTAAGCCATAACGGCGTAGTGTTAATCGTCGGCCAAACTGAATCTGAAAGTTTAAAAGCTAAGGCTACTGATATTGCCAGTAAAGCCAGCTCCAAAATCAAACGCATACACAATGAAATGGAAGTCTCGGGCAAAACCAGCCTGCTCTCTAGAAGCAATGACGCCTGGGTCGCGGCCAAAGTCCGCACCCTTATGTTGACGAATAAAGAAGTCCCATCAAATCAAATTAAAGTCATCGCAGAGAATGGCTCCATCTATCTGATGGGACTTATTAGTCAAGAACAAGGTGATAGAGCTGCAAACTTAGCTCGCAATGTCTCTGGGGTAACTAAGGTAGTTAAGGTGTTTGAGTATATCAACTAGATTGCTTTCTAGATTAATCCTTAAACTCCTATGATGACGCCTTCTACTTAACCAGCCTTAAAGCTGGTTTAGAGGAACCAGGCTGGGATGGCTTATTTGAACGGCGCTTGCCAGCCGTTTTCTCGTTAGAGTCTGTGCTAGTTGGACTTGGAGGTTTTGGTAGAGATCCTTCGGCATCGAATATCATACCCTGCCCGTTTTCCTTGGCATAAATGCCCATAACCGCACGCATTGGCACATATACTAGCTTTGAAATCCCGCCAAAGCGACCTTCAAATTCCAGCGCCTGATCTTCGACCATCAGCGCCTGTACGGCGGAAGGGGAAATATTCAGAATAATCTGACCATCTTTAACGTGCTCAAGAGGTACTTGAACGTCGTCATCGAATGCATTGACCAAAATGTATGGAGTGCAATCGTTCTCTAATATCCAATCATAAAGCGCCCTAACAATGTAAGGACGGCTTGAAGTCATCGTCATGTCCGGGCACCTATGTTTACTGGAATAGAGTCTAAACCATTTCCTTCTCTTGCTCGGAGAGGCTCACCAAAATGGATTCTCTCTCAAACAATCTATCGCGGTAATCGATCAATGGCTTAGTCGTCTTATTTACGGGCAATTCTATGCCCATAATAGGAAGACGCCAAAGAATCGGAGTCACAACACAATCTACAATAGTGAATTCATCACTCATAAAATAAGGCTTTTCACCAAAAATCGGAGCAATAGAGACAAGAGAATCGCGAAGGTCCTTACGTGCTTTTTCCAACTGAGCAGGAGTACCTTTGTTCGCCATAAGCGCATCGACCATAGGACACCAATCTTGCCTGATCCGGTAAATCCAAAGCCTACTCATAGCTCGTGCTACTGGGTATACAGGAAACAAAGGTGGGTGGGGGAAGCGCTCATCAAGATATTCCATCATGATATCCGCTTCATATAACACCAAATCACGGTCTACCAAAGTAGGCAGCGTGTTGTAGGGATTTAACGTAGATAAATCCTCTGGCTTCTCATCTGGATCGACATCTATGGTTTCTACAGTAACTCCCTTTTCGGCAAGAACTATGCGCACGCGATGACTATAGTGACTAGTCCCGTCTGAATAAAAAGTCATGGAAGATCGTTTAGCGACCACACCCATAGTGAATCCTCTGTATTATTGTAATGTTGTTTTTAGCGACTCGAAACAATCAGCTTAGTGATAGTCCTTCGAGAATTCACGTCCTAATAAAGCTGTTAGCACATACAAGGCTGCCAAGAATGCTAAAACCCAAATACCAATTTCTTGGCGTCTGCTACGAACTGGCTCTCCGATGTAGTACATAAAGTTAACTAAGTCGGCTACCGTTTCATCAAACTCAACCTCACTCATCGAGCCTGTTCCAGGCACATGAGTAAGATCACATTGAGTAGGGTCATCCGCACCATGATCATCACACGTTACATCACCTTGCAGTTCATGAAGTACATTAGGCATGCCAACGTTTGCGTAAATCTTATTGTTGGCGCCTAAAGGTCTAGAGCTATCGTTATAGAAAGACTTCATGTAAGAGTAAAGCCAATCTGCGCTATGCACTCTTCCAGCCAAAGTTAGATCTGGCGGCACTGCGGCGAAGTACTGCTTTGCATTGTCTTCAGTTAGCGCATTTTCGATTAAATCACCAACAGAGGCATCATCAAAAACAAGATTTGCCATCACCAAATCGTGAGGGATTTCCAAATCGTCGGCTGTTCTTGCATAGCGCGCATATCCAAGCTCATGACAGCTTACACAGTAATTCATGTAGTTTCTGAAACCGCGCTGCAGTGATGCCTTATCGTCAAAAGAAGTCTCTACATGCTCCAGTTCCAAACCAGCTTCAGAGGCCTGGGCTTCATTGGTGAACATAAGCGGTATTACGACTAAAGCAATAATTAGCAAAAGTGTGCCTAATAACTGCGGAATCGTTATAAACCTGCCAGTCACACGCTCTGGTGGCTGCGCTGTCACCTCTTTTCTTGTGTACCAAGGCATTGCCACAAAGTAAGCAAAATAAACGATGGTCATAATCTGGGCCAGCAATGTCTTAGCAGGACTGACCGATTGCGTACCGAGAACACCCAAAATGAGGAAGCTCACAATGAACGACAGAAGTGCTATTCGACTATACCAACCCTTATAGCGCATAGATCGCACCGGACTTTTATCCAGCCAAGGCAGAACAAAAAGAATCGCGATTGCACTGATCATAACCAACATGCCCCAGAACTTCGCATCTATGCCGAACAACGGCACCGTCACTGCACGGAGCATCGAATAGAATGGCGTGTAGTACCAAACCGGCGGCACATGTTCAGGCGTCTTGAGCGGATTAGCCTCTTGGAAGTTAGCGATTTCTAAGAAATAGCCACCCATCTCTGGCGCAAAGAAAACAATCGCACAAAAAACAAACAAGAACAACACTATGCCAGCTAAATCATGATAGAGGGTATAGTAAGGATGAAAAGGCACTCCATCTAGAGGGACCCCATCAGAACCTTTGTTCTTCTTAATGTCGACACCGTCAGGGTTATTTGAACCCACTTCATGAAGGGCCAAAATATGAAGGACGACCAGCGCCAGTAAAACGATTGGAAGCGCCACCACGTGCAGAGCAAAGAATCGATTTAACGTGGCTCCGGAAATTAGAAAATCACCTCGAACCCAAACGAGCAGGTCTTCACCTATAACAGGTATCGCTCCTGCTAGTGACACAATGACATTCGCGCCCCAATATGACATCTGTCCCCAAGGCAATACATAACCCAAGAAGCCTTCTGCCATCAGCACAAAATAAATAGCCATGCCAAACACCCAGATTAATTCTCTAGGTTTTTGATAAGAGCCATACATTAGGCCACGGAACATATGAAGATAGATTACAAAAAAGAATGCCGAGGCACCCGTGGAATGAATATAGCGAAGCAACCAGCCGTATTCAACATCCCGCATAATGTACTCTACCGACGCAAATGCCGCTTCAGCACTGGCCGTGTAATTCATTGTTAGCCAGATTCCACTCAACAGTTGAATTACCAGCACAACCATTGACAGAACGCCGAAGTAGTACCAAAAGTTAAAGTTCTTCGGTGCATAGTATTCAGACAAATGCTTTTTCCAAGCATTCACAATGGGTAGACGTGCGTCTACCCAATCTCTCAAGCCAATCAGGCCGCCAACAACCTTGCCAGGCTTTTCGGTTGTGTCTAACTCGCTGTTGCCGCTCATATCACTCATGCTGCAGTCTCCCCATCAACACCAATCACCAACACATTTTCACCTTCATACGAGTAAGGCGGCACTTGCATATTTCTGGAAGACGGTGAACCACTATAAACGCGACCTGCCAAGTCGAAGCGTGAGCCGTGACAAGGACAGAAAAATCCTCCACGCCATTGTTCATCAAACGGCTGGGGTCTGAGTTCGATATGAGGGGTGGGTGAACAAAACAAATGCGGGCAAAGGCCCACTAACACGAGTAGTTCCGGAGAACGTGACCGGTACTCATTGGTAGCGTATTCAGGCTGCTCTTGATCTTCCGAGTCTGGATCGGTCAGTTGATCGAGGTTCTCACCGAGGGCGGCTAGCGCTGCGTCAGTACGTTTAATAATAAAGATAGGCTTTCCTCGCCAAGCGGGGATTGGGCCAAGTATCTCACCTTCTTGTAATTGGCTAATATCGATACGCACCGGCGCACCGGCTGCTCGCGCTTTAGCACTTGGGTTCCAAGAACCCACAAATGGTACTGCAGCTGCAGCAACGCCGATGGCACCCATCGCAGTCGTTGATCCAACTAAAAATCGTCTACGGCCAGCATTCTTACTGTCGTTTGTCACCGCTTCTTCTCCTTGAGAATAAGAAAAATACTAAAGGCTGAGCCATTCTAAGGCGGGGTATTGAAGGCCGCGTTCTTTGACAAGCGCGGCAGTCTTAATTCGGTCAGCAAATCCAGCCAATAGTAGCCAATATTTGGAAATTATTCAAGCTAGGCAAGATGCCAATTAATAGCTATCCGCTTGATAATATTGAATAAATTTGTATTTTACAGACACAAAAAAACGCCAAACTCAGACAACAAGTTGGCGTTTCGATGACTAGAGCGAGTCTAGCGCTTGGAAAACTGTGGCTTCTTACGTGCTTTACGAAGACCAACCTTCTTCCGTTCTACTTCTCTCGCATCGCGTGTAACAAAACCCGCTTTGCGTAATGTAGGCTTCAATTCGATATCGTAATCCATCAAGGCACGTGTAATACCGTGACGAATCGCTCCAGCTTGGCCGAAGCTACCGCCGCCGCGCACAGAAACATTGATGTCAAACTTTTCAGTCATCTCTACAAGTTCAAGTGGTTGCTTAACAATCATTCGAGCCACTTCACGCCCGAAGTAACCGTCTAAGGGCCGTTTATTAACTGTGATGCTACCATCCCCGCTGGTCAAATAGACCCGAGCTGTGGAAGTTTTGCGTCTACCAGTGCCGTAATATTGAGTTGCTGACATTGCTTCTTAAGGCCTCTTCAGGATTAGAGATTCACGCTTGCAGGCTGTTGAGCCTCATGCGGGTGATCCGACCCAGCATAGACTTTAAGCTTTTTAAACATAGCTCTGCCTAGCGGAGTTCTTGGTAACATGCCTTTGACAGCAAGTTTTACGATTTTTTCTGGCTCTCGAGCTTGCAACTTTTCAAATGACATTGACTTTAAACCACCCGGGAAACCTGAGTGAGAATAATAGATCTTGCCCTTTGCTTTGTTGCCGGTCACTTTTACTTTATCAGCATTGATAACGACGACAAAATCGCCTGTATCGACGTGAGCCGTGTATTCTGGCTTATGCTTTCCTCTTAAACGAGTAGCAATAGCTTGTGCCATTCGGCCGAGTGTAAGGCCCTCGGCATCAACGAGCAGCCAGCTCTGGTCTACCTCTTGTGGTTTTGCGCTGTATGTCTTCATGTTGAATTCGTGGCTTTGCATTAAGGAGCGCGAATACTACCGAAGCGGTGGTGATTGTTCAAGCGAAATCAGTTTCTAAATTCAGGAAATCTAAACCAAGCCCCCACCGCTCAAACAAGCTAGCCCAAATGCGGGTAGCCAAGATACTCGTGAGACTGCATTTCCAGAAGTCGAGACTGGGTTCTCTCAAACGCAAAAGCCAAGCCCAGCCCTGTGTAAAGCCTATCGATCCTAGCGCTTGCACTTATGACTAATTTCACTCGGCGATCATAAAGCTCATCGATCAGACTTACAAATCTTCGAGCCTTGTCATTTTCCTCATCACCCATAGCGGGCACATTTCCAATAATAATTGTGTGGAAGAGCTTCGCTAATTCAATATAGTCAAACGCACTTCTAGGTCCACCACATAGCTCTTCAAACTCAAACCACGCTATGTCGCCGGCACAGCGGCGGGTTTTTATGGGCCTGTTCAGTATTATAAGTTCTTCGCCCTCCCCTATCGGAGCTGAAATCCGAGTTAACTCAGCAAATTTGGCGCTTAACTCAGTGTCTGTTTTCTCTGTAATTGGGCATAAATACAAATTTGCACGCTCCAGACTCCTCAACCGATAGTCTAAACCTGACGCTAACTCGATTACTGTCGTATGATCCTTAAGTAGCTCAATCGCTGGCAGAAAACGTTGCCGCTGAAGGCCGTTTTCATATAGACCATCTGGATTAATGTTAGACGTAGCGATGAGAACCACATGCCTCTTAAATAGCGCATCGAGCAAACCAGCTAAAATCATTGCATCGGCAATATCTAATACAAAAAATTCATCAAAGCATAAAACTCTCGATTGACCGGAAATAAGATCGGCAAGCTTATCAAGAGGATTTTTCTGCCCTTGCAGCTGAGTCAGCTCCCCATGCACGAACTGCATAAACCGGTGAAAATGAGTACGTTGTTTTTGTTTAAACGGCAGGCAGTCGAAAAACAGATCCATCAGATATGTCTTTCCTCGCCCTACCCCGCCCCAGATATAAAGCCCATTAGTCCCTTTATCAATCGCATTTTTCCTGGACAATAAACCAGCTAACAAACCACTTAGCCCAGAATTCTTAGCCTCTTTGCTAACTCCGTTAACGACAAGCTCATCGAAAAGGGCCTGCAAGTGCGACACGACCTGCTCTTGCATGGCATCAAAGACAATCAGCCCGGACTCTAGATCGTCGGTGTATTTTTGCTTAGGTGAGGTCAATTAAAATCACCTTTCCACCGCTCATGCTTGCCATACTGTTAACTCTCAATACATTACTTTTGCTAATCTATTATCGGCCGCGAAAAAACTGCGAGGATGATTTAGGTATTTTAGGTCGGTTTTTGCATCAAAGTCACTATTGGCGAATTTGCAGCAATTGTAAGCCATTAAATAGGCTAACTAAAAAAGAGTTTGTTCAATCAGTGTATAGCTCCGTATTTGAATTAGGTTATACTTGGCTACATAACTTAAGTATTCAAAAAAAGTCACTATTTTAAAGAGGTGTTAAAGAACATGATTTGGTTAGTTGCGGTCGGTTGTCTTGCAGTAGGCGTTGTTATAGGTGTAGTTCTCGCCAGTCGCATGAACGCAAGTCCGTCTAGAGTCCAGGAACTCGAAAATCAAATTCGCAACTTAAAAGAATCTCACGGCGAGTACCAGAATAACGTGAGTGATCATTTCAGCATGACTGCCGAATTAGTCCAGCACATGACGCAAAGTTACCGAGAGGTCTATCAGCATCTAGCCACTGGCGCGCAGGATCTTTGCCCATCTGAAGTTGCAAGCAAGCTTCTCCCTACCGACAGTGACGCCGTATTCGAAACTAGTACTGAGGAGAAAGCTAGCAGTCTGATCCCACCCAAAGATTATGCCACAAAGCAAGATCCAGAGCAGAAAGGTGCTTTGTCAGAAGGCTTTGGGCTAGACAAATCTAAATCTACTCTGGACGAAGATTAGTCAACACAGAAGCTTGTTAGAGTTACCCTGACACAGTGATCTGAGGCTACTGTATTATTTACCAAAAACACTACACCCCTGCAGCTATGATTACCATCTGCAGCCAACTCAGCAAATCACCCAATGTCCTATACTGAAAAGCGATGCCTGATTACAAACTTACTCATTTAAAACAGCTAGAGTCAGAGAGCATTCATATTATTCGTGAAGTTGCCTCTGAATTCGACAAACCCGTTATGCTATATTCGGTTGGAAAAGACTCCGCCGTAATGTTACATCTGGCGCTAAAAGCATTTTACCCCGGCAAGCCGCCGTTCCCTCTATTACATGTCGACACGACATGGAAATTTCGAGAGATGATTGAGTTTAGGGACAAGCACATCAAGAAACTTGGCCTAGATCTTATCGTCCACACCAATCAAGAAGGTGTCGATGCAGGTGTTGGCCCGTTCACTCATGGCAGCGCCAAGCACACGGATATAATGAAAACCCAAGCCCTTAAACAGGCATTGGATAAGTATAAATTCGATGCCGCATTTGGCGGCGCTCGCCGAGATGAAGAAAAATCTCGGGCAAAAGAGCGGGTATTTTCTTTTCGCGACAAAAACCACGGCTGGGACCCAAAGAATCAAAGGCCAGAGCTCTGGAACATATACAATAGCGCTGTAAACAAGGGCGAAAGTATTCGAGTTTTCCCTTTGTCGAATTGGACTGAATTAGATATTTGGCAATATATCCACCTCAATGACATAGATATAGTCCCATTATATTTTGCCAAACCACGCCCAATAGTGAATATCGACGGCGTTGATATCATGGTGGACGATGACCGCATGCCTATAGGCAAAGGGCAAAAGATTGAGACTAAGACTGTACGATTTAGAACTCTGGGTTGCTATCCGTTGACAGGCGCCGTGGAATCAACGGCAACGACTCTGCCGGAGATCATTCAAGAGATGCTGTTAACCACAAGCTCAGAAAGACAAGGCCGTCTGATCGATTCGGACAAAGCTGGCTCAATGGAAGAAAAGAAACGCAAAGGCTACTTCTAACTTAAGCAAAAACGCTTAATCACTTTTTTATTAAGGTAAATTTACCCATAACATGTCCCATCAATCAGAACTCATTAGCACTGATATAAACGCCTATCTTGCCCAACATGAACGCAAAGAATTGCTGCGATTACTTACCTGCGGAAGCGTGGATGACGGCAAAAGCACCTTGATCGGCAGACTGCTATACGATGCCAAAATGATCTATGAAGATCAGCTAGCTGCCATTCAAGAGGACAGCGTAAAGTCGGGCACAACGGGTGACGATATCGACTTGGCACTTTTGGTAGACGGCTTGCAGGCAGAGCGCGAGCAAGGCATCACTATTGATGTCGCTTATCGCTATTTTTCAACTGCAAAACGAAAATTTATCATTGCTGACACTCCAGGGCATGAACAATACACACGGAATATGGCGACCGGCGCGTCCACCTGCGATCTTGCAATCATCCTTATTGATGCAAGATACGGCGTCCAAACTCAGACTAAACGACATAGCTTTTTAGCGTCGCTTCTTGGAATCAAACACATAATTGTTGCTGTCAACAAAATGGACTTGGTCGGTTATAGCCAAGACACTTTTTTGAGAATCAAAGAAGACTATACTAAATTTTCAAAGAAGCTCGCCCCAGCAGATTTTCAATTCATCCCTCTGTCAGCACTCAATGGTGACAACGTTGTTAATCCTAGCAAACACATGAGCTGGCACACGGGCCTGCCCCTGATGTCCATGCTTGAGTCCATTGAAATCGCTGAGGATAAAAACTACACAGACTTTCGCTTGCCAGTCCAATACGTCAACAGGCCTAACCTTAACTTTCGTGGATTCTGCGGAACTATCGCATCGGGAGTGGTCCGCAAAGGCGATGAAATCACTGTCCTGCCCTCTCTTAAAAAAAGCACCGTCAAGTCGATTGTGACCTATGACGAAGAGTTAGAGATCGCCCATGCTTCCATGGCCATCACCCTGACCCTCGAGGATGAAATTGACATCAGTCGGGGAGACACCATTGTTCACGGGGGCAATCTTCCTCAGACTGCTGACAGCTTTGAGGCCGTCTTAGTATGGATGACTGAAAAATCATTATTGGCGGGTCAGCAATATGACTTCAAACTGGGAACCCGAACCGTCCAAGGCTCAATTAAGAGTTTTAGGCACCGAATCGACGTGAACTCCCTTGAGAAAATCCCAGCCCCCGGTCTTGAATTAAACGAGATAGGCCTCGCAGAGATTGAACTCGATCAGCCAGTGAGCTTTGATGGTTATAGAGATAATCGAGCCACGGGGAATTTTATCCTTATCGATAAGCTCAGTAACGTCACAGTTGGCGCTGGAGTGATAGAAAACCAGCAACCATCCACTGATCGCTTTGTTGAAACTGTCCGCCCCCATGTAAGCAAAAAGGAGCGCGCTTATCGTTACGGTCAAAAGCCAGCAACAATCATGTTTATTGGCGTATCAGGCTCGGGTAAATCTACTTTAGCGCACGGCCTAGAAAGGCGACTGTTCGATAAAGGCCGGGTAAGCACTGTACTCGATGGCAAAACCATGCGATTAGGGCTTAGCAAAGGCTTACCGAACACTGCTCACGGCCGCGCTGAGAACCTAAGACGAAGCGCTCATGTAGCAAAATTTATTAATGATTCTGGACTAATTTGTTGTGCGTCCTTCGTTGCCCCGAGTGAAGGTTCTCGCGAGTATGCAGCAGATATAATCGGTGCAGATAACTGCTACTTTATCTATTTGAATCCACCCTTGGAAATCTGTAAGCAGCGGGACCCTAGTGGACTTTACACAGCTTATGAGAGCTCAAAATCTGATGACGTTCCGGGCCTTTCATTCCCTTATCAGCCACCAGCCAATGTTAGGCTGGAGTTGGACACCTCTGCCTTGTCAATAGAAGAAAGCTTAGACGAAGTGCTTAAATTAATGCGCACTGAAGGAATTATCTAACAACATCGAAGACTTTTACACAGGATTATCTATATCGATAAATTGATGTTCGATATCTAGTGCAGTTGCCAGGTAGCGTCCCACAGCTTGGACACCATATCGCTCTGTCGCATGATGACCTGCTGAGAAAAAATGTATCCCCGATTCCTTGGCCGCATGAAATGTCTGCTCTGATATCTCTCCTGTGAGATAGGCATCCACACCTGCGTCGATAGCCAGATCTATATAGTTTTGCGCTGAGCCAGTACACCAGGCTATCGTCTTTATTTTATCCGAACACCCCTCAATCGCTTGTGGACGCCGACCTAACTTGGACTGTAATAGCTCAACAAACTCGCCATAAGCCAGCGGCTGTAGCAGCTTACCTATCAATACCAACGGATGATTGTTTTGCTTTCGTAAATCACCCTCAACCTCTAACCCGAGCAAATTTGCTAGCTGGGCATTGTTTCCATACTCCCGATGAACATCCAAAGGCAAATGATACGCAAACAAACTAATATCGTGCTCAAGCAATGTCTTTATACGCTTTCGCTTAGCTCCTTTAATTCGCTGGTCTTCTCCATGCCAAAAATAACCATGATGCACTAGAATTGCATCAGCATTAGCGACAACTGCGGCGTCAACTAACGCTTGGCTTGCTGTCACCCCGCTGACAAGCTTAGCGACTTGTTCACGTCCCTCCACTTGCAAACCATTAGGACAATAATCTTTAAACTGCTCAGGAAGCAGCAAAGTATTAAGTTTTGAGTTAAGCTCTTTTAGACTTACTGGCATTGGAATCTCCCTGCGCAACACTGTATGT
This sequence comes from Gammaproteobacteria bacterium, assembly GCA_963854625.1. GTDB lineage: Bacteria > Pseudomonadota > Gammaproteobacteria > Pseudomonadales > Pseudohongiellaceae > UBA9145. The sequence continues at coordinate 25,320 of CAWKZY010000003.1, read as the reverse complement.
TTACCATCTGTTCATAATAGCATAATCAGTTAAGAGGAAATTTAGGTTAAGCAATGGATAGACTAGCAAAAATTTTTAACTATTTGAGCTGGCCAACAGTGTGTGGCGTTTTGATTGCTGTCGTGGTTATCCAATACCAGCAACTTGAGAGACTTAGCTTGCTAAGCACCCCCGCACCTGAATTATCGCAGCCGCAGCCTACATTGTCTTTTTCCTCGGCTATTGCCAAGGCGTCACCCTCGGTTGTGAGCATAAATGCTACCAGTTTGAATGTTGGCTCAGTTGCGAGATCAACAGTAGATCGAGTCGACTTTTTACTGGAAGAAAGGGCGAGTCTTGGCTCTGGCATTATCATTGACCCAGACGGTTTTATTCTCACTAATCTCCATGTCGTCGACACTCTTTTCGACGCCTTTAATACTGAAGTCACCCTCAAGGACGGCAGAAGAACCCCTGCGAAGGTGGTCGCCTGGGATAAAGCCAATGACTTAGCTATTCTTCACATAAACCTCGACGACTTGGATGCCATAGAAATTGCAGACGTCTCTAAGCTGGAAGTCGGAGATGTAGTTTTTGCTATTGGTTACCCTCGGAATATTGGTCAGTCAGTTTCACAAGGGATAGTAAGTGCTATTACTAGAAACCCAGACCAATCAGCATCCATACTGCAAACAGATGCTGCAATTAACCCAGGAAACTCTGGGGGGGCACTTATTGATACATATGGCAAATTGCTTGGCGTTAACTCTTCTATTTTTTCGGAGTCAGGTAACTTCGAAGGAATAGGCTTTGCAACGCCTTCAAGCTTAGCAATTACGGCAACCATGGACATGATATCTGGTGCTATCGCAGCCAATTCCGGGTATCTTGGAGTGCTAACTGGCGAGGCATTAAACAAACAATCCAGCGAGCTTTTCTTTGGGGTCAGCAACATCAGAGGGATGCTGGTTGAAAACGTCGACAATGGCGGCGCTGCCCAGCGAGCCGGAATTAGAGCAGGCGATGTAATCACTCGAGTAGGCAATACCAATGTAATCGACGGACAAAATATAGTGACGGAAATTCGTGCGAAAAAGCCAGGAGATACTATTGAGATCGAAGTCTATCGAGAAGGAAAAACTGTCGCCTTCCCAACAACTCTCGGCTTTGGGCAAGCGGTCATAATCGACCTATAATCACAAAAATAGATAAGTGCAGTTTTCGGCGACCCACCCCAAAGACCCCTCCGGCAAAATATCTTCGCAGACAATGACGGAGTTATTTTTTACTCATAATTCTATATTCAGCAGATAATGCATGAGCCTGCAAATGCTCATTCATGGCAAGCTCTGAGGTAATACCCGCTAAATTGTGAGCAGCAATCGCAGAACATTGTATTACCGAACTTCGCTTTTGAAAGTCATAAACCCCAAGCGCTGAAAAAAATCTAGCAGTGCCCGAAGTGGGCAAAACATGACTCGGCCCGGCACAGTAATCTCCGAGAGCTTCCGCTGTATAGCGGCCAAGAAAAATCGCGCCTGCGTTATTGATCAGATCCAACATGGCGTTGGGTTCAGCCACCGACAATTCAAGATGCTCTGGCGCTATTTCATTAACCACGTCAGCCGCGTCAACAATATCTTGGGCGTGAATAAAAACTCCACGTTGCTCGAGGGAGGTTCTGATTATTGACTGACGGTCCATAGTCGGCAAAAGCGTATCTATACTTTTTTGCACGCGATCAATATAGGATTTGTCCGTCGAGATTAAAATTGATTGGGCTTGTTCATCGTGTTCTGCCTGGGAGAACATATCCATTGCTATCCAGTCTGGATCGGTTTCACCATCGCAAACAATGGTTAATTCAGACGGACCAGCAACCATGTCAATTCCAACTTCACCAAAAACCATTTTTTTGGCAGCAGCCACGTAAACATTTCCTGGCCCCGCGATTTTATCTACCTTAGAAATAGTTTTAGTGCCATAGGCCAGCGCAGCAATCGCCTGTGCACCACCAACGGTAAACACTTGCGAAACACCCGCTAGAGCTGCTGCGGCAAATACTATATTCCCATCTGCTCCGGGCTGGGTAGGCACCGTGGCGACGATTTCTTTGACACCCGCAACTTGAGCAGGGACTGCCAACATAAGCATGGATGAAGGATAGTTGGCCTTACCTCCGGGCACATAAACCCCGACCCTTTCTAAGGGAGTAACTTTCTGCCCGTACACAGAACCATCGGTCTCTTGGTATTGCCAAGAACCCTGCTTTTGCTTCTCATGGTAATGGCGAATCCGCTTGGCAGCTTCGCTGAGCGCTTCTCTTTGGCTGCTGCCGATACTAGCCAGCGCCTCTTCCATTTGCTCTCTACCGACGACCAGGTCATCGATACTACTAACTGCAAATTTATCAAAGGTTTTTGTATACTCAAGTAAGGCTTCATCGCCCCTTTCTCGAACATTTTTAAGGATATCACTGACCGTGCTGGTGATAGATTCTGCTATCAACATATCCCGGTCTAATATACCTATAAGGTTATCTTTGAAGTCCGGGTCATTAGTGGCAATTCGGCGAATAGTGGTTTTACTAGTCATAGGATTTAAAGCGAACGCTGAGATGAATTAAAAATAAAAACTACTGTGAAAGTTCCACTGCGGCTCGGAGTTTTTCTAGAATTTCTCTAATCATTGCGTTCTTAATTTTCATCGAGGCCTTATTGACAATAACTCGAGAGCTTATTTCAGCAATGACTTGTTTGGGCTCTAGGCCATTAGCTTTGAGTGTCTTACCAGTATCTACAATATCAACAATTGTGTCAGCCAAACCTAGCGATGGCGCTAGTTCTAATGCCCCATTCAATTTAATGAGCTCAATCTGTTGACCCTGTTCGGCAAAATAACGTTTTGCTATATTGGTAAATTTTGTAGCCACTTTTAATCGATCAGTCTTAGCTTTTACGCCGACTGGCTGGGCTGTCATTAGCTGGCAACTCGCTATTTTTAGGTCTAACGGCTCATAGAATCCTTCAGACCCATATTCCAATATAAGATCCTTACCGGCAACCCCCATATCAGCGCTTCCGAATTCGACATAGGTTGGGACGTCAGCCCCGCGGATTACCATCAATTTTACGTGGGCCAAATTAGTATCAAACAGTAGTTTGCGACTTTTCGATATGTCTTCTGCAGGGATAACTCCCGCTAACTCAAACAGAGGAAGTGTCTCTGTAAGAATACGCCCTTTAGTTAATGCTATTACAAGTTCGGAACTACTCATTGGCTTATTTTCTATGTATACGGGATTACGATCAGGCTTAGATCATATCTAAGAAGGAAGACGTTTGATTTTGGCACCTAAAAGCTGCAGCTTCTCTTCGATACATTCATAGCCACGATCTATATGATAAATCCGGTCTACGATGGTTTCATTTTTCCCAACCAAACCGGCGATAATTAGGCTGGCAGAGGCGCGTAAATCGGTTGCCATAACAGGCGCTCCATTCAACGATTCAACGCCAGTTACGATCACAGTATTGCCTTCCACCTGAATCGATGCTCCCATGCGATTCATCTCATGAACATGCATAAATCGGTTCTCGAAGACCGTTTCGGTTATCGAACCAGTACCTGAGGCTACAGCGTTAAGTGCTGTAAACTGCGCCTGCATGTCCGTCGGGAAAGCCGGGTATGGCGCAGTTCTTAGTGACACGGATTTAGGCCTCTCATTGTGCATATCCAACTCAATCCAATCCTCGCCTACTTTAATATCGGCGCCCGCTTGTTCTAGCTTACTCAACACAGCTTCTAAAATATTAGGCCGGGTATCTTTAACTTTAATATAACCTCTCGTTGCCGCCGCTGCGATCAAATAGGTACCTGTTTCAATGCGGTCAGGCATTACTGAGTAACTGCACCCATGAAGCTTCTCCACCCCTTGAATAACAATCGTATCCGTACCTTGACCTTTTATCTTGGCACCCATTGCAACTAGACAATTTGCTAGATCTACAACTTCTGGTTCTCTCGCGGCATTTTCAATAATTGTCTCGCCAGTGGCAAGGGTGGCTGCCATCATGACATTCTCAGTTCCGGTAACGGTCACCAAGTCCATGAATATGTGAGCACCTTTTAATTTGTTTGCGACTGAAGCCTTGATATAACCGTCTTCAACTTTAATATCCGCACCCATTGCTTCCAGTGCAGATATATGAAGATTGACGGGCCTGCTGCCGATTGCACAACCGCCGGGAAGCGCTACTTCTGCCTCTCCATAGTGAGCTAGTAGAGGACCTAAGACCAAAATGGAAGCTCGCATGGTCTTGACCAATTCATACGGAGCGCTAAAGTGCTTGATCGTACTGCTGTCAACTTCAACATTTAACTTTTCATCGATTACCGGTTGCACGCCCATACAGCCGAGCAACTCGATCATCGTGGTGATGTCATATAGGTGGGGCAAATTACAAACTTGCACGGGATCTCTAGTAAGCAATGTAGCCGCCAGAATTGGCAAAGCCGAATTTTTTGCGCCTGCAATGCGAATTTCACCGTTTAACCGAACGCCGCCAGTGATTAGTAATTTATCCATAGTCGTCCTAAAGTAAGTAGCCCAATCGATTAGGTTTCATCAGAGGTTTTAAGGCGCATTGAAACCGCATGAATTGCCCCGCTGGCGATATGTTCATTCAATATCTTATATACGGCTTGCTGTCGTTTTACTTGATTTAGCCCTGCAAAAAAAGCACTCACAATAGACACTTGGTATTTGCCATCCCCACCATTCACTGTAATTTGATCGCCACTAAAATGGCCTTCAAGTAATCCTTCTATTTTATTTGTATCCAACGTCTAACTCCTGATGCTACTTCCAGTTGTCCAAAACCGCATCTATGTCTTCATCGTACTGGGACATAAGCGCCGAAAATTGAGTGAAATATTGTCTGCCCAGATTAATACCAGCCAAACTTAGGTTTTTAAGTTTCCATTCCTCATCTTCATTTAGAAACATTTGATACTGCAGCTTTAAACTCATATCACCTTGCAGCTCCATACCCACTATTGTATCCGCTCTCGGGTCAGAATTTGGGTTCTCCGGGGGAAGAAACACCAATTTCTCGCCGTTGTAAGATACCAGCGAAGCTCCGTAAAAACGGGTCAATGTAGTTCTAAGGATTTCTGCAAATCGCTGTGTCTGAGCCTCACTTGCTGAGCCAGCAAAGCGATTCATCACCACTGTTGCAACAGCATCAAAATCAACGAAGCTGTTAAGGACGGCTTCAATTTCCCCAAAATAACGATCTCGATCACTTAGAAAAAATTCCTTCGACGTTGCCGCTGTATCCAGTAAGGACTGAACGCCTAATTCTGCGGTCTCTACGGCTGTTTTATCTTGCCCCAGTAACGGACCAGACAAAAAACCTAGCAGCGCTGACATTCCTAAAACTTTAATCAATAATTTCATGTACTTACCTCCCAATAAGTCTTACAGAACATGACCCGCCGCGGGCACGGATTTAAAACAAGCCTGTTAAGCGGAATTGTATTTCCGGCGTAATGACGTCTTATCCAAGTATCATCTTGAGAATGTGATGATAACCTGCTGAAATCGACAAAGGCTGAGTCGATATAAGAAGAGCTAAGTTTACATGAATTGCCCAGTTCAATAAATTATTACTTGCAAACAACTACAAACACCATTCTAATTGCCTGCTTCCTCGAAGTCAGACAGAATTCTACGACTTATGCTCCTAGATACCTTCATCATTGTCCTCGGATTTATCGGTCTAATCTGGGGCGCAGACAAGTTTGTTTTCGGCGCTTCTGCGCTCGCCAGAAATTGGGGTGTTTCTCCCCTAATGATCGGGCTCACTATAGTCGCGTTCGGAACATCTGCACCTGAGATATTCTCCTCTGCTGCCTCGGCCTGGGAAGGGCAGCCAGAATTAGCGATTGGAAACGCCCTTGGATCGAACATGTTTAATGTGGGAGTGGCGCTCGGAATAGCCGCCATTATCAGCCCGCTAAAACCCCCTGCGTCACTGATCGACAAGGAAATACCTGCACTGATTATGGTTACGTTAGTGACAGGCGCCTTATTATTAGACCTTCACCTAGGCGCATTTGACGCCATCATTTTGATCACCATAACTTTTTACTTCGGTTACAAATTGTTTCGAAAGAAAGCAAAATCCAACGCGGTTCCAGAGGCTCAGACCGACGATTTACCCGAAGTAAGCTATGCTCAAGCAGGTACCTATCTAGGTTTAGGTTTAGTGCTTTTGGTATTAAGCGCTGAAGCCCTGGTGGCGGCAGCCACGTCTATCGCCGACTCACTGAATGTTTCTACCGGAATTATCGGACTCACAATTGTCGCTCTAGGTACCAGTTTGCCGGAACTCGCGGCCTCTGTGACTTGCGTCCTCAAAGGCCACCACGATCTAGCCATTGGCAATATTGTTGGATCGAACATTCTAAATTTACTGGCAGTATTACCATTCCCCGGCCTTCTAAGCCCCGGCCCTGTTGAGGCAGCACTTCTCTACAGAGATTACTCAACAGTATTACTCCTTACCCTCCTACTGGCTTTAGTTTGCTACCGTGGAATTAAGAAAAACTCTTCAATCAGCCGATTAAATGGTGTCGGGTTGTTGTCAATCTACTGCGGCTGGTTTACGGTAATGATGTTTCAGCTTAATAGCTAAGCTGGTCGTTCAACTTCCAACAAACAATTACTATCCTTTGTAATCTTGGTGCAATTATCCATGCCTAAAAAGTCGTTTCCTCAATCACCCTTTATCAAAAGTGCAATACGGACTATAGAAATAGAAAACCGAGCCACCTCGTTGCTAGCTGATAGGATTGACAGCACATTCGTAACAGCCTGCCAAATGATGCTTGATACAAAGGGCCGGGTCATTGTCACAGGCATGGGAAAATCCGGCCATATTGGAAATAAAATAGCAGCCACATTTGCAAGCACTGGTACTCCGTCTTACTTTGTCCACCCAGCAGAAGCAAGCCATGGAGATATAGGTATGATTACGGGTGATGATATTGTTCTCGCTTTATCAAATTCTGGGAACACGGCAGAAATCACAACCCTTTTACCGGTTCTCAAAAGGAAAGGTATTAAATTAATTACACTTACCGGCAACAAATCTTCGCAACTAGCGCTGGCCGCCGATGCCAACATTGATGCCAGTGTTAATGAAGAAGCCTGCCCTCTTGGCTTGGCCCCCACCTCCAGCACCACCGTCACTTTGATTCTGGGTGACGCCCTTGCAATGGCGCTACTTGAGGCCCGCGGCTTCACTCGTGACGATTTCGCGATGTCCCATCCCGGCGGCAGTCTTGGACGGCGCCTGCTGGTAAAAGTGAAAGACGTCATGCATTCCGGCACCGAGATCCCGTCCGTAAGGTTGGACAGCAGCTTATCTGCAGCACTTGCTGTGATGAGTGAGAAAGGCTTTGGCATGACCACTGTGGTTGATGAGAACAGTGATTTAGTTGGTGTTTTCACAGATGGCGACCTTCGCCGAACAATAGACGCAGGCAAAAATATACAGCAGCTGAAAATCAGTGAAATTATTTTACCTAGCTACAAATCTATTTCTGAAAATGTTCTCGCCGCTGAAGCTGTGAAGCTAATGGAAGAATCAAATATTTATGTGTTAATCGTAAAAAATAAAGCCGGCGAAGTAGTAGGGCTCGTCAAGATGCATGATCTCCTTAAAGCAAAGGTGGTTTAACCGTGATCTATAACCAACAACACGACATCTGTGCATCAGCAGCACGCGGGATCAAGCTTTTACTTTTGGACGTCGACGGCGTCCTAACTGATGGCCGCCTGCTATTTTCTAATTCTGGCGAAGAATTCAAATCATTCAGCACCCTAGATGGCCATGGGATAAAGATGCTGATTAAATCTGGCATTCAAGTTGGCATAATCACGGGAAGAACCTCAAAGTTGGTCGAACAACGGGCCAGCGACCTGGGAATCAAAATCCTTGTGCAAGGAAGGGAAGATAAACTAATCGCCCTAGAAGAGATTTTGGCTGTTAACAACATAGAGAAAGCTGCAATTTGCTATGTCGGGGATGACTTCCCAGATCTTGCTGTTATGCGCGCAGTTGGGCTAAGCGCATCGGTTCCTAATGGGCACCCAGATGTGCAGTCTGCAGCTAGCCTCATCACCCAGCGACGTGGCGGTGAAGGAGCTGTGAGGGAAGTTGCTGACTATTTGTTGAAAGCTCAAGGGCTTTATCAAGCCTTGCTCGACCAATGCGTTTAGGACGCTTTGCTACAATACTAATCATGCTAAGCTTTTAGCACTATCCGCAAGCGTCAAAGACATGCAAAAACTTATCATCACCGCTATCTCAGTCCTTCTGATCACTGCTTTTGCCGTCAATTACAAGCAACTGATACCCGATAGTACGACACAGGCGACCAACAAAGCAGAAGCACTGGATTTCAATGCTTACTCGATTGGCATTAACACAGTGGTATATGACGTCAACGGCGAAATCAACTACACTCTTCAAGCAGATCGGCAAGTTCAATATAACGACAATTCAACAGAGTTAGACAATCCTTTTGTCCGCTTATTTCAAAATGGTGAGTCGCGTTGGAACCTGCTCGCAGACACGGGCGTGATCTCTCCCGAATCGATGGCAAACAGCAAAGAAATGCGCACTATTGAATTATCTGGCAATGTCGAAGTCTATAGTTTAGATGACTTTGGTAATCGGACTGTCATGACAACCCAAAAGCTTATGCTTAATCCACAATTAGAAACTTTAATGACAGATCAGCTTGTCCAAGTTGTAACCAGCTCCATACGCCAAAGCGCAGTTGGTATGGACGCTGATTTGAAGTCTGATGAAATTGTTTTTCACCGCGATGTAAGAGGAATTTATGAATATCCGCCTCCTAACTAGATTCTGCACTTTTTTTAGTTTAGCCATTTCGACAGCCTGGCTGGGAATATTAGTCAATGCCACTGAAGAGCCGCAAAACAGTAGCGTACGTGAGGACTTTGGTTACCGAAATGACGGTGAACTCACAATGACCATGGCAAACAATATTCGCACTTTGAACCTTTCTGAAAATGTTGTGCTGACACAGGGGACTTTAGAAATTCTCGGTGATCTCGCAATACTTGAGTTTGACGAGCCCACTCAAGAATTAATCAAGGCCACGGTATATGGGACCCCAGTAAGTTATCAACAACAGCTTAACTCAGACGATGCCATGGTTAGCGGCACTAGCGACTCGATAGTCCTCACTACCGAAGACTCAAGCGGTGACACAATCATTGAACTGATAGGCAATGCTCTCATTGAATCGCCAGACTCAACTATGAAATGCATTGCTATCGTATATTTACCGAACACTGATCTGATTAGAAAAGCAACCGGCCCGTGCGCGGGAATTCTTAGCCAAACAGATCAGCCAGAATAAAGAGAAATTTTATGCTTGTCGCATCCAGCCTCGCCAAAAGCTACAAGGGCCGCGAGGTAGTTAGAGACGTTTCAGTTAGCATTGAACAAGGTCAGATCGTCGGTCTGCTAGGCCCCAATGGCGCGGGTAAAACCACCTGTTTTTATATGATTGTAGGCTTGGTACACGCAGACGGCGGCAGCGTAAAACTTGGCACACACGATCTGACAGACCTTCCTATCCATCAAAGAGCTAGCTACGGGCTCTCATATTTGCCCCAAGAATCTTCAATATTTAGAACATTGACCGTAGAACAGAACATCCTTGCCATCCTTGAAACTCGCAAAGACCTTAGTCGCTCAGAACGGCACCTTAAATTGGAATCGTTACTCGATGAATTTAATATCGGCCACATCCGCCTTAACAAAGGCCAGAGCTTATCCGGTGGCGAGCGGCGCCGAACAGAGATAGCGCGAACGCTAGCAACTGATCCTAAATTTGTTTTACTGGACGAGCCTTTTGCAGGGGTGGACCCTATATCAGTGAGTGATATTAAGCAGATAATAAAGCACCTCAAGGCACGTGGTATCGGTGTACTGCTAACAGATCACAATGTAAGAGAAACTCTCGATATTTGTGAGAATGCCTACATCGTCAGTGAAGGCAAAATAATCGCTGAAGGTGATGCAAATGCCATTATAAGCAATGATAAGGTTCGAGAAGTTTATCTGGGCGAACAGTTTCGAATTTAACGCTTCAGCCCGTCCAGCCTTTCAACCGCGCTCATTACCCCTGCATGTAACAAAATGCCCCATCTCAGGATACTGTCTTTAAACCGACTTTGGCGAAGCTAGAAACTCACGCTATTTTCGAAAATTAGCAAGGTTTATCAGTAGCTTAAAAATAAAAAAGAACCGTAACCAGTTAAGCACTGCCTCAGAAAACCAAAATAAGCTGCTTTATCTGGCAGATAAACGCCGCTATTAAAACAGGCATGATATTTGCTATAATCGATACAACTTATCTTATCGTTCGGCATTAAGCTGGGCAGAACGCATCAGCTACTAACACTATGAAATTATCGTTACAGCTCAAGCTTGGTCAGCAACTGACCATGACACCTCAGCTTCAGCAAGCGATAAAACTACTTCAGTTATCGACTCTGGATTTACAGCAAGAAATCCATCAGGCGCTAGAATCAAACCCAATGCTAGAGCTAATAGAAGATGATGAAACTAAAGATCTTCAGACGGACTCTAATACACAGCAGGAAGTAAAGAGTGACACCGCGCCCTCAGAAGAAGTTTCAGATAACGACTATCAGACTTCCGATGAATCTGACTGGCAAGACAATATCGCATCAGAATCAGGCGTCGACAGCAATTGGGATGATACCTATTCTAACAGCCAGTCCTCTTCGTCATCATTTGATTCAGAATCTTCCGATTTCGAATCCAGAAATGCCGCAGAGGAAACATTACAAGATCATCTGCATTGGCAGCTCAATCTAACGCCGCTGTCTGAGAAAGACCTCTCCATTGGTTTTGCAATCATCGATGCTATTGATGCCAACGGTATGTTGACAGTTGATGTCGAGTCAATCCATTCAGGTTTCGACGCCGAACTGGAAATTGAACTCGATGAGGTGACCGCTGTTCTCCACCGCATTCAGCAGTTTGATCCTTTAGGGGTTGGATATCGAAATCTCTCTGAATGCTTAGAAACTCAATTAAACCACCTTGAAGGCACTGTTTCAGCTAACCAGGTAACTCATGCTAAGTTAATAGTTTGTGAACATTTAGAGCTACTTGGTCACCGAGACTACGCTCAGCTGATGCGTAGAACTAAGCTAAAAGAACCTGAACTTAGACTAGCCATTGCGTTGATAGAAAGCCTCGATCCGAGACCAGGGTCTGCAATCTCTCCTCCCACCACTACCTACGTTGTTCCCGATGTGATCGTTACCAAACAATCAGATTCGGGCAAATGGAAGGTCGAATTGAACCCTGAAACTGCGCCGAAAATCAGGATAAATAGCAGCTACGCATCTCTCGTTAAACGTGCCGATTCGAGTAATGACAACAACTATTTGCGCGATAATTTACAGGAGGCTCGCTGGTTTATTAAAAGTCTGCAAAGCCGTAATGAAACCCTCATGAAAGTTTCAACTCGGATAGTCGAACATCAAAAGGGGTTCCTAGAATATGGCGAGGAAGCCATGAAACCCCTCGTTCTGCACGATATTGCAGAGGCTGTCAGTATGCATGAGTCAACAATTTCTCGGGTCACAACACAAAAGTACATGCACACTCCCCGCGGCATTTTTGAGCTTAAGTATTTTTTCTCCAGTCATGTGTCCACTAAAGGCGGAGGCGAGTGCTCATCTACCGCTATTCGCGCAATTATAAAAAAATTAGTTGCAGCTGAGAATGTACGTAAACCACTAAGTGATAGTAAAATTACCGCATTACTGGAAGAGAGAGGTATAAACGTTGCTAGGCGCACCATCGCAAAGTACCGAGAATCACTGTCGATTCCTCCATCGAATGAACGAAAGCGCCTAGTTGATTAATGTAATTGGTCGCCAAAATTAGATGCAAGCCCATTTTTAATAAGAGGTTGAAGAGAAAGTAGTAATGGAACTGGATAAAATTTTAAGTCAGGCTAGATGTCATTGCCAATTAGAGGGCAGTAGCAAGAAACGTATTTTGAAAACGATCGGTGAATATCTTTCGAATTCAAGCAGCGAATTGGACGCTGGAGATATTTTTAACTCTCTGATGGCTCGAGAGCAGTTAGGCAGTACTGGAATCGGTGCGGGAATCGCAATACCCCATTGTCGCGTTCCATTTTGCTCGGATATTGTAGGCATGCTAATCACATTGAAAGAAGCGATCGATTTCGATTCTATTGATGATAGTCCCGTGGATATAATTTTCGTTTTGATCGTACCAGAACAAAAAACAGATGAACATATACAAACACTCGCGGGGCTCGCCAGATTATTCAGTGATAATGATTTTTGCTACACATTGAGAAATACTCAAGACTCTGAAGATCTATACAATATCGCAATTACCTATTAGCAACAGCAGCAGTAATCGACACTATGCTAGTTAATCAGTAGGCTTAAATGCCTGAGGTAGCGCATATGAAACTCACAATTATCAGCGGCAGATCTGGATCAGGAAAAAGTACCGTCCTCCACATCCTTGAGGATAGGGGATATTATTGTATAGATAATTTACCTGCTAGCCTTCTACCTGCACTAGCCAAAAGGGTAGCCTCTGGAGCCATTGGGGCGCCCAACGTAGCAGTGAGCATTGACGCCAGAAATATCTCATCGGATCTAGAACAAGTTCCCAGCATTATATCGAGCCTTGAGGCGCAATCCTTCTCAACTGAAGTCATCTTTTTGGATGCCAACAGCCAGACGCTTTTAAAACGATTTAGCGAAAGCAGAAGAAAGCATCCATTAACTTCCGAAAGCATTGGATTAAAGGAAGCGATCGACAAGGAATCTGAATTGCTTGAAGCGATCTCAGTTATGGCAACTCTGCCCATCAACACAAGCAGCATGTCCTTGCATGACCTCAGAGATACCATCATGAGTCGCTTGGTGGAAAATAAAGATACGAGTCTTGCTTTGGCTTTTCAGTCGTTCGGATTCAAAAACGGCATCTTAGTTGATGCCGATATAGTCTACGATGTCAGATGCCTTCCTAATCCTTATTGGGACACGTCGCTGCGAGGCCTTACTGGTAGAGATACTTCTGTAATTGAATATCTCGACAAACAACCTCTAGTCGCCGAAATGCTAGGCGACATTTCTCAATATTTGGATAAATGGCTACCTTCATTTGAAAGTAACAACCGCAGCTACATGACAGTAGGAATTGGCTGCACTGGAGGCCAACACCGGTCTGTTTATATATGCGAACAATTAGGGCAAAGGTTCGCTGAGAAAATCAATAATGTGCAAGTTCGTCATCGCGAACTAGATTGACCCAATCTAAATAAACGCGAATTAGACTAAAAATAGGACCATCGCAATGCTGCAAGCTAACATTGAAATAATAAATAAAGCGGGGCTGCATGCTCGAGCAGCATCTAAACTTGTCACCCTAACCAGCAGCTTTAGCAGCACGATAAAAATCGGCCAGGAAAAAATGGTTGACGGAAAAAGTATCTTGTCTTTAATGATGCTTGCAGCCACTAAAGGAACAGTCTTGCAACTGGAAATAGAAGGCCGCGATGAAGAGCAGGCAATGCAAGCCATAAAAACCCTTATAACCGATAGATTCGACGAATCAGAATAGCGTGCCGATCCGCTCATATCGCCTTTAACTACGCTAGCTCGTGGCAATCAAGAGATTTCTTTTGTACTACAAATAGCTGTAGAATTGCGCCGTTCCAGCCGTCTGGGCCTAAGTATAGCTGCAAATCATCGACCTCAATTTAGCTAGTGTGTTCAATAAGAGCAGAAAATGATTCAACCTAACGATTCTCAAACTCATAAAGACCCAGTCTTTGAGCTTAACCAAGCTCTAGATAGTGGCTCCCTTTATCAAGTTAGGCAAATGCTTAAAACCCTGCCAACCGCTGGCATTGCCCACCTCCTTGAGTCTTCGCCTCCGAAAACGAGAAGCGTACTCTGGCAACTAGTAGACAAGGAGTCTGAAGGCGAGGTCATTCAGTACCTTAATGAAGATTTGCAGAACGATATCCTCAGTGAACTCAATGCAGCCCAAGTCTTTGAGCTGACCGAGGGACTAGAAACCGATGACATAGCGAACATACTGCAACAACTTCCACTTCAAATCACCGGGGAAGTTTTACAAGCTATGGATCAGCAGGACCGCGATCGAATGGTGACCATACTTGCCTTTGATGAGGATACCGCTGGCGGGTTGATGAACACGGACACTATTACAGTGCGTCGAAATCACACTATAGAATTCGTCCTGCGCTATCTACGCCGACATGATCGCATTCCGGAAATGACCGACAATCTGCTAGTTGTTAGCCGCGAAGACCAATTTTTGGGCATATTGCCACTGCGAGACATATTGGTATCCGACCCTCAAACTACTGTACGAGAGATCATGAGAGAGGATATAGAAGCCATAAGGGTTGATATGCCCGCTACTCAGGTGGCTCAGCTATTCGAGCAACACGATTGGGTTTCTGCACCCGTAGTCGATGAAACTGGCAAGCTTCTTGGCAGAATCACTATTGACGACGTGGTTGACGTCATCAGGGATAGCGCTGAGCACTCATTGATGAGTATGGCCGGCCTAGATGAGGAAGATGACACCTTCGCACCGGTGTTCAAAACAGCGAGAAGAAGAGCTCTCTGGCTTGGCGTCAACCTGATGACTGCGGTTTTTGCATCCTTTGTCATCTATCTTTTCCAAGATACTTTAGATCAAGTGGTATATCTTGCAGTGCTAATGCCCATTGTCGCGAATATGGGTGGCGTCGCAGGAACGCAGACGCTCACCCTTGTTATACGTAGTTTGGCTCTCGGTCATATCAGTCCCTCTAATAGTCGCTGGTTATTAACCAGAGAGCTAGGAGTAGCCGCTCTCAATGGACTGCTTTGGGCGTTGGTGATTTCCTTAGTTACATTTTTTTGGTATCAAGATATCCAGCTTAGCTGCATCATTGCCTCGGCCATGATGATTAATTTGGTTATCGCTGCCCTAGCCGGCGCCTATTTACCCCTGTTCTTGAAACGGATTAATATTGATCCGGCATTAGCCGGATCGGTAGCACTAACAACAGTAACAGATTCCGTAGGCTTTCTAGCATTCCTCGGATTAGCACAGGTTTTCTATGTATCATGAATATTGAAAATGAAGAAAGCATCATTAGCAAGAGCCAGCGTAAACGTGAAGCCGATGCAATGCAGGCGCTAGGCAAACGCTTAACTGAACTCACAAACACCCAACTCAATGAACTGCCATTGAGCGAAGAAGCCTTTGCTGTGATTCATGAATATAATCGGCTGCCCAATAGCAATGAGGCTAAGCGCCGCCAGCTTCAATTTATCGGCAGAGTTATGCGCGACAGTGATGTGAAATCGATAACACAAAAACTGGACAGGGTACTGTCGTCTAATTACCAGACTGACAAAAATCAAAAAAAGAAAGAAATCAAACAGCAAGCAAAAGATATTCTTGAAAATGGCGATGAAGGGATAAATCGAGTTCTGCTCAAGAACCTTCAATTAGACAGACAACAGTTAAGGCAACTACACAGAGAATTTCAGCGGGCGAATGAAGCGAAGCGGCGTGTCTTGCAAATTAAAACCCAAGACCTATTACGTGAGGGAGATAGTGAGAATCACTGAACACTACCTCCTGAAAATGAGCCCTGATCGTCCTTTTCAGGCTCAACGGGGCGAGGGAAGTATTCATGCAAGATTTCTCCTACCGAATCAATATTGACGGGTTTGGAGACAAAACAATCCATACCCGACGCGATCGCCCTCTTTTTTGGATCTTCTATAACATGGGCACTTAGCGCTATAATTTTTACAGGCGTCAACACTTTTTTGTTCATCTCGCGAGCGCGAATCATTTCTGCAGCTTCCCACCCGTCCATAACTGGCATTTCACAGTCCATAAGAATTAAGTCAAATCCATCACCCCCTGCCTGCACTTTACTCACCGCATCAGCTCCATCTTCAACGATTATGGGAGTGATGTTAAATTTCTTCAAAATGCCGTTAATAACCAACTGGTTTATTTTATTATCTTCAGCCACCAAAGCTCTGATATCACCAAAATCTTGACGTTCAGGCGATAATACTGCAGTCGAATAACTTAAAGGCTGGGCAAGGGACGCACGAATTACCGCCTGATGAAGGGCGCTAGAGGTTACCGGTCTCTCTAATATTTTATGTATCCCCGGCGGAGGTGAGTCGATACAGTCTGTAGTTATAGGTGCAATTACCATAATCTGAAATTCCCTATTTGGAAACTGGCGTTCAACGTCTTCAGCTAAATCAAGTCCGCTGCCATCTACCAAAGTGGCTGCGGTTAGTATCTGAATAACCTGATTTTCTGGTATTAGTTTAATTTTTTCCACTGCCTCCGACCGACTACTTGCCGAATAAACTCCGGCTCCCCAATGACTCAGCTGCTGAGAATATAATCTAGCGGCGCTAGGGGACTCCACTACAAGTGCGGCAATTCCTTTGAGTGAAGTTTCTGCAACTCTATAAATCGCCCTTGCCTTCTCAGCAAGCACGCTTAGTTCTAGCTCAATGCCGAAAACAGACCCCTCACCCAACTGACTCTCAACCTTAATATCCCCCCCCATCAAGCGCAGTATTTGGCGGCTAATCACAAGCCCTAGACCAGTTCCTCCAAACTTTCTAGTGGTTGACGAATTTGATTGCGAAAATGCTTTAAACAGCTTTTTCTGCTGCTGCTCATCCATCCCTATACCTTCATCTTTTACTAAAAACTGAAGTTTTATCCTATTCAAAGCCAGAATTTCACCTTGGCATACAGCGACCTGAACTGACACGTCACCATCGAATGTAAACTTAACAGCATTAGAAATAAGATTAACTAGGACTTGCCGAAGACGCGTTGGGTCGCCATAAAGAACTCTTGGAGTCTCTGGCGAAAGCCCACCGTAAAGATTAACCTTTCGTTCATGTGCCTTTAACGAAAAAATATCCAGACACTCATCCACCAAACTCTGTAGATCGAAAGGTATATTTTCGAGCTCCATTTTGCCTGCTTCGATCTTCGAGAAATCAAGCACATTATTCAGGAGTTCTAAAAGGGCCTTTCCGGAAGCATTAATAATGCTCACATAGCGGCGCTGGCGCTCACTAAGGTTAGTCTCAACCAGTAACTGAGACATCCCTAAAACTCCATTCATAGGCGTACGGATTTCGTGACTCATAGTCGCCAAAAACTCACTTTTAGCCTGTAGTGATTTTTGTAAATCAGCGGTGGCTTGCTCAAGATCTGTGGTTCGAGCGTTAACGCTTAGTCTCAGATCAGCATTAGAATCATGAATTTTTTCGGTATGGTTGAGCAATACTTTTTTTAGGCGTTGAATTACAACCACACTAATCACCCACTGCCCGGCGATAGCAACTAGTGTGATAAATATAAGGTCAGCCGCATTAAAGGTGCCCGTTGGGCTTTCTACGTCGGCACTATAGGTAAAATATGCAGTCATAGCGGCGATAATTGCTAACGAGAAACCCAGCAACACGCTTAAATGTGCTTGGTGTAACGTTTTTAAAAGTGAATTGTTCATCAATACCTTGCAGCTCAAAATTTTCTAGCCAAGATCTAAAAACTGTAACTCGCTTCCCTAAGTCTAGTTGACAACATCGAATAGACAAGGGGCAGGCGCAGCGGTTTAACTTCACGTGACAGATAACCGGCAGCTATACCCTGAATTTGTAAAGTGATAACATCGTTGGCGTTTGGAAATTTGTTTTTAATTCAGCAACTTATTGGAATTAAATACATTTTTTTCAGCTCCTTAACCCAATAATAACAATTCCGCGGAGCCCCATCATGCCTAATCAACACGCAAAAGATTACTGGAAGAGTAATCTACGTATTGTCCTCTCACTTTTATCAGTTTGGTTTTTTATATCTTTTGGCTGTGGAATCTTATTTGTAGACGCATTAGACACAATCCAATTTGGCGGCTTCAAACTAGGCTTCTGGATAGCTCAGCAAGGCTCAATTTTCGTATTCGTTATACTTATCCTCGTTTACATCTATTTAATGGATAAGTTAGATGAACGCTATGCGGCTGCAATAGACAAAGACAAAGACAAAAATGCAAACAGCGGAGAGTCGAAATGAGCGTACAGATTTGGACATACATTTTCGTTTTTCTAACCTTTGGCCTGTATATAGGCATTGCTATTTGGTCTAGGGCTGACTCAACAGATGAGTTTTATGTTGCTGGCGGAGGCGTACCGCCACTTGCCAATGGACTAGCTACCGCCGCCGATTGGATGTCGGCCGCCTCTTTTATATCAATGACGGGCTTAATCTCTTTTCTCGGAAGGGACGGGGCTTTCTATCTTATGGGTTGGACAGGTGGCTATGTGTTGTTAGCTTTACTGCTAGCCCCCTATCTTCGCAAATTCGGAAAATTTACAGTCCCAGATTTTATTGGTGACCGGTATTACTCACGAACCGCTCGGCTGGTTGCTGTTTTCTGCGCTATCGTCGTTTCATTTGTCTATGTATGCGGCCAAATGCAAGGGGCCGGAATCGTCTTTTCTCGGTTTCTTGAAGTCGATATTACGACTGGGGTGGTTATCGGCATGGCGATCGTCTTCTTCTATGCTGTTTTAGGTGGAATGAAAGGGATTACTTATACCCAAGTCGCTCAATACTGCGTGCTAATTTTCGCCTTCATGGTTCCTGCGATCTTTATTTCCATCTTAATGACAGGCCAAGCTATTCCTCAAATTGGATTTGGCTCGGAACTCACCGAAGCATTCGGTGGCGGCTACCTGCTCGACCGTCTGGATGGATTGGGTCAAGACTTGGGGTTTGCCGCCTATACTGAAGGTCAGCGCAGCACACAAGACGTATTCTTTATCACAGCCGCCTTGATGTTCGGCACTGCCGGATTGCCACATGTGATCATTCGGTTTTTCACAGTACCTAATGTCAGAGATGCACGAAAATCAGCTGGCTATGCACTAGTGTTTATTGCCATTTTGTACACAACGGCTCCTGCGGTGGCCGCTTTCGCGAGAACCAACCTCATCAACACAGTAAGCAATGCCCAATACTCCGAAGTACCTGAGTGGTTTAGCAAATGGGAAAAGACAAACTTAATTGTGTTTGACGACAAGAACAGTGATGGCTTAATTCAATATGTGGGCGATCCAGAAACCAATGAATTAACAGTAAACAGAGACATCATGGTACTGGCAAATCCTGAGATTGCAGGACTACCGAATTGGGTTGTTGCCTTGGTTGCCGCCGGTGCCCTAGCTGCGGCCCTCTCAACTGCAGCAGGCCTCCTGCTCGTAATCTCCACTTCTGTTGCCCACGACTTTTTAAAACGCACCTTTATGCCAGCTATTACAGATAAACAGGAGCTGCGTTATGCGCGAATATCAATATTCTTTGCAGTACTGGTGGCGGGATACTTTGGTATCAATCCACCAGCTTATGTCGCTCAAGTAGTCGCCTTTGCTTTCGGATTGGCTGCAGCATCATTTTTTCCTGCAATAGTTTTAGGCATATTTAATAAAAAGATGAACAAGGAAGGTGCTATCACAGGAATGGTAGTGGGTTTTAGCTTTACGGCTGCGTACATCATCTACTTTAGATTCTTAAACCCAAACGCGGACAATGCCGAGAGTTGGTTGTTTGGCATTTCACCAGAGGGTATTGGGACAATGGGAACCATTTTGAATTTGATAAGCGCGTATGGAGTCTTTATGTTTACTAAAGATGCGCCTGAGGAAGTTCAAGAAATTGTGGAAAATATACGTCTACCAGGCGAAGAAAAGGCCACTGCGAACTAGCTAGCTCGCAGTGGCCTTCGGGCCTTCTAATTAAGAGAAAGGGGAGAGGCTAAGTTTTGTGCTTACCATGATCGGTCTTTTCCCAATACTCCTTCACTGTCTGCTTCATTTCCTTGTGCATGAACAATATGCCGAATAAATTCGGCGCTGTCATGAGGACAATAGTGATCAGGGAAATGTTCCAAACTACAGTCGTATCAGCAAAAGCGGCATAGAAAAAGCCAACCACATACACCACTCGATAAGGCAATACAGATTTAGGTCCTAAAAGATACGTCATGGCCCTGTCCCCGTAGTACGACCAAGCTATCGCAGTCGAAAACGCAAACAGCAGCAACCCTATCGATACAATGTATTTACCAAAATCTCCAAATAGCCCTTTGGTAAAGGCCATAGTGGTTAAGGGAACAGAGTGAAGTAAAGACAGGCCAGAAACCGCTATTGAGGGGTCCTCCAGCTTGCCTTCGGAGACAGAAATCTGCCCAGTTATCGGTTCATCTCCCTTAAGGTAACGCACTTCCTCGGCAAAAGATCTTGCGCTAATAAGCGTAAAATCACTGCTATTAGTGGCAACTCCATTAACAAGGGTGATGGCTCCACTGTAGTCCTGCGCGTTTGAATCATCGCCATTGAGGAAAGAAAAAAGCTCCCCGACATCGGCCTCACTTGACTCTGTATAGGTTCCCGATAGAAAGCGCATATCCGCCCGCTGAAATTCATTGTCGAATTTCTCCATCCACACACCCGATGACAGAATCACTAAACCGGTGATCGTGCAAATCACTATGGTATCAATGAAAGGCTCTAGAATTGATACCATACCCTCATCTGCTGACTCTTCTGTTCTTGCAGCAGCGTGAGCAATTGGTGCGGAACCTTGACCGGCCTCATTTGAATAGAGTCCGCGGTTTACGCCACGGTCAAAAGCATAAGCGAATGTTGCACCAAGGAACCCCCCGGTGGCCGCCGAACCGGTAAACGCATCGCTAAATATTGCTACGAAAGAAGGCAGAATATTACCTATATTGGGAATGATTACGGCAAAAGCACCAATCATATAGATTATCGCCATGGTGGGGACAATCGCTGCCGCAACTTTTGCGATTCTAGAGATACCGCCAATTATGACCAATGCAAGAAGAACAGATAACACTGCACCGGTAACGATCGGCTCTATGGAAAAAGTACTTTCTAGACCCGCTGCGATACTGTTGATTTGGGGTAAGTTGCCGGTACCGAATGAACTTAGCACTGTCGCCATAGCGAAGATGACAGCTAGCCATTTTGCATTAAGACCTTTCTCCATGTAGTACATGGGGCCACCAGCCATTGTTCCATCTGCTGTTTGTTCACGGTATTTATGCGAGAGAGTCACTTCTACAAATTTACTGGTCATGCCAAAAAATGCTGTCATCCACATCCAAAAAAGAGCAGCGGGGCCACCTAAGTGGAGAGCCAGAGCGACACCCCCAATATTCCCGGTTCCCACTGTTCCTGAAAGGGCAGTTGCTAGCGCTTGAAAATGAGTCGTGTCACCTCTTGCCCCTGCCTTGTCGAATTTGCCAGTAGTAACGGCAATCGCGTGCTTAAAATACCGAATCTGTGGAAAGCCCAGATACAAGGTGAAAAATATACCAACAGAAAGCAATAAAGCAGGAAACCAAATCGCACTTCCCAAATAACCATCAATAAAAATCAGAAAATCATTTACAGCATCCAAAAGTCATACCCCAGTAAAATAAATTAGTCGTACGACTTGTTAGTCGTCTGTTATTGTTAATGTTGGCGCCGCACTAGCCGACTCTGCTACTGCTTCCACCTGCTCTATGACGCGTCCAGCGAGGCTTAAATATGCTGTTGCCACTGCACTCTCAGGATTTGATGCTACCACAGGAAACCCACTGTCTGTCTGTTCTCGTATAGTCAAATCCAGCGGAAGTCTACCGATCACTTCAACCTCATAATCTCTGGCAAGTTTGAGGCCACCCCCTTCTCCGAATATCGCCTCTTCATGACCGCAATTGGTGCAAACATGCATGCTCATATTCTCAACTACGCCCAATAAAGGCACGCCCACCTTTTTGAACATTTCAATGCCTTTCACTGCATCTGCCAAAGCGATATCTTGAGGAGTTGTGACAATGACTGCTCCACTAAGCCGGGTCGATTGAGCTAAACTTAGCTGTATGTCTCCCGTTCCTGGAGGCATATCGATAATAAGAAAGTCCAATGCAGACCATTCAGTATCATTCATAATCTGATTAAATGCCGACAGAATCATTGGAGCTCGCCAAACCATAGCAGTTTGAGCGTCGACAAGAAAACCCATCGAATTGCATTCGATGCCATGCGCTTTGATTGGCACCATGATTTTCTTATTTTTAATCTCCGGCCGAGTTCCGACAGCGACACCCATCAAAATTGGTACGCTGGGGCCATAAATATCCGCATCCAAAAGCCCTACTCTCAAATTCATCTGAGAAAGGGCTATTGCCAAATTTGCGGCCGTGGTTGATTTACCCACACCCCCTTTTCCAGAAGCAACACAAATTACGTGCTTAACATTGTCCAAATTACTCAAACTTAGGGCCTATTTTTAGTTAACATGAAGTTGGAAGGGCAAAACTGGCCCCTTGAAAGCACACAAGATTATGATTTATCCCCACTCAAAAGAAAATAGGAATGACAATTCCCCAGCTTGACCGCTAGAATCTAACCCAAAATGAAATAATGTAGCGCATTAACCGACAGAAAGAGAGACAAAACTCCATGCTAAGAAGTCTTGGAACCACCTTGATAGCTATTAGCCTCGCTAGCATTACTGCCGCGGCTGAGCTTCAAGACGAATCAGAGATCAAGTTTGCCTTCTACTCTTCCGCCTGGGGAGAAAATACAGACGATGGCTTGAGGCTTGTAGCCCACAACCAAACTGATGGCCCTATTAGAATTGATACTATTACATTTAGTAAGGCCTCTGACGATATTGTGCCAATAGTCTTACCCATGGCTTTAGAAGTGCCTGCTGCGGGCTATGCTGACACAGAGTTTGAGTATATAGACTTACTAACGGGCGATGAGTGTATTGAGCGAACTATGGATGGGAACTGGAGATTGGTTGAAGTCTCAAACTACACATTAAACCCTTCTGTTAGAAATTTGATCATAGAGAACACAAACTCCTTTCGAATCTATCAGTGCGTTGAGAGTGTCACGACAAGCTGGACGGATTTAAATTTGAATGTATCCACGGATACAAAAGAATGGGTATTGTTTCATTTTGAGAGCAGGATAGACCTTTAGAACAAATTCCAAACAATAAAAAAGGGGCCATTAGGCCCCTTTTTTGGTTCTAACTTATTGCTATAGCAATATGCCACCGTATTGAACAAAGAATGGCGCAAATACAAGACTCAATATCGCTGAAAGCTTTATCAAAATATTCAATGAAGGACCAGAAGTATCTTTCAATGGGTCGCCAACCGTATCGCCAACAACCGCTGCCATGTGCACCTCGGAGCCTTTGCCACCTAGGTTGCCAGCTTCGATATATTTCTTAGCATTATCCCAAGCGCCACCACTATTTGATGAAGCAATCGCAAGTACTCCACCCGTGATTAAAGATCCTGCAAGCAAACCTGCAACCGCTTCAACTCCGAACAAGAAACCAGTTAACAACGGGGCACCCATAATCAATACACCCGGAGCTATCATTTCACGCAGGGCTGCACGGGTAGAAATAGCCACGCATTCTGCGTAGTCAGGCGTTCCGGTGCCTTCCATGATGCCAGGAATTGTTTTGAATTGACGACGCACTTCTTCAATCATATCAAAAGCAGCTTTGCCCACAGACTTCATCGTCATTGCTGAGAATAGGAAAGGCATAACTGCACCTACAAACACACTTGTGAATACCATTGGCTCGAGCAAGCTCATAGTAATAGGTGCGCCGCTCAGCTTAGAAGCCGTAGTAATGAATGCAGCAAACAGTGCCAACGATGTCAGAATTGCCGCGCCGATAGCAAAACCTTTACCAATAGCAGCAGTGGTATTACCCGCGGAGTCTAATATGTCTGTGCGACGACGCACTTCTTTATCCAGACCTACCATCTCTGCAATGCCACCAGCATTATCAGCAACCGGGCCGTAGGCGTCGATTGTTAAAGCTATTACTAATGTGCCCAGCATTCCAAGAGCAGCAATAGCGACACCGTACATGCCGGCCAGTTCCCACGATATAAAGATGGAAATCGCAATACATAAGTAAGGTAGAACAGTACTTTTATACCCTAAAGCCAAACCATAAATGATGTTTGTTGCTACACCAGTCTCACATGACTTGGCCACTTCTTGAACCGGACCATACTTGTCAGATGTGTAGTAGCCAGTCAACAAGCCAACCGCGAGCCCAGATACAAGCCCCGCTAAGAAGCAAAGATAAACACCCATGTTAGTATAAGACTCACCGCCAGGGGCAAGTTCAAATGTCTCTGGAATAAGCGCCATCGTGAAGAAATACATAACGAACGCCATAAGTGCGCTAGAGATGATTAGCAGCTTCATCAAGGCAGGAGCCACATCTTCTTCAGTTTTAAC
Organism: Gammaproteobacteria bacterium; assembly: GCA_963854625.1. Classification (GTDB taxonomy): domain Bacteria; phylum Pseudomonadota; class Gammaproteobacteria; order Pseudomonadales; family Pseudohongiellaceae; genus UBA9145. The sequence continues at coordinate 764 of CAWKZY010000003.1, read as the reverse complement.
ACCAACCATAAGCTTGGTAATAAGGCTGATTGGAATACCAACAGCACTAATCAAGATAGGGAAAAGTAACGCATTAGGGTCATAGGCAAAAACCGCAGCACTGATGACCATTGCCGCGCACGTACTTTCAGCACATGAGCCAAATAAGTCAGCACCCATACCCGCAACATCTCCCACGTTGTCACCAACGTTATCAGCGATTACCGCAGGGTTACGTGGGTCGTCTTCGGGAATGCCCTTCTCCACTTTACCAACTAGGTCAGCACCGACGTCCGCCGCTTTAGTAAAGATACCGCCGCCAACACGCGCAAATAGAGCGATAGTCGATCCGCCCAGACCAAAGCCTGCAATTACTTCCATTAGGATATGATTGTTTTCAGGACCCAAGTCCGACAATAAATAGGCCATTACTACATAAACAATTACCAGACCCAAGACAGCAAGACCGACCAAAGCAAAGCCCATGACTGCGCCAGAATTTATCGCCACTTCGAATGCACTAGATATGCTATTTCGAGCTGAGACAGTAGTTCGAGCATTGCCTTGTGTGGCTACTATCATTCCGATGTAGCCGGATGCGATAGAGATGACACCGCCAAACAAAAAAGCGATAGCGGTATAAACGCCTTCCCTTATATCCGGGGTATGGCTATCGTCGATCAATAAAGCGATGACAGCTGCAAACACCACCATAAAGATAGCTAGGAACTTATATTCCTGCTTAAGAAAAGCCATCGCGCCTTCGGCAATAGCTCCGTGAATAA
>CAWKZY010000002.1:0-188907 GCA_963854625.1 Gammaproteobacteria bacterium | reverse complement strand
GGGGTATTTGAACAGTGATGTGAGTTCCCTTGCCAATCTGGCTTTGAATCTTGAGATTACCCCCGTGGGCGTCAGCAATCAGCCGGCATAGATACAGCCCGAGCCCAAAACCGCCGGTGTTTCTTTGCCGGGAACTGTCAGCTCGGTAAAATGGTTCACTAATTTGTGACAGGTGTTCTTTCGTAATACCTTCACCTTGATCTATGACTTCGATGCTTGCCTGCTCTTCAAAATAATCTATCTTTACTAATATGGGATTGCCTTCACCATGACGGATACTGTTATTTAAAAGGTTGGTGATCAAAAGACGAATACGCAGTTTGTCTATCAAAAACTCGTGGTCCCTATCCGGAGAAACAAACTCGATGCCGCCAGTATAGTTATCGAACTGGTGTGCAACATTGCCGATGAATTCTGAAAAATTAACCACTTCCAATACTAAAACGGAATGATCGCCATTTAATCGTTCGGCTTCTATTAAATCTGAAATTAAATGGTCAATCTCATCAATGTCTTCTCTAAGGTGCTCTCGCTCCTCGCTTTCTGGCATGAACTCTAAGCGGAGCTTGGCTTTGGTTAAGGGGGTTCGCAGTTCATGACTTATTGCCATCAATAGCTGCCGTTTTGCTTCAAGCATGGATTGCAGTGAGTCGGCCATGTGATTAATACTTTCAGTCAACTCGCCTAACTCATCTTGTCGATTGCTTTTAACTCGGTAACTCAAATCTCCTTTCCTAATTCTTTCGGCGCCTTTTCTTAATAGGCGTACTGGGTCTAGTAGCTTATTGACCATGAAATAATTTAGAAAAAGCACTAAGGCGGCTAAAGTCAGGCCTGAGTAAATAGCGAAATAGTTAATCTCACCGTCATTGATATAGCGTTGATACAAGAAGAAATCATAGTCACCGCGGCGCACTCTGATGATGTCCTCGCTATTAATCGTTCGTACTTCGGCATTGGTAGCTAGGGCTCTAGCGTAGATAGAAGAATCAACGTCGAGTCTATTATCAGGGTCAGAACTCCAGCGCATTATTGGATTGCGTATATTGATGCTCCACTCAAGCTCATCGGCTAAGCGCATTGCGTTAGCGAGATTGGGTGGAGTGCCAATATCTGCAATTATAGATTCCACGTTGCGAGTAAAAAAGTCGGGTATGGCTTCGATGGTGTCTGCGTTACGGTTTATGGCTCGCAGTGATATAGAGATAATGATAAGGAAGAGTACAACTGTAATGCCAAATATCAGAGATAAGCGGAAAAAAAGTGATTTCCGCACTTTCTGAACCACATTGGTCATAGGGGTTCGCCAACAAAGGTATAGCCTCGCCCCCATACTGTCTTAATGAATCGAGGTGTTTTAGAGGTGTCGTCGAGTTTATGGCGAAGACGACTCACCAAAGTATCAACAGCCCGTGAAAATAATTCTGCATCTATACCCCGTAATCGGTTCATTAGCTCATCACGGGTGAAGGTCTTATTTGGGAATTGCATAAACAATATCAGTAGCTCGTATTCCATTGTAGTCAGATCAAGAACTTTGCCATCTAACTTTACTTCTCGACGTGAAATTTCTACTTCAAGGCCATTAATCGGTTTAATATCTCGAATAGTATTGTCATCACTGCTGCGGCGTAGGATATTGTGGATTCTTGCGACGAGTTCTCTTGGTTCAAAAGGCTTTGGCAGATAATCGTCAGCACCTAGTTCTAGACCGACAATTCGATCGGTGACCTCAGCATGAGCGGTTAACATTAAAATAGGTAAATGACCATAGATCGAGGATTTAGCTCGTATCTCTCTGCAAACCTCAAATCCGTCTTTTTCTGGCAGCATGACATCTAGAATCAGTAGGTCAGGTTTCAGCTTCTTAAGAATTTCGAAGCCTTTACCTGGGGCCATGGCCACTGACACCTTCATATCGTAGCGCTCGAGGTATTGGGTTAGCAATTGCCCCAGTTTTTCATCGTCATCGATAATTAATATCTGTTTCATTGGTAATCTCAGCTCAGTACTGTCTATTTATTGGCAGTCTTGCAACTCATAGTACGAATTCGATCTCTCGAAATCAATTATGGTGTATTATCTGCGACCTCATTTCGTCGCAAACTGACTTCGAACAACATGATTTCACTGATTAATATAGCAGTAATGCGTGGTCAACAGCTTTTGCTGGAGGATGCCAGTCTGGTGGTGAACAACGGTCAGCGGGTGGGTGTTATTGGCCGCAATGGCAGTGGTAAAACCAGTCTCTTTAAGGCAATTGCCGGTCAGATTCCCTTAGAGGAAGGTGCTATTGACCTTCCTAATGGGTTGCGCTGGTCAATGATGGCTCAAGAGACTCCCGGGATTGATCGGAGTGCCCTGGAATTTGTGCTTGATTCACATGAGGAATTCCGCCGAATTGAAAGGGCCATTGAGGAAGCAGAAAAAGCCCACGAAGACAATAAACTTGCTTCGCTGCTGGCAGAGATGGACAACATCAATGGCTATGATATTCGCTATAGAGCCGAGCAGCTACTTTCTGGGCTCGGATTTTCGACTTCTCAATTTCCCAATAAAGTAGGCAGTTTTTCCGGGGGTTGGCGAGTGCGATTAAATCTTGCCTCGGCACTCATGTGCCCCTCCGATCTGCTTATGCTGGATGAGCCAACAAACCACCTTGATTTAGAAGCAACAGTTTGGCTGGAGCAATGGCTACGGCGTTACGACGGCACGTTACTGTTAATTTCTCACGACAGGACATTTCTCGACTCTGTCACTAGCCACATTGTGAGCTTTGATAATAAAAAGCTGGAAAGTTATAAAGGCAACTACAGCGCTTACGAAAAACTTCGGGCAGAGAAAATGGCGTTGCAGCAAGCAATGTATGAGAAGCAACAAAAGCGCCGTTCGGAGATTGAAGACTTTGTTAGGCGCTTTCGTGCCAAGGCGACTAAAGCAAAGCAAGCCCAAAGCCGGTTGAAAGAATTGAACAAAATGCAGGATATCGCCCCCGCCCATGTTGACTCACCGTTTCGGTTTGAGTTTTTTAAAATGGACTATTTGCCTTCTGTTTTACTGCAAGTGGAAGATCTTGGCATTGGGTTTGATACGCCACTATTAAGCGGTGTTAACTGGTCTTTGCTGTCGGATTCAAGAATAGGTCTTTTGGGTTTTAATGGCAGCGGCAAATCAACTATGTTGAAAGTCCTGTCGGGGCAGCTTCGTCAACTCGCTGGGGCTATGCTTCCCGCAAAAAAATTGAAGATTGGATATTATGCTCAGCATCAAGTTGATGAACTTAATATGCAAGCAACACCGTTACAAGAACTCCGGTCTGTTGATGCGGGCCTAAGTGAGCAAGACGCCAGAGACATTTTGGGCGGTTTTGATTTTCGCGGGGTTAGGGTCGACGAGGTGATCAGCAATTTTTCAGGTGGTGAGAAAGCCAGGCTGGCGCTTGCAAAAGTGGTTACAGGACGACCTAACCTGTTGCTTTTGGATGAGCCAACTAATCACCTTGATCTAGAAATGGTTCATGCGCTAACAGTTGCCTTGCAGGAATACGAGGGTGCTTTGGTCATCGTTTCCCACGACCGTCATCTGCTAGCTAATACTGTAGATGAATTTTATTCTATTCATCAGGGAAATTTCACTCAGTTTGAAGGTGATCTTGGCGAATATGAGAAATGGCTGGTTAAAGAATATGCACAGCTGAGCGTTGGCGGCAATTCAGCTACTTTGGATGAAGTTGCTGGGCTTGATAAAAAAAGGCTGCGACAAGAGGCCGCAGCTAAGCGCATCCAGCTGGCCCCACTGCGGCAGGCAGCGAAAAAAGTCGAGAAAGAAATAGAGAAGATTCAGAAAGAACTGGAACGTATTGAATCCTCGTTGGCAGATGAATCACTTTATACTGAATCTAATAAGTCGACGCTGACTAAGTTGCTGCAGAATCAGGGGCGGCTGAAAACGACGCTTAATGACAAAGAAGAGAAGTGGTTCGAACTGGAAACAGAGATGGAATCGGCTGCGCAGGATATTTGAACCTAGCTTGGCCTGATTTTATTGCTATCCTCGCTATCCTCGCTATCCTCGCTATCCTCGCTATCCTCGCTATCCTCGCTATCCTCGCTATCCTCGCTATCCTCGCTATCCCTCGCTATCCCTCGCTATCCCTCGCTATCCCTCGCTACCCCTCGCTACCCCTCGCTTCGCTTTTCTTTATTGGAAAGTAGTACCAAACCTTGAATCTTTGGGTTTTGCTCTCATATTTACGGTATGACTTAAGGTGACATAACTATGAAAGCTCTACATTTAATCCTATTAGGCTTGGCAGCGTTAGTTTTGCCTTTTCTTTCTATTGCTCAAGTTCCCGACTACGCAGCGTTTAAAACTAGCGATGAAGAAAACAACATCGCAATTTTTAAGCAAGCCAGCCCATCAGTTGTCAATGTCACAAACTCACGATTAGTCCGTTCGTTTAGGTCATTGAATCCCCAGGAAGTCCCTCAGGGCAGTGGCACTGGCTTTATCTGGAGTAAACAAGGCTACGTGGTAACTAACTATCATGTGGTGCAGCAAGCCGACAAAGTGTCAGTGACTTTGCAAGATGGCACAACTTACGATGCCCGTCCGGTGGGACTCGATGCGGGGAAAGACCTTGCTGTACTTAAAATAGATGCGCCTGCCGCCGATTTGGTTCCTATTATCCCCGGAGACTCATCCCTACTTGAAGTGGGGAGAAAAGTAATCGCTATTGGCAATCCCTTCGGTTTGGACACAACAATGACTGTCGGGATAGTCAGTGCATTAGGGCGTGAAATAGACTCTGTTAGTCGCCGTAAGATTCGCGACGTTATTCAAACCGATGCCGCGATTAATCCTGGCAATTCTGGTGGCCCCTTGTTGAACTCTCTTGGTCAGTTGGTGGGTGTTAATACGGCTATCTATAGCCCTAGCGGAGGCAGCTCGGGTATCGGATTCGCTATTCCAGTTAATACTGTGAAAGATGTGGTGCCACAGCTAATCGAGCATGGGCGAGTACTCACTCCGGTTCTTGGTATCAGGAATATCCCTCAACCTGATTATTATCGGCGAATGTGGGGAATCGAAGGGGTTATCGTGATGGATGTTGTTGAGGGTACCGACCCTGCGCGACTCGGCATGCGCGGGATAAAGCCCAATCAACGGGGAAGGATAATTCTGGGTGACGTGATAGTCGAAATCGATGGTCAGCCTATTGGTAATGAGGATGATTACGCGACCATTCTTGAGAAAAAGAACCCGGGAGATACGGTTAACGTGGTTACAAGACGGGACAATCAGCTGCTGAGCTACGAGATCAAGCTGCAAGCTTCGCCCGAACGATAACGTTTTGCTTCACTAGGTTTTTAAAAAGTCCTGTAAGGATTTTTTAAATCTACTTTAAGGCTGCGACAATTTCTCTCTGGCCGTTGCAACTGCTTTTAGTACTTGGTTCGGTGCTGTCCCGCCGTGATGGTCCCGAGCATTAAGAGAGCCGGCTAGAGTGAGAACACCAAAAACATCTTCCTGTATAAGCGTTGAGAACTCTTGCAATTGAGCCAGTGTAAGCTCGGAGAGATCGAGGCCTTTTTGAATCCCAATCCCTACAGCTTTTCCGACAACTTCATGGGCATCACGAAATGGCAAACCTTTCTTGACCAAGTAGTCAGCCAAATCTGTTGCTGTGGCATACCCTTTCATCGTTGCAGAAATCATCGATTCCTTTTTGCAGATTACCGCAGGCATCATTTCGCCATAGGCAAATAAGCAGTCTTTCAGTGTGTCGATGATATCAAATAGAGGTTCTTTATCTTCTTGATTGTCTTTGTTATATGCCAATGGCTGTGACTTCATCAGCATGAGCAGGGAACTTAAATGACCAAAAACTCGGCCAGATTTTCCGCGCACTAGTTCTGGCACATCTGGATTCTTTTTTTGTGGCATTATAGATGAACCGGTACAAAACCGGTCTGGCAGCTCAATAAAATCAAACTGAGCGGAAGTCCAAAGTACGAGCTCTTCCGAAAAGCGAGACAGGTGAATCATAAGTAGGCTGCCGCAAGCCGAAAATTCAATAGCGAAATCCCGGTCGCCTACTGAATCCAATGAGTTATTTGTAGGTCTGTCGAAACCTAATAGCTGGGCCGTATAATCGCGATCTATTGGAAAGGTTGTGCCGGCTAAAGCTGCGGCACCCAGCGGAGAAACATTCATTCTTTTTCGGCAATCGGAAAAGCGGTCATAATCTCTGTCTAACATTTCAAACCAAGCCATCATGTGATGACCAAAACTTATCGGCTGAGCCGTTTGTAAATGTGTAAATCCGGGCATAATGGTAGAATTTTCGCGTTCCGCTAAATCTACTAATGCTTGTTGAAGCTTCTTAATGAGCTGCAAGATTTGATCAATTTCATCTCGGACATAAAGCTTAATATCAGTTGCTACTTGGTCGTTACGAGATCTTCCGGTGTGAAGTTTTTTACCAACACTTCCTATACGCTGGGTTAGAGCAGCTTCAATATTCATGTGAATATCTTCAAGGGCAACGGACCACTGGAAAGTGCCTGCTTCGATTTCAAATTGAATTTCTATGAGGCCATCTTTAACTCGCTTGGCTTCGTTAGAGCTTAGAACTCCTACTTTCTCTAACATTGAGGCGTGGGCGATAGAGCCTTGAATATCTTGCCGATAAAGACGTTTGTCAAAATCGATTGAGGCTGTAAACCTCTCGACGAAAGCATCTGTGGCTTCACTAAATCTGCCGCCCCACATTCTATCGGTGGGCTTACCGTTTTGCTCTGTCATTGCACATGCCTAAACTGATGTTCTGATGAAAAAAGCCCATGGCTTCTCGAGGAAAAGATTATAACAGGAAGAAAGCAAGTTAATAAGCATGGGGAATTTATGCTCATGAGGCTAACCCTTTCAGACAAAAGCTGATTTTTGACGTAAAATAACATTAACCAAGACTGATCAGAGGCTGCTTTTATTCTATGTCTGAAAAAACGCTTAAAATAGCGACTCGAAAGAGCCCTTTAGCATTGTGGCAGGCGAATTTCGTCAAAGATGCCCTTGAAGAAGCAAACAAGGGGTTAGTTGTCGAACTAGTGACAATGACAACTAAAGGGGACAGAATTCTTGACTCGCCGCTAGCAAAAATCGGTGGCAAGGGCCTTTTCGTTAAAGAGCTCGAGCATGCTTTGTTGAGAGGGGAAGCAGATATTGCGGTCCACTCCATGAAAGACGTGCCTATGGAATTCCCAAAAGGCTTGGAGTTAGCCGTAATCTGCGAACGCGAAGACCCCTCTGATGCCTTTGTTTCTAATCACTATGGGGCTTTTGCAGGTTTGCCAGAGGGGGCGATAGTCGGAACGTCTAGCTTACGCAGACAGTGCCAACTCAAACAATTACGACCAGATCTAAAGGTTTTAGATCTTCGGGGCAATGTCGGTACTCGATTGGGTAAATTAGATGCAGGTGGATACGATGCCATTATTCTTGCGGCGGCGGGTTTGATCAGACTGGAATTGGCTGAGCGTATACGAGAAAAATTGAATTTCCAGGACTGTCTTCCTGCCGGTGGACAGGGTGCCGTTGGTATTGAGTGTCGGGTGGGTGATTCAGTCACGCAGGGTTTAATTCGTGGTTTACACCATGATGGAACTGCTTGCCGAGTGATTGCTGAAAGGGCAGTCAACTTTAGACTTCAAGGCGGATGCCAGGTGCCTATTGCCAGTTTTGCTGAAATCAAGGGCGATACTCTTTGGCTACGTGCGTTAGTGGGTAGGGTGGACGGTTCAGAAATTCTTCGCTATGAGGACTCAGCGAATATCAGCCAAGCTGAATCATTGGGCATCGATGTCGCGGATAATCTTTTGGCACAGGGTGCCGCAGAGATTCTGGCATCGGTGTCTCATTAATTGAATATCAAGCCTTGAATGCTCAATAGATGGTAGTTTATAACGATGAGTTCAAGCTCTTCACATGAGATGTTAAAAAAACAAACCGTTCTAGTAACTAGGCCGGAGCAACAACAGCTTCCACTTATTGACACTCTGAATCGTCACGGGGTGAAGACTTTAAGTAAACCTATGCTGGTGATTGAAGAGTTAAAGTCTGAAGTACAGATTAACCAGATTAAAAGCAAAATCATGAGTTTCGCAGACTATGATATTGCTATTTTTGTCAGCACAAACGCGGCCTATTTCGGCAGTCAGTGGATAGACAATTACTGGCCACAATTTCCTGTCAACTTGCAGGTCATCGCAATCGGCCCTAGTACGGCAAAAGCTGTCGCTGACCGGTTTCGGTGTAAGGTCATTCAATCGGCAAGTGGGGTAACCAGCGAAGATATTCTCAAGCTGGCGCTGCTGCAAAATATAGCCGGACTGAAAATAGCAATTTTTAGGGGAGTTGGCGGTAGAGAATTATTGGCATCGGCACTGAGAGAACGTGGCGCCATGGTCGATTATTTCGAGGTCTATACTCGTCAAGGCTGCACCTACCCTGAGAAAGATTTCATCAATGAGTTGCTATCTGCTGACGTCAATATTTTTGCCGCCAATAGCAGTGAAACCGTAGACCAGCTTAAAGCAAATTTGGGCGACCATTTTAAAAACTTTTCTGGCCTTAGTTTATTAGTTCCTTCTGCTCGTGTTGCAGAGCAAGCTAGAGTTGATGGTTTTACTGCTGTCGTCAACTGCGACGGGGCAAGCAACGAAGCTTTCATTGCAGCCTTGCTGCGATTAGCCGACACTACTTTAGAGAGTCAACCGCAGGGGAAGGGTTAAGTGGCTGAGCAACCAGAAACAGCAAAAATATTGGAAGAAATTTCCAATAAGAACACCGCGAAACCTAGGTCAAAAACCGCAGTCAAAGGGAAGAGCAGTAACCTAAGTAATTTTCTACTTACTTTCATAGGCTTGGCGATGTTGTCGGCCCTGGGGTTGCTTGCCTATCAACAGCGTCTATCGGCGGGAGAATTTGCGGCTGTTCGGTCTGAAAATCAACGGCTACAGCAGTCTCAAGAAGAACAGTTGCGTCAGCTACAAAATTTTGAACTGCAAGTACAGCAGCTAACCTCCGCGTTACAACAGCCACTTGCTGTAGATGATTCGGCTATTGCTGAGTTAAGAGCTCAAATTGAAAATCAAATCGTCAATATCGCGAATATTGATAACAAAGTTAGTCTTGTTGAATCATTGCAGCAATCCGTTATCAGCTCGCCCGATTTTGAATGGAAGATATTCGAAGCCGATTACCTTTTGGGTATTGCTAACCAAAAACTGCAGCTAGAGTCTGATGTTTCGGCTGCAATCGCTATGATAGTGGCGGCGGATGCTGCATTGGTAGGTTCTGGCAGTAATAGAGTTTTTGCGGTACGTCAGTCAATAGCCAGCGATTTAGCTAGCCTTAGAGGTGTCGATGCGTTTGATCGCCAAGGAGTGTATCTCCGCATTGGTGCGTTGATTCAAGAAGTAGATAATATTGACCTCCAAAGTTCTATGCGGGAAATTTTTGAAAACCGTACTGAAACCGAACCAAGCATAGTTCAGCCTGCGCCGACCTCAAGTGATATGGTCACTTCGAGCTTAGAATTTTTAAGTACAATTTTTGTTTGGAGACAGTTGGACCAAGCACCTAACACGACCTTGGCTGCTGAGCAGGGTGAGTTTATTAAGCAAAATCTCAAGCTGATGTTGGAACAAAGTCAGCTTGCGCTGTTGATGAAAGAACAAAATGTGTACGTAGAAATTCTGACTAAAAGCAGCGATTGGCTCGGGCGGTATGCTGTGATGGATTCAAGTGCAAGTAGACTTATTGTTGATGAACTGCAACTCCTCAGCAATACCGACATTAATCCCGTGCTGCCTGAAATTAGCGAGTCTTTAATGTTAATTCGTCAGCTAACCTCCGCCGAGCGCTAACTTATCCGATGATAAAGCTCTTCATATTTAGTTTATTGGCAACTGTACTGGCGCTTGCGCTTAATCTTGCCACTGGGTTTCCAGCTGACCCAGGCTACCTTATGGTGGCTTTTGGAAATACAACATTTGAGACAAGCTTGTTCGCACTTTTGGTTGCTATTGGCATCATTTTTCTTTTACTGCGCCTGTTGTTATTACTTTTTTATGCTTTTAACCCATTTCGTCTTGTTAGTTTTGGTAAAAATTTCAGCGCGAATAGAAAGTCTAGGCAGCGCAGCAAAAGCGTCGAAGGTTTACTGGCGTTTGCGCGAGGTGATTGGCAGCTGGCTTATGGCCTTTTAATAAGAGGGGCTAAGCAAGCTGACTCAAATGTGGCTAATTTTTTAGCAGCAGCTTATGCGGCCCATGAGCTTGAGGATCGTGATGCGTGGACAAAAGCATTAACTGATGCCGAGAACGAATACCCTACGTCGCGGCTAACAATACAATTTGTAAAAGCGCAGCTGTTATTTAAGTCAAATCAATTGGAGCAGTGTCTCGCAATTCTCGAACAGATTAAAAATAGCGGTTCGAAAGAGAACGGGGTATTTAGACTGCTTAAGGAGGTCTATATCAAGCTCCAAGAATGGCAGAAGTTAGATGAATTGGTCCCTGTGCTTGAGAAAAGAAAGATCATTGATGCAGTTGATGCTGAGACAATCAGAAAGCGAGTTTTCGTGAAGCAGCTGGACGGAGTCATAGAGCATTCGGAGTCCCAATCGGGGGTCGATGGATCTGCTGATTCAACTCAGTTCGATATGCTCAGTAAGATGTGGAAAAAATCTCCTGCTAAGTATCGTGAAGATGAAAAAATAGTGAAACATTACATCGAGTTGCTAGTAAAGCTTGGTGCAAAAATTGATGCAGCCAAGGCGCTAGAAATAGCTCTTTCTAAAAATTGGAGCAATAGCCTGATAATTAAGTTTGCAGAAATGGATTATGATTCTAATCAAGCTCAGCTATTAGTCGCTGAAAACTGGCTAAAGGCACGACCTGCCAACTCTCCATTGCTGTTGAGTCTAGGTAGAATTTGTATGAGAAATAAGCTGTGGGGTAAGGCTCGAGAATATTACCAGGCCAGCATACGTATTTCCCCGTCCGCTGAGGCCTACGGTGAGCTTGCGCGTTTGCTGAAAAACTTAGGAGATGACACCCAGAGTGAGGATTGTTTCCAGCAATATCGCGATCTTATAGGGTCGAGTCTTCTAGAGCTGCCTTTGCCGGAGCTCCCTTTGGGGGATATTTCTTAGGATGAGCTTATTTCGTTGGGGATATAAAAGAGCTTTGAACTGCGAGAGTAATCTGGAGCTAAGGTTGAACTAAGGTTGAGCTAAGGTTGAGCTGCACTTATCTAAATCCTACCCAACCCCGCTGTATCTTCTACGTTAGCTCTACATTATATCTAATTCTTCCCACATTGAATCAATGCGCTGCTTTACCTCTGGGCTCATCTCAATAGTGGTGCCCCATTCTCTGTCGGATTCGCCTTTCCATTTATTGGTGGCATCCAGACCCATCTTCGATCCTAGGCCTGAAATCGGCGATGCAAAGTCTAAATAATCAATAGGCGTATTCTCAATAAGCACTGTGTCACGTGCGGGGTCCATGCGGGTCGTAATTGCCCAGATTACGTCTTCCCATTTTCGAATATTCACATCGTCATCCACCACTACAACAAATTTCGTGTACATGAACTGTCGCAGGAATGACCATACGCCCATCATCACGCGCTTGGCATGGCCCGGATATTGTTTCTTCATGCTTACAATAGCCATACGATAAGAGCAGCCTTCTGGCGGTAGATAGAAGTCTACAATTTCGGGGAATTGCTTTTGCAAAAGAGGAACAAATACTTCATTGAGCGCAACGCCCAGCATTGCAGGTTCATCAGGGGGCCTGCCGGTGTAGGTACTATGATAAATTGGGTCTTTACGATGGGTAATCTTCTTAATAGTGAAGACGGGAAAGTTATCGACTTCATTATAGTATCCGGTGTGGTCTCCAAAGGGCCCTTCCTCGGCCATTTCGCCGGCCTCTATAACCCCTTCTAAGACAATCTCAGCACTTGCTGGAACTTGTAAATCGTTGGTCATGGATTTAACGACTTCAGTTTTACCGCCTCTTAGCAGTCCGGCAAACGCGTACTCGGAAAGAGTATCAGGTACGGGGGTAACAGTAGCGAGGATAGTTGCTGGATCGGCTCCAATAGCTATGGAAACTGGGAAAGGCTGTCCAGGATGTTTTATCTGCCATTCTCTAAAATCTAGTGCGCCACCACGATGAGAAAGCCAGCGCATAATCAGTTTGTTTTTTGCAATCTTTTGCATTCGGTAGATGCCAAGATTTTGCCGCGATTTTTCTGGGCCACGCGTTATGACCAGTGGCCAAGTAACCAATGGTCCTGCGTCTCCTGGCCAACAGGTTTGGATGGGCAAAAAATCTAAATCTACATCAGCTTCATCAATAACCACTTCCTGACAGCTGGCTGATTTTTTAACACTTGGAGCTATGTTCAAGACGCTTCTGTAGCTTGGCAGATTTTGCCAAAGATCTTTCCAGCCTTCAGGAGGCGCAGGTTCTTTAAGAAAGGCGAGCAATTTGCCGACATCTCTTAATCCTTCAATATCCTGTTGTCCCATGGCAAGCGCGATACGCCGGGTGTTACCGAACAAGTTGGCCAACATAGTAACTTTAGAGCCTTTCAGGTTTTCGAAAAGTAAGGCGGGGCCACCCGCCCTTAAAGTGCGATCACTTATTTCAGTGACTTCTAAATAGGGATCAACTTCAGCCGAAATCCTTTTTAGCTCGCCTTCTTTCTCTAACATAGCGATAAAATCGCGAAGATCTTTAAACGACATTTTCTTAGCCAGTTACTTATGGTGTGGAGCTAAAGAACGATGGGGTGACAAGTCCGGTTTACTATTTCCGTTTCATCGAGTTAAAAAACTCTCCGTTAGTTTTGGTGTCTTTCAGTTTGTCGATGATAAATTCTGTGGCTTGTACATCTTCCATAGAACTTAACAACTTGCGCAGAATCCACATTCGTTGCAGTTCATCTTCTGACGTCAGCAAATCTTCCCGACGGGTACCTGAGCGGCGGACATTGATAGCGGGATACACACGTTTCTCTGCAAGCTTGCGATCGAGATGCAACTCCATGTTGCCGGTACCTTTAAATTCTTCGTAAATCACTTCGTCCATTTTAGAGCCGGTATCTACTAAAGCAGTGGCAATAATGGTGAGACTTCCACCTTCTTCCAAGTTACGAGCTGCGCCAAAGAAGCGTTTTGGCCGCTCCAGTGCATGAGCGTCAACACCACCTGTTAGTACTTTGCCTGATGAAGGGATAATAGTGTTGTAAGCGCGGGCAAGGCGGGTAATCGAATCCAAAAGGATGACTACATCCTCTTTATGTTCCACTAGGCGCTTCGCTTTCTCAATAACCATTTCAGCTACTTGAACATGGCGCGATGGAGGCTCATCAAAAGTACTGGCAACAACTTCACCGCGCACCGAGCGCTGCATTTCGGTTACTTCTTCTGGGCGCTCATCAATTAATAAAACAATAAGGCGGCAATTTGGGCTGTTGCGTGTTATCGACTGTGCAATGTTTTGCAGGATTAATGTTTTACCAGCTTTGGGGGGTGAAACAATAAGACCTCGTTGGCCTTTTCCTATTGGTGCAGTTAAGTCGATTATTCGAGAACTTAAATCTTCAGTGCTGCCATTTCCAACTTCAAGTGGTAAGCGCTCGTTAGGAAAAAGTGGAGTTAAGTTTTCAAAGAGGATTTTGTGTTTGGAATTTTCGGGCTTGGAGAAGTTAATCTCACTGATTTTAAGGAGGGCGAAGTATCTTTCGCCGTCTTTAGGAGGCCGTATTTTGCCCTCCACTGTATCTCCAGTGCGGAGATTGAAGCGCCTAATCTGGCTAGGTGAGACGTAAATGTCATCTGGGCCTGCTAGATAGGAGGAATCTGCTGACCGAAGAAATCCAAAACCATCTTGAAGGATCTCAAGAACACCATCGCTTAAAATATCTTCACCGTTTTTGGCGTGTTTCTTCAATATGGCAAAGATAATGTCTTGTTTGCGAGTCCGAGAAACGTTCTCTAGTCCCATTTCATGTGCGGTGGTGACTAGCTCTGCGATGGGCTTCTGTTTTAGTTCGGTTAAATTCATAATTGCTTCTTATCAAGTGAACTTGATCTAATTTAGGGGATGATTTTAGCTACAGGAGTTGATGCAACTCATTAATCACACGTTGGTGGTTTTAGTTTGGGATTTTAGGTATTTGCTTAGAAAGAGTCAGTTTTGTAGTTTAGGAGTCAGTTTCGTAGTTTAGGAGATAGGTTAGATGGTTTAGTTAACTGCTTGACCGAATTTTTTCGAAGCTGCTTTTTTCGGTGCTTCTAATCTCGGTACTTCTAGTTTCGGTACTTCTGATATTTTCTTTAGTAATACGCATGCTCTATTTTGGCAATTCGGGCCTTTTATTTTTTGCTGAGTTAAATAGGATATGCGGTATCTGCTTGCTTAATGATGTTGCTGAGCAGAGGTATTTGGACTTATTGTTCTAACTTTTCTCTTAATCTTATTTAACTTTTCTCTTAATCTTATTTAACTTTTCTCTTAATATAGACCCACAAGTTAAACCTGTCCAGAAAATTAATTTCGGCGACCGCTAAAGGATCAGCTTAGCCTAACTCTAACAAAATGGATATTATAACTAAATATAATCTCTGAAGTGGAATCAATGACTATCGAGGAAACGAGTTAAATAGTAAGAAAAACCACGCCTTGAGGTGCCACTTTAACGTCAGCGACACCTCATTAAACGCAATTTAGATTACGCTGTCAATAAAAGCTGATAGCTGAGATTTGGATAAAGCACCTACCTTAGTTCCAGCCACTTCGCCTTTATTAAACAAAATTAGTGTCGGAATCCCGCGAATGCTGAATTTTGGTGCGGTTTCGGTATTGGCATCTACATCCATTTTACAGATTTTGACTTTGCCTTCATATTCATTCGCCAGCTCTACTAAAACAGGAGCAATCATCTTACAAGGGCCACACCATTCGGCCCAAAAATCGACTAGAACAGGTCCGTCCGCTTGAAGGACGTCTGCATCAAAGCTGCTATCTGAAATGTGAACGATATTGTCGCCCATAATCTAATTCCTATGATTTCAATGAAAGAGTTAAATGCAAAAGAGGAGATTTAGTCGCCTAGAGGCTCTCAATATGGAGAAGGCCAAGCGGCTCAATTACATCTGCATGTTGGGCCCTATGATAAGGCCTAAAACGCAGGATTCAAGTGGTGCGCATATCTTAAGCGGTAATTTAGGAGACATTTATGCACGTGACAATCCCTTTTCGAGAAAATAAGGTGCTCGCCACCAGTCCAAGTACACCTTTATCCGGCTATAAGACGCGCCGCTTTCTTAGCGAAATAAGTCAGAATAGCATCTGCTCCTGCCCGCTTTATGCAGAGCAGAGACTCTATGGCGACAGCATCCTCATCCAGCCAGCCATTTTGAGCGGCAGCCATATGCATCGCGTATTCACCGCTTACTTGGTAGACAAAAGTAGGCACACCAAACTCGTCTTTGACCCTTTTGACGATATCCAAATAAGGCATTCCGGGCTTGACCATCACCATGTCAGCGCCCTCAGCTAGGTCCAAAGCGACCTCTTGCAGCGCTTCATTACTGTTGGCTACATCCATCTGATAGTTGTATTTGTTTCCGCTGCCCAGGCTGCCACTAGAACCTACCGCGTCTCGGAAGGGGCCATAGTAGCTAGAGGCATATTTAGCCGAATAAGCAAGAATGCGGGTGTAAATCTGATTGTTCTCTTCCAAAACATAGCGAATAGCGCCAACTCTACCGTCCATCATGTCAGAGGGTGCGACTATGTCTGCGCCAGCTACAGCATGAGATAGAGCTTGTTTCGCCAGTACCTCAACAGTTTCTTCGTTGAGGACATAGCCGTTCTCATCGATAATTCCATCTTGGCCGTGTGTTGTGTAAGGGTCCAATGCCACGTCTGTAATCACCCCTAGAGCCGGAAATGCCTTTTTAAGTTCACGTACAGCGGTTTGAACCAAGCCATTGGGATTGTAGGCTTCTTCCGCTAACAGGCTTTTGACGTTGGTATCTGGCGCGGGAAAAAGAGCAATCGCGGGGATTTTTAGTTCAACTAGCTCTTGAGCCTCCAGGAGCAATTCATCGATGCTGAACTTAAACATTCCTGGCATTGACGAGATTTCTTGTCGCTGCTTTTGACCTTCGACAATAAAAACGGGGAATATCAGGTCATCTACCGACAACCGGGTCTCTCGCATTAAACGCCTGCTAAAATCGTCTTTTCGCATGCGCCGCATACGATTAACGGGAAATTCACGGCTAAAGTCAAAATTTGGCACAGCTAATACTCTCTCGTTTATAGGATGTAGGGGTTTAACCAGTAATTGGGATCTAGTATATGGCGTATTTTGAATAGAATGAAGTAATCACCAGACAACAGTAGACATATTCAATGCTATGGGTTCTAAATAAGCATAGTCATTCAAAAAGAGAGTCATGTTGAATAAAACAAAAATACTTCTAGTCATTATCATCATAGCCGTCATTGCTTCGTATGTTTTCTTTGATCTTGGTCGGTTTCTGACCCTGAGTTTTATCCAATCCCAATTGAGTGAGATTCAGCAGTTCAGAGACGAGAATTTTGGGCTTACCGCGCTTTTATACTTTACTGCCTATATTGCAATTACCGCGCTGTCTATTCCCGGCGCGGTTATCGTTACGCTTTTAGGCGGTGCCATATTTGGTGTTCTTTGGGGAACTTTAATAGTCTCATTTGCCAGCAGTATAGGGGCGACATTAGCATTTCTAGTGTCTCGGTTACTGCTTAGAGACTGGGTGCAATCAAAATTCGGACACTATTTGGCACCAATCAATCGAGGTGTTGAGAAGGATGGTAGTTTTTATCTTTTTAGTATTCGAATGGTCCCGCTATTCCCTTTTTTCATAGTCAATTTGTTGATGGGTTTGACTCCAATAGGTGTCGGGTCTTTTTATATTGTTAGCCAGGTAGGAATGCTAGTGGGCACTGCAGTTTATGTTAACGCGGGGTCAGAGTTGGCTCAAATAACATCATTGTCAGGGCTGGTCAGTCCAAGTGTGATTTTGTCATTTGTGCTACTTGGCCTATTTCCATTGGCAGCAAAATTTATTGTAGGACTAATAAAGCGAAACAAGTCATGAAAAAATTTACCAAACCCAAGAAGTTTGATGCCAATATCGTCATTATAGGGGCAGGTTCAGCTGGGCTAGTCGCAGCAATTATTGCGGCGGGCGCAAAGGCAAAAGTTATTTTGATTGAAAAACACAAAATGGGGGGCGACTGCCTAAACACAGGCTGTGTTCCAAGCAAGTCCCTTATTCGCAGCGGCAGGATGATGGCCTACTTACGCCGTGCCAAGGAATATGGAATTGATGACGCTACGGGTACCATTAATTTCAAAGCTGTTATGGCTAGGGTTCATAATGTAATCAAAGCCATTGAACCACATGATTCTGTTGAGCGCTTTACGTCTCTAGGGGTGGAGTGCATTATGGGTGATGCGATGATTGAATCGCCTTACACGGTAACAGTAAATGGCAGAACAATTCATACTAAATCGATCATTCTTGCATCTGGAGCCCGGCCATTAGTTCCTCCGATTCCTGGGCTGGAGTCTGTTGATTATGTGAATTCAGATACCGTATGGGGTTTAACGGAACTGCCTCCACGGCTGTTGGTAGTGGGCGGCGGCCCGATTGGCTGCGAGCTTGCTCAGGCATTTAATAACTTGGGGTCGAAGGTGACCCAAGTGGATATGGCACCGCGAATAATGCCTCGTGAAGATGCCGAGGTGTCGGCAACAGTTATGACGCAGTTTGTGAAAGATGGTATTGATGTTCTAGTTGATCACAAGCTTCTTAAGTTCGAAAAAATTGATGGTGGAAACTGGATGGAAGCTGAGCACGGGGGCAAAACTGTGCGGGTAGAGTTTGACTGTGTTCTGCTGGCGATTGGCCGCAAACCTAATGTTGAGGGGTTTGGTCTTGAAAATTTAGACATGCCATTAACCCCCCAAGGTACCGTTCAAGTCAACGACGCAATGCAGACAGCGTATCCAAACGTTTACGCATGCGGAGATGTTGCTGGGCCTTATCAGTTCACACATATGGCATCTTATCAGGCGTGGTTTGCGTCATTGAATGCAATGTTAGGCGGGCTTTGGAGGTCCAAGGTTAATTATCGTGTAGTTCCTTGGGCCACGTTTACCGATCCGGAAGTGGCCCGGGTTGGCTTAAGTGAGCAGGATGCCATCGAGCAAAAAGTTGCTTATGACGTTACCCGTTATGATATGGATCACCTAGACAGAGCCCTAGCCGATGGCGAGGCCCATGGCTTTGTTAAGGTACTAACTGTCCCGGGGAAAGACAAAATACTCGGTGCGACAATTGTTGGCTATCACGCCGGTGAAATGATTGGTGAGTTTGTTTTTGCAATGACTCATAACATGGGTTTAGGTAAGATATCTGCGGTGACCCACATTTACCCTACATCGTTGGAGGCTAATAAATTTACCGCAAATGCCTGGCGTAGTGCTAGATTGCCTGAAAAATACTTTCCACTCTTAGAAAAATATTTCCGTTGGAGGCGTGGTGGATGACCGGCGTTACTTATCAAAACTGGTAACGATAAGAAGTACCATTTGATGCGATTGCCGAAACCTGTCTTAACTGATCGTTGATAGCCACTGCGACTACGGAAAATATCCGCGGTTTAAATGCACTACCCACAGGGGTAATCCAACGTTTGATTCGGTTGCCATTTTCTCTGGACCAAAGCTCGACGGCGCCAGTTGTATTTCCGGTTAATATTTGTGAGCCGTCTTTGGAAAATCTTGCAACCACAAAGCTTGAGAAGCTGGGAAAGAATCGATTGCTGTAATTGAGTTTGGAGTGCAAAGAATTAGCGTGCATATCCCAAACTACGGCATCAATATGTTGTACTGTGAAAAGCCCAAATCGACCATCACTAGATAGTGCAACAGTTTGAACTCTGCCTTGGGTTTCGATTTCGTTGATGAGCTCCATAGACCGTAAATTCCAGAATTTGGCTTGGCCGTTATCTAGGCCAAAAAGTGCATAATCACCGTTGTTGCTTACAGCCATGCTCAATATGCGATGCCCTTGCTCTAGCTCCTGAATGATGCCGCCGCGTTGCACATCAAATAAAACGGCATTGCCATTGGCAAGGCCCAATAAGGCTGTTTCGGCAGAAGGACTTAAGGCAAGATGCAAGACTGTGCTGGGTGCGTTGAAAAAGCGTAGAGCTTCACCGGTACTGACATCCCAAAGCACGAGCGTACTGTCGTCCGAGGTGAGCGCAAAATTACCGTCTGCGGAAAAAGCCATAGCGGTTATTTGAGATGTAAGATTCGCTTGATGATTCCAGTTAAATAGACGCTCGGCATTTTCAGTATTCCACAGGCTGCCGCCATGCTGGATAGAACCAGCCAAGACATGACCGCCGTCTGTAGAGTATGCTGCGCTGAAAATACCTTGCACACTGGTTGAAAAAAAAGCGAAAGGCTCATCAGTAAACGAACAAGACTGCAAAACCAAGAACAGCAGTGACATCAGAGGAATTAAAATAACCTTAGCCAAGATACTCGCCTTTCAGTCACGTAATGCTATGGGATTTAATTGTGCTATGAACAATCAAGCCACTAAAGATCTATGACAGTTATGAACAGCTGAAATAAGTCTGTCTTCCAACTCAAAGCGTAGATTGAGGACGCTGCCTAGCTCAACGAGGTGTTTTGGGAGCTTGGCTAAAAGCGCGGAATCATGGCAGTTGGTTTCAAACTTGTCATTAAACTCAATTGCCAGATCGGTGGACTTCTCAATAGCTTTGCAAAGGTCGATGCCTAGCCCAAGACTGCCATCATTAAATTCTTTGGCTTCGGTGATAAGCTCGTTATACACCTCGAAATGTCCAGCAGACACATAATCGACCAAGGTTTGGCAAAAACGGTTTATCCGAGTGGACAGAGAGTCAGCCGACTCTTTGCTTTGTAGTGGGGTGACTATTCCCTCAAAGTCCTGAGTTAGCTGCACTCTTTGTTGCATCCAGCGTTTGACCATATCATCTACCAGTAACCAACCTTCCTTAGTTCGTTTACTGCGAGTTAGCATTACCTTCTCCCTGCATTTGATTCCATTCACTTAACAATTCTTGATAGGCACAAGCAAAGGATCTACTTATATCGACTGTCTTAAATATAGGTAAGGAATCGCCAATTGCGCAAGGTGAATCGTCTAAAAGATGGAATCAGTTTCACTCAGGCTAAAATCTATGGCGTAGGGCATGATCTAAGGAGGCTGTGCTTTATGGTAACGGAAGGCCGTATACAAGAGACTGATGATAAGCACAGCAAAGGCAACCATCGACATTTCAGCAATGCTAAGGCCTAGAAATCGGAATTGGACTTCCGCACGGTTGCCGTCGCATTTTAGCAGGAAGTTGAGCGTTTTCAAGAATGTGAAATTGTTCTAGATATTGGTGAGCCCAGGGCCACGTGCTGGAACTTGATCTTGAGGGAGATGCTGTATCCCAATCTGGCGGCCCCCAAAATAGCTGCCAAACACGCACATAGAAGCTGCTAAAAAGGAATAAAGTCTATGGCCTTTGGGGCTGGGATTATGAATTGCCGAGACAAGGCAGACGACTCCGAACAATATTACGAAGACGCACTGGGCTATTCAAATTCCCCAGAGAGAAAGAAGCATCAAGTGCGCCATATAAAGCACGATACCGGTAGTGATTACGCAGACGCAAAATATACCGAGGTTAATGAGTCGATTGCCGTGTATTTCCAGTGCCATGGTGAGCTCCAAGCTATTGATTTATAGTTCTAATTACACACTGCATCAACCCTGATGTGAGAACAAATATTGCTGCTACACTTAAACTAGTCATCCCAGCCTAACTCAACTCAACTATAGGAAATAAATTAAGCGCATGAAACTTATAAAAGCGATTTTCAGGGTAACAGCCCCCGTAGTTGCGTATTGCCTAAGCCTAGCTGGGCCTGCTGCAGCGCAGGATATGTCGGCCAGCGTCTATGTGAATATCTCACCAAGTTTTGTTACCAATTACGATGAGGGCGCTAGGCTTAAATATCTAAAAGCACGTGTGTCCCTAAAGGTAGCGGCTGAGTCTGAGGAAATGGTTTGGCATCACCTACCCTCTATTCAAAATACCTTGGTAATTTTATTCAGCTCCCAAGCCGAAGAGAATCTGACATCGACGGTTGGCCGTGAGTCATTAAGGCGAGAGGCTTTGGAGGAAGTGAAAAACGTTATGTCGACATTGGAAAACGGTGGCAATCAAGAAATTGAAGAACTTTACTTTACCGATTTTATCGTTCAGCAGTAGCTGCAGCCGAAATACTCTGAGCGGAGCTTTTAGCTTCCATTCCAATTTGCTAAAAACTCATCGAAGTCTACTTTGTCAGCGGCTTCGATTTCTATTTGGTCGGCGATAGATGTCGTTGCAGTGCTTTTCAATAATTCGGTTGTTTCAGGACTTAGCCGGCCCTCGCTAAAGGTCTTTTTATGGATTTCAGCCTGCCTCATGGAAAACGTGAAAAAAGATAGATTCTTCTCTTTCATTTCCTTTAGCATCATCCCGGACGGCGTTAAATCGGGATTGTCTATCTTAGCAATTTGAGTCAGACGGCTTTTTTCATGGAGGTCCGATTTTTCTCCGTCTAGCAGTGCAGAACTGAAACTAATGTTCTCCATTAGTTCATGTGCCCATTCAACAAGCTTGCGCGGCTTAGATTCCAAGCTTAATTCTAAGTCAGGGTTTCTTCCGTGATCAACAACGGTGGCGATGTTTTGGGCAACTTCAAAAAATTCAGTTTGATTGCATTCAGGGCTTTCGTCTAAGAGGCAGTGCAACAAAAAGCTATCCAAAAACCGGATTTGTTCTGCATCAATGCCCAGAGGCAGGTAGGGGTTTAGGTCTAATGCGCGTACCTCAATGTATTCGATTCCCTTGGTGGTTAACGCATCCAATGGACGTTCTCCTGATTGCGCAACGCGCTTTGGTCTGATGGTGCTGTAGAACTCGTTCTCTAGCTGCAACAGATTGGTGTTCAGCTGTAGATACTCCCCATTCCGTTTTTGACCAATAGTGTCATAATCTGGATAAGGTGTATCCATTGCCTTTTCAAGACACTCGGCATAGGCATCAAGTTCGTTGTAGCAAACGAAAAGAGACTTCTGCGCTTCGCTTTTGTAACCAAGATTCCCCATTCGAAGGCAAGTAGCATCAGGGAGGTAAAGGCTGCCAGAATCGAGCTCATCCAAGCCATGTTCTCGACCTTGCACAAAGCATTTGCAGGCCGCTGGAGAGGCACCGAAGAGATAAATTAGCAGCCAGGAATAACGGTGAAAATTGCGAATTAAATGAAGATATTTTTCCGTTCTAAAATCTTGTATGGAACCTTTATGGCCGCAAATTTTTTGGTAGGGGGCCCAAAAGGACTCTGGCATGGAAAAGTTATAATGTAAGCCCGCAATTACTTGCATTAAACTGCCATAGCGATTACTTAGGCCATGGCGGTAAAGAGTTTTCATTTTGCCAATATTCGAGTCACCAAACTGAGCAATCGGAATCTCCACATCACTGTCAAGGGGGCAGGGCATACTGGACACCCACAGCATTTCATCATTCTCCAAATTCTGAAAAGAAAAACGATGAACATCTTCTAGCACCTGCAAACATTCGTCGATATCAGCATAGGCGGGAGTGATGAATTCTAATAAGGATTCAGAGAAGTCTGTGGTGATAAATGGATTTGTGAGAGCGGAACCAAGTGCCCGTGGATGGCTGGTAGTTGAAATATTGCCATCAGGCCCAATTCGAAGACTTTCCTTTTCTAGGCCTCGTTTAACTGCTCGCCAGCTAGGATCAAATTCTGGTAAATGATAGTACTGCAGTGATTCACTAGTTTGCTTAACCAAGTTGTCCCCCAATGCTCTGTATCCTGACGGTGCTCATACAACAACTGCATAGACGGCGCTGGACTTATAGATTTTTGCGGTATTATGACAAATATACTGTGCCAGTGCGAACAGACTCTGAGATTGCTTAAACAGGCTAATCTTTGGTTTTAAACCGGTGGATGTCCCGTCGTTGCTTTTTGTTTGGTTTTCCTTCGGAGGCCCATTGATTGGGTTGTGATTTACGCTGCTGTGCAAGTGCTTCTCGGGCAACAATGCTTGCTGGGGTCTCTTGATAAAGAGATTGAGCCTCCGGTGCGCCTCGGCGTTTATCGCTGAGGACTAGAACTTCTACTGTTTTTTCATCGAGGCCTTGTCGAAGTTGGATTATGGTTCCTATGCCAATTTCCTTACTGGCTTTGACTCGGCTGCCATCACAGTGAATCTTTCCGCCTTCGATGGCCTGTTTGGCGACAGCGCGAGTTTTGTAAAATCGGGCGGCCCATAGCCACTTGTCTATACGCAAGCGGGTCGCTGTTGATTCTGAGTTCGAGGATGCCGTCATAACGGGGGCCTAGTGTGCGGACAGAGGGTTGGGCATTATGTGCTCGAAATCAACCACTTGGGGAAATTCTTCAGCATTTAATGGGGGCCGTTTACTGTCTGGCTTTTGAATTGCGTAAAGGTGCTTTAACCCTTCGCGCTGGGCTTGTCGTAAGACAGGTAGTGAATCATCAAATAATATTGTCTTTGCTGGATCATAGGGAAAGAGATGCTGCAGCTTGTCCCAGAAACCATGGTGCTCCTTTGCTAAGTTCAATGTATGCGAACTAATGCAATCATGGAAGAAGCTGTCTATCCCGGTATGAGCCATTTTGATTTCTAAGCTGCTGGGGTGGGCATTGGTGATAAGCAATATGCGTTTTTTGCAGTCACGTAGCTGTGTAAGTAATTTCTCAACGTTGGGTCTGATGCTGATCTTATGGGTTATGGTTTTCTTAAGCTGGACAATATTTATCTTTAGCTCGTCCTCCCAGTAATCAAGGCAGTACCACTCTAGTGAACCGAGAGCTTGCTCGTTCTTAAACTTTACTAAGATTTTTGCGTCGACCTCGGATATCCCATGCTCTTTAGCGTACATTTGAGGGACTAGTGATTGCCAGAAATAATTGTCAAAATGTAAATCTAGCAGGGTTCCATCCATATCAAACATGATGGTGTCAATGGTTGGCCAGGGTGGCATCTATTTCTCCAAAAAGCTTGGTGATTCAGGGTGAGTAATGCAACATACCACAGCTTGACTAAGTGGCAATAAAAGTAAAATATTAGCTTTTAGGAAAGTTACCAAAGCTAGTCAAGATTTTCCGGAGCATCGACACGAGTACCCTCAGGAGCAGTAATGGGAAAAGCACAAGTTATAACAACAATAGACCCATTGGTTATCGAGAAAATTGCTGCTGACGCCGGTAAAGAAATTCTCAACGTATATAACGGCAATTCTCCCGTGGAGGTGACTACCAAGGCCGATAAATCACCGTTAACCAACGCGGACTGCGCAGCAGACGCGTTGATTAACGCAAGACTGCAAGCCAGCTTTCCTGACATACCAATCTTATCTGAAGAATCCGCAAGCATCGATTATGCGACACGGCGAACGTGGCCGCGTTATTGGTTGGTTGATCCTCTTGATGGCACTAAAGAATTCATCAGTCGAAACGGCGAGTTCACTGTCAACATCGCTCTTATCGAAAATGGCGATCCGGTTCTTGGTGTGGTGCATGTACCCGTGTTGGGGGATACCTACTCTGGTCGCGCTGGTGCAGGCGCCACCAAAATAGATGCTCAGGGCAATAGGCAATCGATATACAGCGCAAAGATGATGCCCTCAAGCTCCAGCATTCGAATTGTTGCCAGCCGGAACCATCGCGGCGATCAGCTTGAGGAGCTCATAGATGACATTATCCTCAATATTGGTAAAACTGAAGTGGTTAGCATGGGCAGCTCCTTGAAAATGTGCCTAGTGGCTGAAGGACTTGCCGATTTTTATCCTCGTTTAGCCCCGACCTGTGAATGGGATACTGCTGCTGCACATGGGGTTTTAGTCGCCGCAGGAGGGCAAATTGTTGGAATGGACTTCCAGCCTCTTCGTTACAATCAGAAAGATGACTTGCTGAACCCGGATTTTATTGCAATTGCGGATATGAACTTTGATTGGCAGGCTGTTGTGAGCCGTGCCTTAGCAAAGCCTTAGCTGATTAAAATTCAACCGTCTGCATATTTTTTTTCAACTTTTCTCGAAAGCGTCAATTAGGGCTTTTCTAGCTTTATTATTACTAAATCTTGACTATGCTTAGTTCTGTGAATCTCGCTATGGGTTTCTATTCGAGAGCGTATGGTGTCCTATTCAGGGCAGCCAAGGTCGACAAGGATTCGTCGATAAGGACCGCAGCATCGGCTGCGTTGTTTGCGCACTTTTTCAACACTTTTACAGGGATGTATAAATAATGCTTCGCAATGTGCGCCGGCCTCGAAATCATTTAGCTCCAAATTTTAATAATACCAATGCCATCAGAGATCGCTTGCTGCTAGAGATAGCAGATCTCCACGTTAAGTTAGACGGAGTCGACGTGACACAGTCTCAGGAAAACTTATCAACGATGCAGAGCTTTAAGGAAATGATTCATTCAAGAGAGCAGATGCTTGCTAACTTGTCTCGTCAAAAATCTGAACGAAGCAGTTTTGGTCTTGAAAAACGGCTTCAGTAAGTTAGCCTTCCTCATCAAATAAGTCTCCGTATGGACAAGCCTAACTAAAAGAGTTAGTTTTTATCCAAATCGGAAACTTCGATATTCTCATCGAAGCTCTCTTAGAAATTCTATTGAGACTTATTCATGTTTACTAAATTCGATCGCTTGTCTGTAGGCATTTTTTTGTTTTGTGTATTTCCTGTCATCAATGCTCAAAGCCTTAACTTTGCAGATCCTGAGAGTGCTGGGCTGTCACCCGCAGGGCTGGAAAAGGTTACACAGCGCCTGCAGCGGCACATCGATGATGGCGATATTTCAGGAGTTGTCGCTACCGTCATTCGCGATGGCAAGATTGTTTACTCCGAAGCGCTAGGGCAGCGGGATATCGAAAAGTCCCTGCCTATGACCGACGACACTTTATTTCGTATCTATTCCATGACACGTGAAATCACCAGCGTCGCCGTACTTCAGCTTTACGAGCAAGGTAAGTTCAAGCTAAATGATCCGATAAAGATGTATTTACCAGAGTTTGAGAATCAGCAGGTGTTGTTGGATTCTGACAATACAGATTTATCTCAGACTAGAGCCCGAACCGGTGATATCACCGTAGCCCATTTGCTTACCCATACCTCTGGGCTAGGCAGCAGAAGTTCTGCTCTTTACACTGAAAACCAAGTTCGTGACAAAAATATCAGCCTTGATCAGATGACGAGTAATGCAGCACGTATTCCATTATTCCAAGACCCTGGCATCGAGTTTCGATACGGCATACACGCGACTATTCTAGGTAAGCTGATCGAAGTTTGGTCAGGAGAAGAGCTTCTAAGCTACTTAGAAAAGAATATATTTGAGCCTCTAGGCATGAACAATACAATGTTTTGGGCGCAGGGCGAAGATGCCGATAAACTTGCTCAATTATATCGCCCTACTGACGGTAGTTTAGTTCCCCATCAGGTCGAGACAATTCCCTTCACCGCAAAACCACGCTTGATCGAAGGTGGGGTAGGTTTGCTCTCAACGGTCAAGGATTTCGCCAATTTTTCCCAGATGGTGATGAATAACGGCGAGTTTAACGGTAAGCAAATTTTGAAGCCTGAGACCGCTGCTTTGATTTTTGAGAACGGTGTGCCGGAAGCCGCCATGCCTATAGGTGCTCGAGGTTACTGGGCGGGTTCTGGCTGGACCTTCGGTGGTTTCAACTTGGTATTAGATCCGGCCAGTTATAGCTTTCCTGTGTCCGAGGGAACCATTTGGTGGGATGGGTCGGCCGGGACGCGCTTTTTTATCGACCCTAAACAAAAACTAATTACCATTATTATGGGCCAAGTATCGCCATCAAACGGCGGCGGCTTTCGAGAGGAATTCAGCATTGGTGTTGACGCTGCAATAGTTGATCGCTACTAGGCAATAAGCGGTCCTTGCCTCTACTACAGCCGTTTTACATTGAGACTTTATCCTCTTACCTAGCATCTATTTCGCTCTTTTTTGACGGGCGAGCCGGGGTTTTGAACCAAGCCCCTCCTCTCATTTTACTTTCTAAGTAACTTAATTTCCTCTATAGCGTCTTATTATACAGATCGGGTTATCCCGCAAAGGGGACTCGAATAATATGAGAGAGCTATCAGTTCATGGCAATGGATAAAAAAATAGAGAAAAGTAAGGTCCCATTATGGCAATGGGGGCTAATGGGGGCCGCAGTAGTAGCTATCGCCATGATCGCCTATGCAGTATTAGCTGACGCATCAATTAGAACCTATCGGGTGCCTGAGGAACAGCTCATTGTGTCCAAGGTTGAGCATGGTGCTTTTGAAGACTTGATTCCTATCCGCGGTAATATTCAGCCACTAAACAGTGTTTTTTTAGATGCCGTAAACGGCGGCGTTATTGAAGAAATTTTCGTAGAAGAAGGTAGCTTCGTAGAGGCAGGTCAGCCGTTGGTTCAACTCAGTAATACCAATCTGCGATTAAGTGCCGCACAAAATGATACCAACATTACTGAGCAGCTTAATTTCCTTGGCAATATTTCCAATAGTCTAGAAACTACCAAGCTCAATACCCAGCGAGAAATCATCGATACTGAGTATCGCATTATTGTCTTGGAGAGGCAGCGAGCGAGATTTGAAAAGCTAGTTGATGATAGTCTTATTTCGGAACAAGACTATGATGCGGTGATTGATGAGCTGGCCTATCAAGGTTTAATACTTGGTAATTCTAAAGCTAGGCAAGGAGTAGAAGAAAAAATCCGCATTGATAGGACCGTCCAAATTGCCTTACAAATTTCTAAGCTGCATGAGAATTTAGAAGTCTCTCAAAGCAGCTTTGAGAGTCTCTTAGTGCGTGCACCGATTACCGGGCAACTGACTTCCTTGCCGGTTGAGATCGGTGAGAGTAAAACCACAGGTCAGCGCTTGGGTCAGATTGATGTCGTCGATCAATACAAGATCGTAGCGCAAATAGATGAATATTATGTTTCGCGAGTGGCGCTGGATCAATTGGCAACTTTCTCTCTTGCCGGGGAAAAGTTCACAGCACGAGCAATCAAAGTCTATCCAGAGATAACGGCAGGAACGTTCGAGGTTGACCTGGTGTTTCAAGGAATGTCGCCTAGCAATGTGCGCCGCGGACAAACCTTACAGATGGAGCTTATACTTGGCGATCCGGTGGAGTCTTTGTTGCTTCCGCTTGGCGGCTTTATTCAGGACACAGGTGGTAACTGGGTGTTTGCCTTAGACGAAACTGGCGCCTATGCGGTGCGTAAAGACATTCGAATTGGCCGCAAAAACAATCGCTTTGTGGAAGTTCGGGAAGGTCTGCAAGTGGGTGAGCGTGTTATCACCTCCAGCTATTCTCAAATGCAGGATATGCAGCGAGTACAATTAACGCCCTAACAGGCTTCTAATATGTTTTGGCAGCCATTACACTTTAGGCTAACGAGTATCGAGTGCCATTTGAATGTCTTTACGCTATCAGTTCCTTAATGACCGACCGGATGAAATCCAAACCGTCATCCGTTGGTGGAATACGGTGTGGTCTGATCGGCTCGGGCCTGACCTTAAAGGTGTCGAAAAGCAGCTTGCCAAATCTTTGAGTAAAACCGAACTTCCGATTCACCTTCTTGCCTATCTCGATGAAGCCCCAATTGGTACTGCTGCTCTTAAATACAGAGAAATGGAGGCGCTCTACCCTGACTGCTATTACTGGTTAGGCAGTGTTTTTGTTGACCCCGGTCATCGGGGATCAAAAGTGGCATCTCAATTGACGATGAAAGTTATTAGTCTGGCTAAAGACAGAGGTCTGCCGCATTTGTATTTACAGACCGCTAACCTCAACGGCGGGTTATACACTAGCCTTGGCTGGGAACCGGTGGAGCGTTTTTTCTATAACAATGAAGAATCCCTCTTGATGTTGAATAAATTTAAATAGTCCTGCTACCTAATAGGTTTCCGTGAAAGTTATCAGAACAAATCCAAGCCACGCTCTTATCCTAGCGAACTACTATGCTGTTAACAGTGACCATCTGCAGCCATGGAGTCCTGCTGTTCCGCGTAGTCATCATTCAGTCCAGTCTTGGAGTCGTCGCCTTTTGCTAAGAGAGGCTGAATTTGAGAATGGCTCTGCGGTTCATTTTATTGGAACAGATGAAACCCACTCTCAGGTTATCGGAACATGCTCTTTAAGTAATATTGTTCGCGGTGTTTTTATGGCCTGCCACCTTGGTTATTCCTGTGCTGAAAATCATGAAGGCCAGGGTCTTATGAAAGAAATAGTGAATCATGCCATTAGCTATAGCTTTAATGATCTCCGACTTCACCGCATCATGGCCAATTATATGCCGGTAAATGATAGGTCAGCCGGTCTTCTTAAAAACCTTGGTTTCCAGCAAGAGGGGTTGGCAAAAGAATACTTATTGATCAACGGTAAATGGGAGGATCACGTTCTGACTTCGCTACTCAATCCTGAAAACTAAGGAGCTTAGGACAGGTTGATAGATGATAATAAACGGCGTAAAGGCTGGTGGGGGAAATCCCCGCAGCAAGGCGAGAAACGATCTGTAATAGTTTGCTCTAATTGCATCGAGTTAAATGGGGTTGACCTTATTGACGGTTCTCTCAAAATAACTGTCGACACTCAGCTCCATTGCGATTCATTTTGAAAGATAAGATCAGAGTTTTTGGCAGGTAACTCAAGCCAAATCGGCCTAAGCAGGGCTTAAAGATTTGACTAAAGAGCCTTAACGGAGCCGGGCCCGATGGATACAAAAAATGCCTGCGAGTTATTTCTATAGGCTAATATATAGACTACAGATTGGGTTCGCCAAGTCCATACTTACTCAAGATAAAGTATTTAGGGCCTTCGGGCAAAGTGTCAGAACGATACAAATGAAACTTATTAACTTCCATCTGTCCCCACTGGGCTTTTTCATATTTTGATTCTAAGGTTTTTAGCTTTTCTTTAGCGCTGCCTGCGAATCTAGCAATTGTGATATGGGGAGAATAGGGCTTGGATTCCACTTCAAAGTCCAGAACCGCAAGGCCTCGATTAAGATCGACGACAAGTTCTTGCAGTTGCTCGGTTTCTTGAGCGCCAACCCACATCGAATTTTTGAAAAAACCTACGCCAGAACAGCTGAGGTTGAACGACTTAAGCTGATGCCCTACTTGGGTTAGAACCGACTGAATAGGAATCTCTTGGCCTTCGGCAACAGTGCCTATAAATTTTAGGGTCAGGTGCAAATTCGCCGGTGGCGTCATTCGAATCTTTAGAGATTCATCCTTGGCAAGATCAGACAAGTCATCTAATAAGGGTTTAATCTGCTGCAGTAGCGGGAATTTAACCCCTACAAAGCAGCGCAGAGGCACGATTTTTAGCTTTTTCGGCATGACAATCAACTGGAATTGGAAGAAAGATCATTTTACACGTTGAGCCTCAGACTGTCTCTTTTACCGCATTTCGCATTTGCGCTTTATTTGAACTAGAATCGAAGGCCGGTTTGCAGCAGCAGCTACGATCGGGCACATCAAAACGGCCGCAAAATAAGAGACGCCAAATTATGCACAATCGCTCTATTTTTAATTCTGACCACGAACTGTTTCGCAGTAATGCTCGGCGCTTTTTCCGTGAGGAACTCGAGCCAAACATCGACCAATGGGAAAACGAGGGTGTTTTGCCAAGGGAGTTTTGGCTAAAAGCAGGTGTGAACGGCTTTCATTGCTGTGGCATCCCCGAACAATATGGAGGTCCCGGTGCTGATTTTCTTTACAATATGGTTCTTTCAGAAGAAGTGGGTTACGCAATAGGTGGCGCAAGTGTGGGGTTTTCGGTGTCCTCGGACATAGTCTCTTATTATCTGTTGAACTGCGGTACTGAAGAGCAAAAACAAGCATGGCTACCAAAGATGGTCAGCGGTGAGGCTATTGCAGCTATCGGTATGACTGAGCCAGGCTGCGGCAGCGACCTGAAGGCGCTGCGCACTTCGGCAGTTAGAGACGGTGATGATTACGTCATCAACGGACAGAAGACGTTCATTACTAACGGTCAAACCTGTGATTTTGTGCTGCTCGCCTGCTCAACTAATCCTTCTGAAGGGGCTAAAGGCATTAGTTTGATCATAGTTGAATCAGATCGACCTGGATTTGAGCGTGGCAGGAACTTGGATAAAATCGGTCAAAAAGCAGCCGATACCTCAGAGATGTTTTTTAGCGATGTGAGAGTACCTGTCACAAATCTTTTAGGCAGAGAAGGGGGTGGTTTTGCGGTCTTGATGGACCAGCTGCCCAGAGAAAGAATCACAATCGCCTGCCGAGCCTTCGCTGAAGCCCAGCGTGCGTTTGAAATGACAGCAGAGTATGTGAAAGAGCGCAGTGCGTTTGGCAAGAAAGTCTTTGATTTTCAAAATACCCAGTTCAAGTTGGCCGAGATGAAAACGAATCTCGGGGTTGGGTGGGCTTACCTCGATCAGTGTCTAAACAAAATCAATGAAGGCACACTTGGCGCGGAGGAAGGCGCTATGGCGAAACTGTGGACAACTGAAACGGGCAATAAGATTGTTGATGACTGCCTGCAGTTTTTTGGCGGTTACGGTTACATGCGGGAATATCCGATTTCACGGTTATTTGTCGATTCTAGGGTCAGAAGGATTTACGGTGGTTCTTCAGAAATAATGAAGATGGTTATAGCTAGAACGATATAGCGGCAGTTGTTGAAAAGTAGATTTAGTTAGATTATTAAAACCAAAAGACGAGCTGAAACTAGGAAAAACTATGATTGGTATCACGGCTTACGGAGCCTATTATCCCCGAGGTAGATTAAGTAAAAAGGCTATAGCGGACGCCAATGCTTGGTTTGATGCGGGCTTGAATGCCCATGCTAAGGGGGAGCGAGCCTTTTGTAACTGGGATGAAGACACTATTACTATGGGCATCGAGGCGGCGCGGGACTGTCTTTCCTCGCTACCAAACCCAGAGCTTTCGAATTTGTACTTTGCTTCAACTACGTTCCCCTTTCTTGACCGTCAAAACTCGGTGCTAGTTAGTGAGGCGCTTAACTTAGATTCCGGAGTCCGAACAATGGATATAGCCGCCTCCCAAAGGGTCGCGACTTCGGCGTTGATCGCTCTGTTAGAGGCCGGCCATTCAAAGCCAGGGTTGTTGATAGCCTCGGAGCACAGAAAAGCCAAAGCGGGATCTCGTTCAGAGATGCTGTGGGGAGATGGTGCTGCAGCTGTGACAGTAGGTTCTGATGATGTATTGGCAGAATTTATTTGCGCCGAAACAGCCGCGGTAGATTTCGTTGATCACTATCGAGGTGAAGATTCGAGCTTTGACTATGACTGGGAGGAGCGCTGGATTAGAGACGAGGGCTTCATGAAGATTGTGCCATCGGTGATCGAGTCTTTGCTGTCTAAGGCCAATGTAGAGGCCGGCGACATTGCTCATTTTGTTATTCCTACAGACCAAGCTCGCACCCCCGGAGCACTGGCTAAACAGCTTGGCATCCCTGTTAAGGCAATCGTTGACAATGGCATTTCAACGCTGGGTATTGCCGGCGCAGCCCAACCTCTTCTATTGCTCGCAAATGCATTGGAAAAGGCATATCCGGGTGAGCTCATTTTGGTGACGGGTTTTGGACAGGGCTGTGATGCGATATTACTCCGAGCTACTCAGGAGGTGTCCACTTACCGGCCGGTTCGGGGCTTCAGTCGCGCTGCCGAGCACCGCCGAGAAGAAACTAATTACAATAAATTTATGAGTTTTAATAACCTGGTTGAAAGAGACATCGGCAAGCGAGGTGAGGCCGATAAACAAACCTATCTTTCTGGCTACAATCGCCGTAAAGACTTACTTACCGGATTTATCGGTGGCAAGTGCACAGAGTGTGGAACGGTGCAGATTCCGCGAGAGAAATACTGTGTAAACCCAGACTGCCATGCGCTGGACAGCCAAGATGATTACTGCTTCTCTGCACGGAAGGGAACGGTGAAAACGTGGACAGCAGACAGGCTTACATTCGATTGGAATCCGCCGGCTTATTTTGGCATGGTTCAATTTGATAATGGTGCAAAGTTGATGATGGATTTCACCGAGGTAGAAGAAGGCGGCATTGATTCAGGTTCAAAGGTCTCCTTTCATTTTAGGATAAAGCAGTTCGATACACAGCGCGGATTCAGAAAATATTTTTGGAAGGCCGTTATTTCATAGTAGAATTTTTGGAAAATAAAATGCTGCAACAATTTTGAGGATTAAGGTATGGCTGAAGGAATAAAAGATAAGGTTGTCATTCTGGGAATGGGTTGCAGCAAATTTGGCGAACGCTGGGAATCTAGCCCTTCTGATCTTATGGTCGAGGCATTTGAAGAATGTATCGCCGATGCAGGTATTGAGAAAGATCAGATAGATGCGGCCTGGTTTGGCGCGGGTATCGATTCCTTTAACGTAGGCGCCAGTGCTATGCCTTTGTCCATTGCATTGCGCCTCAACTATATTCCTGTGACCAAAGTAGAAAACATGTGCGCAACCGGCACAGAAGCATTTCGCGGTGCCGTATATGCGGTGGCATCTGGTGCCTGCGACATAGCACTAGCCTTAGGAGTAGAAAAGCTTAAAGACACCGGCTATGGTGGCTTGCCTCAGCGCTCAAGAGGTGTAGAGAATGATATGTATTGGCCCAATTTGTCTGCTCCAGGCGCTTTTGCGCAACTTGCCGCAGGCTATCAGGCTAAGCATAAGTTGAATAAAAAAGACCTTAAGCGAGCTATGGCTCATGTGTCTGTAAAAAGCCATGCGAATGGCGCTAAAAATCCTAAGGCTCATTTGCAGCGGGAAATCACTGAAGAGCAAGCGATGAATGCGCCATTTATCGCTGAGCCTATTGGCTTGTTTGACTGCTGTGGTGTCAGCGATGGGTCTGCCTGCGCTATCGTTACCACGCCCGAGATTGCAAAAAGGCTAGGAAAAGAAAATATTGTTTCCGTAAAAGCGCTCCAGCTGGCTGTCTCCAATGGTACTGAGGCCAGCCATAGAAGTTGGGATGGGTCGTATCTGAAAACGACACGTATTGCTTCTCAGCGGGCTTACAATGAAGCCGGCGTTAAAAACCCAAAACAGGAAATTACCATGACCGAAGTTCATGACTGTTTTTCTATTACCGAGTTAGTGACCATGGAGGATCTCCAGCTGTCAAAGGAAGGCGGCGCAGTAAAAGATATACTAGATGGTACCTTTGATGCTGACGGATCGAATCCCTGCCAAATTGATGGTGGCTTAAAGTGTTTTGGCCACCCTATTGGCGCATCTGGGCTGAGGATGATCTACGAGAATTATTTGCAGTTTCAGGGGCGCGCTGGTGCCCGTCAATTGCCTGATCCAAAGCTAGGACTTAATCATAATCTCGGTGGTTTCCCTCATCAAAATATTTGCAGTATCTCAATCATAGGGCCTTACGGTTAAACTAAGATGACAGCGGCTAAAGTGCACTACACTATCGATTCTCTTGATGCTAAATTGCTTGCAGCAGAATCTGTTCTAAAACAATTGTCCTCAATCACCAAGACTGCCGCATCCACTATTAAGGCTCGGTGCTCTCTCGATGGCAGGCTTGATTTTGCAAGGTTGGATGAACACCAGCAAACAAGTTATGACCTGGCTTTTATGGTTGCCGAGATTTCCGCGGCGAATGCAGGTATTCGCTATGCTAGACAAGTTGATCACCATTCGATGGCGATATCAATTGCATTGGTGTTCTGCGCAGAAACCGTAAAGACTACCTTGGAGCGACTTCTGGTAAGGCCATCGGATTTTGGTCAATCTAGGCAGGAGGTTCTTAGTATTTATTCGGGTGAAATGTTTGAGAACTTTTTCGACGAATATCAAAGCTCAGCTGTGCTTACCGAATTGGGAAAACAGATATGCGATGCAGATCTTGTGCGTTTGCCGAGTGTTCTAACTGAAGAAAAGGAATTAGTTAGAGAAACCTTTTATCGTTTTGCCAATGAGGTTGTGGCGCCGCTGGCAGAAGAAATCCATCGCGAGGATTTGGATATTCCTGATGAAATTCTAAAGCCAGCCGCTGAGCTAGGTTGTTTTGGCACATGTATTCCAGAAGAATATGGTGGCCTGCAGCCAAACGACCGACCTGATAGTTTAGGCATGATAGTGGTGACTGAAGAGCTCTCTCGTGGTTCATTAGGCGCGGCGGGAAGCCTGATCACTCGCCCAGAAATTGCTGCACGAGCATTGCTAAGCGGAGGCACTGAACAGCAACGGCAACAATGGTTGCCGCAATTGGCCTCCGGCGAGACGCTTTGTGCCATTTCTATTACAGAGCCTAATACAGGTTCCGATGTGGCTGCTGTGTCGTTAAAAGCTACTAGAACCTCAGGCGGATGGAATCTTAACGGCGCTAAAACTTGGTGCACTTTTGCGGGTAAATCAGAGCTTCTAGTCGTGCTTGCACGGACAGAACCAGATGCGAGTCTGGGTTATAAAGGGCTTAGTTTATTTTTGTTACAGAAGCCGTCTTATTCGGGCCATGAATTTATTCATCAACAGGAAAATGGCGGTGCCTTAACGGGGAGGGCGATAGCTACCTTGGGTTACCGAGGTATGCATTCTTTTGATTTATTTTTTGAAGATTATTTTGTCCCTGATGACAGTTTGCTTGGTGGTGATGCTGGGCTGGGCAAAGGGTTTTATTTTACTATGGCAGGATTTTCCGGTGGCAGAATTCAAACAGCGGCAAGAGCGACTGGAGTAATGCAGGCAGCTTTTGAAAAAGCGCTAAGCTATGCCAAAGATCGAAAAGTTTTCGGTAAAGCCGTGGCCGATTATCAGTTGACACAGATCAAGCTGGTGAGAATGTTGGCCGCGCTCAATGCATCGAGACAGTTTAGCTATGAAGTGGCAAGGCTTATGGATGACGGCGGTGGTCAAATGGAAGCTAGCTTGGTTAAACTTTATTCTTGTCGTGCGGCTGAATGGATTACTCGTGAGGCGTTGCAAATACACGGTGGAATGGGTTATGCGGAAGAAGCAGCGGTGAGTCGATATTTTGTTGACGCCCGGGTTCTTTCGATTTTCGAAGGGGCTGAGGAGACGCTCGCACTAAAAGTGATTGCTCGTGAACTCATCGCTAAAGCTGACTAATGGCGGTTAATTGTCGGGTTAATCACAGTTCGGCGTCTTTTCTATTTTCAATTGATCTCCGGAAATAGCATGGTCGATGTACGATAGGCGTGAAGCAGTTCAAAGGAATTAAGTAGTAACGCATTATGACTATAAGGCCAGACTATTTACTAAAACGGCAGTTCTCTAAGATTCGCCATAGTTACAGCGAGAAAGACTGCATGTTGTATGCTCTGGGTATAGGTATGGGCGCAGATCCGTTCGATGAAGATTGTCTGCGCTTTGTTTTTGAGAAAGACTTAAAGGTGGTGCCCAGCCAGGCAGTTATGATGGCTCACCCAGGTTTTTGGGCAAAAGAAGACGACATTGGCATGGACTGGCTGAAGCTGCTCCATGCAGGACAAGAGATTATATTTCACCGGCCCCTTCCTACCTCCGGTACTGTTGAGGCCACAACTCAGATTACAGAAGTTAGTGATAAGGGCGAGCGGATAGGTGCGTTGATCAAATTTGATCGAGTGGTGTGCGATGCCGATACCGGTGAAGACCTGTGCACAATTGTCACAACCATACTGGCGCGAGGTGACGGCGGCTGTGGTGGCGGACGCAAGCCTTCTGGCAAGACCAACTTGATTCCTAAAAATGAACCGGACTTTGTATGCGATAGCCTCACTCAGCCGCAGCAGGCACTTCTCTACCGACTATCTGGTGACTTCAATCCCCTGCATGCGTCACCCAGCATGGCTAGGAGCGTCGGTTTTGACGGTCCAATTTTACATGGCCTGTGCACGATGGGTATTGCCACACATGCGCTACTGAAAACTTGCTGTAATTACGATACAACTAAGTTTAGGCATATAGTCCTTAGATTTTCCTCTCCTGTGTATCCTGGAGAAACCATTCGCACTGAGATTTGGAAAAATGGAAAGGAAATTTCTTTTCGCTGCAAATCACTAGAGCAGGATAAAGTGGTCATCAACAATGGTTATTTGCTAATCGACTAATACGGAGAAGCTTTGCAAAATTTATTACAGGGAATACGAGTAATTGAGGGCAGTGCTTTTATCGCAGCTCCATCCGGCGGTATGACGTTGGCTCAGCTTGGCGCTGATGTTATTCGCTTTGATATGATCGGCGGCGGAATCGATTATCGGCGCTGGCCAATAACAAAATCTGGCAAAAGTTTGTACTGGCACAGCCTTAACAAGGGTAAGCGTTCTATTGCCGTAGATTTTCGAAAACCCGAAGGCCAAGAGCTACTTACACGACTTATCACTGCGCCTGATAAAAGTTCTGGGATATTCCTCACTAATTTTCCAGCCAAAGGCTGGCTAGCAGATGAAAAATTGCGCGCTATGCGTAACGATCTAATCTATCTGAACCTTGTTGGTGACAGACACGGCGGCAGCGCATTAGATTACACCGTAAATAGCAAGGTCGGCATTCCTTATTTGGCCGGTGACGGCGCGGGTGAGTTTCAAGGCAGATCGGGCGGCAATGAATCCCGTATTCCAGTCAATAGTCCGTTTCCGGCTTGGGATGTGATTGCAGGGCAACAGATTGCCCTTGGCCTTTTAGCAGCAGACCGGCATAGACTTCTGACCGGCGAGGGACAATTTATAAAGCTGGCACTGGCTGATGTTGCTTTAGCGACTATGGGACATCTCGGTTATATTGCAGAAGCTCAATTAAACCAGGAGCCTCGTCAGTCAGTGGGAAATCATATTTTCGGAACTTTTGGCCACGACTTTGCCTGCAGCGATGGAAAGCGAGTAATGATTGTTGGGGTCAGTCCTAACCAATGGCGAGCCATAGTGGAGGTCACTGGCACAAGACATCAGGTGGGGCGACTGTCGGATCAGCTAAATTTGGATTTCAAAAAAGAAGGGGATCGCTATCAGGCTCGAGAGCAGTTAAAAGAGCTGTTCCAGCCTTGGTTTGCCGGACTGAACTTTCAATCAGTGACCCAAGCCCTCGAAGAGGCTGGTGTATGTTGGGGGCCTTATCAGACTATTAAGGAGTTAGTAGATTTTGATCCTGATTGCTCCACGGATAATCCACTCTTTAGCCAGATTAACCAGCCTGGCATCGGCTCGGTGTTAGTGCCGTCTCAGCCTTTGAATTTCTCGGCACTGCCTGTTAGTGAGCCACAGCCGGCACCGTTGTTGGGCGAGCATACGGATCAGATATTGGCGCAAGTTTTGGAGATGGATAGTATGGAAATTGCCAAGCTTCACGATAGCGGCATTGTCGCAGGGGCTGACCCTCAATAGCATCGGGCCCTAAAGATTCCTATCAGTAAGTTAAACCAGCTTCTCGAGCCCAGCTAGTCGTCTTATAGTGATTACAAACTGGCAAGCTGTTTATAGTTTGGTTGGTTTATGTACACTGTTTTTTGCAACAAATTTCTACCTTGAAGCTGGCGAATTTATCTGTTCGCGCTCCTGCCCACTTCCCTGCTTGTTATGTTTCATCTAACTTATCACGTTGCCCATCACCTTTTTTTCATGTTTCCTAAGGCCCTTCCTTCGTTTTATCCGCGTTTTCCTGAAATTTCTAAAAACTCGCCGTCTCCAGAAATTGCTGTCTATATTTAAAAAGGTCAAATGTAATTAGGTGTTTTTGATACAAGGAGCGCCTGCGATAATTAAAATAAGCAAGATGGTTGAGAAAAGGATAACCAACCCTAGCAAAAGCTGAATGTCTTTAGTCGAGGAAGCTTTCTAATCACTTTCGAATTTCTTCGAAATCAGAATCTGAGGCTCGCGTTTGCCGTTCGTAATATCGCCGACGGTGAACCTCCGGCTAAAGATTATGAGGCGCATCTTGATGACAAAAACATTGATCACTTTCGTGTTGAATTTGATTTTCACGACGTTAGAGAAGTGAACGAGGAGTTGATGACTTTTACTCACTCGAATGCGGTGGAACTACACAACCCCGGAGTAAATATTATGGCGCGAACTCTTATGCAAGACTGGTTGTCATTCGCCCATCAAACGGTTGCAAGCCTCACCAGGGATGATTCCGCAATTAGTCCTATGTCACCCAACCACCCGAAAGCGGAATGACTTGAGCGACCATATGATTGCAATTTTCGCTAGCTAGATAAGCGGCCAGTTCGGCAGTTTCCTGCGCAGCACCGATTTTGTTCGTTGGCACATTTCTTTTAACGTGATCAAGAAATTTTGTATTTCCCAGAAACTCATCGGGATAGTAAGTATCATTGTTGATATAGTTTTGCGCGATTGCATTAACCTGAACGTTATTACGCGCAAGTTCTAACCCTACTGCTTTTAAAAATGCATTTTGCGCACCCCGAGCGGCACAATAAGCTGCGTTGTTGGCAATACCTTTTAATGGCGCTGCGCTTGTCACACCGATAATTTTGCCAGAGCCACGCTCGACCATCTGTGGGGTGATAGCCCTAACCAGATACATAAGAGGATTCACCAGTGAATCAAATAGCTTTTGCCAATCATCATTTTGGATATTCTGAACCGGACCACTCATAGGCGGCTCAGCAAGGTTGGCAACCAAAATATCAATCTCGTTGGCTGAAGCAATTAACGCCTCAACTGATTCCTGAGACTCCATTGGATAACTGCCTGTAATGACCTTAATACCAATAGATTCAAATTTATCCTTTATAACACCTCCCATATAGCGGTCGGCACAAGTAATTAGTGCAGTACGATTTTCCATAATTTTTACTTCCTTTGGGTAGCTACTCGGCAGACTGAGCTTGCTCAGTTGTCTGTTGCTGTTCTAATAAATGCTTAGCAAACTTTTCCAAAACATCATAAGGCTGGCAACCCACCAAAGCCATTTCGTTTGCATAAAAGGTAGGCACACCAGTCACCCCAATCGCTCGAGACCGCTTCCAGTCTTCATCCACCTCAGCTTCGAACTGACGTTCGACGATTACTTTTCGTGCAGCGCTCTCGTTTAGGTCAGCGCAAGCGGCTATTTTCACTAATTCATCTACGTTGCCAATATTTACATTGTCAACAAAGTAAGCACGATACAGAAGATCATGTATTTTATCTCCGCCTTCTTGGGTGTCTGCCCATTTCCCAAGTTCCTGAGCGAGTCGGCTATTAAAGGTATGGGTGCGATTGCCATAGGGTAGCCCAGCTTCGGCCATTAAATCTTGCAGGCGCTTTTTAACTTCCGATATATCTCGGCCCGCAAAAAGCTCCGCTAAGGATTTACCCTCAGCCGGTGTTTCTGGATGCAATGGGAAATGAATCCACCGTGTCTCCACTGGGTAATTTTCTTTAAGCTTATCAATACTCACGGTACTGAGATAACACCAAGGTCAAACGTAGTCGGTGAATATGTCTATGGTAATTTTTTTCACATTGAGTCCTATTAATAAGTTTTTCAAAGGCAGTCTGGCTGGTTGTTAACTTTATGCTCATTCAAGCCATGAGGCGCAGCTGAGTTTAGACTAATTGAGATTAGTAACTATAGCAAAAAAGCCACTAAAGCCTAAGCCGATATATGGGCGGGCCCAAGAATCAAAAGTGTTCCCCTAGTTTACGCTAAGAGCTATCAAATATAACGGTTCTCCGCCATTTCAGGCTCTTGCGCGTGAGCCACTTTTAGCCGGTTTGAGGGCCGTCCTCGTTAATGCGCTGTGCCGTAGCAAGAAATTACGCAAGGTTTCAGGAGATTTCTGAAAATTTGCTCAGCGAAGCCTTAATGGGAACTAGAGCCGGTTTATCCAGCTCCTTGCTATCTAGTTTTAGGAGAAGGCAGGCCCTATGAGTGAAGGCTAAGACCTGCAGCGCAGGGTCTAGTTGTGGTAGTCACCTTTCACTGTGCGGTCAAAATAGTGAGATGCTGGAAATAGTGAGATAGCTCGTGTTGCGCCTTCTCACCTCGGTTTAGTCACTCTAGCCTCAATTTATTCCGGTGTTGTTGTATGCAAACTAGGTAATTCTTTTGCGGCTGACTGAGTTTCATCGGTGGAGGCGAGGTGGCGGGGTTGCATTCCAGTATCGACCCTCTGTAATAGATCTATCATAGCTATCCACATGCCGCGCAAAAAAAGGCGAGGGAGGTTGTGCGAAATAAAGTTAATTAAATTAATAGGGAATAAAGGTATATAGACTATTGTTTCTCAGCACTATTCTAGAAAAGCGAAGGAGTTCTCATGAATTAACGGACAGGTAGCACATTCTAAAACGAATTTGCATTTTGAAAAAAAAAGATTGGCACTTTATTTTTAATAGCGAGTGTTACTGGAATGTTAGATATTTTTAGGGTTGTCAGGTTTAAAATAAAAATTTAAATTCACATAGAGTCCTAAGCTATTAGTATTAACTTAAGAGGGCATCGCGGCAAGAATTTAAGCATCAGGCGCTGCTGAAGAAAAATAAATTAAGTGCTAAGAATCTGAAAAATTACCAACCCTATAAGTTAGCAGGGCTGATTACAAAAATTCAAAAATATGTGTCGCAAGGCTAGGAAGTCACACAAAAATTTAAGAACTCGAAGCAATAGAAAAATTGGCTGTTGGTGTTTCAATAAATGCGACGCTAATTTATCGTGCAATACGAACGAGACAGTCAAACCAGCGCATAATAATCAAGGCTAATAGCCTTCACGTTTTAGCCCTTAGGGGAGATCTGACGGTATTCATGGAACTGAAAATTCTCCGTCGCGCCAAGGTAAAACCCGATAAATCAATGAACCAAAAGAGCAGCGATGAACAAATAAATAATGACGTTTGGTAGCAACTATAATTGCTTATGCGTTAGTCAGAGTATTCTGAACTTAAGCGAGCAACTATATAGATTGAAAAATAGGAAGCATCAAAGGAAATTATCAAGAATAACAAAGCGCGAGAATGTTATCAGAGGTGGTGGAATGAGTTGAGGAAACTAACAAGGCAATCAAATTTGCTAGCAGGGTCAATGAGCTCATAGTAAATGTGTTATTTATCGACAGAGATAAGGCCGCAAGGGAAGTCAACGACCATGAAGATTAAGTTATTCCTACGATTTAGGAAACTACGGAAAACTAACACCGAAGATCATAAGCTTGCTGTTATCAACAAGATTTATAAGTAGCCCTAAAAAAATAAGAGTCGCTGCAAAGGACATACCTATTGCAAGCGCGTTATGAAGACTTCACAATTTTAAAAAAATGCAAAGAAACCCTCATTGACTTTTACAATTGAGAATACGTGCTTCAACAGATTAAGCGGCACGCTTGAAGATATACTCGCTCCGAGATTTTTTCCGACAACCTATGCTACAGACCATGCAACCGCTTCAGAACGTCATTGGTACAATGAGGACGTGCTCGTTTATTTGGTTTAAGGTAACGCGTATTTAACAGACGCTGATGGTTTGGGCGATAGATTGGAAGCTGACGGCTTGATCACTGTACCTGTGTAAACTTTGCACGCTGAAGGTAATATAAACGAATCAGTAGTTATGCTCATCGGTTTAAAAGAGGCAATTACGACAGATCAATATTTGTTTAAGCTTTATCCTGCTAAGCCGCATGGCTAGAAAATCGTGGGAGCACAAATCAGGAAGACACTGGTGGGTCAGTAACACCGCCGATATCAACTTATCCTTCTAGTTATCCAGTTAAGAATCGAAAAAACCGTAATCCTGAGCAGATCTATTATTAAAGTCGCTATAGGGTCTGAGTTCACAGCAAGAGCTAGTCGCTAAAAGAAGGATGCTAATAAGACAAAAATACGTTATTTTGTTCTTTGAACATACCAAGCAAAGTCCCTGAATCTAGCCCTGAACAATAGGAGGCTGGATAAATTTAATAATTTATTGGTCGACTAAACCATGCTTTCAAATTCCCAAATTCAAACATGGAAAGAAGAAGGAGCTGTTATCTGTCAGCTCCCCGGGCAAGTAGCTGAACCGGCGTTGGAGTGGCTAAATTCTAATTTTACAATAGATCAAATTGACAGCAGCCACCTAGATTTTGGTACTCCTGACAAGAAATTTGAATTTCCAACTTTTATAAACGCCCTTGACGACCTTGTTCTTTGCGAGCCGCTAATTGAGGCGGCTCAGAATTTACTCGGCACCGCCGATGTACGACTGATTCAAGCAGATTTATGGCCTAAGATTGGTGTGGTTGATGGCCGCCCCGAAGCTCAAGCAAACACCGATCAGCGAATGCATATGGACTATGGCAACAATACTGTGTCGCATCCACAGTGGGATACGCCTGATGTGGTAGCTGCGATTGTTTACTATGATGACATTGAGGAAACCGGAGGAGGAACGGGTTATGTTTCTCGTCGTGGGCTGAGTGACCCAGTATATCAGCCACCCTTTGTGAATATGCCAGGCCAAGCAGCCAATCCCTTTTTTAATGAC
Source organism: Gammaproteobacteria bacterium (assembly GCA_963854625.1). Lineage (GTDB taxonomy): Bacteria > Pseudomonadota > Gammaproteobacteria > Pseudomonadales > Pseudohongiellaceae > UBA9145. Next base: position 145,139 of record CAWKZY010000002.1, on the reverse strand, counting down.
CGCGCCACTGTTGAGAGTTGGTTTAAAAAGAACAATCCAAGGGCGTATGAGCTCAGGCAGCAACTTTACGTACGAGAAGAAGTTGTGCAATTCAAACCTGGTACTGTTCTATTTTATCGCCACGACCTGTGGCATAGAGGACGTCCGCTTGTGGCTGGGAAACTACGTCGAGTGCATAACTTGGCCTGGAAACGTGCGGATGCACGAGGTGTTTGCCATTGGAACGAAGGATTCGCAAGGGGAAGCTACTATGGCAAGGTTGAGTCTATCATCGGACGTAGTACGCCGCTGCAGCGCAGTGTGTTGGATTTTCCTCTGCCTGGCGACAGTTATTGGAGTATAGAAAGGCTGAGGAACGTAGAGGCACGATTTGCGGCGTATGGATTGGATATATCTGAGTATCTTGAAAAATTAGATGCTAAGTTTTAACGATCTTACAGAAATATTTTTCTTTAGAAAGGGTCCCTATGAACGCCAGAGTAAGCTTTTTTGTGCTACTTAGCTTAGTGCACTGTTCCGGCTTTGCCGCTGAGATCAACGATTCAATCGATTCAATTTTCTCCGCTATCGATGATGTAAACTCCCCTGGATGTACAGTAGGCGTAATCGAAGGCGGGGAGCTAGTTCATCGTGCTGGTTACGGCTTGGCGAATATCGAGCTGGGTGTGAAACTAGATGGCTCCCATGTCCACAGAATGGGTTCAGTGTCGAAGCAGTTTACCGCTATGGCTGTGTTATTGCTGGCCGAAGAATATGAGCTTGATTTAAATGACGATATCCGAGAACAACTCCCTGAACTTCGAAGCTATGGTAGTGAGGTTTCAATCAATGCGATTCTCGGCCATGTCGCTGGTATGGGCGATTATGAATTAATTACGGCAGAAGGAAGTGACAGCGAGCGAGTTGAAGGTGGCCTCAATTTACGCTCTGTTGCTGGAGGCTCTTTTCGTTTAGGGAACCAAGATTATTTAACCAACGAAGAATTTTACAGCCTCGTTAAAACCCTTGGTTTAAAGAGTCCGCCTTTAGAAAAATTAGAATACAGCAATATGGGGTATGTCATTCTTACCTTACTGGTTGAAACTGTTTCCGGTGAAAGTTTACGTGAGTTCTCTGACAAGCGGATATTTAAACCACTAAATATGAGCAACACATTTTTTAGCGATGACCCTGTTGAAATCATTCCCAACCGGGCTAGTGGCTATAGGCCCCAAGGTGAAGATTTTGTAACTGATATGACGAATTTGTTTTGGGTTGGTGATGGCGGGCTCCATACTAATCTAGATGACATGCTCAAATGGGATCAGAATTTTTACGACTCTAAGCTTGGTCAAAACCCTGAGGCGATCATGACGCTATTTCTAACGCCTAACAGTGAGCTAAAAGATGATGGACGCCTATACGCGAATGGACAATTTGTATCTGAATATGATGGGGCAAAAATATACTCACATAGCGGAGGCTGGTTAGGCACGAGTACTCTGTATGCCCGTATTCCAAATTCAGGCTTTTCCTCGGTTATTATGTGCAACGATGTTAGTCAAAGTCCGACTGAGTATTGGCTAAGAATTGTTGATGAATACTTGCAGCCTCGTCTATAGGACAAGACATTCTCAACTAAGCTAATCAATTTTAGTAAGGAAGAAATGTCAGAGAGAAAAAACGAGGGATAGTGAGTGCGCTGAATAGTTTTTTGGATAGGGAATACCTACGCCTACGCCCACACCTCTAACCACACCCATAACTACAGTAAGCTATTGAGTTATTTTTGAGATTCGTTAAATTTTGAATCTCCTCTATGCGAAACGTATAATGAATCTATGAAGTCTACTACCACTCGACTCGATCGATTTATCAGTCAGAACACTTTTTTTTCAATTTCAGATACTCGTCGTTTAATTGCTCAGCGGCGGATTTTTCTGGACGGCGATGTGGCGCATTCAGTTCAACAGCCAGTGAAAGAATTCACTCATGTGGTGCTCGATGGTAGCTGCCTAAAAAATAATACGCCTGTTTATATTATGTTGAATAAACCGAAAGGTGTTGTTTGCGCAACTAAAGATATTAGCCACTCCACCGTATTGGATCTTATCCAGCATCCCCAAAAGAATGAGCTACACATTGTTGGTCGACTAGACTTTAATACAACGGGCCTGGTGTTATTGACTAACGATGGGGCATGGTCACGGCGGATAAGTCTGCCTGAAACAAAGCTTGCAAAGACATATGAAGTTACCGTATCCAAGCCATTGAGTAATGAGTATGTTGCGGTTTTTCAAGAAGGCCTCTATTTTGCCCATGAAAACATTACAACTCAGCCCGCAGTTTTAGAGATAATTTCGAAATACACAGCAAAACTGTCAGTGACTGAAGGCAAGTACCATCAAATTAAGCGAATGTTTGGCTTTTTTCAGAATGAAGTAGTGGCGCTTCACCGAGTTTCTGTAGGGCATATCCACCTAGAGGAGTTAGAGTTGAGCCGGAGCAGACCACTGACAGTAAAAGAGATAGCGTCAAGTGTGATCCACTCCGGTTTGAAATGATAGCGGGTCATTAAGCAGGTAAAATAGCTACTCCGGCGCCGTGGATGCCCGATAAATGGTTTAGCGGCCGGAACCTTACCTTATCTGTACTGCTGTCGCCTCTGTCCCAATTTTCGGCTGAAGCTGTATAATTAAATTTAATCTGTTATTTTTCATAATTTAAGGGGAACCTTGTGAAATTCAATATTCCGTCTCGTTTTCAGTATCCTACTCTACTGGCCGCTTGTTTGTGTTGCTGGCTTGTTCAGGCCCAAGACTATGACGTGCCTCTTACCAGTTTCGGCGCTCCAGACCTGCAGGGTGTTTATAACATTGCCACGGTAACTATGTTGGAGCGAGGAGAGCAGTTTGGCGACCAGCTGGTCATCACGGAAGAAGAAGCCGAGCGCATAGGTCAAACTGGAGATAGCTATCTAACAAACCTTACCGATGATATTGGCGGCGCAGAAGGTACTATTGGGGGATACAATACTTTTTGGATGGATCCTGGTGAGCGTATGGCTACCATTAACGGTGAAATTCGAACCTCGATAATTGTCGAACCTGCTAATGGTCGTCTGCCTTGGGCTGAAGGTGCATTGCAAAAACTCTTCGGTGGTCGAGCGCAAATTGACGAATATGCAGGTCCAGAAACACGGCCTATGGCCGAGCGCTGCCTCGTTGGTTTTGGCTCCACTGGTGGACCACCAATGCTGCCTGTTTTGTACAACAACCATAAGCAAATCGTTCAGACCGAAAACTATGTCATGATTATGGCGGAAATGAACCACGATGCTAGGATTGTCAGAATGCGTGACAGCAAGCATGCGAATATTCCAAAATGGCTTGGTGACTCTATCGGCTATTATGAAGATGACACACTGGTAGTTGAGACAACTAATTTTAACTCGCAGCAAGGATTTCGAGGTGCTCTTCGGCATTTCTTTTACTTGTCGTCCTCTGCCATAGTGACAGAGAGATTCTCTCGCCTTGATGATGCAACTCTTTTATATCAATTCACGATTGATGATCCCGATAACTACGCCACAGCGTGGACAGGTGAATTACCCATGAATGCAGTGGAAGACCAGATTTACGAGTATGCCTGTCATGAAGGTAACTATGCCCTTCCGGGGATATTAGCGGGCGCTCGCCGCCAGGAATATGAAGACAGTCAATAAATAGGGCAGTCAGGCGGAAGATTAAGTTAATAAAATAACTAGCCTCAGTATAACGCTTAAGTGGTTAAGCTATCTTTGTCCTTTGCTTTGTCCTTTGCTTTTTCCTGCGACAAGGGTTGGCGATGAAGAGTGGGGCTCTAGTTTTTGTGCTGGAAGATGAGGCCGGACAATCTACTAGATCGAAGCCAATCGTGAGCGAAAGGGATGCTGTACTTATTTCTGAAGGCAAGTGGTGCGAGTCTTTCTATCTCGGTGAAATTTCTACTTTTGATGAATATGAACGTTGCTCAAGAGGGCTAAAGCCATTGCTCCAAACTCATGTCGAAAAAATATCGAGGACGGGAACTAATGTGGTCATGGATTTCCCTGAAAATAACAAGAGACAGCGAGAATGATTTTAACAATTTATCTCTAAAGCTGAATCTCTCTATGAGCTTAATTACCTTATCGTGAGCGATGACCTTTGTCAGAAAAGTCGCTCGATGTCGAATCGAACAGCCGAAAAGAGCCGCCTTTGATACACAAGAAGTGTTCAGAGAAGTAGGCAAATACTTTAAATCTCCTCAAGAAAGTGAAGGATTAAAAATTACAATTGAGATCCAAGATTCTAAACTTCAGCCTTAGAAAGCAGCACTTAATGTCACTTATGATTCTCGACATCAGTAATAAAGAGACCCTATTAAAACAGCTGATATCGGACGATTTTTCTCTAATTAGGGTTTCAGCGATCCTGAGTGCCTAACACCTCTTCTACTTACAAGTTGAAACTCGATGGAAAAAATTTCTATATTGGTCGATGTGCAGAACGTTTACTACACCACAAAACAGGCATACGGTCGGAATTTTGATTACAACAAATTTTGGGCTAAGGCGACTGCAAATAAGAAGGTTGTGAAAGCAGTAGCCTATGCCATCGACAGGGGAGATCAAAAGCAAAAACAATTTCAAAATATACTTAAAGCAATTGGCTTTGAAGTGAAGCTAAAACCATATATTCAGCGCTCCGACGGCTCTGCAAAAGGCGATTGGGATGTTGGTATTGCATTAGATGCAATGGAGTATGCTGAACAAAGTGATACGACTATTTTAGTTTCAGGTGATGGCGATTTTGATTTGCTGGCAGACAGGCTTAGAACCAGAAAAGGATCATCGGTAGAAGTGTATGGAGTAAAAATGCTGACCGCCGCATCACTAATAAAAGCGGCTGATAAATTTATACCTATAGAATCTGACCTGTTGATTAGCTGACGTTCAATTGCATGGTTAGCTGAATAAATATCATCCTCATCAAGGAGCTACTCTTTGTTCCGCACTTCTCAATCGTCGCCGGGTTCGGTAAAGACGCGCTTAACAGGACGTTCTGGTTCATAGAATTAGAATGACTGCAATGAAGGCTGAATTACTGAGGTTTTTTGGGTCTATGCGATACTTTTTTCGGTTTTATATCAGCTATTATGGGGGCAGATTTTTTCTATTGGTCTGCAAGCAATTCATTCCCTGAGGAATACAAAATCATCGCGTCTCTAACCATGTTACGGAATTTATTAGTCAAACGTTTATTATCTATATTTTTAAACTGAAAAAAAGCTACTCTGGATTGGTTGTAACGTAGAGTTGCGGATTTTTAGTGTATTTCTTTTTCTCACAGTTAATGCTTTACTATTTAACACTGAAATAATTAAGAAAAGCAGCGCCAAGCAAGGTAAGGGAAAAAGTAAAGTTCTGAATTTTTCGATAAAATATATTTTTAATGAGTGCACTCTATAAACTACAGACCACAAGTAACAAAATATGCCTAGTAAAAATTTTACATCAGTCGAACAAGACTTATTAAAAGAAATAATGCTTTACAGAAGGGATGTGCGTGGTAATAATTTTCTTAAAAAAGAAGTGCCAGACGAAATAATTGAAAAAATATTGTTAGCAGCAACACTGGCTCCATCTGTAGGATTTTCCCAGCCCTGGGAGTTTGTGATTGTCCGTGATAATGATACCAAGAAGCTGATTGCTGACAGTTTTGAGCTGGAAAATAAAAAAGCAGAAGAAATGTTTTTGGACGAAAAGCGGACAGCTTATGCAAAACTCAAATTAGAGGGAATCCAAGAGACGCCGATAAATATTGCAGTATTTTACAAGCCTTCAGCTAAACCAGTTCTGGGCCAGACGACAATGAAGGAGGCAGGAGAATATAGTGTTGTATGTGCCGTTCAGAATATGTGGCTAATGGCAAGAGCGCTGAACATAGGTATGGGATGGGTGAGTATAGTTAATCCGGAGTCTGTAAAAGAAATACTTGAATCACCGCCAGAAAATAAGCTAATTGCTTATCTCTGCATTGGCTACGTAAAAGAGTTTCTAGATGGACCTGAGTTAGAGAAGCTCAACTGGGAAGCTAGAAAGTCGGTCAGCGCAGCGGTCCATCAAAACACATACCCGAAGAAAAAATAGGGCCTTGAGTAATGAGGGCAAACGCAGGGCATGGAAAAAAGAGGTTCAACTAAGAAAGCCAGAACGACAAAATAAGCCAGCTCAGAGTAAAATTTCCTAGCAATTTTAGCCTGATCTAAGATTTTTCTAGCCCACCGCTAGCTGTGAGGGTCAGGCACCCTCAAATTTTTCTGTTCTAGTTTACGTTGCGATCTCCGTCGCCCCAGAATGGCTTCCTCAACTCAGTCTTCAATATTTTACCCGCGCCAGACAATGGTAATGGCTCACTCTGAAAAGAGATTGAGCGCGGGCATTTAAATCCAGCTATTAGTCCCTTACAGTGCGCTATTAACACAGCCTCATCTGCTGTCATTCCCTCTTTAAGCAAGACTACTGCGTGAACCTGCTCCCCCCACTTTTCATGCGGAATACCAATTACCGCGCATTGGTTTACGGCGTCATGTTGGTAAAGAGCGCTTTCTACTTCCGCTGAGTAAACATTCTCACCACCGGAGATTATCATGTCTTTTACTCGGTCGACGATGAAGAGAAACCCTTCATCGTCCAAATAACCACCATCGCCTGTATGCAGCCAGCCATCAACAACGGTGTTAGCGGTTTGTTCAGGCATGTTGCGGTAGCCCGACATCATATTTGGGCCTCGCATACAAATTTCCCCAATAACGTGATTGGCGACTTCCCGATTATTCTCATCCATGATGCACAGATCTATGGCCGGTAACGCTTGGCCTGCAGACTTTATCTTCCCGGCCAAGGGGCCTTCAAAAGTATGGCGCTCAGGTAATAGTGCGGTGATGCCTGGCGAAGCCTCTGTTTGGCCATAAACTTGGCAGAAATCTACGGCCGGCAGTACTTCCATAGCTTTTCGAATAACTGGCTCAGGCATGGGTGACGCGCCGTACCAGACACACTGCATCGATTCTAAGGAGTAGTCACTAATACTTGTATGATTGACTAGCATATTGATCATCGTTGGAACAAGCACCAAACGCTGAATCTTATGGTCCTGTAACGCTTCTAAGGTCGATACGGGGTCGAATGCGGGGCGGAAGTAGTTAGAGCAAGATAGTGCAGTGGACATCATGCAAACAAAAGCGTCTGCGATATGAAACATGGGTGCTACGTGCAAAATCCTGTTTTTTTCTTGTACGCGCAGCACCGAAATTGCTTGCAGTGCGTTCGCAACGAAATTCGTATGGGACAGTATCACGCCCTTTGAGCGGCCTGTAGTGCCTCCTGTATAGAACAAGCCAGCAGCATCATCATCACAGCGGTTTGCATCTGCAACGGGCTCGTTATCAACCACCTCGGAATAGGCAATATACCCTTTAGGCAATTCTTCTGCCTCACCTAGATCGTCAATAAACACAAAATGTTTGACGTGCTGTAGCTGGTCTTTAATTTCAGCAATCATTGGCGCAAAATTCTTGTCTACTAGTAACACAGTAGCCTCAGAATCGTTTAGCCAGTATACAACTTCTGGTCCTGCTAAGCGGGTGTTAATAGGCTGAAAAATAGCGCCTGCCCAAGGGGTGGCAAACATGAATTCAAAGTAGCGGTCGCTGTTTAGCGCCAAAATTGCTACGCAGCCGTTTGCACCAATGTTTAGTTTCTGCAAGCCATTAGCAAAGCAAGCTATTTTGTGTGCAAATTCGGGCCATGTTTGGGATCGATCTCCATCAACTGTGGCAAGAACATTGGGTTGGGTTTGTGCTGCTCTGCGCACCATTTGTGTCATTGAAAACATGGTTAAATCCTTTGAGTTGTTCGCTACTTCACTAAAGTGTGTCTAAAAAGTAGGTCTAGCTAGAAAGTAGGTCAAAAAAGTGCACCAGTGTAAAATATCATTACTTTAAGATTCTAATTGTACACGTCAAGTTGCTAATAAGGTTTCTATTACAGGTCAACTGGAATGGCTCAACAATTACAGATGAGTATTTCTAGTTAGCCCCGCAATCCTTGACAGAATGCTTTGAAATTCATTTTCGCTCATATTCATGTGCTCGACAACTCGTCCATAAAGTAATGCTGTGGGCACGTTGCGATTGGGGAATTCCTTCTGCGCCTCATGCAAGCAATAAAGGATGACCCGCTCTTTGGCATTAAGCCCGTCGCGGACATCAGGCATGTTATGTTCTATGGAATCACTCACAGCGGTATTAATCTGCACTATAGGTTAAAGAACGGAAGCTTACGTAATTGGGCAATATAGGCTAAGAGTAACTTGAAGAAGACTCTCGCCGCTAGTGCCAAAGCGACTTAATCTTACTCTACGAGGGGAGTTGTGCTTAGGATAGGCTAATTCAGAGGAATTATTTAGAGGTAATTTATTTCAGGGAAGTCACTTGAGGTAAGCCTGTTTTCGGTGGGCCTGTATTTAGAGGCTTCTAAACACTATCTTAATTAACCAATGAGGAAGTTGGGGATCTTCACTCTTTGTATCCAGATTAGCTGTTGGTATGCCATTCTAGTTAGTGTACATACTCATTAGAGTTGGCCATGTCAGTCATTAAAACACTCTGTACTCGCCCAATAAGGTGAGAAATTATTTTTAGCATATGACTTACCTTATTAATGCTTAGATATTAGCTAAGTCTATTTTTGCTCCAGCGATGGAGAGTGCTTTATAACGGTTATAAGTTTCGAAAAAAGCATGCTGGTTTTCCTATAAATCCAATCGCCAGCTTGGTATATGACTGGTAAAGAGATCAGCATATAAGCGTTGACTTCGGCCAGTTCTTCGAAAAACATGGGTTGGCTTATTTCAATAATTTTTTTGTCCAATACTGCTCCTGCCATTAGCATCAAAAAAGCAAATAAAAGAACAGAGAAAAGAGGAGAGAAACAGAAACCCTTTAAAGCACATACTTTGTTTTCGACGGCGTTATAGCTATAAAAACTCAGTGACGCCCATAGGGATGCCAAGAGTAAAATTCTGCCTTGGCCGCTGCCAAGAATTTTTATGATTTGAAAGACGTCCATATGCTCAAGATCAAGCTCTCGTAATATGAAACTAAAACATAAAAGAGCGATGGCAAGATGAATTGTTTTGTACGGATGCTTAAAGGGCAGTAGAAAAAGAAAGCCCACCGCCGAAATAATTAGGAAAATGACTTGAGTATTTTCGAGCGCCGCGCCTTCTGAGTGAAAGGAATCGCTTTGTTGCGTAAAAAAAATAAACAAGGCTGGCATTTATTACTGCGAAAACAGAAAAAAGGGTTATGTTGTTTCTTATGCTAAACACGGGCGATCCTCACTTAACAGGAAAAGTAGTAAAGACTGCTAATGTTTCAACCTGTCTTGGCAGGGGCAGCCTGACGTTCTGGCGAAGTTTTCTGAATTCAGAATGCCTGTATTTTTTGCCCAGACGTAATTGCGGTAGACCCTTTGCTAAATTTGGAAAAATTAGCTTTTGAATCAATATAATGAATACAATATTTATTGTACGGCGAGTCGATAAAATGCTGATCGATATTTACCACCTTATAATCGAAGTTACTTATCGAATAAGACGAAGCAATGGCAGGAAAATACAGAGCTTATTAAGCTTACGCTGGCTCAGTAATAAGCTGCTGTCTCATGAGTGTGCTTGCGGAAATATTTCTGCTTTAGTTAGGCTCAAAGTCCAGAAGATAAGAGCGTTTAGTGAGGTGTGAGATGCGTCCTAAGCCCGAAGATCGCAGTTTTGGTGTTACCTTTGCAAGCATCGATTATTTTTCCTCTTGGGGCGGTTGAGGATTTGTGGGAACTAAGGGACACTGGAAACGGCTTTATTCAGATATGCGGTGAAATAATAGATAGCTTTGTAGTAAAAGATGAGAAAATCAGGGCCGTTTTACAAAATCGAAAAACGAACAAAACTGAGAAATTATGAAAAACAACAATACCCTTACTCAAATCAGCCTATTTTTACTGTCACTTAGTTTGGCTTTCTCTGCAGTGGCCGCTGATGGTCCGACGATATATTTGGTTCGGCATGCAGAAAAAGTCATTGAAGACTCAAACGATCCTGCGCTGACCGAAGCTGGGCAGGATCGTGCCATAAGCTTTGCAGCAATGCTGCACGGTAAAAATGTTAGTCATATATTCTCTACTCCTTATACGAGAACCCGAGACACGGCGGCTCCAACCGCTCACGAACATGGGATTTCGATCGAAGAATATGACCCAGATCAGGGACAGAAATTAGTCGATAAGCTGAAAACTCTAACCGGCGTAATACTAGTTACGGGGCACTCGAATACTATTCCAGGGCTTGTAAACTTGCTTAGTGGTGAAAGTCTTCAAGACTTAGATGAGCGTGTTTACGATAGGGTGTATATCGTGACTTTAGATGAGTATGGACATGCGCAGCTTGATGTCACTTATTCCGAACCGAGAACACCGTTGCACTGACTTAAACCGATTCACATGCAGTGAGCTGTTGAGCTTGCTCGGTATGACACTGGCTATGGTGGCTCGTTGTACACAGCTTTTGCGTCGTTCATGGCAGCAATACCATAGGAATAGGCTTTAATAAGCGACCTTCGCTTAAGGGGTGGCTCGAAGGTTTAGGGTGCCCTAGTCAAGGAAAAAAGACCTTTTGTGGGTAAATATTAGCCTTATTTAGTGCACGAAATCGTAGACGTCCAAAGCAACAGGGCGAAGTAGCAGGCCTGTGTATCCAGCTAGGGTAAGCTTGCCCGGGCCCTGTGTTAGTCTGCTTTTAAAGTAAAATTGAGAAGCGAATAAGAGTTGCCTTAATCCTCAAATCAAAGATGACCAGATTAATGATGACTAGATTAAGGTCATTTAGAATCCGAGCGTCTCCCAACGTAGCCCTGAAGCAAGCCTTTAAGAGAACGCTCAGATAACCTTCTAACTTGGGCCAAGTGACCTGTTTTTATTATTATCATTAGTCCACAGAGTGTCGTTGGTTAGCTTGTTTGTTTATTTATAGTCTCAGATTTATGACCTTAGTCGCCTTTTGCTGATTAGTCTTTTATAGGGCAAAGCCCGGTTAAGGTAAGTAAAGCTGCTGGGGCAAGCTCGGAATATTTTCGGGCTCGAAAATTCTAACTATGGGAGTATACTCATGCCACTCAGAGCATTAAAAAATTAAAACAATCTATTCAGGAGAGTGCTATGCGCAAGTTTATTTCCTTCATTGCTGCAGCAACGACTTTGGTGACTTCCGCCATTGCCGTAGCTCAAAATGAACCTTTGGCAGTAATGGTTCCGGGCGGTGGCACTTACAGCCGTTCAATTACAACGGACTCGGCTCAGGCTCAGGCCTTTTTTGATCAAGGTTTGCGCATGGCGTGGAGTTTCTATTTTCCAGAGTCCATTGCGTCTTATCAAGAAGCGGCTAGGTTAGACCCCGATAGCCCAATGCCTCACTTTGGTATTGCTCATGCGGCGGGCCCAAACCCGAACAGCCGCTATGTCCAATTGCCTGATGATCCACAAGGTGCTGGGTTAGCAGCGATTCGCCGAGCTATGGATTTGGCAAAAAATGGCACTCAACGCGAGAGCGACATGATCAATTCTCTGTTTGTGCTATACAACAAAGACGCAATCCCAGACCGTGTAGAGCGCGATTTTGCCTTTTTGGACAGTATGCGTCAGCTTCATGCCAAATATCCAGATGACGCTGATATAGCCACAATCTTTGGCGAAGGCTATATGAATACAACCCGCTGGGACTATTGGGAAGCTGATGGAACAGCCAAGGTGGGTACTGAAGAAGGCAAGGCCGCATTAGAGGCAGCAATGGCTTTAGAGCATGACCATCCTGGCGCTAACCACCTGTATATTCACTTAATGGAAGGTTCTGGTCAGCCCGAACTGGCGATGCCTGCTGCCCAAAAGCTAGAAAGTATAGTGCCAATTTCTGGCCACATGGTGCACATGCCTGGCCATATTTACCTGCGTGTTGGTGAGTATGAAAAAGCCATCGACATCAATGAGCGTTCGCAAGTGGTGGATAAACAGTTTGCTGAAATCTGGGGCGACACAAATTTCCCAATGATTGGCACTTATCCTTTATCCCACAAAATTCATGCGCCACATGCCTTGGACTTTGTTCGCTATGCCAACATGTTGCAAGGTAACTATGCTGCCTCCGCTGACGCGGCAAGTCGCGGAGCTGGAAATGTTGGCGACGACGCTGCTATCAGTAGTGGTCAAAAGAGAATCGCCCATAATTGGATTGTCGATAAGGTTTTTGGTAAGTACGACAAAATCCATGCTGCCGAACAGTCCCATAGTGGCACGCCTTACTTGGATGGTATGTGGAGTTATGTAAAAGGTAGCGCCCACGCATCTAAGGGCCATGTCGACCTGGCGAAAGCTGAAGTTGCTAATATTCAAGCTCAGATGGGCGCTGACAACGTTGACGACACTGGGGTTGGTCCAACGCCGGCGTCCCATGTTTTAAGTCTTGCTATGCATGCCTTACTGGGCGAGATCGAAGAAGCTCAAGGTAATATTGATGGTGCGATTCTTCACTACGGTCATGCGGTAGAGTTTCAAGACAACTTGAACTACACCGAGCCACCGGACTGGTCTCAGTCTATGCGTCTTTATCTTGGTGCTGCGTTACTTGAAAAAGGCGATGCTGCAGAAGCCGAAAAAGTATACATGAAAGACCTAGAGTGGAATCAGCAGAATGGTTGGTCTACATTTGGGCTTTATCAGGCTGTTGAAGCTCAGGGCCGCGAACAAGAGGCGATAGTGATTAAGCGGCAGTTTGAATCCCTCTGGAGAAACGCTGACGTTGTTCTAGAGCGCTCACGTCTGTAGTTGAACTTGGCTTAGCTAAGTAAACTGACATAAGAAAAAATCCACTGGGTAGAATTTTCTAATTCTGCCCAGTGGACTAACTCTCCCCAAAATCTTCCCCAAAACTTTCTTTCTTAAGCCCTACTTTATCCTCAGATTGGCAATTTCGTGCTTGTTGATTCTCTACTTTTTCTCAATCTAGAGGCTTTGTCCAGCTCTCCCTATGGCTGCTTTGTATTGGCTCAGGCATCAGTTTCAACACTGATTCATGGCTGTAGTTCGTGAAGCTTGTTTATGATTTATTCATATCTGAGCACCATCGCCGGTCTGACTCGTGCGCTTTTCCAGGATTGTGAAGCCACGGCAGCAACGGCAATAGTTACCGATAGGAAAAAGCTCACAAAGAATGGCAGGAAGGTTACTGAGGCTTGCGCCGCGAAAAAGCTAACATAAAGATTCCCGGCAATGTAGCCAACAGGCCATGCAAAAGAATTTGCAATTACAATTGGCTTCGCGAAATCCATAAGCAGCATACGTAATAGTCGTCCGCTACTTGCACCCATTACTTTTCGAATTCCTACTTCTTTTTGCCTAATATTGGTAATGAAAGTGGCGTTACCTAAAAGACCGATGCTCGCAACCAAGAAGCCTATGACTGAAAGAAGTCCTATCGACAAACTTGTAGAGAGAAATAGGGTGTAGGTGTCGTAAAACATATCATCCAAAAACTCTCTCTGGATTGCTATAGCTGGCATCAGCTGATTCCAGGTTTGGTCTATATGAATGAGAGCCTCGTTTACATTGTCCTTGCCTATTTTGATGATCATGAAAGTAGCGCTCTCAGGACGTAGTGTATAAACGCTTCCGGATACGCCGAAGCTGGCAAAATCGATAAACTGAAAAGTCTGTGATCCCACCGCCCCAACAATAATAAATTCTACGACAAAGGCAGTTTCAACTGTCGGTGGAGTTATATGTCGATAGATCGAGCTTCCTAATGCGGCTTCCGCATTTTCCCAACCTAAGGTTTGGGCGGTCAGGTCATCTATTAGGAAGGCATAAGGGCCCGAGCCGGGGGCAAGTTCCGAGAAAGCGGGAAACCTGTCTAAGCTTCGCTCCCGGGAAAACTCGCGGCCGGCTATCAACGGCACATTCATTGTGTCGGTGAAGTCGTATCCCACATCTTGGTTACTGAATTCATAGGTTGTGGCATTTATATCGGGCTCTCGCGAAAGGCTTATACTTGAGATACTTATAGACCAAGGCAACACATCTACTTGAGACACTGAGGCAACACTAGGATTTCGTTTAAGCTGTGTTGCCAGTAACTCAGGGCTGACAGTAAACGTGTCTGTTGGTATTGTAATCGCAAGCTTAGGGTCAATTAACTCTCCGTCTAGCTGGGCTGTCATCGCGATATTCTGTAGGTACATAACCACTGCGAGGATCATCAAAGTACCAGAGATAAAAAACTGGGTTCCAACCATGATTGAGCGCAATCCGGAGGAATAACCGCTGGAGCCTTTGGGTCGCATCATTGATACCAAGCAGACAGTTGCCGTTCTAATAGCAGGATAGCCACCGGCAATCAGAACGATGAACAAAACAATGGAAAGTAAGACAGTCCAAAGGCTTGGATCTAACAGCATAGTACTGCTAACCCCAATCATGCCCATGGCTCCTAGCTGAGTTAGCACTAGAACAAGTAGTGAAAGGGTTAAGAGCAGGGCAAACAAAACAAAGAGTAAGCTTTCATAACAATACTGAAAGATGATCATGCTACGTTTGGCACCTAATATTTTTTGGACTGCTATCTCTTGGCTGCGCAGTGATAGCTGGGCTATTACTAAATTTGAATAGTTAATGCAGCCAATCAGCAGCACTAGCGCTCCGGCTATGACTAAGACATCGGTGATACTAAAGCCACCGGTTAGCATCGCCATTTGTGAGGTAACAAGCTGATTAACCGGTTGCAGTTCATAGCTAAGGAACTCCGCACGTTCGGCCGGCATCGTTGTTTGTACGAACTCATCTAGCTGTCGATTAAAGTCATCTACGTCAACAGCCATGTCTTCAGGGAATTCGAGGTAGACATAATAGGATTGGTTGCCCCAGCGGTCAGCATCCGGATCACCGCCACTGGCTACAATGCGCTCTCTAGTAACCGCATCTCTGAGTTCAATAGGTACAAACATTTCTGTATCAAAAAACGGGATTGATGATTCTAGATGAGATGGTTTCGTGGGTTTCGCTGTGACTCCAACAATTGCGATGTCATCGCGATTTCCAACTAAAACCCTTTCCCCAACAACATCAGTCCGGCCCCACACCCGCAGTGCTGCCGATTCGGTGACGATGGCGGAATTAGGTGGCAGCTCACTACCTGTTGCTAAGCCATGGAGCGATTCCATCTCAAAAATATTAAAGAAATTAGCTTCAACATACCGAGTGGCCATTTTTATCGCTTGATCATCAACAGTGACATCAGCATCGCCACCGCCGGCTGAAGCTCTTACGATATTAGGAATGTCAGGAAAGGCTGCCCGCAAGTACCTGGCAGCTGGGTCGGCAACAATGGGAAATCGTTCCGGGCCTGGCCCGCCGGTATTGATCTGAACGATGTTATAAATCTTACCCGCATTGGGGAAGTGCTGATCAAAGCTGTCTGTGTAATTGGCTAGCAATACGGCAGACATGAAGCAAAGAAAGCCAAACACCAAACTTAGTAGGCTTATAGTGGAGTGTAGTTTAAATTTGAGCAGGGCCTTTACGGCCATCTTGGTGAAGTGACTTATCATGAGCTTAAGTTATCCATTAGTTTCTGCTAGTGAGATGTCTGCATTTTTTGCTACTGGGAAAACAGGGTTCGGGCCATGGATAACCTCGCCGTCTAACATCTCGATGACTCTGTCTGCTCGCGCGCCATGCTCAGAAGAGTGGGTTACCATCAAAATAGTGGTTCCGCTGTTCTTCAGCATGTTCAGCATGTTCATAACGTCATCACCATTTTTGGTGTCCAGGTTGCCGGTAGGCTCATCCGCTAAAATCAGTTTTGGCTCGCCAACAACCGAGCGTGCGACGGCCACCCGCTGCTGCTGGCCGCCGGATAGTTCCTGGGGCTTGTGCCTTGCTCGGTTTTCCAAACCGACTAGTTTTAGTGCTTTCTCAACTTTCTCTCGACGCTCTTTTTTCGGTATCCCTAGATACAGCAGAGGTAAATCAACATTCTCTTCCACGCTGAGATCGTCGATCAAATTAAAGTTCTGGAAAATAAATCCAATATTTTCCTTCCGCAGATCCACAAGCTCATTTTCAGAGCGCTGGGCTATTTCCTCTCCATCGAAAAAGTACTCTCCAGAACTTGGATTATCGATCATTCCGATTACGTTCAGGAGTGTAGATTTTCCACAGCCAGAAGGGCCCATCATGGCAACGAACTCGCCTTTAGATATGTGGATGTTAATTTTGTTTAGCGCAGTAGTTTCCATATACGCGGTCCGGTAAACCTTACTTAGATTCTTCAATGTGATCACGGTTTTAAATTCCTAGTTCAAAGTGAGGCATTTAGATAAGACGGGATTTATGCCCTAGGGTTACTGCTTATTTCATGCCAAAACACAATTAATAACAAATACAATGGCTTGCGAAGAGATGAGGGATCAATATTCGAGGTGTTCGCTATCTGTTAGCGAGAATCACCACGGTTAAGGCATAAATGGAGGGCAAGGTGAGAGACAACTCAGGGTATACTGAATCCGACACTAAAATTGTTCATCAGCAGGAAAAGCTCCATGAAGACTTCAATAGCCGCCAAGCTTAAAGTAACTTTCACCTTATTTTCATGCGTGCATTTTTTAGTAATTTGCAGCTCTAGTGTGAATGCTCAAGATCACTTCAATCCGAAAGGAAACCCGCCAAGCAAGTTCACAGTAGCCCTTCAAAGTGAATTAAGAGAGTCGCTGCCTTTTGAAGATGAGCGAGATTTTGCGGAGTCTAGCAGAGGCTTCATAGCCGAGCCGGCCAGCAGGCGTATCATCGGTGCCGCTGGCAATACAGTATGGGATATGAACCGCTATGATTTTCTACTTAACGGGGATGAATTGGACAGCATACACCCGTCGCTTCAGCGCCAAGCCACACTGAATATGAATTTTGGGCTTTACGAAGTGGTGCCAGATTTTCTCTATCAGGTGAGAGGATTCGATTTGGCCAATATGACTCTAGTAAAGGGGGACGAAGGTTGGATCATATTCGATGTCCTATTAACGAGCGAAACCGCCGCAGCAGCCTTGGCACTTGCCAATGAGCAACTGGGTGAACGACCTGTTAAAGCGGTTGTTTATTCACATTCCCATATTGATCATTTTGGCGGTGTGCTTGGCGTTACTAGTGAGGAAGCTGTTCGCGCGGGCGAGGTTATGATTATTGCTCCTTCCGGATTTATGAAGGAGGCAATCTCCGAAAACGTCTATGCCGGTACTGCGATGTCACGTAGGGCCGTCCTGCAATACGGCCGCACTATTCCATCAAGTCCTTTTGGGCAGGTGGATTCGGCAATTGGCAAAGGCTTGGCAGCAGGTACCACCGGCTTGATAGCACCTACTCTAGTAATCGAGGGTGAGTATGAGGAGCACACAATTGATGGCGTTAATCTTGTGTTCCAGAATACGCCTGGCACCGAAGCACCTGCGGAAATGAATACTTGGTTCCCTGAGCAGAAAGTATTTTGGGCGGCCGAGAACATCACAGCGACAATTCATAATATTTATACTTTGCGCGGTGCGCTGGTACGAGATGCCCTGCAATGGTCAAGACAGATAAACGAAGCTCTCTATCGCTTTGGAATGGAGGCGGAGGTGCTGGTGTCTTCCCACAACTGGCCGCGATGGGGTAATGAAAGAATTCAAGAAGTCATGCGAGCCCAGAGAGACGCTTACGCGAATCTGAATAATCAAGTATTACATTTGGCAAATCAGGGCGTTACGATTAACGAAATGCACAATGAATACAAAGTCCCAGAATCACTGCAGCAGCAGTGGAATGTTCGTCAGTATCATGGCTCAGAGTTTCATAACTCGCGCGCGGTAGCGAATCGTTATTTGGGATATTGGGATGGTAATCCCGCGACTCTTGCGCCGCTGTCCCCAGCCGATTCTGCTCCTCTTTATGTGGAGATGATGGGCGGGGCGGTTGCTATTATGAGTCGCAGTGAAGAACTCGTTGAAGATGGCCGTTATCGTATGGCAATGGAACTTTTGAACAAGCTGGTATATGCCGAGCAGAACAACCAAGTTGCGAAAGATTTACTTGCTGATGTGTTCGAGCAGCTTGGCTATCAGTACGAAAGTGCAAGTATGCGTAACGTCTTTCTAGCAACGGCTCAGGACTTACGGAATGGTATGCCCAGGATTCCTGCCCCAAGAGGCACAAGTCCTAGCCTTGCCCGAGCGATGACAACGAGTCAGTGGTGGGACGCAGAGGCTACTCGAGTAGACAGTGACTTGGCTGATGGAAACGATTTTATTATAAACTTTCTAACGCCAGATACCGATGAGAGTTATGTTGTGGAAATGAGTAGTGGCACCTTAACCAATATTGGGGGTTACTCATCAGACAATGCCGATGCTACCATCACCATGAACCGTAGCGATCTTGATACTGTGATTATGGGAGCGGCAACCCTTGGATCTCTTTTGCAGACTGGTGTTGGTAGCGTCGAAGGTGACGTCTCCGTTCTGCTAAGTCTAACTGAAGTGCTGGTCGAATTTGCGCCAGGCTTTGAAACTATGCCAGGCACTGCGCCGAAATAAAAACCGAAGTTGGACTATTTTTAAATGGATTCACCAGTTCTTAGAAAGCTTAATGTTAATGCCAAAACAGTTAAATCGAATACCATCGGTGAACTTGCTGATTTCATGATCAAGCATTCCAATTCGGTTGTTATTACAGGGGCGGGCATCAGTTCTGGGTCAGGTATACCAACTTATCGAGATGATAGTGGTACCTGGAAGAACAACCGCCCGATTCAACATGCCGAGTTCATGCGAACCCATTCGGTTCGTCAACGCTATTGGGCGCGGAGCTTTTCAGGTTGGCCAACCATAGAAAAAGCGGAACCTAACCTTGCCCATGCGGAGCTAGCCAATTTAGAAAGTCTAGATTTTGTCGGCCAGTTGGTTACTCAAAATGTTGACCGTCTCCATCAACGTGCCAATCATAAAAGAGTCATTGACCTTCATGGACGTCTCGATCAAGTGCTGTGTATGGACTGTGGTGCTTTAATTGCTAGAAGTGATATTCAGGATTGGCTAAAACAACATAACCCCCATCTACATCAATCTTCAAATTTAACTAGACCCGATGGCGACGCGGATGTGGATGACGGATTAGTCAAAGCGGTTCAGGTACCAAGCTGTCGACGTTGCAGTGGCGTATTGAAACCTAATGTAGTTTTTTATGGCAGTTCGGTGGAAAAAGATATAGTCGAGTCGATTTATCAGAAAATTCTGAGATCGGATTCTTTGTTCATAGTAGGTTCGTCTCTGATGGTATATTCCAGCTATCGATTTTGTAAATTCGCTGCTGAGAATAATATTCCAATAGTCTGTATCAATCAGGGGTTAACCAGAGCGGATGATTTACTGACCTTAAAGGTTTCCAAGCCTTGCGCTGAGTCACTCCAAGCACTTAGCGCTATGCTGTGATGTTCTGAAAACCGTTTATAATCGAATATAAGACTGATGATAGTTATTTGAAAGTGCAAAAAGCATTGAAATTGATGATGGCCTTAATTGTGCTTATGGCCTTACTTTTTGCGCCCGATGCCTCACAGCGCATGCTTTTGTTAGCGGCTGAGTAGGCCTTAGCAATAATCCCATTTCTCTAAACCAACCTCATCTTTATAGCGAACTAGTTCCTACGTCACCGTAGCTTTTTCAACGGGCTCGTTATTCCACATTTGAATTGCAGGCCGTTGGGGTACTGCTAGTGCAATTCTCGAAGGATTTTCACTTGGGCAAAATTCTCCCTCAATACTCAAAACACACTATTTTTATTTGTATACTTAGAAAATCACTTACTGTTCTCATGCGACTTCCTTGGACTTCGTTTTTCACAACAGTTATTCCTGTTGATGAATTGTGTTTCTGTCCTTGTTATTTAAGAACCGGATCGCTGGTCTTCCTAAATCAGAACTAATGCTGTAATTTATTTCATGGTGGGGCAAAAGGATTTTATAAATTGAAGGTTTTAATTATTGGGATCTTTTTTAGAAAGACTGAGAATTTTAATTATTCGAAAATCTCTGGGAGAAGCTTAATTGACATTAGTTGAAAAGAACTGTGCAGCTCGTGCTGCTTTTGTAGGACTAATACTCATATTCTCATCATGCAGTGATCAACCTGCTGGTACGGCTGTGAATGAAGAGGCTGATGTGGTGCTCAGTCAACCTACCACTGCAACTTATGATTTCAACGAGTGGTTGGATAGTGAATATGCTAACGAACTAGACTTTCACCCGCTTACAAAAACAAGTCAGGGAATTAAAAGTGACTACGGCGAGTTAGACGATGTTTCCGAGCAGGCACTTGACCGTAAAATGGCATGGCGAGAGGATAGCGTCGCTAGAATGCGAGCCGAGTTTGACCGGACTAAGCTCGATGTTGAGGGGCAATTGTCGTGGGATCTCTGGGAATATAAACTCGAGATTGCTGAACTAAATCTGCCGTTTAGAAGACATGCTTATATATTTGGGCGCAACGGGCCACAGTCGCGTTTGCCCAATCGTCTTATCAACAACCATCGGGTTGATTCTGTCTCCGACATGGAAGCTTACGTTTCTCGTCTACGACAATCTCGAAGGTATATGTCTCAGTATTTGGACAGAGCAAGACTTTCAGTGGCTGACGGTATTCGGGCACCGTTTTTTGACTATGATCAAGCAATAAGGGAAATTAAAAGAGTCATAACCGGGGCGCCTTTTACTGAAGAGGGCTCCTCTGCGCTGTGGAGCGATGTAAGTGAGAAAATATCGGCTCTCAGAGATAGGGGTATGATTGATGAATCTGAAGCCGCGATGCTTGCGAATGGAGCAAAGGATGCTCTTTTGAATTACTTAAAGCCAGGGTTCGATGACGTGCTTGCTTGGCTGTTGTCCGACCGAGTTAATGCATCCGAAATAGCCCAAGGTGCATCTTCCCTACCTAACGGGGAGGATTATTATAGTGTTCGTTTGCAAACGATGACCACTTTGCAAATGGGCGCGGATGAAATTCATGGTCTAGGGATTTCTGAAGTTGCAAGAATTCATGCAGAAATGGAGGGTATAAAGCGGGTTGTTGAATTCGAGGGCTCGTTGCAAGATTTTTTTGGGTTTCTCCGAGAGGACGATCAGTTTTATTTTGAAACAAACGATCAAGGTAGATCTGATTATCTTGCTCTGGCCGAAGGTCACCTAACGCAGATGTACACTAGATTGCCAGATTACTTTGGAATTCTGCCAAACGCCGGTTTAGAAGTGAAAAGAGTGGAATCGTTCAGAGAGACTGCTGGTGGGGCAGCTCACTACCAGCGGGGAACTAAAGATGGCTCTAGACCCGGTACTTTTTATGTCCACTTGACGGATATGCGTGCCGCTGCAGTTAACCGTCTAGAAAATCTATCCTATCATGAAGGTGTTCCCGGGCATCATATGCAGAGGTCTATTCAAACAGAATTAGAAAATATTCCTCAGTTTCGAACCAACGGCGGTTATACCGCTTACAGCGAAGGATGGGCTCTTTATGCCGAACTGCTTGGTAAAGAAATGGGCGGATACAACGATCCGTTTGCAGATATGGGCAGGTTGTCGGGTGAGCTTTGGCGCGCAGTGCGGTTAGTGGTTGATACAGGTATACATACGAAAGGCTGGACTCAAGCCAAAGCGGTTAATTATGCTTTAGCCAACTCTCCACGACCTGATTCGTCAGTGCGCTCTGAGGTCCGTCGCTATTTCAATAATCCGGGTCAAGCTACTGCGTATAAAATAGGTATGCTAAAAATAATTGAGTATCGAGAAAAAGCTGAGGCCCAACTTGGCGAAAAATTTGACATCAAAGAATTTCACGACACTGTCCTAGGATCGGGGCCCATACCCATGATCGCTCTAGAGGCGCAGGTGGATAGATGGATAAGCAGAACATTGAATAAATAGATGCCAGAATAAAGCGGAAAACAGGTATTCCGGATGGTAACTGTATCTTATGAGCTACTAGTCGTTCAATAGGTTAGAGCACGGTTTCAATGCCTAGCACAATTAGCGCTAACGCGATCGCCCAAAGCAAACAAGCTAAGGCATCAAAAAGGCTATAGCGGATTCGGCTGAATCCGCTTAGTCCCATCAATGCGGGAACCAAGCTTCGTACTGCTGGCACAAAACGGCCAATGAATATGGCAGTGCTGCCGAATTTTTGAATGAGACTCTCGCCCTTAGATATTGATTTGGCGTACTTATCTGCGATTTTCGTTTCATGAAATCCAGGACCAATAATTCTGCCAATATGAAAACCAAGATGGTCTCCAACAAATGCCCCAGCGAATGCTAGAGAACAAACCAACTCTATAGGGGCTAGATCGTACTGGATAATAAAAGTAGCGATTGCCAGTAGTAGCACGCCAGATATAAACAAACCGATACCAACACAGGCCTCAGCGAAAGCAAAAACTGGTATTAACCATATTGCATAGCCTTGACGCGCTTCTAGCCACTCGATTAAAAAAGTGTCGATGGGTTAAGTCTCTTGTATTGATTGATCTGTGATGGAGGAATTATCCTTCTAATATTTCCCATCTTCCATAAGCTTGTTCGAGTTGAGCTTGATTGTCAGTCATCTCTTTTAATGTCTTACTGACTTTATCACTGTCTTGTTCATAGAAGTCGGGCTTAGCCACTAGGTTTTCAAATTCACCCTGTTTAGCTTCTAATTTTTCGATGAGTGCGGTTAAATCCTTTAGTTCTTGCTGTTCTTTATACGACAACTTCGGTTTGCTTGGTTCTGTCTTTACCGGAGCAGGTTGAGCCTTTGCTTTAGGCGTTGACTCCGCTGGAGTCTCTTTTTCGTCTTGCAAGCTTAGCAAGCGACCGCCCTTAGAAGCCCAGTCAGAATAGCCACCAACGTATTCACCAATGGAGGCTTTTTCTTCAAATACCATCAAACTTGTGACCACATTGTCCATAAAGACTCGATCGTGACTTACCAACAGTACTGTGCCGGGAAATCCCAATAGAATGTCCTCTAGTAGTTCAAGGGTTTCCACATCCAAATCATTGGTTGGCTCATCTAATACCAATATGTTGGCCGGCTTGCTAAATAGCTTGGCCAAGATGGCTCGGTTTTGTTCTCCACCTGACAGCGCTTTGGCAGGGGTACGAACGCGATCAGGTGTGAACAAGAAGTCTCCGAGATAGGTAATGGCATGCTTTCTCTTACCGTCAATTTCGATGAATTCTTGGCCCCCACAAATATTGTCGATGAGGTTTAGTTCCGGATTTAGCTGGGCCCTAAGCTGATCAAAGTAGGCGATTTCTAAATTGCTGCCAGTCTTCACCGCTCCAGATGAAGGTTCTAGCTGGCCTAGGATGATTTTTAACAGGGTTGATTTTCCTGCCCCATTAGCGCCGACCAAACCGATGCGGTCGCCACGAAGAATGGTGGTAGAGAAGTCCCTGATGACTTCGTTATCACCGAAGCTGTGAGAAATATGTTCCAGTTCAGCAACGATTTTTCCAGAGCGTGAAGCGGCATCTACCTTAAAGCTTGCCTTGCCTACCTGATCTCTTCTCTGACTATGCTCTCGGCGAAGTGCTTCTAGAGCTCTTACTCGCCCCTCATTACGGGTGCGACGGGCCTTAATCCCCTGACGTATCCAGACTTCTTCCTGTGCTAGTTTTTTATCAAATAAAGCATTGGCTCTGTCTTCAGCAGCTAACTGCTCTTCACGAAAGCGTAAAAAACGCTGATAAGTTCCTTCAAATTCATAGAGAAGGCCTCGGTCCAGCTCAACAATAGTGTTCACCACTTTTTGCAAAAACGCTCTATCGTGAGTTACTAAAACCATCGCACCGCGAAAATCTTGTAGTTGTTTTTCAAGCCATTCAATCGCTGGAATATCGAGATGGTTAGTAGGTTCATCTAAAAGCAGGATGTCCGGCTCAAGAACCAAGGCACATCCCAGCGCGACTCTTTTGCGCCAACCGCCAGAGAGCTCCGACATTTTTTTCTCTGCTGGCAGGTTAAGCTGACTAATAACCGTGTCAACCCGTTGACTAAGGCTCCAGCCATCATTGGCTTCAAGTTGCTCTTGTACAGCTGCCAGTTTGTCCATATTGTCAGCGTCAAAGTTACTTGTCAGTTGGTGATAGGATTTTAAGAGCTCACCCACCTCGCTAAGACTTCCCGCTACAACGTCGTAAACAGTTTCTTCACTGGCGTCAGGGAGGGATTGATCTAGCCAGGCGATTTTTACTCCGGGCCGCAACCAGCGTTCACCGCTGTCTGGTTTGACCAGCCCTCCAATAGTGCGTATTAAAGTGGTTTTGCCTGTGCCGTTACGGCCAAGCAAGCCTAAGCGCTTGCCTTTTACCAGATTCAATGACACTTCATCCAATAAGATGTGAGTGCCAAAATTAATTGAAATTTTATCGAGTTTTAACAAAGGCATTGGTTAGATTCTTCAGTAGTTACGCATCCGGACAGCAAATTGGTCCCGGAAAGAGGTGGCCTTACTTTAAAAGCAGAGGAGTCTAAAGCATGTTGGGCCTCGCTGCGAGTAAATGGCGCATTACGGCTTTAACACTTTAACCCCAGCTAAGGTTTGCACTATCATGGCCTGTCGAGGTTGCTCTCCCTGAGCGAATGAAAAACTAGATCTAAAGGAATAATGCGTTGTTAGATGTACTTATAGTTGGTGCTGGAATTTCAGGGATTAGCGCCGCCTGTTATTTGGAAAAAGAATGTCCGCTGGTGGATTATAGCATTATTGAGGCGAGGGATAATTCAGGAGGCACTTGGGATTTGTTTCGCTATCCGGGTATTCGTTCGGATAGCGACATGCACACCTTTGGTTTTTCCTTTAAACCTTGGACTGAGCCAAAAGTACTGGCCGATGGGGCGTCGATCCGAGAATATGTAAATGAGGCAATTGCTGACTATGAAATCGCTGACAAGATTCAGTTTGGTAGGAAGGTCATCTCGGCAGACTGGCGAGAAGATAAATCATTATGGTGTGTTGTCATTCAAGAGAAATCGGGTGAAACGGTAGAAGTTGAAACTCGGATACTGTTCATGTGTGCGGGCTACTACGACTATGACAAAGGCTACACCCCAGAAATACCAGGTCTTGAATCTTTTGCTGGCCAGCGGGTCCATCCGCAAAAGTGGCCGAAGGATCTGGACTATAAAAATAAGAAAGTAGTGGTTATTGGCAGTGGGGCTACGGCGATGACTTTGGTTCCTGCAATGGCGCCGGATGCCGCAAAGGTTGTTATGGTGCAGCGCTCGCCAACCTATGTTGCATCACGTCCAAGACAAGACACTTTATCTAATATCCTCAATGCAATTCTGCCTGCTCAGTGGGCATATGATGCAGTACGTTGGAAAAATATTCGCCTGCAAAATTACTTTTACAAAAAGGCCCGTGATAATCCAAAGAGAATAAAAGCCCTTTTGATTAATCAGGTCCGAAAAAACTTACCAGAAGGCTTTGCAGTAGATAAGCATTTTACACCCAGCTATAACCCTTGGGATCAGCGGGTTTGTTTGGTGCCAGATGGCGATTTGTTCAAGGCAATTAAAAGTGGGAAAGCTGAAGTAGTCACCGGCAATATTGATGCTATCACTGAAACAGGCATAAGGATGGTTGGCGGTGCCGAGATAGAAGCAGATATATTAGTGACGGCTACCGGGCTAAACCTTAAGCTTCTAGGTGGAACGATATTTAGCATGGATGGTGTGGATATTGATTTTCGCGACCGATTTTACTATCAAGGAATGATGTTCTCCGGGGTTCCTAACCTGATTCAAACCTTCGGCTATATTAACGCGTCGTGGACACTGCGGGCTGACCTCAATTCTCTTTTTGTAAGCCGGCTGGTTAATTATATGCAGCAAAAAAATAAGACTAGAGTCAGTGCCGAGCTCGTTGGGGATGATCGAAACATGCCGGCAGAAAACCCGTTCAAGGACTTTCAGCCGGGCTATATGAGCAGAGGCTTACATATGTTTCCGAAGCAGGGAAATCATGCTCCATGGCAGAATACCCAGAACTACCTTTTAGATAAAAAACTTCTGGGTGAGGCTAACCTCGAAGACGGTGTGCTGCAATTTAGCTAGGCACAGCTAATTTAAGCCAATGCTATACATTTTCTATGCCGCCCATTGAATGGAACTTGGTTTCGTAGAAATCTACGATACCCTCATGACCGCCTTCGGAGCCAATGCCTGATTGTTTCCAGCCGCCAAAAGGCGCAACTTCTGTTGAGAAGACTCCAGAGTTGGAGCAGACAATTCCGTATTCCAGGTTTTCTGATACGCGCATCACTCTGCCAACATCGCGAGTAAAAAAGTAAGCCGCGAGGCCATATTCGGTGTCATTAGCTTTAGCAACCACCTCGTCTTCTGTTTCAAAATGCTGAACTGTGGCGATTGGGCCAAAAATCTCTTCATTGGCCAGCCTCATCTCATCATTAATATTAAGCAGTAACGTAGGCTGATAAAAACACCCGCCGAGCTTGTGCTGCTTGCCACCGATGACAACTTCCGCGCCTTTCTCTTTAGCATCAGCAAGTAAAGTATCCATTTTCTCAACAGCTTGCTTGTTAATCATTGGGCCGATAGCTGCGCCTTCCTCAAAGCCATCCGCTACTTTTAAGCCGGCGATTTCTTTCTTGAGTTTTTCTGTAAAAATATCTGCTACTTTGCTGTGGACGAAAATTCTATTGGTGCAGACGCATGTCTGGCCACAGTTGCGGAATTTTGTTGCAATACAGTGAGAGACAGCAGATTCCAGATCTGCATCATCAAACACGATAAAAGGTGCATTTCCGCCCAGTTCAAGTGAGACCTTTTTTACAGTGCTTGCACATTGGGCCATGAGTAGTTTGCCGACCTTTGTGGAGCCCGTAAAAGTAAATTTTGCGATGTTTTTATGCTGGGTAAGTACTTTCCCGATTGCGGATGAGTTTTCCCCAACAACGATATTTAGGACTCCAGGGGGTATGCCGGCTCTTTCGGCAAGCTCGCATAAGGCGAGCGCTGAAAGGGGTGTGCCTGCATCGGGTTTTATTACAACCGTGCAACCGGCTGCCAAGGCCGGGCCTGCTTTTCGAGCAATCATGGCATTGGGAAAATTCCAGGGAGTAATGCATCCCACGACGCCGATAGCTTGCTTGTAAGTGAACAGACGCCTGTCATTGGCAACTGTAGGAATAGTAGCACCGTTTATTCGCTTACATTCTTCGGCGTAGTATTCAATAAAGCTGGCGCCATATTTCACTTCTCCAATCGCTTCCGCTAGAGGCTTACCCTGTTCTGCTGTCATCAACGCGCCGAGGTCGTTAGCATTCTCGAGAATAAGATCGTGCCATTTCCGCAGTACTTCCGAGCGTTCCTTGGCCGTTTTTTTACGCCAAGTTTTGAATGCTGCATGCGCTGCCAATACCGCTTTTTCGGTATCTTGGGCATCTCCATTAGCGACGCTGGCGATTACCTCGCCGTTGGCTGGATTCGTCACCTCAATTTTAGTCGCAGCCGCTGTCCAGCGGCCATCAATATAGTTTTCGGATTTTAGTAAGGATGCATCTTTGAGTTTAAGCATGTTTATACACTGTCAGTATGGGTAGGTAATCGTGAGTAAGTAGGCACTTTAGCGCCGTCTGTTGTGTCTAACAAGCTAAGAACTGCCCAAGGTAAATTAAAACCAAAGTTAAGGCGCGTTTACAAAGCGCTCGATTAGAAGGTGGGGACTTTCTGAATCTTTCGCATACCACTCATGCACTTAGCGCAAATCAAGTAGAAATTAACGGTGGGCAGTCTAACCCCGACATCTAATTCCACTAGACCTGATTCTTGAAGACTTCCAGATTCACTCATAATCATTGCGCCGAGTCCTGCGATTGCTGCAGCTTTTTGAGCCAAAAATCATCGCGGGCACAGCTTGGTTTGAAATCCGGAATGGCTTTTTCTAAGATAGAGCGTGGACTAAGGGAGCTGTATTGACCTGCCAAGCTGATCCAGTCCAGATTTTCTCATTTGCAGGGTTGATTTAAGATGGAGACGTAGGGTTTGGCTCCATAGACCTTGGGCTAAATTTCATCCTCGTATAGGCACTCTAGTTCCGATTTGTTGGGTAGTGGGGACGAACAGCAATATCCGCGGCACCACGAGTTAGGTCAACATGGTCAATAGCGGCTAATACTTCCAGCCTGAGCTGAGGTTGGAGTTTGCGCAGGGTCGCCGCAAAAGGCGCTATCTGCTCTGCTGCGAATTCCGAGCACGCAGCAATTTTAACCACGCCCGATAATTTGTCCTCAGAGCCGTTGGCGATGCGCTGAGACTCTGCTGCCCATTTTGCCATCTGCTGGGCCGCGACCTGAAGATCATTTGCCGCCGCTGTAGCTTGTGCGCCATGCTTGCCGCGGGTAAACAATTGCTGCTTAAGTTGCGCTTCAAGCGCATGAATACACCAGCTGATAGTTGGTTGCCCAGCCCCTAATCTGGTTGCTGAACCGCAAAAAGCTTTGCCATTCCATCACTGTGAGCAGAGCTTGGGCGTCCTCCCATGAGAGAGCATTTTTGGTCATTTTATTCGAGCGCCCATTAAGCTAAGTAGTATGCATTAGCACATACTAGCACTCGTTAATTCGCAGTATAGGTCTCCAATTTCATGGTAAATACTCGTGGTTATTCCAAATCGCAGTCAGACATCCAGATGACGAAGCCCTATTCAGGAAAAGCCCAATGAAGCCATTGATGAGCCAGTTAATTGTGTTTTTAGTGCTAGTGGGTTGCCGAGCGTCAACAATCAGCCTCACTCAGGCAGATTTGGGGGGCTAGGTCTCTCACCGAGCTCGAAAATTCGATAGCTCAGCTTGGCAAGATTGTTTTTAAGAAGCACCTAGCAGCCAACTGGTGGGTGCCTCTATCGGGTCTATTGAACCTAGACCATCCTAAAAGCCAAGCGGTTGAGATTAGTGATAAAGAAGAGGCGATTCAAAATTACGTGTATTCCATAAAGCATCCTGAATTTGGCACTTATCTAGTGGACACTGGTGAGGCTGCTGTATTCGCCGATGAATCCCAAGATAATGGCATGGGCTGGTTGGCAGAGTCGGCAATAAATATGCGCGCCTTGAACGTGCTCAAGTCAACTGAGCAGCTTGAGCAAGAGCTAGGCCGAGTTGGCAGCGTATTTCTTACCCATATTCACATGGGCCATATTATGGGTTTGTCTGATCTTGAGGGGCTTAAGTTTATCAAGATCCCGGGGATGGCGAGCTGTCCACGTTTCTAAATTTGTTTACCCAGGGCAGCACAAATCGTCTTCTCGGCAGCACTCAGGGCATCTTGGAATAGCATCTTCGTGAAGAGGGGATAGTGGATGTATTTGGCGATGGAAGCTTTTGGGCGCCGCATTCGTTAGGACTTACACAGGGCGCCACTGCCAACTTGGCTGTCACAATACAAGGGCCGGAATTGGCGATGCAACCCATACTCGTTGGGTTTGGGAAAGCGGTGTTGAGTCTGCCACTTACTTCGAAGATATCCGTCTTATTGCGACAAGCTTGGCCAGACTCAAGAAATTGGTTAATTCCAACCTTAGTGTCAGCGTTCATCCCGGGCATCAGGCACTTGCGTTGTAAAAACAATCCAGACTCGCTAAGTGATTGGGGCTATCATTGCGCTCTGTTGATTTCTCTGTAGTGCGATATGGCCTTAAAACCGACAATATTTAAAATTAAAGTGGCACTTACCGACCTAGACAGAGGGGTATACGAGTCATTAAGTCTTACGATTGCCCAGCACCCCTCTGAAACCAGTGAACGGATGATGGTCCGTTTACTCGCCTACTGTTTGAACTATGATGAACAGCTTGAGTTTTGTAAGGGGCTAAGCGATACCGAAGAGCCTGATCTTTGGGCAAGAGCCTTAACTGGGGAGCTTGATCTTTGGATCGAAGCTGGTGAGCCCGGAGCCGATCGAGTTAAAAAAGTGAGTCGGCAAGCTAAAAAAACCATCGTCTACTGTTTCAATACAAAGTCAGCCACTTGGTGGCAACTAGAATCTCCTAAACTTGCCAAGCTATCTGCTACGATTATTCAGTTTTCTTGGCCAGAAATTCAGAAACTAGCTGATCTGATTGAGCGAACAATGGATATATCGGTGACCATTACAGGAAATTCGGTTTATGTAGCTGCCGCCCGCGGTGAAGTTGAACTTTCCCTAACAACTTTGCAAGAATAAGGCTTTAGAACCCGATCCGATGAATGACGGTAACAGCTTAGGTTTTGGTTTATTGTTGTTGATGTTTTACTGCATAATCACTCCCCGCTTAAATAAAATCAAATTCCCAGAGACTAACTATGTGGTTTAAGAACCTACGCCTGTATTGCCTGACTCAACCCTTTGAAATGTCGGAAGAAGACCTAGAAACTCATTTGGCAGAAAAAACCTTTGTGCCCTGTGCCACCTATGAGAAGTCTCGGATTGGGTGGATAAGTCCGCTGGGCAACGACGCACCCGTGGATGAAGAGGATGGCGTGGCGCCAATGCTGAGTCATGCGGTTGGTGATTACATTATGCTCTGTGCACAAAAGCAGGATCGACTCTTACCCGCGTCTGTAGTGCGTGAAGCAGCGGAAGAACAAATAGCGGAGATAGAGCAGCGCCAAGGACGTAAAATTTACCGCAAAGAAAAGCGTCAGATTCAAGACGATGTCTTTATTGCGTTGTTACCAAGAGCCTTTACTCGATCCACACAAACTTTTGCCTATATCAGCAAAAAAGAAAAGCTGCTTGTAGTTAATGCTGCGAGTGCGCCAAAGGCCGAAGAGCTTCTTAATCTTTTGCGAGATACCCTTGGTACTTTTCCTGTGGCACTTCCTGAAAGCACGCGGGCCCCTAGCGATGTTATGACGCGATGGCTCAGCGAGGAGTCAGCTACAGACAGTTTTGAGATTCATGAGGACTGCGAATTATTTAACCCTATTGATGGCAGCAATGTGGTTCGCTGCAAAGGGCAAGATTTAGTCAGTGATGAAATCAAAGCTCATCTTGACGCAGGTAAGCAAGTTAAAAGTCTTGGGGTTTATTGGAATAATCTGCTGAGCTGTATGATTAGCGATGACCTAGCGGTAAAACGGTTGAAATTCGAAGAAATGAACGAAGAAATTGACAGCTTCGAAGAAGAATCTGCAGCTCAAAAATTTGATCAGGAATTTGTGCTGATGACACTGGAGTTGAGTAATTTTTTCACTTCACTATTTGCAGCGTTTGGTGGTTTGGAAGATCCGCGCAATAAAGAGTTGCCAGATAACAGAAGCAAAGACAAAAATTAGGCAGGGCGACTGGCTCCGATAAATAATTCTCGGAGCCAGTTTTCAGATCACGCTGCTGATAGAACTGATTGGTAAACTATTGATAAGCTACTGATAAAATCCAAACTGATCGTCTTCCATATCCATCAGATTGCCTGCGCCAGACATCATCACCAGCTTATGCGTCTTGACTCGAGGCAGGATGCGCTCAAAATAAAAGCGGGCCGTTTTAATTTTGCTCTCGTAGAAGTCTTTCTCAGTACTGCCGTTTTTTAGCGCAGAGTATGCTGTGTCGGCCATAGTCGCCCAAAAATACGCTAATGTGATATAGCCTGAGTACATTAAGTAGTCAACTGACGCCGCACCAACTTCTTCTTTGTCCTTTAAAGCGTTTAGACCAAGCTTGGTAGTTAGGCCGCCCCATTCCTTATAGTGTTTTCGAAGTGGTTTGATGAATTCCTTCATCTCACTGTTTTTACTGTCGCGGCAAAAACGGTGCATTACACGAGTGACCAAACGAAGTTTCTTGCCGCGGTCTGACAATACCTTTCTGCCAAGTAAGTCCAAAGCCTGAATGCCGGTAGTTCCTTCGTAGAGCAATGCGATTCTGGTGTCACGGACAATTTGTTCCATTCCCCATTCTGCTATATACCCATGACCGCCAAAAACTTGTAGGCCATTGTTTGCTGCTTCATAGCCCACCTCTGTTAGAAAAGCCTTTGCTATTGGAGTCAGGACGCTCATTATATCCTCGGCTTCCGACTTTTCTTCTGCGCTGACATTGCTATTCAAGATATCACCTTGCAATGTGCAAAAATAAATCATTGCTCTGCCACCTTCCGCGATAGCTTTCTGCTGCAGTAGCATGCGCCTTACATCAGGATGAACAATGATTGGGTCTGCGCTTTTTTCTGGGAATTTATGTCCTGTTAAAGAGCGCATTGCAAGTCGGTCTTTTGCATAAGCCAGGGATCCTTGAAAAGAAAGTTCGGCTGCCGCTGAGCCTTGCAGGGCTGTTCCGAGGCGGGCAAAGTTCATGAACGTGAACATGTACTTTAATCCCTGATCTGGTTGGCCAATTAAAAAACCCTTAGCATTGTCAAAATTTATAACGGCGGTTGCATTACCGTGAATGCCCATTTTGTGCTCTATTGAGCCACAACTCACAGCATTCCTTGAACCATCATCAGCATTCATTTTAGGCACAACAAACAGAGAGATTCCCTTGGTGCCTGCTGGCGATCCGGGTATGCGGGCGATTACAATGTGAACGATGTTTTCTGCCATGTCATGTTCACCGGCAGAGATAAAAATTTTGGTGCCGGTAATGCTGTAACTACCGTCTGGTTGCAACTCGGCCTTGGTTTTTAAAAGGCCGAGATCAGTGCCACAGTGAGATTCTGTCAGACACATTGTACCGGTCCACTCGCCGCTTGTGAGCTTAGACAGGTAGGTTTGTTTTTGCTCTTCTGTGCCGTATTGGGAAAGTGTTAGTTTGGCGCCATGGCTTAACCCAGGATACATGCCCCAGGACCAATTTGCGGTGCTGACCATTTCGTTAACTACAGTGGCTAAGGACTCCGGTAGACCTTGTCCACCATAGGCCGCTTCACCAGCAAGACTGGGCCATCCGCCTTCCACATATTGCTTGTAGGCTTCTTTGAATCCCGGTGGTGTGGTGACAACCCCGTTGTTAAACTGACAGCCGACGGTGTCACCAATTTGGTTTAGCGGCGCGAGAACCTCTTCTGCAAACTTGCCACCTTCGACGATTATTGCATCAACTAACTCTCGGTTAGCTTCCTGCGCACCGATACGTTGATAATGTTGCTCGGCCCCTAACACTTCGTATAACGTAAACTGAATGTCTCGAATAGGTGCTTTAAAATTGTGCATAGTCGCTTCTCTTTATGACTTTATGAAGTGGCAGATAACTTGATCGGACTACTACAAATTAGTTTTATAGTGCTAAATATAGAGTATGGCGCTTCAGTTGTCCGTAAATCTTTGGCCGAGGCCAATCAAAAACGTAAATACATTGTTATTTCTTGAGCAGGTGAGTCAGTGTAGGAATCTGCCTTTTCAGGGCGCCGATCAATCGGTCGACGTCGCTTAGGCTTGTGTAATGCGCCATAGAGCAGCGCAGCACCTCGGGCTCCCAGATGTTTAAGCTGTCGAGAAGTCGTTTCGCGTAAAAATGTCCTGAGCCACAGGCGATGCCTTCTTTGGCAAGTGCTTGAGCCACTCGACCGCTGGGGACGCCTTTTATCTGGAGTGAAAAGGTGGGGACTCTAGCATCTATATCAGCGTTCGTTGTCCCAATGAGCCGAATGCCGGTTTCTGAATTAATGAATTCTAAAAAGTGCTGAGCGAGCTTTTCTTCATGCTCGGCAAACAATTGGAATAGCAGCCTCGTTCTCTCGAATCTGCTTTTATTAGAATCCGTAAAGTGATGCGCATAAACGGCATCAAGGTAATCAATGATGCCAGTTAGACTGGCTATGGTTTCGTGGTTGGGCCCAGCTGGATTGAGTTTGTGATCAAGATCGTGTTCAGGGAAAAAGTAGTGATACTGCCCTTTCGCTGCTAACAATCTATCTGCTCTACAGTAAAGAAGTCCAAGATGTGGGCCAAATACCTTGTAGAAACTAAACAGGTAGAAATCCACATCCCAGTTTTTGACGTCGACAGCTCGATGGGGTGCAAACGCAACCCCATCAACGCACACCATGGCGCCAGCAGCATGGGCTTTTTTGGTGATGATAGCCACGTCATTAATATCTCCAGTAATATTGCTGACCTGGGGAAAGGCAACTAGCCGAGTATTCTCGTTAAGCAGAGAATCCAGATCGCTGGGTTTCATGGCCCCGGTATCTCTATCGGCAGGCCACTCAATGATGCGTATACCGAACTCAGCCAGTTTTCGCCAAGGTCCAGAATTGGACTCATGGTTCAGCGTGCTAACGATAATCTCGTCACCTGGCTTGAATAATGGTCGCAGCGCCTGCGCCAAGACATAGACATTCATGGATGTAGAAGGTCCCAGAATGACCTCTTCTTTCTCCGCTCCAATAAGTTCTGCCATGAGTGTTTGGCTTCGACTGACTCGCTCAGTAGCATCGACAGATTCGGCAAAGGAATAACCGGTTTGGACCTGAGCATCAGTCATATAGTCAGTTATTCGGCTGATAACAGATTGAGGCACAAATGCCCCGCCGGCATTTTCGAAAAAAGGATTGTTCCAACGCGAGGCCGGATATTGTTTTCGAACAAATTCTAAGTCCAATTCTTTCGCCATACTTGGAGTCTATCCTTATCAATTCAGTTTGGTTTTTCAAAAACATAGCGCTACAGCAAGCTACTGTGTCTACGGTCACGTTATAGATATAGACTGCCAGCATACAATGCTGTCTCACGTTCTGCGATTCACTTTGTAGAAATTCAGCCGAAAAGTGATGCTTCGCCCGCTTCACTTGCCAAAATAAAGCGATATTCCCTGTTGTTTCTGTGGATAATGCGCAGCCGCTTGTGAGGTTAGGTTTACGCAAGTGCCACAGGGGTGAGAAGAATGAGGTCGGTGAGTAAGCGAAGTAAGCGAAGTAAGCAAAGTAAGCAAAGCAGTTACGAGATATCAGCGGCAGCTGGGTTTATGCTGTTGCTCCTAAGCTCGACGACTTTTGCCAGTAGCGAGCAGGCATATAGCCAGTGCCCGGCGATTTCAGATTCAGAGCAGAGATTAGCCTGCTTCGATAGCTTTGTTGAATCAAACAACACAAATTCCCTTAATGCGAGTGTTGTAGAGCGGACCCTATATCCAGTATTGAAGGAAGGCGCGGAGATTTTCAGTAGAAAAAGTCGGTCTTCTACTCAGGCCAGAGAAGGATTGTCTGCACACGAGCCCAACAAAATGCTCGCGCGAACCGACTCTAACGACATCGATAGGCTATATATGGACGCGGTGCTGTCTCTCAAATACCCCATTTTGACTCCTTTGGTGGAATCTATTTTTGATCTCACCGGCTTTCAACTAAAAAAGAAGCCTCGTTTATTTATTGCATTTTCTAGCAGGTTCTCTCAATACATTGGCTCCCGAGATTCTTCTCCTGTGGTCGCGCGAAGTTACAATCCAGAACTGTTTGTCCGCAGCTGGACCGACAGCAATGACAGTTATTGGGACTTGGGTTTTGGCCATGAGTCAAATGGTCAACAAATTAATGATCAGCAGGCGTTAACGCAATTAGAGCAATACTACATAGGTAAAAATGAAGAGCCGGCGTTTGCGAGAGATAGTATTAGTCGCGGATGGGACTACTTGTCAGTAGATTGGAACAGACAATGGGAGGTCGGATTTTTGCCTAGCCTAAAAGGATTTACAACGGCCCATATAGAGCTGCGCCGCTATCTGAGCGATGGGTTCCTGCAGGGCGTGCCAGAGGAATATAATGACTGGGAAGAGCAGGGCGTTGAGGCTAGACCACGGGACCAATACGATGGGCTGAAATTCTCAGTTCAGTATAATCTGGTTGATGAGCTATGCATCATCGCCTGTTTTGATAGGGTGGAACTAACCCATAGGACTGGCTATGCTGACATATTTAATAGGAACACCACCAGCCTTGAGTTAACTACTAGTTTACTGGGCGTCCCGTTTCATATTTGGGCCATGTCTGGATATAACAGTGATTTAATAGACTACTATGACTACAGCAACAGCTGGGGCATCGGTATAGAATTCACCCGTTAATGCGGCAGAAAGTTTAAAAAAGCTATCTAGCCACTAGGCGGGATTAATAACGTTTGATAAAATTATCCATGATGAAATTAAAGACAAATACGGAGGTAAAAATGAGGTTCTTAATAAATGCAATGTTGGTGCGGAAAAATAAGCTGCGAATTACCATTGCGGGCGCTTGCCTGTTTGGTTCTGTGCTTGTAGGTCAGTTAAGTTTTGCTCAGACTATCGTGAACGTTGAAACTAATGCAGGAAACTTTTCCATTGAGCTTTTTGATACGACTGCTCCGGCTACGGTTGCTAATTTTTTGAGCTACGTCAACAGCGGCCGCTACAACGGATCCGTTTTTCATAGGTCGGTACCAGGTTTTATTCTTCAGGGAGGCGGCTTTCTTTTTGATTCAGAAACACAAACATTTCCTGCAATCAATTTAGATCCTGCTGTGGTGAATGAGTTCAGTCTATCAAATGTTCGCGGCACCTTAGCGATGGCAAAAGTTGCTGGAAATCCAAATAGTGCGACCAGTCAGTGGTTTGTCAACCTTATTAACAATGCCGGAAATCTTGACAATCAAAACGGGGGGTTCACTGTTTTTGGAAGAGTGATTGAGCCTGGCATGACAGTTGTCGACGCGATTTCCAACTTGGAACGGTTCAATCTTGGCGATGTAGTGACTGAAATTCCATTGGCC
This sequence comes from Gammaproteobacteria bacterium, assembly GCA_963854625.1. Lineage (GTDB taxonomy): Bacteria > Pseudomonadota > Gammaproteobacteria > Pseudomonadales > Pseudohongiellaceae > UBA9145. Next base: position 108,234 of record CAWKZY010000002.1, on the reverse strand, counting down.
CCTGTAACTGGCGATGACGGGACTGTTATATCAAGATCTGTAATTAGTATACAGATGTCTGTCTCAGCTCCTCCTGAGCCAATTATCTCGAATTCATATGATCAATCCACCGGGTTGTTAAAGTTAAAAGTTGCCGTAGACAACACAGACTTTCTCGGTCTTTCCTTTGTTGTCGATTCGCTTGACCCGCAGATTGTTATCCGAGCACAAGTCGACTCCATTGTGCCAGAGTCAACTGGAGATGCCAGTTTTGCAACCTTTAGTTCAGCTGATGGAAGTTTGCTCATCCCGCAACTTTATATCAACGGGGCAGTGGCATTTAGAAATGTTAGATTTACTTTAACCGACGGTGCGGAGTTTTTGTTTACCCTTCAGTCTACGGACTAAGTTCAGTAAAAAATCAATACAATTAGACGCTCTTGATTGAGTGAAAATAAAAATATGAATTTTGACGATGAAGGCCAAGAAAATAGTTGTCAGATTAACAAAAGCGATAATCGCATTGTCGCTATCAGTATTACTTATAGGTATGAGTAGTTCTCAAGAGGCGGATAAGCAGCTAGCAGTTAGCGAAGACACTTTTAGCAGCTTAACTGATATGGAGAAAACAGAGCTTAGCACCTATTTCGTAGACAATATTCTAGGGGATGTGGCGGGAACGCTTGAGGTTGCTAATTCGGAGATTGCTGGAGAATTTCCTGCAGGATCAGTGATTTCCTTGGTGCCTTCTGAGGTCATGATTAAACATCAGTCGGGTTGGAATGAAGCAACCGATGATTGGGAGTTTTTTGAGCTAAACGTTTCAGCAATGGGGTCCGATATCAAAACTTGTGGCGCCTCAGAAGTTATAAATCAATTTGCTGGCAACTGCTTTGGATGTCATACATTGGTGCGCCCGGAATGGGATCTTATCTGTGGAAGCACCCACGGTTGCGCACCTCTACCGATTTCGCGCAGGACTATCGCTAACATTCAAAACAGTGATCCTCGCTGGGTGAATAAAAAAGGTGCTTAAAATATGAAACTATACCACTGTCCGCACTCGCGCTCTGTTCGCCCACTTTGGGCGTTAGAAGAAATGGAGTTGGACTATGACCTAATTACGATGGAGTTTCCTCCACGAGCAACATTTGAAGGCTATTTAGATGTAAACCGTTTAGGTACGGTGCCTACATTTATTGATGGTGATTTAACCATGACTGAGTCCAGCGGTATTTGCCAATACCTAGTCGATAAATATGGGCCACACCCTATTGGTGTTGGGCGTGACGAGCCTCAATACGGCGACTATCTGAATTGGCTGCATCGAAGTGATGCCACCCTGACTTTTCCTCAGGCTGTTGTCCTGCGTTACTCAAAACTTGAGCCTGAAGAGCGTCGCCTGCCTCAAGCGGTTGAGGATTACAGCATTTGGTATCACTCAAGGCTTCGATCTGTGGAAGCGGCTTTGGAAGGGAAGGACTTTCTTGTGGCAGATCGTTTTACGGTCGCTGATATTGCTGTTACTTTTGCGCTCTATATGGGAAGTCGATTGGGATTAGCTGAACGTTACAAGCCAAATTGCGTACGTTACTTGGCGGCGATGAAGGCAAGACCCGCGTTTATCAAAGCGACATCAACTTAAAGACAGGTGTGAGGCGGACTTTGAGGTCTAGCTTAGCCACCTATTTTAGGTGGAAGATTTAAGGCTGGGATCGTGACAACAGCCCGCGTTAGAGAAGTTAAGCGCGGGCTGTTCGGTTTTAGATACCGTAAGCATCCATAATTGATTGATATAGCAGACGCTTAGATGTGCTGCGAACATCAGGGATCATCGGTCCGGCTTGCTGAATCATTCCGATAAACACTAAGTTTTCTACCGGGTCGATCCAGAACCAAGTACCTGCGGCTCCACCCCAAAAATACTCTCCTTTGGAATAGCCTTCAGCTTCTACCGTATCTTCGATAATGGCAAAGTCCAAACCAAAGGTTGTGCCGCGATTTCCGAGCCCAATACTTTTAACAGTTTCTGGCAACTGATCGCGGTGCATTAGGTCCACTGTCAATGGGGCAAGAATTCTAACGCCATCAAGCTCTCCACCGTTAAGCAGCATTTGGCTGAAACGCATGTAATCCATAGTGCTGGACACTAAGCCGCCACCGCCACCCTCTAATACCGGATCAATTAAGAAATCTGCTCCTGGAAACATCTCACTTGGGGTGAGTAAACTAGCCGCAGAATTCACATACATCTGGGCAAATCGATCGGCTTTTTCAGCAGGCACATGAAAATCTGTATCGACCATTCCTAAAGGCGTAAATATTCGATCCTCCAAAAATTTGCCAAAAGATTGGCCAGCAAGCTTTTCAACTAAGTAGCCTTGCACATCTACAGACACGCTGTATTCCCATGCGGAGCCAGGCTGATGCTTCAAAGGGATTTTGCCAAGTCTTGCCACCATTTCGCTAAGCGGCACGGTTGTGTCCAGCATTCCGGCTTCGACATACATGTTGTCGACAGGTGATTGGGCGAAGATGCCGTAAGTCAGGCCGCCTGTGTGGCTCATTAGTTCCCTGATGGTCATTGGGTGACCTTGAGGCTCAGTAATCATATTGCCGTCGTCATCCATGCCGGCGTAGACCTGCATATCTTTGAATTCAGGCAAATGCTTCTCTACAGGATCGGAAAGCTTAAACAGACCTTCTTCATACAACATCATCAGTGCGACGCCGGTAATGGGCTTGCTCATTGAATAAATTCTAAAAATGGTGTCGTTAGTCATAGCCGCGTCAGCTTCTATGTCGCGGTATCCAACGGACTCAAAATGGATGATTTTGTTGTCTCTGGCAACCATCGTGACGGCGCCAGCTAACAGACCGTCGTCTACAAACCCTTGCATGGCCGCCGTAACTCGGTCTAATCTGTCGGAATCTAAACCAACAGATTCAGGCGAGCCGTTTAATAAATCACGACCCCCCATGTCCAGATTGATTGTTGTGCTTGCACTACATGCAACTAATAGGCACATCATCAAAAGCATCAAGCCTTTGCTGAGTCGTATACTTATATTTTGGTTAGTCACTAATATCTCCTGATTTGTCTGGGTAGATCGGTTGTTTATTATTTTGAATGAGCGGATCATACCTCAAAGAAGGCAGGATACTAGCAGTTATGATTGACAGAAATGCTCGCTGTAGCAAGAGCAAGTGGGGCAAGACGAAGGGCTTTAGGGCTAAGCGCCCGTTCTTATTCTAAAAATAAACTCAAGTTCGCAAAGAAATTCGAAGCTATTAGGCTTGTTAAGTGATACCTTCCCGCTCAGTTTTGACTAGCTCAATGCTAATCAAGGCGAGTGCAATGCTTTAGCAATAAAGTCATCTGATAAAAACAACTCGAACAAAGCTTCAAAGCGTTCTTCAAAGATCCGTCTTGAACACGAGTCGTAGCCTGCTTTTGCTGTCGTTATAACGCGACACCCAACTTCAAGCCATACCTATCGATTGCACAATCGTGCAGCCAAACACTACTGTTAGGCTCAAAATAAGAATTCGCAAATCTGCGTGCCTGTCTATTAATGATCTAGGGAGCGGCAGTTCTGTATATTAAAGAAACGAGAAAATAAATGTCATTTACTACACTAGGATTATCCGATTCCTTGCTACGGGCCGTAGCCAAAGAAGGATACACAACACCAACACCGATTCAGCTCCAAGCGATTCCAGCTATTTTAAAGGGTGCCGATGTTATGGCAGCGGCCCAAACCGGTACAGGTAAAACCGCGGGCTTCGTTTTACCTTTGCTTCAACATCTTAGCGGCGAATCGCGTCTTAAGCCTTGTCGAGCTCGCGCCTTGATTCTCACTCCAACTCGCGAATTAGCAGCTCAGGTTCATGAGAGCATCAAAACTTATGGACAGAACGAACAGATCAAATCCGCTGTGGTTTTTGGCGGGGTGAATATCAATCCGCAGCTTAAAACCTTAAGCCGCGGGGTAGATGTTCTGGTTGCGACGCCTGGTCGTCTTTTAGATTTGTACCAGCAGAACGCGATTCGATTTCACAACATTGAAGTATTGGTTCTTGATGAAGCAGACCGTATGCTAGATATGGGGTTCATTAGAGATATTCGAAAGATTCTTAAATTGATTCCAGAGAAAAGGCAGAACTTAATGTTCTCAGCAACATTTTCTCAAGAAATTCGTAAGCTTGCTGGCACTATTTGTAGGAATCCAATAGAGATTGACGTGGCGCCAAGAAACTCAACTGTTGAAAAGATCAGTCAGGGTGTCTACTGGGTAGAGAAGGAGAACAAGGCGGCGTTGTTGACCGAGTTGGTGAGCAATACATCTGAGCAAGTACTGGTGTTTAGCCGAACCAAACATGGAGCTAATAAGTTGGTAAAACAGCTTAGCAAAAGTGGACTGAGTGCTGCGGCGATTCACGGCAATAAAAGTCAGGCTCAACGGACTAAAGCACTGCAAGACTTTAAGGATGATAAAGTTCAGGTCTTAGTTGCTACAGATATTGCGGCCCGCGGTATCGACATTGATATGTTGAGCCTTGTAGTGAATTTTGATTTACCTCATGTGCCTGCAGACTATGTTCACAGAATTGGGCGTACCGGCAGGGCAGGCGAAAGTGGTCAGGCAATTTCATTCGTGTCACAAGATGAAATGAAACAGCTGAAAGCGATCGAGCGGCTAATAAAGCGCAAGATTAAGCGTTTGGATGGTGCCGAGTAATGTAAACTAAAGTAGATTGGGTGAGCTGAGAATCAGCTTGACCTAGTCACATGATCAGGTGTCGAGGTATTCACCCCGACACCTACTTTATTGCCTTACTTATTGCCTTACTTCTATTTTTTTATGCCTTAATACTTGGTTAGCCCGGCATGTTTCTATATTCTACCTTGAGCATGAAATAGGCCTGATCATTGTTTAGTTTCTTATTATGATTAGAATGACAAACTCGGCAAGTGCGTCTCTAGTAATTCTTTTTGTTTTTAAAGCCCGTCCAATCCAGAGTTTGATATTGTGAGTCTGGTGTCTGGGCAAGCATTGGGTTGGTTCTTGTTTGGATATCTACTTGGTTTTTCCCGCTTCGTACTTACCTACCTACCTACCTACCTACCTACCTACCTACCTACCTACCTACCTACCTACCTACTGCCCCTTACTTTCTTAGCTGACGGCTTTGATTGGAATCACAACATCACTAAGTTTTTCCCTAATAATTTCTCTGATTTCTAAACCCAATTGACGATAGAAACTTCTAGCCGGAGAAGTATTTCGCCAAACCAATGCGTGGTTGCGTACTACATTTACGCCTTCTACATCGGCTATGCGTAGTTCACTTTCTTGGCGGATCTCGGAGCGCACGTACAGAGCTGGCAGAAATGCCATCCCCATTCCCATCACTACCATTTGTCTAAGCGTATCCAGGCTCGTTCCTTCGTAGTCTCGGCGCACCGATGCTCCGACCTTTTCGCATAGCTCAGAAATTTGACGGTGAAATAAATGATGCTCACTAATGGTTAACACCTGCTCGCCGAATAAATCCATTCTATTAATTCGGACCTTGCTGGCAAGCCTATGATCTTTGGTGATGGCCAATTTTAACGGTTCTCTGAATAGAGGCATGACGACGAGTTCTTTGGACATAATCGGCAGCGTGCTCAAAATGAAATCAAATTGACTATTGATTAACCCGCTCTCCAAATCACTAGGAGCTTCCTCTCTTACATAAAGTTTTAGATCTTTATAGCGGCTGTGTATTGGGCTCAAAATATGAGGGAGTAAATAGGGCCCTAGAGTAGGTGTGACTCCGAGCCGGTAAGTGCCGACTCCGCCGCCGGAGAGAGAGCCTGCTTGGGTGGAGAATCCCTGCGCTTCCTCTATTACTCGGCGAGCACTGATCAACAACTCACGTCCTTCAACAGTGGTACTTGTGCCGCTGCGAGATCGCTCGAATAATTGCAGGCCCAACAACTCTTCCAAGACAGAAATCTGATTACTTAGAGTTGGTTGTGTTATATCCAACTTGAATGCCGCCTGCCGAAAGCTCCCGTATTCCGCTACTGCGGCAAAGTAGCGAAGTTGTCTTAGGCTAAGTTTATCAAGAGCTTCCACGCTGCATCCTACAATTTTAGTGATAGCATAAAGCTATAACGAGTAACAGAATATTACCTAACTTTTATCAATAAAAACACTCTAATATTGCTTTTAGATTAACCGTTCGCAAAGAGAAGGAGTTTTGAGATGGAAAAAGTTATTTCAGGTGTTGTTAAATTTAAGTCGACTTCTTTCGAAGAGCGTAAAAAATTGTTTGCAGAACTAGCCAACGGGCAAAGCCCTGAAGTGCTTTTTATTACCTGCTCTGACTCTAGAATCGATCCCAATATGATTACCCAGACGGAGCCAGGCGAATTGTTTATTATTCGAAATGCGGGGAATATCGTTCCCCCTCATGCTCGAGTGGCTGGAGGTGTAACAGCATCTATTGAATTTGCAGTAGCGGCTCTAGGCGTTAAACACATCGTGGTATGCGGGCATACCGATTGCGGAGCCATGAAAGGCGCGTTAAATGTTTCAGCCCTTAGCGACCTTCCTCATGTTCAGGAGTGGTTAGACCATACTCGTGCAGCTGTTGAAGTAGTGAGAGCAAGGCATGGGAATGCTACTGAAAATGAATTAAGCAGTGTCACTGAAGAAAACGTGCTTCTTCAACTTCAACACCTTCGCACTCACCCAGCTGTCTTGGCCAAAATGAGCACTGGTAAAGTCGATTTACATGGCTGGGTTTACGATATTGAACACGGCTCAGTTAACGCTTACGACCAGGACCAAGATAAATTCGTATCTGTAGAAGAACGCTATGCCACATTGATTGCTGCTAGCGCAGCCAAAGAAGCTAAAGAAGGTAAGGGTGCATAAGTAAGTGCTGGTATTTTACACGCTGCAAGCTTGAAATTTTTAACGTTATTCCCCTGGATTATTTCCAGATTTTTGCAGCCTCTTTGAGGCTGTTTTTTTTTGCCAAAAAATAAGCCTCGGTTAGCCATGTAATTTAAGCTGGGAGAGAATTATCTTTAAAACTATGTAGGGCTTTTCCTGATGACAGGAATGGCTTAGACGAGGAATTTTCACTAGGGTTAATTTTGCTAGTGAGAGCAGCAAATGGCCAAGGCGAGCAATGCCAGTGCTTTTTGTAGGAGTTCAACGCCGGCTCAATGTTAAAATTTAACAAAGCCTAAAAGGGGTGGTCGGAAAGAACTAGGTCATCCTCTTATATTGCCGAGGCTGACCGGGAGCGCGATAAAGAGCTAAAAGGCACTTAATAATATCTGTTTAAGCTCGCCATGTCTCTTTGTAACCGGTGCTGTTGAGGCCGACGACCAGCCTTTTAAATAAATGGCTAGGGCCAGGGTTAGGGCGCTTTTACTTGCTTTAGTGAAGCAGCTAAAGTAATTATCTCAGTGGCATTGTTCCTAATGAGGAGTAACGACATTTTTTGTTTTGGTCTTCCTGAAGGCCCATGCCTTGCACTGTCATTAACTCCATCCGAGTGATTTGACAACTCGGATAGGAGCACTCCTCCGCCGCTAGAGGTTCTTGGGCTAATGTCACGGTTATTCACTGGCTTAGAAAAGCAAAAAGGTTGGCCGGTTTTGTCTTTGGAATTACTATTGCCGAAAATCTTCATGTTGATGGAGGTAGATTAAAACAGGCGATTACAAATTAGCTAAACTTTTCAGTAACTATGAGGCGCTCAAGTAATCGACTACTATCCGCGTGGCGAGGAATTAGCGGCATGCATGCGGTCACAGTAATGCAGTCAGAACAGGATTCCTAAATCTTTTAATAATGGAAAGGGAGTAACAAGCATGCCTGAAAAATCAAAAATTTATCCGCACGGCGAAGTTGAAAAAATAGATGAAAATATTTTTATGGTACGCGGCAGTATAAAGATGAATCCTTTGGTGCGCATTACACGAAACATGGCGATTGTGCGTCAGGGTGATGAGCTTTCTTTGATCAATCCTATTCGTGTTAGCCGCGAGGTTGAGTTGCAAATTGAAGCGTTAGGTTCCATCAAGCATCTCGTTCGATTGGGAGCATTTCATGGAATAGATGACCCTTACTATAGTGAAAAGTATTCGGCGTCGATGTGGGCACAAGCCAATGGCAGTACTTATACAGTCCCGAAAATCGATAACGAAATTTCTGCAGGATGTAAGTTGCCATTTATAAATGCTGAGATAAAAGAGTTTAACGGTAGCATGCAGCCTGAGTGTGTATTGTTGCTTAAAGTAGGCAAGGGCTTGCTGCTCACGTGTGATGCGATTCAAAACTATGGCGATTATAGTTATAACAATCTTCCGGCGAAGTTATTGATGCCTCTGATTGGCTTTCCTAGAACGACTATTGTCGGCCCAATTTGGCTGAAGTTTATGACCCCAGAAAAGCAAAGTTTAGAAGCTGAGTTTCGAAAGCTATTGAATTTACAGTTTGATAGTTTATTGGCAGCCCATGGGACCTTGCTGGAGACAGGCGCACATGCCGCAGTTGAAAAGGCTATAGACAAAGCATTCTTAAATAATAAGAGTTAGGCGGTTTTTAATGGCGCTAACAAATATCCATTGGTTTGGGTATGACTTAAGTAGCATGGCGATGGGTCCGGTCGTTACAGGTATTTTCGTTGGGGGGTTCCAAGCAAATTATTCACGATGGATAAAAAGTCTCTACCGGTATTTTCAAATCAACTCTTGGGTCTACAGTAAAAGTAAATGCGCGCGGCATTGAAGCTGATGTGCGGGTTGATTTAAGGGTTGATTTAAGAGTTCATGGAAGAGCTGATAAGTCAGTATATGTTTATCCTGATATCTACTACTCGTTTTGGTAACAGAGGTTAAAGCAATGAACGCTAGAGGATTCGCAATTTGATGAGAACCTAAAAATAAGCCTTTTGGACGATGAAATCGCATTTATCGGAAGCCGTTATCAAGCTGGGTCCGCTGCCATAGAAGTAACACCGCCGCGGATATCCTGCTTTAAACAGCGTATTAGGTTACAACAAGAGACTTTTCCCGCGCAGTTTCTTGCCTAAGGCAGGCTAGGTTTTACCTTCGGGTTGAGCGGTCGGATGAATTCAAATTGGGTGATAGCTTTAGTTTGTTGCAAAGGGGGCATTCTGGGGTTACTGTTTTTGAGCTATGGCGAACTACCTTCACTGCAGATGGCGATAGGGTGATTGCTAAAAAGGCTTTAGACTCATTACTCTATCTAGATGTAGGTTGGTGAAAACGCTTGGCAGGTAGGCTTAAGCGTTAGTATGATTTTCGACTGTTAACTTGCAGATAAGAGTATTGCCACTGATTGTGGCTTCAACAATTAAAAAGAGATGAGAAAATGAATTTAAGTCAAGAATTTTTAGAAGAAGTAGAACTACTCAACCTATTCGATCTGCACAGTTCGCTAGAAGGTCTAAAAATTCACCACGAAGCAGCCCCTGGGCGAATTGCAGCAGGTAAGCGACTCTACGGAAAAAATATCGTCACATTGGAGGACGGTGGGTTTTTGACGCCACTGGGTGTGGATGCAGCAGAACATGCGCAAGCACTGATTACAATGCTGCGTATAAAGGAGTAAATACTGCTATTTAGGACTGAGCGCCCTAAATAATGGGAATCAGGGCAAAGCCCTGATTCCCAATTGATCTGATTGTTATGTGTTGTAAAACATCACCAAACAAGCAGCAACACCTATAATAGTGCTCGACTGATACTATACGGGTGCTATAACGGGACTATAACGGTACGACACCAGTAGCGCATGGTCCTTTTTGGCCTTCGCCAACTTCAAACTCTACAGACTGGCCGTCGTTCAATGTTGCAAACTCGCCATTGCTTTTGATTTCAGAGAAATGAACAAATAGATCTTTTCCCCCATCTTCTGGTGTTATAAAGCCGAAACCTTTGTCCGCGTTAAACCACTTCACTGTACCTTTGCTCATTGCTTGCTTTCCTATACTGATGATTAAAAATGTGCACCTAGAACCAACAAGGTCAAATACCGACCTATTACTTCCAATACGACCATTATGTCACTCACGAACACATAATACTCGTATTAATAGGCAAAGATTGCAGCATTCTTCTTGATTTAGGCGTTATTTGTTGGTTTCTTTTTCGATTTGGACTGAGATTGGTGATTAATCCCTTAGTTTTCATATTGGAATTAGCGAAACTGGGAGCAAGAAACCCACAAATTGTCTGAGAGTATTGATCGTTTTAGTTATTTTACCCATCATTTAGTTCTCTTACCCATCAGAAGTTGTAGTCGAGAGTTGGATAAGTCTGCCCCCCAAGTCGTCGCTTGGTCGATATTGCTGACTCGAATCGCCCATCTTTTGCTGAGTGTACATAGCATTTTCAACAAAGTACGGCGATGGCACCCTATCCAGATTACCTCTAGTTCTGAGAAGCCGATCGGGTAGGTTGATGGTTATATATTCTCGCAAATGCTTTAGGACGCGGGGAGTTTTTTAATTATTGGCCTCCTAGGAGCGATGCTTCAAATTTGTGGTTAATTTTTGGTTGGCAACGTCTATCTATGAACTCTACACTAAGAAAAGGGAGCTAGCTGGAAAAAATCGTGCGTGCTCTTAGTAACAGCAGCGTCTTTTTTACAATTTTGGCTCATACAGTAAGTGCAATTATGGTCACAGAATACAGCGCGAATAAAACTGACCACAGCCGAAAACGTATTGGGAAAACGATAACAAGCACCATCAATAAGATGCCCACCGAAGGAACTGCTAAGGACGGAATAATTGCGTTTTTGTACATGGCAATGTTGACGTAGGGCCCTACCAAGAAATATAGCAGCATGGACACTGCTGACAGGCGACCTAGATGCTGACTTTCCTGCAACATGTCGAGGGTGTCTTCTTCTGGGGCGGACAGCGCCATCTCGGCAGCGCCATAGATACATGAAGATCCAAATACCAGCACTATGAAGTCTAAAAATGTCCACTGCACTATGGTGCGAAGCCCCCAGCCAACCCACCAGAGTTGTAAAATATAGAGCATGATGCTGAATGCCCATATTGCTGAAGACCAATGGAATACAACCCGATTGTGAGCGCGTATTTGCATCGCCATGGTATGTAAAAGGCGGGTGATCGCGAGACCAAGGATGATTGAGACTGCTATAAAGATGTATTCGTGTTGAGTCATTTCATTTTCTCGACAAGGCGATCGACGCCAGTATTGCGGTAGCAAATTCGTAAACTAATGCGCCATAGGTATATGCGCCAACAGCATCTGTTGCTAACAAAAAAGAGAGTAGTCGAGCTACTGCCAAAGTTCCTATGGCTAGTGCGAGAAGTGTAAGGCCTGCTCTGTACAATTCGGGTTTCAGAAAAGCCAGTAGGCAGAACAGCCCTATACCTGTTTGGAGTCCACCATACATTGCGCCTATTTCGGCAAATGCATCGCCTGTTGTCATCTCTAAGCCGGCGAGTCCGGAGGGAATGGCAGGGGATACTAAACTTACTAGTCCGTAGGCGATAAAGACAACCGCGGAAATCCCTAAAACAGTTCTTCCTAGTATCATGGTCTTAACCCTTGTTTATAATGTCTGATTTGAAAAGCCCAGCGTCATAATAATGAAAATAGAGGCAGGGTGGAATCTTATTCAAAGACTATGCGAACGTTCCCTGTAAGGCGTCGCCTTTGTTGGTTCACTTTTTTTATGACGGCTTGGCTACCCAATAGAAATCAAGATAAAACTTATGCAGCTAAAAGACGACCTTAAAGCTATCTAATATAAGAGCCTCTTGATAATGGCTAGGCCTGTCTGTGTGATCTTTTTCGTTTTTCTGCTATTTATTCTCCTGGTTAGTCGCTAGGCGGGGCACCCTCATATATAACAACATCTTCAAGGAGAACTTCCAATTTTGCTTTTGGCGCAGTAGAAATCTGCCTACCGATCTCTATATCTGGCTCCTCATTTACGCATCCCAAAGTCACTCCATGGATTTGGCCTTTAAAGGTGCTCTGAAAAATTGAGCCATAAATTTTGCAAAACTGTAAACCAAAGCTCTGCTGTCTAGAATAGTTAATTCACAGGTCATCCCTTTGTTCCAATGAAAGAACTCCGCATTAACTAAAGCATAAGCTTATGAGCCAAATACTTTTCGGCAACGGGAGCAATTGTATGACTGGGTGCCGCGGAGCGAGCCTTGGAGTAAAGAACTAACCCGACCACAAAGACGTTCACCGCTAACATCACAGAAATTCCTACTGATGATATTGGTCCATCCTTTCGCGTGGTCTGATAGGGTGGTGGTCCTACTCTGGCCGTGATTTTAGCCGTGATACGTTTTGTCCCTTAGGTTCATGAATTAATTCTAATAGAAAATTGAATCCATATTGGCAATAGAATCTGCGCCCTAGAGTGTTGGCCTTAAACACGTGACCTTAGGGTGTTTCATTTATCTCTTGAACCTTGTACGTTGAATTTAGGCCTTAAAATATTGCTCCAACTTCAATTACCATTAACGCTATAAATCCGCCAACCTTCCCATCTGCTTCTGCCGCCCAATATCCAAATTTGGCAATAGACTTTTGGAATGCTGTAGCATTCTGTGTCAAGAAACCCTTGCTTGAAAAATGGATAAGCTATTGTCACAGCATCTTCCCAAAATAAAAAAAAGCATCTAAATCATTTTCTTTGTATTGCCTTATTGATTGCATGACGAAATCTCTACAAAGTAAACGGATTCAAGAAGAAGTAAACCGCGAAGCGCGAATTTTAGAACTTATTGCTATGTGCCGTGCCTAAATGCATGGTTCAAGTAGACCAATAGAGCAATGGTTGCTAGTCAAAATAGTATGTTTACTTTGTCGCGCAAGCTATTACCCAATCCAAGGAAATCATTCCATGATAGCTGTCAATAAAATTAGTTACTTCCATGAGCAGGGTCTGTTGTATTGCGGGCGCTATGGCCATAACTTTCTGCTATTCTTCTGCAAAAAAAAGCTACCGCAGAAAAATAAAGTCGGGTCTATGTCTATATGAAAGCGTTCTGTGACGGGCTTGTAAGTTGCAAGAATTTCAACTTAAATTCCTGATACGCACTGAATGCCTATTTTAAAGGTTCCTTAGCGGGCAAAGATCAGTTAGTACTTTGGTGTGCTCTGCGACCTGATAAAGTCAGTCGCTGACTAGGGCTTAAACTCATGAGTGGACACTGTTTTTTTAGCTTGCAAGTAGCTGAGAAACCACCTTAGGCATGATACCTCCAAATTTAAAGTAATCGACTTCTAAAGGGGTGTCCAGCCGACACAGGAGTTGGCACTCTTGGATTGATCCACTGGTCGTTTGTATTTTCAAAGTCACGGCGATTCCAACTGCGATCTCGCTAAGACCGGTAAGGCTAACAGTCTCATCGCCAGTTAACCCTAGTGATTTTCTTGAGACGCCTTCTTCAAACTGCAACGGAAGCACACCCATACCTGCTAGATTAGATCGATGAATGCGTTCGAAACTCTCAGCTATTACAGCTCTAACTCCCAAGAGCATAGTTCCCTTCGCCGCCCAATCACGACTTGAGCCGGTGCCGTATTCTTTACCTGCAATAATGATTAGTGGCGACCCTTGAGCCTGATATTTCATGGCGGCGTCATAAATGGGCAACGCTTCTTGTTCTCCAGACATTCGTGTGTAACCGCCTTCAATTCCTCCGAGCATCTCGTTCTTTAAGCGGATATTGGCAAAGGTTCCTCGCATCATTACTTCATGATTACCCCGTCTGGAGCCATAGGAATTGAAATTAGTTTTAGCGATTCCGTTACAGGTTAAATACTCACCGGCCGGACTTTTTACAGTGATCGAGCCGGCAGGGGAAATATGATCAGTAGTGACTGAATCGCCGAGAATCGCAAGGATTCTAGCATCGCTAATATTTCCTTCAGCCCTAGCTACGGTGTCGCTAAAATAAGGAGGTTTTTTGATGTAAGTAGAATTGTCGTTCCAATTATAAGTTTTGCTTTTTACCACTGGCAATGCATCCCATTGTTCATCGCCGTCGAACACTTCAGCGTAACTTTTTTCAAACATTTGCATTTTAACTAATTGCACAGCCTCTTGAATTTCATGATTGCTTGGCCAAATGTCTTTTAGGAAAACTGGGTCGCCGTTGCTGTCGACACCAAGTGACTCGGTGCTAAGATCGATATTGATGGTGCCGGCGATGGCATAGGCGACAACAAGGGGGGGAGAAGCGAGCCAGTTTCCTTTTGTTTTTTGGTGAATTCGGCCCTCAAAGTTTCGATTTCCAGAAAGCACTGAGCATACCGTAAGCTCACCTTTTTCAATGGCGTCTTCTATCTCAACAGCTAGTGGTCCTGAGTTGCCTATACAGGTTGTGCAGCCATAGCCCACTAGGTTGAAGCCCATGGCGTCCAAAGGTGCTTGGAGGCCGGCTTTAGCGAGGTAGTCTGTAACAACTTTTGAGCCAGGAGCCAAAGATGTTTTCACCCAAGGCTTAGTCGTAAGGCCTTTGCTTATTGCTTTTTTTGCGACTAATCCTGCCGCCATCATAACATCGGGATTGGAAGTATTGGTACACGAAGTGATTGCGGCGATAACGACATCACCATCGCTTAAAGAATCGTCTTTTCCGAGGATCGGGTAAGTTTTTGGAGGCTTGTTTTCAAGCAAATTTACTAAGGCATTTTTTAGTTGAGTTACCGGCACCCGATCTTGTGGGCGCTTAGGCCCTGCGACACAAGGGACGACTGTGTTCATGTCAAGGCTTAGTTCACTGCTAAATTTAGTTTCGGCATCATCGTCTCGCCAAAGGCCTTGAGCTTTGCTGTAGGTCCTAACGAGATCGACTGTGTCACTATCCCTTCCAGTCAGTTTCAGGTATTCCAAGGTTGTTTGATCCACAGGAAAGAACGTGCAAGTCGCGCCGTATTCCGGCGTCATATTGGCGATTGTGGCTTTGTCGGCCAGGCTTAGGTTATTAAGGCCGGGACCATGAAATTCGACAAACTTACCCACCACTCCGTGGTTTCTCAGCATCTCGGTTATGGTGAGAACTAAATCGGTGGCGGTGAGTCCTTCAAGTAAATCGCCTTCCAGCTTAAACCCAACGACCTCAGGAATGTTCATTGATATAGGTTGGCCAAGCATCGCGGCTTCGGCTTCTATACCGCCTACTCCCCAGCCAAGAACAGCAAGCCCATTAATCATCGTGGTGTGGCTGTCTGTACCTACAACCGTGTCGGGGTAGGCAAACAATTCACCTTCTACTTCTTCGTGCCAGACCGACTTAGCGAGATATTCCAGATTCACTTGGTGGCAGATACCTGTGCCAGGAGGTACAACTCGGAAATTATCGAAAGCATCTTGTCCCCAGCGCAAGAATTGATAACGTTCGCGGTTTCTATCCATTTCAATTTCGACGTTTTCTTCGAACGCAGAGTCGCTGGCATAATTATCAACCATTACGGAATGATCAATGACTAAATCAACCTGATTGACCGGATTGATTAGGCTAGGGTCTCCGCCGGCTTTGGCGACGGCATCCCGCATCGCTGCAAGGTCAACCACTGCCGGCACGCCGGTGAAGTCTTGCATTAGCACCCGTACGGGGTGAAACAAAATTTCCTTGCCTTGGTATTGAGTGGTAGCCCAGTTGGCGAGATCGGCAATGTGCTGAGTGCTTACGACTTTGTTATCGCAGTGTCGAAGTAGATTTTCTAATAAGATTTTTATTGATATTGGCAAAGTGCCAATCGTCGGATAACCCTGCGCCGCCAAAGCTTTTAGGCTGTAGTAGCTGTAGTCTTTGCCATTGCTAAGCAAGGTGCTTTTTGACTGCTTTTTGGTTGCGCTCATTGGTTGGGGTCCTTAATTTGTGATCACACTATTTTGTAACCCCACAGGGTATTAAATCAATAGGCTGTAGCAAGGGATGACGATGTGATCGGAAATTTTTTAAAACGCTAAGTTAAGCAAGTTTTTAGAAATAGAAAATGAAGTTTTACTTGATGTGTCTGTAAGTGCACTGCGATGTTTGTTAACTCCGAAGCTGGACCAGAACTAATCAAAAGGACTACCTCATGGTTTTGATAAGCTGCGCGCTATCAAATTAAAGCCTAATGACCTGAAATAGCCCGTGTTTCACCAGGGACTGTAAACAGGTCCACATCGCGTAATTCTGCTGGCCGCAAACTGGGGTCATTAGACATTGCTGCGGGGACATGAATGCCAACACTTTGCTGGGCTCCTATTCTTCTGCTCAGTATATTCAAGCCAACTTGAGAAGAGTAAAACCAGTATGGAGGGAAGGCCATATCGGGTTGCTTGCTATTCCAAAACTCCGGGTCGGTAGAAAAATGAATGTCGTTAGCATCGGCATCACCCAAGTGAATCACTGTGGTAGCCTCATCAAGGGTAACACGCCAAACAATATTGGCAACATCAAGTCGGCCAGTTGGCCAGCCGCTATGGGGAATTCTTAACGCTTCGATCTCGAGGTTTTCTACCACTAAAGAAATTGGTGCATCCTTATATTCAAGGTCTACTGATTTCACTCTATCGAAAATGTCCTGGTCTGCGGCAGAGGCTATAGCGCGGAGCGCTATAGCTGCTTGGCTAGGTACATACATATCCACATCGGGCCTAGCATTCATGAAGCGCAGCACGTCTTCAGGAGTGAAATGGTCGCCGTGGTAGTGGCTGATGAATATGGCATCTAGTCCATCGTAAGGGGGGTCGCCTGCAAATAGGGCGTCTTCCATCTTTTGGGGCAATAACATGTAGTTACTGTAACTATTCTTGTAGATGGGGTCGAACATGACCTTAGTGTTCCCATGCACGACCATCAGGGCTTCATTGGCCATATAGTGGGCAACAGATTCCTCGGCCCATGCGTTCATGCCAACCCCGCAAAGGATAAGTGAGATTAACGTCGCTGAGAGTTTTTTGGTGCGCGTGGCATTGGTTTTAGGGTCTTCTAAGAACATGGTAAATTCCTCTAGGTAGTGTTTGCTGCTTTAAACGAAGAAAAAAAGTAGAGAAGTAATCCAGAGCCTATAATCCCTAATCCGAACAGACCTTCAACTGGTCTAGACAGTAAAACAAACCAAAGAGTCCATCCTGTTAATGTGAGATAAATCAGCGGCGGCAAAGGGTAAAGAAATGTTCTGTAGGGTCTTTCTAGGTCGGGTTGTTTCCAGCGCAAAATAAAGATTCCCAGCACTGTAGCAAAGCTATTAAGTGCCAGAGTGAAACCAGCAAACACGAGTATCGATTCGAACGTTGAGGAGAGTATGAACAGCATTGCAATTGAGGATTGGAGGATAATAGCATTGGCTGGAATACCATCCTTATTCTTCCGCCCTAAAACGCCTATAGTAGGAAAATCTTCACCAATAACTTGGATAACCCTGGGGCCTGCCATGGTCATAGCGCTGACTGTAGAGACGAGCAGCATGGCAAGAACAATCCCTGTGAAACGGCCGCCAACATCGCCGAAAGCAACCTCGGCGGCTATGTAGCCAACTTCCAGTTCGCCCGCCATTGAATCCATGGAGGCAGCATAAAGAAAGACAAAATTCAGTGCCACATAAAGGGTCATTACAACAAGAGTGCCGGTCATTAAAATCCAAGGCAATGTTCGCTGCGGTTCCTCTAGCTCGCTGCTTAAATAGGTCGCGGCGTTCCAACCCGCGTACGCATAGCTCACGTAAATTAGCGCAACAGCAAATTCGCCACTGGTGAGCAATGCGCCGTCACCTTCGCTTGGGAAAAAATTGACCGGCTGTGGAGAGTCAACTAAGACAATCGCAGCAATGCAAAACAATACTATGACGGCGACTTTCAAGATGGTAAATATCAATTGAATGGCGCCACTGTTGCGGCGATTGGTTGCATGGACACAGGTAAGAATTATAAGTAGCCCTGCTGCTAAGGATTTTTCTAAGATCGCCGAAGGTTCGCCTGGCATAACCGTGGTGGCATAGGCCGCAAAAGTCATAGCGGCCAGCGCGACGGGGCCGGCAAAGCCAATCGTCACAGAGACCCATCCCGATACGAAGCCAGCGGCAGGGTGATAGATGCGTGTCAAAAAATTGTATTCCCCTCCCGAGCGCGGCATCGCAGCACCTAGTTCAGCGTAAGTCATGGCCCCGCACAAGGCGGCTAGGCCGCCAACAGCCCAAAGCATTAGTAAAACAAATCCGGATCGAATATCCAGTAGCTGAAACCCTAAGCTGGTAAACACGCCTGTACCAACCATATTGGCTATGACTACGGCTGTGACGGTAATATGGCGAAATTTTTTAGCGGACATTTTGTAGTTGACACTTTTTGGCGAACACAGTGAACGTTGATTGGTAACGTATTCATTATTGCGGCCATTGTGCCTCAGGTCCAACTAAAAAAGACACCCAACCTTTAGAACCGGTTAACGGAGTGTCATCTAGGCTGTTATAAGTACCTCGTTACATTAGAATAAGAGTGCGGAAATTAGATGCTATGGTGACATATGCTAGAGCAGGCTAGAGATGCGGCTGGGTGACAATGGTGAGTTAGAATGTAAGCGCTATCCTCAGCTCCATCCCGCTATATTTGAACTGCCGTAAGCATGAAGTGCCAATGAAAACTCATTGACATTAGCTGGAGCTCAATTGCTACTGGTTGACTATCATTTTGTTAGCCTTGCGATAAGCGACAAAAATATACACCCTATTTCTAATTTCCGATTCTATTTCAATAAGTTAGTAACAAATCTATGCCATTAAAAGCGGCTCAAACACCTTGGCTTAATTACAGCCACGTAAACCTTGCGAGGCTAAGTACTTATGAAAGACCTTACCAAAGGTTCTTCTACAAAAACAATTCTGGCGATGGCAATTCCTGTTGCTGCTGGAATGATCTTTCAAACACTTTATCTGTTAGTCGATTTGTACTTTGTAGCAGCCATTAGTGATGATGCTGTCGCCGGTGTTGGGGCCGCTGGCACTATTCTTTTTATGATTATGGCTCTCACTCAAGTTCTCGGCGTTAGTGCAGTTGCGATGATCTCGCAATCGGTCGGACGGAAAGATCAGGTTGGAGCTAATTTGATTTTCAATCAGTCATTAGTGTTGTCCGCTATTTGCGCTGTTATAACTTTGGTGTTGGGCTATGCTTTTACTAAGCCCTATCTCGGAGTAATCACAGCAGATGAAGCCGCTTTAAACGAAGGGATGGTTTTCCTTTTTTGGTTTCTACCGGGCATGGCTTTGCAGTTTGCGATGATGGCGATGTCGTCGTCTTTACGGGCGACAGGCATAGTTAAGCCTGCAATGATAATTCAAGTGTTAACCGTGGTTCTTAATACTATTTTGGCGCCAATACTGATTGCGGGCTGGGGTCCGGGTCCAGCGCTTGGTGTTCTGGGTGCTGGCTTAGCAAGTACGATTTCTATATCAGTCGGAGTCGTGCTTCTCACCCTCTATTTTTTCAAAATGGAAAAATATGTGTCATTCGAGCGCAGCCTTTGGCGCCCTCGCTTTGATATTTGGCGAAAGATGTTTGATATTGGTTTGCCCGCAGGCGGAGAAATGGCGATTTTATTTCTCTACTTCTCAATGGTTTATTGGTTAATACAGGATTTTGGCGCCGCTGCTCAGGCCGGCTTTAGCATTGGCGGGCGGATTATGCAGTCCATCTTTATGCCAACCATGGCAATTGCTTTTGCTGTCGGCCCTATTATTGGTCAAAATTTTGGTGCAGGCCTTGGGGGGCGGGTGCGGGATACTTTTAATAAGGGGATATTACTTTCTAGTATGGTCATGGCAGTAACAACAGTGTTGCTGTTACTGCGCCCAGAATTCTTACTGACGTTTTTTACCAGTGATGAAGAAGTGATCATGGTGGGTGCTGGCTTTCTGCAGTTGATTTCTCTTAACTTTATCGCGCAAGGAATCGTATTCACCTGCTCTGGGGTATTTCAAGGGCTAGGCAATACTCAGCCTGCGTTGTTGAGTTCTGTTATTCGTTTAAGCATTTTCATTCCCATTGCAGTTTATTTAAAGTACCAGCCGGGGTTTACTATTGAGCAAGTTTGGTACGTATCAATTCTCTCCGTCACTGTTCAAGGGGTGGTAAGCTATTTACTAGTGCGAAGAGAGTTGGCGATCAAGCTTAAAAATTTGAAGCCGGATCCAGAGCTGTCTATAGAGCTCGACGCTACCTAGGGCAGAGGCCATTAAAGTAAGCCGCGAAGTGCAGTTTATTTGTGAGCTAAAGCTAGCCAATTGGCATTAGGGTCGGTTGTTATGAGGAAAGTACTGATGCTGATTAAGCTGCTAAAGAAAACAGGGGTCGGCCTAGTTGGGCTAACTTTACTGATGACCATAATCGCTGGAATCGGGTCCTACTTATCTTTGGATTCCGGTTTTAGCCACACCAAGCAGACCGACACGTTACCTTTATATACGCAAAACTCGCCGTTTATCGATAACCCTTTGCTAAGAATCCAAGCGAATGGGTTTGAATTCAGAGCGAGAGTTGCGGGTAACACGCCAGAAGGGCCAACCGTAATCTTGTTGCACGGATTTCCTGCCACTTCTGCAATGTGGAAGCCCCTTATTCAAGTCTTAGCTGATGATGGCTATCGTGTGATCGCTTTTGATCAGCGCGGCTATAGCCCGGGAGCGAGACCAAGCGATGCGGCTGAGTATGCTCTGTCCGACTTAGTGAGTGATGTATTGGCAATAGCCGATGTGCTGAATGCGGAAACCTTTCATCTAATAGGCCATGACTGGGGCGCTGCGGTTGGGTGGGCAACGGTACTTGAGCACCCAGATCGAGTGCTCAGCTGGACAGCGCTATCTATAGCCCACCCGCAGGCATTTTCAGATGCCCTGCAAAATGACCCAGACCAGCAATCCAGAAGCAGTTACTTTACTTTATTTAACACACCCATAGTACCCGAGGTGCTCTTTACATTTAATGGCCTAGCACTTTTGAAGAGCATTTATGAGGGTATGGACGCTGAGAATATAGCTGAATATTTGGCGGTGTTTTCAGAGCCAAGAGCCTTGTCGTCAGCGCTTAACTGGTACCGCCAAATGGGAAATTTGAGCGATAAACTAACGGCCACACCTGAAACTTCAGTGCCAACCTTATTCGTTTGGGGGGCAAATGACGCTGCAGTGGGAAGGGCCGCTGTGCTTGATCAAGCACAGTACATGAAAGGCCCTTACAAAATTGTTGAAACTGACGGTGAACATTGGTTAATGACTACCCATGCCGATGCCATAATTCCACAGGTATTGGGGCATGTTGGCAGTATCGAGTAAAAAAATGGTAGTGTCTTATTTGCTAAAAAGACTAAAACAATTTGAGTCTAAAAAGAGGAAATCCTATGAAGTTAGTTACTATCAAAAAAACCACAGCAGCAGTTGTTATTTTATTTATCCCAATGATTGTTCTCGCCCAAGCGATGAGTATGGGTAACGGCGATAAAAACTGGATTAACGTCGAAGATGTTCGTAGAGATGGCACTATTCTTACTTTCTCTGAAGTGCAGATTGACGGTGACGGCTGGCTGGTTATTCATCCGTTCGAGGATGGGGCCGCGAATGGTGATAAGTATATTGCTTCTACATTTCTAAACGACGGCACGAATGCTGATGTCGACATAGAAGTATTTATGGGCTTAGCTCCAGGTGAAATGTTTATTGTAATGTTGCATTCAGATAGCAACGCTAACGCAGTTCTGGATTTCGTATTCGTGGATGATCGCAATGTTATGGATTTAGCTGTGTTTGAGGGAAGCAAAATGATTGGCCATGCTATTCCAACACCCTGAACATATCTCAGGCTTGGAAAAAGCAGCTGAGGCTTTTAACTTTGCTTTCAATCTTATAGATCGATCTTTTACCGATGGTCTATAAGTTCATCTTCTAATGCGTGGCGACCCAACTTAATATGGCTAACTCCATTCACTACTATAGTATGTGTCAGATTGCGAAGTTGATTCAGACAGGTGAGCTTTCCCCTGTCGAATTGACTGAATTAATGCTGACTCGTATTTACGAGGTCGATAAGACCTTGTTGAGTTATGCAACCGTGACAGCTGATCGGGCAATGCTCGCAGCTAAGAAAGCAGAAGCAGAAATTGGGGCAGGGAATTATAGAGGCTTGCTTCATGGCATCCCTATTGCTGTAAAAGATCTTTGCTTAACTAAAGATATTAAAACCATGGGTGGGCTTAAAGTCCGAAAAGACTTTGTGCCGACTTTTGATGCGACCGTTGTGGAAAAGCTAGAAACCGCCGGCGCTGTATTGTTAGGAAAACTCAACCTAACTGAAGGCGCGCTTTCGGGATATAACAGAGAATTCGACATTCCCATAAATCCATGGGGAGCCCATCTTTGGGCAGGCGTGTCGTCCAGCGGGTCCGGTGTTGCAACCGCAGGGGGTCTTTGCTTCGCTAGCCTTGGGACAGACACTGGTGGTTCAATACGTTATCCTTCCATGGCAAATGGTATTGTTGGTTTAAAACCTACTTATGGGCGAGTGAGTCGTTTTGGAGTTATGGCCTTAGCGCAATCGCTTGATCATGTGGGCCCGATGACTCGCACTGTAAAAGATGCAGCAGTTGTGTTTGAAGCTATAGCAGGTTTCGATCACCGTGACGAAACAAGTTTGCAAGTTGCGGTTCCAAATATTTTGGATTCATTGAGGCTGAGCTTAGACGGCATAAAAATTGGTGTGGATGAGCGCTATATTAGCAAAGGAACAAATCCCGGTTTAGTGTCGGCAATTAGTAAAGTGATAGAGACTCTTGTGCTGCTGGGCGCAAAGTTGGTTCCGGTTTCAATGCCTGAAGACGACCCTGCGGAACTGAGAGCCGCTTGGCTTCCGATCACGGCTTTTGAAGCGTTGCAGGCACACCGGAAGACCTATCCTTCTCGGGCCAAGGATTACGGCGGATATTTGGGAGATGTGTTAGAGCTGGGTCTGAACATGACGGAGGACGACTATAGGGCAGCAATGGTTATTCGCAATGAGATCACAAGTCGGTTCGAAAAACAGTTGGCTGATGTTGATGCTGTAATTTGTCCATCGGGCGGTTTTGTTTTTGAGGTGGAGGCGCAGCTACAATACGGGAATATGGACACATTGAAACCGGTCATTCAAAATTTTCAGGGGCAGTTTACAATACCCGCAGATTTGGCTGGAACACCTGCTATAACTGTTCCTTGCGGATTTTCTGAGGCTGATACTCCCTACGCTGTTCAGTTTCTTGGTAGGAGTCTGTCCGAGGCAAAATTATGTCGAATTGCCTACGCATACGAGCAGGCAAGCAATTGGCATTTAAGACATCCAAATATCTAGATTACTAGGTCTAAGTTAGAAAGTTCCATTGATAGTTAAACCCAACTCTACGCCTGTAGTGGTATTACGGTATTCAATCTCTTCAAGGATGCCAGCTGAAGTTCTGCCGATGAAACGCGTTCTCCTTCTGATCTGTGCGCCATTTGTTAAGGCTGCAGCATCGAATCTATAAGTAATACCGCGGCTGTCTATATATTCAGAAAAGAAATTCACCATTGGTTCGCCCACTTGGAACTCGACGTCGTTAACCTCAAAGCGAAACATGCCGCCATCTACGCGGTCGAAATATTGCATGCCCCAGTTCACCCGCCATTTGGGTATGTCATGCCTAAAGGCAAAGGTAAATCGGCCGCGGTTATAAAGCTGAAAACGGCGCTTAACTCCTAAGAATGGATCAGTTACTTCAGAGTCTTGAAGGGTAAAAGTAGAGGTTAGCTGCAGATTCGGAAGGTTGAGCATATTCATGCGCATACTGGCATTAAGGTTCATGCCGTATTCTATCCCGTCACCTATATTTCCGTTAGCAGACAGTAAATTATCCTCCGACGTGGAAGCATCGACCCTGTCTATAACATCCTGATGATCAGCATAGAAAAATTCGCCACTCAATACACCGATGTCATTTGGAAGGCGATATTCAGTGTTTAGAGTGTAGCGCCATTGAGTTTGTTGCCTTAGCTCGGCATTGCCGCCAAGAGTGTTTACGTCATTGTCAGTTTCGTCATTAGCGGCCACGAAATCGCGAAAACTCAGTTGGCTTACAATTCGTTCAATGCCGCCTCGAAGTTGCAATGTTGGTGTGAGGTCGTACCGAATATCAACTTTCGGTTTTATGAAGCTGAAATCCCGCTGGTTTGAGACGTCGCCGGATTGGGATATTTCAGATTCTTCATACAATAATGTTGATTCAACGGATAGCTTTGGATTTATTCTCCAGTTATGGATTAAGAAAGGCTCGAATCTTATCTCCTCAACGGTAGAATTCGCATTGGTTACAGGTTGAGGAACAAGGCCGCCGAAGTTAGGTGACGGAGTGCCCGTCGCATCAATAAGTCCTAAGGCTAGGGAGGCCTCTAATGTTGTTTGGGCTCCTTCTATGCCAAATTCTAAGTCTTGGCTTTCAAAAAGGTCCAGGGTGTAGGCGGCCCGCACGATTCTTTCTTCTGTGACGGCGCCCGTATTTAGAAATAAATTTTGTTCCTCCGAGCCATCCCCCAATGTTAAAAACCGATTTCTAGTGGTATCTCTGCTGTCTTGGTTCGCTATCGCCAAAAGCTTGAATCGATGGCCATTATCTCTGGTGAATTCATAGTCGCCGCCAACCTCCCAATTGTCACGTTCGCCTGGCACGTCCTCGCGCTCAAGCGTAATGGCGTTGGGAGTTGTTCTAAGGTTGGAGGTCACTCGGTCGACATCCGTTGGATTGTCGTTATTACCATAAAGAGCATTGAATCTGAAGCTGCTATTACTAGCGATGTCGTAGCCAATATTCAGACTGAGTTCGTTATTGGTTCGGTCGACGGTAAATTCTTCACGAACTAAATCGTTAGCTAAGAAATCGCCGAGAATACTGGTCTCTCTGCCGATGGAGTTGTTGTAGCGAGGCTCGCTAGTTGCGCTGATTAAATAATTGAAACCGCCGCCTTGGCCGCTGATAGAGAACACGCCGCCAGGTTTGATTTCGCCATCTTGGTAGGCATCTATACTGGCCTGATAGGAAATGCTTGTAGAAGATAGTTCTTCGAACAAAATGACGTTAACAACTTGCCCGCTGCCGCGGACATCCAAATCGCCGGAGGTGCCGCGAATAATCTGAAACTCTTTGACTTGGTCGGCAGTAATTCGATTTAACTGTTCGCTAGCTTGATTGCTCTTGCCGGCGACTCGTTTGCCATTGATTAGGATCTGGTTTCCACCGCTACCACTGCCTAGGCCACGGCCTCCGGAGGACGGGTTGCCGCCGGGACCAGGACCTGAACTTGCTGAAGTTTCTTGTCCTGGGATACGGTCAAGCATATCCAAAGCTGTAATTGGAACAAACTGATCAAAAAAAGACGCGGGGTAAATAATCGTTGAGTTGCCATCTTCGCTAACCTGAGCTGATGCTGAGTTTGAAGTGGCGAGGAATGAGGCAAAAATCAACGGAAATAATAGAGAAGCACTGCGAATAATACGTATTGGAAACACAAACAAGGCCTGTTTTAATTATTAAGGGGCTAATTTATAGCCTCCGGATTTCGGAAGAGCGAGATTGTACTTGGAATAAGCACTAATAATCAGTGTTTGTTACAAACTGCCATGATTCTCTGAGGGTCGGTCAGGCGATTGCATGGTCCAAGCTTTTGTGAAGAAGGGTTTGAGAGGGGATTGATTGATGTAAAATTAGTCAAAAAAAGGCCCCAACTTTTGAGCTAGAGGCCTTTTAGGTTTAAAAAACATCTAAGCTGTTTGAGGGCTCGATTTGAAGTATTCCAAATAACTTGCTGGGTTTTCAACTGCGCCTTTCACGGAAATGATCTGAATAGTGATGTCTCTAAGTTTCGCCTTGTGGGAGAAGTCATCCAGGATCTCTATGATGTCATGGTCAAGATAGCGGTTGCTGCTTATGTCCAGCTCAAGAAAAGTGCCACTTGGGAGACTATCCAGTTCTTTTAAAATGGCGCCTTTGTTGAAAAAAGTCACTTCTTCAGCGAAGGTCATCTTAACTCGTCCAGAGCCTTGGCCGTCTTCTTTATGCAGGAAAAAAGAGTTTTGGTAGCTCTTAATGAGAATAACAACCACTCCAACTACCAGGCCCATGCCTATGCCGAAAAGTAAGTCAGTAAAGATTATGCCAAATACAGTCACCGCGAATGGCAAGAACTGCTTCCAGCCTAAATCATACATTGTTCTAAACAACGCAGGCTTAGCAAGCTTGTATCCCACAGTGAAGAGAATCGCCGCCAGTACAGATAAAGGAATCATATTGAGGAGTCCAGGCGCCATCACCACAAAAATTAGCAAGAAAATGCCATGAAGAATGGCTGAAATCTTGGTGCGACCACCAGACTGGACGTTGGCTGAGCTACGAACTATCACTTGAGTGATAGGAAGGCCGCCGATCATTCCAGAGAGAATGTTCCCTGTACCCTGTGCCAGTAATTCTCTGTTGGTCGGTGTTACTCGCTTTTGAGTGTCTATTTTGTCGGTAGCCTCGACGCAAAGTAGGGTCTCGAGACTGGCGACTAAAGCTATTGTAAATGCGGTTAGCCAAACTTGGGGATTGGTAATAGCACCAAAATTAGGTGTTATAAATTGACCAAAAAACGATGACATACTGTCCGGCGTAGGGACGCTTACAAGGTGCTCGGCGGATATTGAAAATGTCGTGCTATTGCGCGTGAGCAGATAAAAAATGATACCCGCCGCCACGACCACCAAAGGGCCTTGGACCAACTGGAAGACCCTCGATTTCTTGGACAGCACTATATCCCAAAGCAATAAGATTCCCATGCTAATCATGGCGATTAGTGTGGCCCCTGGGCTGACATTGTCGATGGTATTGATGATGCTAGAGAAGGTGTTGCCACCGTCTACTTGAAAGAAAGCAAAATCACCTTCAGGGTCAGCATCGTAACCGAAGAAATGGGGAATCTGTTTTAGGATAATAATGATACCTATGCCTGTCAGCATGCCCTTATTGACAGATGAGGGAAAGTAATAGCCGATAATGCCAGCTTTCAAGATACCTAATACGATTTGGATGACGCCGCCAAGCACCACCGCCATAAGAAAATTCTCGAAACTACCAAGGGTTGATATGGCGGCCAATACGATCGCCGCCAAGCCTGCCGCAGGGCCACTGACCCCAATTTGGGAGCCGCTTAGTATACCAACCACGATGCCTCCGATAATTCCTGCGATAAGTCCAGAAAACAGTGGTGCGCCGCTAGCCAAAGCGATGCCCAAACAGAGGGGTAAGGCTACAAAAAACACAACGATGCTGGCAGGCAGGTCACTTTTTAAAGAATTGAACATAGATATTTTGTCCTCGATATCGAACGTTGATTATTTATAAATTATTGTAATTAATTAGGATTGAACTTTGCCTGATGCCTTTTTTAGCTCAGTGATTTTTTTGATAACTATTCGTATAAAGCGAAGGATCACCCATTGCGGCTCGAAAATCCCCTCGAAAAAAGCTACTAAATACTTCGTAAAAACCGAGTAGTAGATGGAGTAGATAAAGAATGATTAGAAGATTGATGCTGATTTCACCGGCTGGTTTGTTATGCTCGGACCCTGTGAGTCACAATGGTATGTCTGCTATCTAATTTTTATTAAAAGGCGGTTAATTGCCGCCCCTAATGCGTTAAATACACTATGAATGAAACTGAAATTACTTCGTTGATCCCCATTGGAGTTGCACTGGTATTGTCACTGACGACACGTAATGTCATCGTGGGTTTATTTACCGGGGTGCTCGCTGGTGTTTTGATGATCAATGGCCCGCAGCCGTTCGCTGCACTTGGAATAATGGTTAAATCGCACCTGATTCCAGAGCTTACTGATAGTTATAACGCGGGCGTACTAGTACTTTTGGCATTTATTGGTGGGTTTGTAGCTCTGGTTGAACAAAGTGGTGGCGGGGCTGCTTTTGCCAGGCGGATTAATCATTGGGTGAAAACGCCAATGCAGGCGCAAATCGCAGCTTGGCTTGGTGGCATTTCTATTTTCTTTTCAGACTTAGGTACACCCTTGATAGTAGGGCCGGTGTTTAGACCTTTAATGGATAGACTTAAAGTGTCTCGGCAAAAATTGGCTTACATTATCGATTCCACAGCATCTCCGGTTGCGATCTTAGTTCCTTTTATAGGCTGGGGTGTCTACATTATGAGTTTGATTTATCAGGAGTATGAAGCCCTGGGTATCGAGGAAAGCGAGTTCACCGCATTTGTTCTAACCATACCTTTCCAGCTCTATGCTTGGCTTGCTGTATTGATGGTACCCTTGTTGGCTGTTTTAAGGTTGGACTTCGGTGCTATGGCAAAGGTGGAACAGGCTGGAGCTAAAACAGTTAATGTGGGAAGCGCCATAGCGGCAAAAGGACAGATCACTAATGAGCAAAAAGAGGAAGCAGGCCATAGTTCGATAGATCAGGTGAAAACGTTTACTCATCCAAACGCAAAACCGATATTTGTTTGGGGCCCTCTATTAGTTATGGCCAGTGTATTGGCTATTATGTTGCTGCCATTAGGCTTTCCGTTGGATCAAGTTTCAGGAACAGATTTTAGAGCAGGCTTGTCCACATCTTATTTTTTTGCTGCGGTTTTTCTCATCGCCTTAATGTCGATCTACAAAGTGAGAGGCGTTCTAAGCAGCGTAGACATCTATCTTAAGGGCGTCAGCGGAATGATGTTGGTAGCGATCACTTTGCTACTCGCCTGGGCTTTGAGCGATATTGGTAGAGAGCTCGGGGCTGCCGAATACATAGCAGAAGTTGCTAAAGCAGGTCTGCCCGGTTGGATGTTTCCAATGGTGGCATTTTTGCTCTCGGCAATTATCTCGTTTGCCACTGGATCGTCTTGGGGAACCTTCGCAATCATGTTGCCGTTGGTAATTCCTACCGCCTATGAGATTGAGGCGCCAATGTATGCTTGCATTGGCGCTGTACTTTCTGGGGGGTTGTTTGGTGACCATAGTTCGCCGATTTCAGAAACCACTATTCTTGCGTCTACAGGTGCCAGCTGCCCCCAAATAGAACACTTCAGAACTCAGTTACCCTATGCCTTGTTTAATGGTGGCATTAGTTTAGTCGGCTTTGCTATTGCTGGTATCACTGGGTATAGCGGTAGTGTAATTGTAGTGATCGCGACTCAAATAGTAGGGTTGATAATAATAAAGAAGATGCAAGTAAACGCTGCATTGGCTGTTGGCAGCAAATAAAGAAACCTATTGCGCTATGTTTGTTGCCATGTATACGCCGTCTAGATGAATAGTCCACTGATGGGTCGGTCGATTTTTCAAAAGTAATTGATCGAGAATGTGTTGTTATTCATTAGAACTTCAGCTTCCTGTTGTTAGTTCTTCGCTGACAGTAAAAGATGTGCCGGTTGATGGTTTTTGCTCGCTTAGTGTGTATAACGAAGAAGGATGTTTTCAAGAGAATATTCACGATGCCTATAGTGTGAACAACCTGACCGCCACCCCTAACGAAAACGGCTCATACACCATACATTTTGGTGGTGATCCTAATAACGATAATTATTTGCCGATCACGCAAGGTTGGGATTACGTTATGCCACTGTACCAGCCTCAAAAACATGCAACGGATGATGGCTGGATATTGCCAGATTTGTTTGTTGTAGGCTGAAGCCTTTTTAAGTATTTAGCTGAGCACTACTAATAATTGGTCATAGTCGCAAAGCCAACATTCACTTAGGGTTTGAGTTGAGCGCCCGGTGAATGTCTTTAGCCCGAAAAATCCACCGATGAAGGGTCATAAATCCCATCTTCAAAACTGCTCTATGAGTACGAAGTCTGATTGTTAAGAAGTAGACATAGCCAGAATTTAAGGAAAAATTATGCAAAGACATCCAGTCCCCCCTTTTGACTTAACGTCAGCTGAAGCCAAGGTGCAAGCGGCAGAAGACGCTTGGAATTCCCGTGACCCGAAGCGCGTAGCTAAAGCCTATTCAGACGACTCCCGATGGCGAAACAGAAATCTCTTTTTTGTCGGTAGAGAGGCTATAGAGACCTTCTTGACCGAAAAATGGAAGCAAGAGCTTCATTACAGATTAATGAAAGAGCTATGGGCCTATAACAACAATCGCATATCGGTGCGGTTTGAGTATGAGTGGCAGGATGCAAAAACAGGCCAGTGGTTTAGAACCCATGGAAACGAGCATTGGGAATTTGACGAGAATGGGTATATGCAGCGTCGAGATATGAGTGCAAATGATGTACCGATTTCATCAGGTGAGCGGCGCATAGGTTTGGCTGCCGTGAATCAGAGCAGCGCTGAGGCATAAATGAGGGAAGGTGCTATAACACATAAATTTGCGCAAACCATGTTCACAGCTAATGTAAAAGCTGCCCAGTTAGCGTCTGGTTCGATTGAGCAAAATGAAAACCTTGAAAAAAACTTTGGTCCCAATGCGCAGCTAAAGCTTAGGGAGACTAATTTTATATCGCAAAGGGATTCATTCTATTTAGCTTCGGTAAGTGAGACAGGCTGGCCCTATGTTCAACACCGTGGGGGTCCAAAAGGCTTTCTAAAAAACTTGGACGGCAACCTTTTAGCTTATCCGGACTTTCGCGGTAACAGACAATTGGTTAGCACTGGCAACTTTGCCGGTAATAACCGTTGCTCGATTATTCTGATGGACTATGCAAGAAGGCGGAGATTAAAACTTCTTGGACATGTACGGGTGCAAGATGTGTCTTTAGTGAGTTCAGATATTTTGGACAAGTTGGCCTTGTCTGATTATAAGGCCACGTGTGAGCGGGTTTTCTTCATCGACGTGCACGCATTCGATTGGAACTGTCCCGCGCATATTACGCCAAGATTTAGTCTTGAAGAACTTGCGGAGATGAAAACTATAGACCAAACGGGTGCCAAGTAATGGCCTGGAGTTCAAAGCAATCACTTGCGCTAATGTCATATTAGCAATGTTTATTTTTGGTGATGTGACTGGGGCGCGTCCGATGACCGCTCAGTGCCAATGGTGTACCGATTCAATGATGGAATTAGCAAAGGCTGGTGACGGATAAATGAAGGTAGGTGAACGATGAGCTTGAGATAAAAGAGAGATTAGTTGAAGGGTAAAAAAGATCAGTGAAAGATAAATATATACTATACAAACCGAGGTAAAGAAATGGTCAGGGTAAAGACAATGGTAATTCTAATGGTAATTCCTGCTGTAATCGCGGTGGCTTTTTGGTTGTTTGTGCCAATCGGGCCTTGGTACTAAACCTAGCAGAGGCGCGTCTCTACGTCATCGGTTTTGAGGCTAGTTTGTATTAACTTAAAGATAGCTTCATCTCGGGTAATCGAAGTTAAAGAGATCGGCTAATCACCATTTTTTGAACTTCGTTGGTGCCTTCATATATCTGACAAACTTTTACGTCGCGAAAAAAACGTTCAACCGGGAAGTCTTTAAGGTAGCCATAACCGCCATGAATATGAATCGCTTCAGAGCACACTTTTTCGGAAATTTCGGAGGCAAATAGTTTTGCCATCGAGGCTTGAGTTAAACAAGGCAAGTCCTGATCTTTGAGCTGTGCCGCATGAAATATAAGCTGCCTAGCGGCTTCTATTTGAGTGGCCATTTCAGCAAGTTTAAAGGAGATGCTTTGATATTCAGCAATGGGATTACCAAAAGCTAAACGTTCTTTGGAAAATAACAGTGCCGACTCGAGTGCCGCACGCGCGATGCCTACGCACTGGGCCGCTATGCCAATTCGCCCGCCTTCTAAGTTAGCTAAGGCAATTTTATAGCCTTGGCCTTCTTCCCCCAACAGGCTAGTTAATGGAATACGGCAGTCCTCAAACATTATTTGGCAGGTGTCAGAGGCATGTTGACCAAGTTTGTCTTCAACACTGTTTACAATGTAGCCAGGGGTATTGGTTGGAACAATAAATGCACTAATGCCTCTCTTGCCAGCCTCTGGGTCGGTTACAGCAAAGACAATAGCAATGTCTGCATTCTTGCCAGATGTAATAAATTGTTTTGTGCCATTAAGAACATATTCGTTTCCATCGAGAACGGCCTTAGTTTTGATATTTGCGGCATCACTTCCAGCCTGTGGTTCAGTTAAACAAAACGCAGCTAATTTTTCACCGGATGCTAGAGGCTTAAGAAATTCATTTTTTTGCCACTCATCGCCAAATTGAAAAATAGGCATACAGCCAACAGAGTTGGTTACACTGATAATGGTTGAACAAGCTGCATCGCCGGCTGCAATTTCTTCTAACACAATAGCCGCAGAGGTATAGCCAATATCACAGCCTCCCCACTGTTCAGGTACCAGCATGCCATAGAAGCCAAGCTGGGCTAATCCGTTTAGCGCGTCGCGAGGAAAGGTTTTATTTCGGTCCCAGCCTGCTGCAAATGGTGTGATTTTCTCGGCCACATACTGACGAGCTGTCTGCTGGATTAGGCTTTGTTCTTCGTTAAAAATCATGGCGTAGAATCACCTCAAGAAAAGTCGCTATTGTATAGTTTGAACATTAGGCCTGACGCATGTTCAGGTGCAAATTTTAAACTCTAAAAAAGTTCGATGGCCAAAGCCGTCGCCTCTCCGCCACCGATACATAGAGAGGCGATGCCACGGTTTTTATTTCGTTTGGCAAGTGCTGCGACCAGCGTGACTACAATGCGAGTTCCGGAGCAGCCAATAGGGTGACCTAGGGCACAGGCCCCACCATTGACGTTTACCTTGTCGTGATCAAGCTTGTGCTCTTCGATTGCGGCCATGGGCACGACAGCAAACGCTTCGTTTATTTCAAATAGGTCGACTGAATCTTTGTCCCAGCCCGTTTTCTTAAACAGTGCACTTAAGGCGCCAATCGGTGCCATCGTAAATTCACTAGGTAGCTGTGAATGAGAGGTATGGGCGATGATTTTTGCCAAGGGATTTAAGCCTCTCGCGGTAGCCTCGGACAACTTCATTAATACGACCGCCGCCGCACCGTCTGAAATCGAACTAGCATTCGCCGCAGTCACAGTTCCATCTTTCTTGAAAGCCGGCCGTAACTGTGGAATCTTGTCGAAGCGAGCCTTCATAGGCTGCTCGTCTTGAGTGACTCTAATCTCTTTGCCGCGACTAGTATAAGTAACAGGCGTGATCTCTTCTTCAAAAGCACCAGACTCGATGGCGGCTTGGGCACGCTTTAAGGAGGTAATAGCATACTCATCCTGTGCTTCCCGAGTGAAGCTGTATTTATCGGCGCATGATTCTGCGTATACGCCCATCGCTTCGCCCTCATAGGCGTCTTCTAGTCCATCGAAGGCCATGTGGTCAAGCAATTTGCCATGGCCAAAACGATAGCCTGTTCTGGCCTGAGGGATAAGATGAGGGGCCCGACTCATGCTTTCCATGCCGCCGGCAACCATGACCTTGTTAGTTCCCGCTATCAGCAGGTCGTGGGCTAGCATTATTGATTTCATGCCAGAGCCGCAGACCTTATTTATCGTGGTGCAGCCAGTAGATTTTGGCAGGCCTGCGCCTAAAGCGGCTTGCCGAGCAGGTGCCTGACCGAGACCGGCGGGTAGGACGCAGCCCATTATCACTTCGTCTACGGCATTGGCTTCCAATCCGGCGCGGGAAACTGCCGCACTTATGGCGGTAGAGCCAAGAGCAGTGCCGCTAACCTCAGATAAATCTCCCACAAGCCCCCCAATCGGGGTGCGGGCCTGGCCAACGATAACTATAGGATCATTTATCTCGCTCATAACAAGTCTCACTCTGTGCAGAATTCTGTTGAACCGCGATTATACAGGCAGTGGCATAAACGGCTAGAGACTCCGCATAATAAGTAAATTAGGCTTATTTCTAAAAGGTTAAGGCGTGAGGGGCAGATTTAGCTGGATGCTGGCAAATGAAACGGAATTTCTACATCTTTTAACCAGTACGAATAAGGCGTAAGCTCAAATAAAGGGCAATTGAATTTCGCATTATGTAGAAGCACTGCCAACGCCATAAAAGTGATGCTGTACACGATGCTTTAAAAAAAGGTCAACGATATGATTCCACTACCTAGACAATTTAAGCAAGCCAAAAGCCGTTTTCTCATTCGCGTTGGCAAGCTTACGCTACTGAATTTTGCCTTTTTGTTGGCAGCGTGTTCAGACCAACCAGCGATGGAACAGGCTGCAGTGGACAATGACTTAACAATAGCCCAAGCCGAATCTACTGTCACTAATATGCCAAATGAAGTAGAGCTGCGATGGACTAGCCATGGCATACCTCATGTAAAGGCTGAATCATGGGAAGGCTTGGGCTATGGATTTGCTCATGCGGTAGCAACTAATACTGTTTGCGTACTTGCCAAAGAACTGATCACCGTACGTGGCGAGAGGGCTAAATACTTTGGCGATTCTGAGCGAAATATTAATGGCGATGCATTCCATAAAGCCTTGCTTCATCCCGGTAAAATTGACGAATACTTGGCCAGTGCCAGCCAAGATAACAAAGAAATGGATAAAGGCTATGCGGCTGGTTACAACAACTTTTTAGAGGTAAACAAAGGGCAACTACCAGCATCTTGTAATGGGGCCGACTGGGTTAAACCTATCGATGTAAACGATCTCGCTAAGCTCGCGTTAGGCTCTGGTATTCGTTATGGCTTGGGCCGAGTTACAGCGGAAATCGCTAAAGCCTCGCCGGGCATGGAATTGGCATCCCTTGATTCAATGGATTTATTTGTTGACCCAGATATGGTTGGCAGCAACGCCTTAGCATTCGGCAGTGAACTAACTGAAAATGGCCGCGGCGTGTTATTAGGCAATCCCCACTATCCCTGGCATGGAGCGTCACGCTTTCATATGGCCCATTTAACCCTTCCCGGTAAGATGGATGTAATGGGGGTTGGTCTCATCTCTACTCAGCGCATAGCAATCGGTTTTACCGATAAAGTAGCGTGGACTCATACCGTGTCCACAGCACTTCGTTTTACTATGTTTCGCCTAGATCTGGTGGCAGGCGATTCTATGTCTTACCGGCTAGGTGATGAAGTTCGCGCAATAGAGCCGATTAATGTTGATGTGGAAACTGAAAACGGCTTGGTTAACCGCACCGTCTATATGACTCATCTAGGGCCGGTTGTCGTGAGTAAAACCACGCCTTGGTCAGATCGCTATGTCTATGTCATGCGCGATGTGAATTATGAAAACTACCGTAGTGGCGATCAATACAGAGCAATGCAAAATGCACAGAACGTCTCAGAACTTCGAGATGCGCTCGGTAAGTATCAAGCAGCCGCTTTCGTCAATACAATTGCTGCTGACAGTTCCGGAGGCGCGCTTTATGCGGATATGTCTGCTATCCCTAATGTCTCCGCCGAGCTTATCGAGCGCTGTGAAGTCGGGCAAGAAGGCAGCGGTGGCAGACGGGCCATTACCTTAAATGGGTCAGATCCAAGCTGCGATTGGCAAGTAGATTCGAATTCGGCACATCCGGGGTTAATGCCACCCACTCAGCAGCCTAGTTTGATTACCGAAAATTACGTCAGCAATATGAATGACTCCTATTGGCTATCAAACCCGGATAACCGACTGGAAGGTTATTCACCTATCATAGGTAACGAGCAGTCAGCACGCTCACTGCGAACCCGTGCCGGTCTAAAATTTGTTGGCGAGCTTTTAAAAAGCGGAGATAAATTTAGTCAGCAATCGGTTGAAGATTTACTGTTTAGTCATCGTCATTATGGCGCTGAACTGTTCTTGGATGATGTTCTAACGGTTTGCAATACTCAGACTGATGCGCAGGTAGTTAACGCTTGTGGAGTGCTAAGCCAATGGGATCGCCGCCAAGACATAGACAGCGTTGGCGCACATATCTTCAATGAATTTTGGTCTGCAGCACGAGGAATCAATCAACATTATGCAGTTCCATTTGATTTAGATGACCCTATCAACACGCCTCGCGGGCTGACGCTTGAAAACTCTGCGACGCAGGAGCTCGTGTCGAGTGCATTGAATACCGCTGTTGAAAAACTAAACGCGCTGGATATTCCTATGAATGCAGAGTGGGGCGATGTTCAGTTTGCAGTGAGAAACGGTGAAAAAATCGGTATACCAGGAGGCTCAGGACGTGCCGGTATGTTTAGTGTTATCACATCAGCACTGAACGACGAGGCAAAAGGTTATAGTCCAATCACCCACGGTAACAGTTACATTCAAACTGTGACATGGAATGACGACGGCACGCCAAATGCTGAGGTCGTGCTTACTTATTCTCAATCCCCTGAGCCGGACTCTCCTCATTACTCTGATCTGACTAAACTCTATTCCAAAAGCGAGTGGATTAAGCTGCCTTTTACCGAAAGTGAAATTGAGCAAGATTTGGTAAGTGAGCAGACGCTGCGGTTTTAAGCCCTTTCAAAAGATGGGTAGAACTGAATATTTTAATTGGCACCAGAATTAATTGTCAGAGCTAAAACCTTGGTAGTGTTAAATCAGGACTCGAATAAAGGCCGTTTAGGTTTGCTATAGTTCTTGAACTAATAAGGCTTGAACTAATAAGTATAGAAACACCATTACAAAGAATAACTCAGTCAATGAAGTGAATTCCAACGGCTGTTAAGCCTTATTAAAAAATACTGGAGTCAGCCGAGGAGACAGTCGCCGCTGGGCTGATTAAAGCTCATCAGACTAAGGCAGGCACCTAGGGGAAAAGGTAGCCCAAGGTAAGCTAATCTTTTGAATTTTAGAACCTAAATTTTTAGGGTCCTTTATTTTCTGAAAAATTTAGTGTGCTCGAAACCAAAAACTCTCGCGAGGATAAGCCGCAAGGGAAAATTTGGTATTAGGTAAATATTTTCGTGACTGGAGCGCCTTTTCTATTAATAAAAGTTATCAAAATATTAGTTCTTAACGCAGGTGCCTGATGTGAAAGCTGGAACTAATCCGTTAATTAAAAAAGTTAAGCTCGTCTTGCTTTGCTACACAAAGTGCCTTCAATTATTCTTTTTAGCTTTTCATATCAGATTTGGATTAGCAGTAAACAAAAGAAATTTTAATAAACTCTAGGGGCGAAATGTGATGGCCTAAATACTGATAACTTTGGCTGCCACGATATTCAGAATTTTGGGAAAATATACATGTAATTTATTTTTCGCAGCAAAAAATTCGAGGCTCGTGATGCTTCGGTCACTGAGCTCATCAAAGCGACTTCGCTGACGTTTAATTTTAGAACGTATGATAGTTTTTAATGCAGGACGTAGCTTAAGGGCGATAATAGTTTCTGTAGTATACGGCGCTTTAGCAATGTCCCATTTTGAGCTTATTTAGCAGTCGCTTTGGTTTTAAATGCGGCTGACTATAATTGGCTTTTTTTACTTTATTTTATTAGTCAGCTACTGATTTAAAATATCTGTGATTGGACTATCGATACCCACTGCATACTTCGCTTCTGCGGAAGTACGATAATACATAGTTAATTGATTGAATAAGTTCTTATGCAGTGATGAGCGGTTATCCAAAGTAATCGCTCAGTAGAACGAGTATTAGTTTAAGACAGTCAAAACTCAAGAAAGCTCTGACTAGCACTGTCACAAGGGTGCTGACGAAGCCTATATCGTTCTGGACGGTAATCTTTAGATTGGTTTTAGAGGCGGCCACTTAAACATTTCTCAGGGTGAAATGGCCGCAATGTCCAAGGTTTAGTCGAGCCAAACCTGCATCATTACAGAGGTAAAATGCTGCTCATAAAGTTGGTAATAGCGTCCGTGGATTCATAAATATCGGCGCTAAAGTGCCTGTCACAGAAAATGAAGTTTGGATTTAGTAAAACAAATAGGCGTACTATGCTGCTTAGTTAAATTTTTCCCTATTCACTGTTTGGTTTTAAGTTCTGCTAGTACACTGAATAGCTTATATTAATAAGAATCTCTAAAGGGGATCATAAATGACACCAGTTATCGATAGTCTCAGTTTTGCTGAACTTCGAAATAGGCGAGGCGTTGTTTTTTCACTTACTGTTAGTTCAATCCTTTTGCTTTTTTTGATCTTCAGCTATGGCTGGCGCCAAGCAGCGTTGTTCATGGTGGGTCTGTTTGCGGGTATTATTCTTTATCACGCGGCGTTTGGTTTTACTGCCGCTTGGCGAAATATGGTGACGAGCGGGCGGGGTGCTGGCCTGCGGGCACAAATGATTATGTTAGCCGTGACGGTCGTTATCTTTGTTCCCTTTATTTCCCAGGGCGAATTTTCTGGAACAAGTCTGCGAGGTAACGTCAATCCCTTAAGTTTAGGAGTCATCTGCGGTGCCTTTATGTTTGGCATTGGTATGCAACTCGGCGGTGGCTGTGCGTCGGGCACCTTGTTCACCGTTGGCGGCGGCAATGCACGCATGCTAGTCACGCTTGTATTTTTCATTGTGGGTTCAGTGCTTGGAACGTTGCATTGGGGCTCGTGGGAAAATGGACCAAGCCTCGCGGCCTTTTCATTATTAGAAAACTACGGTGGTATAGGAGCTGTTGGTATAAGCCTCATTATGTTTGGCGTGGTTTGGTTTGCATCAGCGGCCTATGAAAAGCATCGTCACGGCTCTTTGTTTGAGGAAACTAATCCGCCTTTTTCGTTATTGCGAGGCCCTTGGCCGCTTATAGCAGGTGCTTTGGCCCTGGCAGTGGTTAATGCGTCAACACTTTTACTTGCTGGCAGACCGTGGGGGGTGACTTCTGGTTTTGCTCTATGGGGTGCAAAGGTGGGTAGTTTTTTTGGCCTTGATGTATCTAGTTGGGCATACTGGGAGCGGGCGGGTCAGGCCGCCTCGCTAGATGCCAGTGTGTTCAGCAATATCACCTCTGTAATGAACTTTGGCATTGTCCTAGGGGCTCTATTTGCCGCCAGTATGGCAGGAAAGTTCGCGCCATCATTTAAGCTTCCTATGCGCTCATTAGTGGCTGCAGTTATTGGTGGGCTACTTCTTGGCTATGGAGCACGTATAGCCTACGGCTGTAACATTGGCGCTTATTTTGGTGGTATATCTTCTACCAGCATGCACGGCTGGCTCTGGTTCGCCGCTGCGTTTATAGGTAGCACTTTAGGCACGCGATTGCGCCCAGCTTTTGGTCTTGCTTAAGAGTGAAAAAGACTGGAATGCAGAAGATAATTCAGTTTTCACATAAGAGCTTTTGGTTGGGGGGATAAGAAACCCCTGCCAAAAGTGGTCTTTAGGCTATATCTTTGGATGTTTCGGGCTTGATTGGAGGTAGCTTCTGGCATGGCATTGGGCACAGCTCCGGATACAGCTTAATCGAGACTTGTTCACAAATCAGATTTAGGGTTAAGCTTCAACAGCTTCTCACCAGTATTCTCTCAACCACAACATAAGCTCAGCTATGCAAAATAAATCTCCTCTTAGTGGCATCACAGTTATCTCTTTTGAGCATGCAATAGCAGCCCCTCTTTGCACCCGTCAATTGGCTGAACTTGGCGCTAAAGTAATCAAAGTGGAGCGCCGGGGCAGTGGCGACTTTGCTCGTCACTATGATAGCCGCATAAAGGGTCAATCCTCCCATTTTGTGTGGGTGAATCGCTCAAAGGAAAGTTTAACCCTTGATTTAAAGCATCCCGGGGCAAAGCCAATTTTGCAGCGCTTACTCGAGCAAGCCGATGTCTTTGTACAAAATCTTGCGCCGTCAGCGGCTTCGAGAATGGGATTGTCCTATGAAGCGCTTCACTCTCAGTTTGAAAAACTGATATTTTGCAATATCTCAGGTTACGGGGACGAAGGTCCATACAAAGACAAGAAGGCTTACGATCTTTTAGTACAGGCGGAATCTGGTTTTTTGTCTATTACCGGCACGCCAGAATCTGCCGTCAAGAGTGGCATTTCTATAGCCGATATTGCTGCAGGTATGCAGGCACAGTCGGCAATTTTGGCGGCGCTTATTCTGCGAGCTAAAACCGGTCTTGGCAGCAAAATAGATATTTCGATGTTGGAGGCAATGGTTGAGTGGATGGGATTTCCGTTGAACTATGCCTACGATGGCGCGGAGCCTCCGCAAAGATTCGGCGCCGATCACGCTAGTATTTATCCCTACGGTGCGTTTGCCATTGGCGATAACAAAGCAATAATGATTGGCTTGCAGAACGAGCGAGAATGGTTAGACTTTTGCTCAGTCGTGTTAGGGGATGAAACCTTGTCGTGCGATGCCCGCTTTGCTAATAATCAGCTGAGGTCTGGCAATCGAGATGTATTGAAGAAAATCATTGAATTAAAGTTTTCGCAGTTTAATGCTGCTGATTTAAAGCACAGACTCGATCAAGCTAAGATTGCCTATGCCGACGTCAATGAAATGAAGGACGCTTGGGATCACCCCCAGTTGCAGGCCCTAAATCGGATCGTTGAAACTAAGACTCCTGGGGGTACTGTTAAAAGCTTTTTACCTCCAGGAAACAATAACCAATTTGAGCCGACTTTAAATCCAGTGCCTGATGTTGGTGAACACAGCCGTGATATTCTTCAAGGTTTGGGTTTTTCAGATGGAGAAATCGACGGTTTTTATAAAGATGAAATTGTGTAAGCTCAGGCCTGCATCACTCTATTTTATTAACTTTTGCCGAGCTAGTCAGTCGTCGCCATCCGACCACCACAGATGTAACCGAAAACCCAAAGCCGATCAGACTGAGGGCAATGACTATGATGTCCCATAGCGGCCTGTGTTTCCAAAGCAATTGAAAATCCAAGCTGTGCAATCCGTTGTAAAGTCAACGCTCTCGTCTGCTGGCATTATCCACTCTGTTCAGAACCTCGCCATTGGCCGCGTCAATGTGAAACCAAGAAGCGTTAGGATCATCAAACTTGACGCGATACACCGGCAGGGGGCGATAACGGTTATGGCGAGAATAATAGTAATCATCCTGTTCGGTGATCAGTTCTGAGCTGGTAAGGGTTGCGCTTGGAATTAGTGACGGTATGGCCTTCTCAATTCGGGTGGATAACCACTGGGTTTTTTTAGTGCTACTGTCTCCAGCAACTCTGTCCGTGGCAGATCGAACTAAACTGTAATAAGGCTGCGATTGAATCTGATGCCAGTGAATTTCTTTGATAGGCTCATTCGGGGCGACTAGCTCGGGTACGGTTAAGTTGGAAAGGCGCAGAGTTAAATCTCCAGCATAGCGAGCCAGTTGGCCACGTGGTGATACATTGGAGCTAAATACCCCCCAGGGGCCCATGGACATAAGTCCGCTAAAAATATAGGTGGAGATAAGCGCCAGAGTGAGTAGACCAAGAATGTGATGCCACTTCATCCAGCCCTTATATGGACTGCAATCTTTCCCTCCTCGGTAAGGATTCCTAATTCGGATTCTCATAAACCCAATCACTGCTCCGCTGACGACAGACATAATGGCGATCAGTGAAACGTAGACAATGACATCCCGCCACAGAGAATTGTTCTGCCTAAGAATTGCCGGATAAATCCAGTGCAAGGTTGACCCCAGCCAGTTCCAGAAGCGTTCGCCTTTCGCGGTGTCGCGCACAACCTGACCACTGCTGCTGGAAATATACAGTACGCCGCGACTGGCGTTATTGAGTTCAATTTTATGCAGTGGGCGGTGTTTGTCTAGACCCGCCGACAGTGTCCATTGATCGAGATCGACTAAACCTGCATGGCTTGGGGTCTCGTCAGGAAGATGAAATCCAGACTGCGTGGCAGCGAGTAGCGCTTGTTTTTCATCGACGGAGGTCAGTAACTCGCCGCTGTCGGCAAAAACGAAATGGTCTTGTCCGCTTGGGGTCGTGAACCGATAGCTTGGGCGGCCCAAAACTGTCGTTAGCTTAAGGCCGCTAAAAACACTTTCGGTAACAGATTTGGCAGCTTCAAAAGGAGAGAGTTGAATCTGAGCTGTTTTTAGAGCCGGTAAGTTTGCCAGCCTTTCTGTAGTGGTTAACTCAGGATATTCTACGTACATCATCACTATGCCGGTGGCAAACCACATGGCAAAAAGTAGACACATGCCAATGCCAAGCCAGCGATGTATTACAAATAGTGCAGTCTTAGCTTTCTTCAAGGTCATAAAAGCCACTTACAGTCAAAATCACGTTGATGTCTTCACCAGTTTCGTTTGAGAAATACCAGCCATGGATACCTTCGAATGGCGCTACCAGATAGCCGCTGGAAGAATCGCTGCGGCCCACTTTATAAAACATGAGATCCCCTGGTGCTTCTGTTTCTCGAATAGTATGTCCATGAAATTCTATCAGCAGCTTCTCGGGATCATTCAAACCAAAAGCCTTCCAGCTGTAGGTAATCGCGTGGCCCTGTTTCATATTGAGTTTGTACTCTAAATCTTTCAAGGCAAACACCGGTATTTCAATCACATCGCTGCGAAACTCAGCCTGTTCATTATAGAAGACACTTTCAGGTAATGGGATATCTATCCAATCAATGTCTTCACTCGAGCAGG
This sequence comes from Gammaproteobacteria bacterium, assembly GCA_963854625.1. Taxonomy (GTDB): domain Bacteria; phylum Pseudomonadota; class Gammaproteobacteria; order Pseudomonadales; family Pseudohongiellaceae; genus UBA9145. The sequence goes on along the minus strand of CAWKZY010000002.1, from coordinate 65,723 downwards.
CTATGAGAGTAAGGCTTAAACAAAAAAACAAACCAGCTTTAGAACCATCCCTAAACTTGCTAGCCAAACCAATAATCCCCATTTTCTGCATTTGTGACCCCTATGTTGCGTAAAAGCTGAATGGTTAGAGATTAACAACAAGTGCGGCCAGAACTTATCTTTTTCTTCCTTCGGTTAACGTTAAAAAACGGTTTTAAACTGCCGTAAAGGCTGGGTTTTGACTAAGATCTGACCTTTTGAAATCAACTAGACTGAAGACTAGCCAATTTCTAATCGGGCCATGTCTCTCTTAAAGGAAAAATTCTATGCTTGTAACTCCATGTAGTAATGGTACTAGCAAATGTTCATGCCTAGCTTTCGCGATAAGCTTACTTGTCGCCAGCGGTAACTTAAGCGCCCAAAAAATCGTGGATGAAATTGTCATCAAAGGCCAAGGCGGTGTTGGCAGCATTCGATTAGGTGCCAGGAATGATGCCGGCAGCAGGCTAGGACTCTCAGCGCTAGATACGCCGGCCAGTGTCGGTATCATTACTCGGGAAGAGATCGCTACCAAGGGAGACTACGGTGCGCTGGACGCGGTCACCCGGACCGCTGGAGTTTCAGCTAGCGCCAGTCCTGGCAATGGTGGCACATCTATTTCTTCTCGAGGCTTTAATGGACACAATTCTACTGTGTATACATACGACGGGACTCGCCTGTATATCACTGCAGGCACGGTTACGTTTCCCGCTGACACGTGGACTCTAGAACGGGTGGAAGTGCTTAGGGGCGCGGGGTCGGTGATTAACGGAGTAGGTGCGCTGGGCAGCACCATCAACTATGTGCCAAAAAAACCCAAGCTCGGTGATAGTGATTTACAAGCAGTGGTCGCTGGTGGCAGCTTCGGCATGAACAGAATCGCCCTCGGTGGTGGCGCTCAAATTTCTGAGTCAGTAGCGTTCCGCTTGGACGCTTCACGACAAGAAGAAGATGGCTTTGTAGACCGCGCCGCAGAAAAGCGGGAAGTGATTGCCGGCTCACTGTTGTTTCAGCCGAATGAAGAGTTAAGTGTTCGATTAAGTGTGGACTATGCAAATGTTGATGCGGCACCTTACTGGGGCACGCCGCTGATCAACGGTGAGGCAAGCCGGTCACATAGACAGAATAATTACAATTTTGAGGATGGCAAGGTCAAATATGAGGACATCTGGTCTCGAGTGCATGTGGAATGGAGTCTTTCGGACAGCGTTACCCTCCGCAACGACACTTACCTAATAAAAGCGGACCGAGAATGGCAGAATTTAGAGGAGTACTCTTTTAATCAGGGTACAGGCTTGATTGATAGAGCGGCCTATCTTGGCATTGTTCAGAAACAGGAGCAGCTAGGCTCTCGTTTCGACTTTTTGATTGAATCTGAGTTGGGTGGCATGAATAACAAGCTAAGTATCGGTGCCGAGATTAATGAAATAGATTTAGATTATGCTAATAATTTTAGCACCGGCGGTTTTGGCTATGGTGACAGTGAGCAAGTGTTTGGATTCAATCCTGGCCTGCGACCAGAGACTGCGATCCCGACAATTCTTGATTACCAAACCGATACGCGTCAGGTCGCAATTTTTATTGATGACACTCTCCAAATCACAGATAAATTAAGTGCGGTAATCGGAGCTAGGTTTGATGACATCGACTTTGTTCGGTTTGATTTAGCTATTGGTGGCAACCCAGCGGCAGCTTTTGATGCTAAGTTTTCAGAACTCACTTGGCGCGCGGGTTTGGTTTATCAACCCATTGAACAATTGAGTGTGTACGCTCAAATTAGCACCGCTGCCGACCCGGTAACCTCTCCCATTTCAATTAGTGCAGGCAATGCTGACTTCGATCTTGCCACTGGACGCCAATATGAAGTTGGCGTTAAGCAGCAGTTCCTTGGTGGCAAAGGTGAATACACTTTAGCTTATTTTGATATTGAGAAAAACGACATCATAACTCGTCTGCCAGCCTCGATGATTGATGAGCAGATAGGGCAGCAAAGTTCAAATGGTGTTGAATTTACTCTTCGAATGAACCCAATCGATACTCTGAGTGTCGATTTTAATGTTTCGAGTATTAACGCCGAATTCGACGAGTTTTTTTCTAGAGGTGTTTCACTTGTGGGCAATACCCCGCGTAATGTTCCTGAGAATACTGCCAATCTTTGGTTGAACTGGTCACCGATAAATAACGTGCAAATAGGTGGTGGTTTTCGCTATGTGGACTCTCGGTTTGCTAACAATCAAAACACAGAAGAAATGCCTGCGTACACAGTATTTGATGCCAGTGTTAACTGGATGGCTACTGATAATTTTACGGTTACCGGCCGAGTCAGAAATCTAACCAATGAAGAAGACTTTGTACTGGCGCCGTATGTCCCAAATCAGTGGATCTTTGGTGACCCACGTGCTTTTGAGATTAGTCTTAGATACAGAATGTAAAAGTATTAGCGATTAGTTGATTATCCAACTTCCGTCTACCCCCTAGCCGGGGGTTGGTAAAAACCGAGAAGACCATGCGGCGATGCAAGTTGCCGCATACTGTGAGTCAGCTGCCTTACTTAGTAGGTGGTCGGCGTTGTCTAGACTGATAAAACTTTTAGGGTGGAGCGCTTCTTTATAAATTTTTTCTGCTTCGGCGATACCAACTGTCGCGTCCACTGGAGAATGCAATATCAAAAGGGCCTTATCTAACTTTCTAATGTGATTACTGGACTGTGATCCGATATCGTCTAGAAATTGCTTTTTAACCTTAAACTTGCGGCCAGCCAAACATACTTCGGCTTCACCCTCTTTTTCAATTTTCTCAACGTCTTCGCCAAACTGCTTGCTGACGTGATGAGTCTGAAAAGGTGCGCCGATGGTGACGACGGCGGCAATTTCTGGAATGTGGCCGGCGGCTTTTAGTACAGCAGCTCCGCCGAGACTATGACCGATGATTACGCTCGGCGCCTTGTGATTTTTTCGCAAAAAATCTGCTGCAGCAATTAAATCTTCCACGTTAGAGGAGAAGTTCGTATTTGCAAAGTCGCCGTCACTGTTGCCAAGACCTGTAAAGTCGAATCGTAAAACACCGAAACCTAGGTTCACCAGAGATCGGGCTATTCGAGAGGCTGCGGCGATATCTTTACCGCAGGTGAAGCAGTGAGCAAAGAGCGCGTAGGCTTTAATATTGGCGTCTTCGGGGGTCTCTAACAGCCCGGCAAGCTTAATATCATTGCTGTTAAATTCAATTTTGGTTCGCTTATTCGCCATTTTTTTCCTGTCAGGTGGAGAGCGTGAATAGGGGATTATATTGCTTAAGGAAGCGCTAGGGCTAATATTCTTGTGTCAGGCCCCGCTCCCAACGCCATAGCAATATACTGTTTACCATCCACAGCATAAGTCATCGGCGTACCCATTGGAGGCAGAGGAATTTCAAGTTCGCTGATGATGTCCCCCGTCGCCTTATTGTAGGCGCGAATGAGTGATCTGCCATTATCGTACTGACCAAAAAATAGCAGGGACTTTGTTAACAGCGGCCCATTGCGACCAAATGAGCCAACCGGGCCTGGATCTTCAATTCCCATATCGATAATTCGCTGGCGAATGCCCTCTCCGTGAGGAATCATCCACTCCTGTTCGCCTTTGTTGAGATCGATTGCGGTGATTCGCGAATAGGGCGGTTTGATGATTGGCAGGCCTTGGGGCCCGTCTACGTTAAAGCGTTCGCCATCAAATCTGAAGTTAGATACTGCAGAGTCTTCGGGACGAACCATGCGCACATAGCGAGGTACCGACATAGAGGAAAGATATAGAATATTGGTTTCAGGGTCTACCGCGCCTCCAGACCAGTTTCCGCCGCCGCTGTAGCCCGGAAATATAATAGTACCTCTCTCGCTTAGAGGGGTGAATAGAGGGCCATAGTCAAGATCGCTAATGATGTCCAAAGCTTCGGCTCGTAACTCGTCGGTAAAATCGATGAGGGTTGCGTTAGTGATCCCCTGAGCTTCAAACGGAGGGGGTTTAGTTGGGATAGGCTGAGTAGGGGAGAGTCGCTCTCCTAGGATCGAAGAGGCGGGCACTGGACGCTCGACAATTGGCCAGACTGGTTCGCCGTTTTCGCGATCAAACACATAGACATAGCCTTGCTTTGAAGTTTGAGCGACTGCCTTAATGACTTTGCCATCTACTTCGATATCGGCCAGCACGGGGGCTGCCGGTAAATCATAATCCCAAATGCCATGGTGAACCATTTGGAAATGCCAAACTCGTTCTCCGGTCATTGCGTCGATGCAAATTAAGCTTTCGGCAAAAAGATTGTCGCCCAGTCTATGCCCACCATACCAATCATTGGTAGGAGTTCCGGTCGGCATATAGATGTAACCTAGTTCAGGGTCGGCACTCATTAGCGTCCAAACATTGGTAGCGCCAGAGTATTCCCAAGAATCTTCCTCCCAGCTTTCCACGCCATATTCGCCAGCCTGAGGGATAGTGTTGAATTGCCACTTTAACTCACCGCCTGGTAGTGAGAATGCCCGAACATGACCGGGGGGCGCATCGTCATAATTTCGTGGCCCGTCACTAATCGAAGAGCCAACCACAACAATATTGTTTATAACCAGCGGCGCAGAGACAACGCCATAGACGCTGTCGTCAAAGTCACGGCCGAGTCCTTTTTTAAGATCGATGCTGCCACCGCTCCCAAACTGTGGGTCGGGCAATCCAGTGCTGGCGTCTAAGGACCAAAAAATACCATCATTGCCAGGCATTAGAATGCGAGCTTGCTCGTCATTACCCCAGTAGCTCACACCTCGGTGATTGTTGTTAAAGTTTGGGTGCCTGCCGTGTGCCCAAGACTCGGTATCAAACTGCCATAGTTGTTCGCCGGATCTTGCGTCGATAGCCGCAACTACGCCAAGCGATGTACTTACATACAAAATGCCATTGACCATAATGGGAGTGACTTTGTATTCGCCTGCGGTTGCACGAGCGTCAGTTTTAAAAATCTCGTTGTCTGGGGTGTCCCACATCCATGCAATTTCTAGCTCGCCCACATTGCTTTCGTCAATTTGTTGCAGAGGAGAATACTTTGTGGATTGCAGAGTGTTGCCGTAATTTCTCCATTCACTCATAGTAAGATCGTCGGCGCCGTAAATTAAAGCCGTGGGGATGGAGAGAAAAATAAGACCAAAAAATAGTTTGATTTTGAGCGCAGGCTGAAATGCCACATTACTTAGAAGTATTTTTAGAATATTCATAGACGATGACTTGTGATCTTTGGGTCACTTATTAGAGAGAGGGAGACCACAGAATAAGAGTTCATCACAGCGTTGTCTATCACATTGCCGGAGGATGATGAGAAATTATGCCAAACGATAAACCGCGCGTGTATTTACCAGTGAGACGGTGCCCTCTAAAGTAGCTTGAGAATTTCATCTATGATCAAATCCCTATGACTTTCTCGGAGAACATGCCCGGCCCCCTCGATGCGAATGACTTTGGCGGGTATGTGAGCAAGTTGGATTTCAATAAAATCAGCATTATCCGGATGAACCAGGCCGTCTTCTTGGCCCTGTATCACGGTAATAGGCAAGGTTAGATTTTTCCAATTTTTCTGAATCTTTTCTAACTCAGATTTAACTGTCATCATTTCATTGTTCGAACGTTTAAGGCCCATACTAGATAGGCTCGCCAACCAAGATACTGGGGGGTAATGGGTCAAATTATTGTACCAGCGAGGCGCGGTTAAGCTGGGGTCAGCTCCGCCGGCCAATAAAAGCGCAGCAGAAATACACTGTGGGTGGTCCATAGCAAGTTTAGGAGTAAGCGTTGCGCCATAAGAATGAGCCACAATTACCAATTTATTGTTCGGGGACGCCTGCTTTATGTCACAGAGCCAATCCCCCAATGCGGATGACTGAAAAGTTAAGGTAGGATCAAAATCGCCATTTACAATTGACCCTCCCCATCCTGGTCGATCGATAGTGATATTTCGTGTTTGTACCAGTCTTGGGTCAGTAATGTATCCAGAGAAAAAACCCATACTACCCGGCGTGCCATGAATGAACACTAACGCTGTGCCAGCGCTATTGCCGCTTTCTAGGTAGTGCAGAGCGGTATGATCTAGCTGGACGGTTTGCTCGATAGCAGGGTTTCCGTTGCCATCGATTACGCTGATTGGGTCAACTTCAAAGGAGATGCAGCTGCTCAAGACGATACCCGTTGTCACGATTACTGCGGTAATAGATATCAAAGATTTGCTTCGTAGTCTCATATTTCGCAGTCGCTCGTTAATGACAAAGGGTGATGGCCTGTAGCTCTCCAACTTTGTTCAAAAAAAATCTCAATTTATTGGCTTATTTGGCAGCGCTGAGCTGTGCTGAACTCCCTGAATATTTTGACTTCTGGATCAATCTGAATTCGCGCACTGCTTGGCACAGCATGACTTGAGCCATCGCTGCGAATTGACAGGGTGGTGGACCTGCTCACGTTATGTTTATCGCCTTTAAGTGCACTGTCTTCATATAAGACCACCGGTATATCCAATATTAGGCTCGGTAAGTCTCTAAAAGATAGGCGTAATTCGTTATTACTGCGATCAACTTTTAATGTCGGAATGTCTTTCGAGAATAAATACGCATCAAAAAACCAGCGTAAATCCTCGCCGTATTCATCGCTTGCTATGGTGATAAAATCTTCACTACTGCGTTGGGTTGGTGTGATCGGATAGCTTAGTGACCATGGGTCCGGCGTGTCGTAAATTAATCGCCTAACTGCATTCCAAAACTTTTCCTCCCCCATCATCCATCGCAGCGTGTGCAAGGTCCAGCTGCCTTTGAAATAAGGGTCGTTGGAATCAAAATAATCCATGGATACATCCTCTTCAGGAATGACAGGCTTGCAGCTAGCAATTGCATTGTAGTTTCGCCACATTTTGCTCCAAAACCCGGCATCGCCGATAACGTTTTGTGCGTAGATTGGCTGCATATAGTTTGCAAATCCCTCATGCAGCCAAAAGTCGCGACTTGCCTCTTGAGTCATTAGGTTGCCAAACCATTCATGAGCGAATTCATGCTGCATAAGCCAGTCAAACCCTTCCGGGTCTCGGCGAAATTCATTACCGTAACCATTCATGGTTTGGTGCTCCATCCCTAGATAAGGAATTTCAACAATGCCGATTTTCTCGTTGCCCCAGGGGTAAGGTCCAAGGGTTCGTTCATAAAAATCAAGCTGGGATGAAAAATCATTTTTGATCAAGTTTTCAATTTTTTCCATGTCCTCGGTGATGTGATAAAAAACAATAGGGAAAGTAGAAGGAGCCTTGTTGCCCTGCCCAATAAGGCTCTGTCTTTCCAGTCGATATTCTTTAAACGGGCCTATATTAATTGCTAAATGATAGGCAGAGATAGGGTTCGTAGTTTGCCAGTGATAGCGTGTTTTACCTTTTATCGTTTGCTCCGAGACCAAGATGCCATTCATTACAGCGACAAGATCATTTGGTACGGTAATGAGCATATCAGCGCCACGTTCAGGTTTGTCAGAGACATGATCTTTGCAGGGCCAATATAAATCGCAGCCTCGGCCTTGTACCGCAGTAGCTATCCAGTGTTGTCCTGATTCGGTTCGACTCCATACAAAGCCACCATCCCAGGGCGGGTTTTCAGCCTCATAAGGTCTGCCCTTGTAAGAGACAGAGGTTGTGAATTCTGACCCGCGAGCTAGAAGGTCAGTAGTGATTAGCAGCTTGCCATTAGACAACTCGAAGTAGGCTTGACGTTCGTTGACGGTGACCATTGCAATCTTGAAGCGTGGGTCGAAATCCAGTTCAATCTGAGTTATCGCCCCTAAGGCGAGCGCTGTCATGCTGACATTGCCGATGATGGTTTTTTGCTCTGGGACAACTTCAATCTCGAGCTGGTAATGCTTTACATCGTAAAGGGCTTGTAGCGCAGTAAGTTCACCGCTGGAAACAGCTGTTATCGGGTCTAAGGGTGGGTTGGCTGCACAGCCTTGTAAGAGTGCATAAGCAGATACAATGAAGGGAAGGCAGAATTTCATGAGTGGTCCAAAGGTTAGTTCAGCTGCAGGATTATCCCAGCTTAATTGTGTTCACCTGCTAAGTACAAGACCTAAGTGCATTAAGTACTCGAGAACTTCAGGTAATGGCAAGCGAAGGTTGACTGGCAATTGTCGCGGGCTGAAAAAATTGTGTGATCTTAAAAGTTAATGTTGTCTTTAAAGGTAGTGAGAACTTTAAAGGTACTGATCTCTTTAAAAATAGTACGGTCTTCAATAGTGACGAATTAATTCCATAAAGCTAACAGGTTGAACACTAAGATATCGGTGTAAATAGAAATATAAACTTTCTTCTGCAGTACTTCTTAAAAGCATTTCGCTCAGTCTCGGCCGTTAGATAGCGCCCATAGCTAGAACGTCGGCATAAACCTCGTCTGCTGTATTCTCTAAAGAAGCTAAGGATGTTTCACCTATAAGGTGAGGCTGATCGGTGGGATTAGGATAAGCTAACAGTAACCTGTCTATGACCTTGCTGCGCTCTTTTTGAATCACCCCGGCGCCAGCGAAAGACCGGGCCGCCTCAGCGTAAGCACGCAAAATATGAAGCCGTTCGCAAACGTTGTCCCGGAGCCTTGTTGCCGTATCGGTATTTAATGATCCAGCGCTAAGGATCTACTGTGACTGTGTACAGTGTCGACAGTGGCAATAATTTTTTGGCTTTCATTCCAAATAAGGATTTTAACAAATAAAGTCGGGACCGGGCAGGGACAAAGCAATTGCACCGATCTTCCGGCAATATGGAATAACAAACCCTGCGGATACCTCTATGGCTTAGCTGACAACGGATTCATAGCGAGGATAGGTTCAATCAAAGCCGCTAGAAGCATTGTACCCGTCTGCTCGAAGTTTAGTCATTTGGCTGTCCATGTTTTTAGCTAACTGATCGCATTATTTTCTCTACTTTGTATTTGCTTAAAATCAAGAGTAAGAAAATCATGGAGCGGATACTTTTCAAGAGCAATACAATATAAAACCAACTCCCCAGCCTTTCTTGTCACTGACAAGGGGCATTGCTTTTTTTATGCCTAAGAGTAGCACCTAAATCTTTGTTCTCGGTATCAACTACAATCCGTATTTTTTAAAACCTTTCATAATATTTCTCATTTAGGTCCATTGCTTAAGAGAAATAGACGGGGGATTCTATAGTCTCTGCTGATAAGATTGTTTGATAAATCAGGGGCAATTTTTTTTGATCTAAATCATGTATAACGAAAAGCACAGGCCATGAAAAATGCGTGCCGTAAAATTACAGGTCTAAAAGTAAGCCAATGAGACAAAGATTAACTGCAAGACGAAATTGTTGACTAAGTTTGCATGCCGAGAAAAAGCAGGCTGACAGTAAACTCAGCAATTGGAACAATGCTGGAAACTATGAATACATAGTCATGTGTATCTTTTTATGCTTTATTTTTTCTCTAAGTTAAATTGACTAGGCAAAAGAATATGAGTAAAAAATAAGTGGTTGTCTAGGCAAGGGTTTCGATTTCCAGTGAAAATGTGGTGACAATAATTATTGCCATTATTACAAAATTCGTCAGAACTGGTATTTGCCTCTTAGAGTTTATTTGCCCTAAAAGGAGAGGCGCTATCCTACCGTGCCATAGAATATCTTCGAACTCATTATTATCTGTATTAATGCGCCATTGATGACGGCAAACAGATTACCAATCAAGATGAGCCAGGAGTTCTTATTGGTAACAGCGTAATGAATGTCGGCCAAAGGAGCATTCGAGTTTTGCAGTTGCTCGGGAGAAAGTATTAGCAGGGAATTGAGGGCTAGCAGCAGATAATTTGCCGTGGCCATTCCGAGCGCAGTAAGAATGGCAATTGGCGCTGTATGTTTAGGAGCTTTGACCTTTTCGGCGAGATTGACCATACCCTCAAATCCTACAAAGGCGTAGAACATTAAAAAGGCTCTTTCGAACAGTCGGGTTCATGAGCCAGGCTCGAAGCTTGGGGTGGGCTCAGCGACTCTTGCTGGAAGCTGTTCCATGGAGCGGACCGTGACGTAGAGTATGAAGAGGAGGCCGCTTATTTCGAGAATTGTAATAAATGCTGCTTTTGAGACTGATTCGGCAATGCCTGCGGCGGGCCAAAGCACAAAGTAAAAACAATAGCCCAATAATCACCAGGATTTCAGGCAGTCCAGCAAACACGTCCAGATATCCTGAAAAGCCCTTGGTGATTGTTGCGTTAGAAACTATGCTGGTAGAGCTTATTAGTAGACCAATCATAGGCGATAGCCTAGGAATGTTGAAAGCATGATCCACATAAGTCGCACTCTCTGCACTTAACGGCTAGTAAGAGGAGACCTCGCAAAATAAAAAAGCTGTTGTGCCGACTATTACAGCTGCGATTAGAAATGAGAGGGGCGTGAGATACTCGTTTTCACCAGCATCTTTAACGATCAATACATAGATTCCCGCCACTAGGCTATTTCTAAGATGGTAGAGGGGGACCTGAGTCAAACTCAAGCCTCCAAGAAGCTGCCATTGTTATCCGCTGCCATGAAGATTCAGGATACTCTAGCGTGGGTCTAGAGCATCCTTCTAGTGACAGGCTGGCGTTGATCTTCATCAAAAAGTTGGTGACGGCTATCGGGGATTGTCGCTTGCAAGAATTACTACATAGGTTAAGCTGCCTTGCCGTTTATCCAAGGTAAAAGAGCGCTGGCGGGTTGCGGCTACTCAATTTAATGGCTACTTAGTGAAAATTGTAGAAACTGCTGAAAGGCAGGGAGAAATAGATGGTAGATTCATCTTCATATGTCCCCCCCAAGGTTTGGAAATGGGATTCGGAAAACGGTGGCGCATTTTCAAAAATTAATCGCCCAACAGCCGGATCGACTCATGAAAAAGAGCTTCCTGTGGGACTGCATCCACTGCAATTGCATTCTTTGGCCACCCCAAATGGCGTCAAAGTAACGGTAATGCTGGAGGAGTTGTTAGCGCTTGGTTTCGAAGGCGCAGAGTACGATGCGTATATGATTAATATTTCCGAAGGGGATCAGTTTGGTAGTGGCTTTGTCGCTGCAAATCCAAATTCAAAAATTCCGGCGCTTATTGACAACAGCACGTCAATTCCCGTTCGTTTATTCGAGTCCGGCGCCATATTGCTTTACTTAGCCGAAAAGTTTGGTGTGTTAGTTCCTAGTGAACCGGCACTTCGAGCAGAGTGCATGTCTTGGTTATTCTGGCAGATGGGCAGCGCTCCCTATCTTGGCGGAGGTTTCGGCCATTTCTACGCCTACGCGCCAACAAAAATTGAATATTGTATCGACCGCTTTGCAATGGAAGTAAAGCGCCAGCTAGACGTTCTGAATCGCCACTTGGCTAACAATCGTTATATTTGTGGGGATGAGTATTCTATTGCTGATATCGCTATTTGGCCTTGGTATGGAGCGGTCTATACTGGCGCTGTGTACGATGCCGCAGAGTTTCTCGACACAAAATCCTATAGCAATTTGGGTCGATGGGCAGATGAAATCTCTCAGAGAGAAGCGGTAAAAAGAGGAAGAATAGTCAATAGAGCTTGGGGGCCGCTAGATAAGCAGCTACGTGAACGGCACAGTGCTGCAGATTTTGAGAGCAGAACTCAGGACAAATTGGATGCTCAGGTAACCGATTAAATCGAGAGCAGAATAAAGCAATGAAGCGTAAAGCCGTAAAATGTACTTTAGTTAAAGAGCAATTATAATGTAGGGAACGTTAATCACGTTGCCGTGAAGAAATGCGAGGGGCGCAATTAATTCTTTTCCTCGCCCAACATCTACTTTAGTCTTCGCACACCTAACATCATATATGAGGGAAGAGTATGAGAACCAAAATATTGACAAAAATCGCCGCAACAGCAGGAATGCTTTGTCTAATTCTGTTGGCAAGCTCTGGGCTGCAACCGAACTCTGTGGTTTATGCACAGGACCAAAAAGTCTATGAAATGAGAACTTACACTGTTGCGCCAGGACGTCTTCCTGCGCTGCTTAAACGATTTTCTGGCGGAGAAGTGGATCTCTTCGTCAAGCACGGTATGACCAGCGTAGGCTATTGGGTCCCAGATGACGAAGAATTATCTGAGAATACCTTGGTATATATGCTAGCTCATGACAGCCGTGAAGCTGCAGCGGCATCATGGAAAGCATTTGGCGCCGATCCATTATGGCCTCCTATGCGAGCCGCATCGGTGGCAGATGGACCGATTGTGACTGATGTTCAAAACTTGTTTTTAGATCCAACTAATTTTTCACCGCTTAATTAAGCAAACAGTAACTAGGTATCTAGATTCTAGGTACCCCCAATTTTAGTAGCGAGTTATCAATGTCTATACCTAAAGTTATGCAAGGCCGCCTTTCAATACCGGTAGTTGGTGCGCCTTTATTTATTATTTCTGGCCCAGAGTTAGTAATTAGTCAATGTAAGGCTGGAGTAGTTGGGTCGTTTCCAGCACTAAATGCCCGTCCTGCAGAAATGCTTGATACCTGGCTTACTCAAATCAATGAAGAGCTCGATGCATATAATCAAGCTAATCCAGATTCTCCTGCTGCACCGTTTGCGGTAAATCAAATAGTCCATAATTCAAATGACCGTTTGATGCATGATGTAGAAATGTGTGTAAAACATAAGGTGCCAATCGTTATTACATCGCTGGGAGCAAGGCCTGAGGTGTTCGATGCCATTCATTCTTACGGTGGTATTTGTTTACATGATGTCATTAACAATCGCTTCGCTAAGAAAGCTATTGAGAAAGGAGCTGACGGACTAATTTGTGTTGCAGCAGGCGCTGGAGGTCATGCGGGAACTCTTTCTCCAATGGCTTTTATTCAAGAAGTTCGTGAGTGGTTTGACGGTCCAGTGTTGCTGTCCGGCGCCATTTCTACTGGGCAAAGCGTTTTAGCGGCTCAGGTTATGGGGGCTGATCTTGCTTATATGGGGTCTTCTTTTATTGCCACGAAGGAGGCCAATGCAGATCCCGCTTACAAGCAAGCCTTGGTAGACTTCGCGGCGGGCGATATTGTCTATACCAACTTATTTACCGGTGTTAATGGTAATTATCTGAAGCCATCGATTGTGGCTGCTGGCTTGGATCCAGATAATCTTCCTGAAAGCGATCCTTCAAAAATGAATTTTGGTTCCGGGAGTAGTTCAAAGGCAAAAGCTTGGAAAGATATCTGGGGCTGTGGTCAGGGAATTAACGCGATTAAGGAAGTTCACGCCACTGGAGATCTAGTGGCAAAGCTCAAAGCTGAGTATGAAGTGGCTAAAGCCGAAGTTTTGTCCTCTTAAGTCCCAGTCTTGCCCTTTGCGAAAGCTCTATAGAAGTAATATGGATGGGAGCAAAGTCAGGATAAAGTAGGAAAAAAAAGGCCGAGTAATTAGTTAAAATTACTCGGCCGAGGGAGAGTCACTGGAGAGTCAGCTAGTTCTCAAAAAACTGATGTTACTAAAGCGTCGCTAAGGTCTTACTACTGAAGTGCCGCAGTAAGATTCGCTATCGGCGATAACCGATCATAATTTGTGTTCGCGTTTTTATCTTTACTGTTAAAGGTCATTGCTAGTTCTAGATCTTTAATAGCACTGTCTTTATCACCGCTCATGGCTTTGGCAATAGCCAAGTTTGAATAAATAGAAGCGGCCGCTGAATTGATAGCCATTGGACTTACCGCGAATGCTTTTTTAGTTTTGCTAATGGCTGTGTTACAGGTACTAATTGCTTGGTCGAAGTCTTTAAGCAAAATCTGTGCAACACAGAGGTTGTTGGCTTCAAAATGGTCAAGGCCGGTCAGGCTGACTTCACCAAATGTTGATTGAATGCTTTCGATATCCGCAGAGATAAGGCTTCGGTATCCTATAGTGTCTCCAAAGGCAGTTAGTCGATATTCTGCAAGGACTGAGCTTGCAGCTGTTATTGATAAAGCGCCGGCAATAAATAGTGAAGCAATGCGTGATCTAGCTTTGGTACGTGTCATGTCGTTCTCCAATAGGGTAGATTAAATAAAAAACAAAAGAGGTAAATGAATAACTTGGTGTAATCATAGTGAGTGAAATTACTTTCGACAAAGTATGAATGATCACGCAACAGATGAATAAAATTCATTCATGTTCTGGGAATATCTTAGCAACCCAATCCCATAGAATTTTTACAGATTTGTTGTCTTTAGAATCATCGTTCAAAACCATCCAGTAATAATCCTTTGTTACCAAATTGGTTTTATGAAGCGGCACCAGAGCACCTGTATCGAACCATGCCTGACTTACAGGCATGGGAACTAAAGCTACACCAACTCCCTTCTCCGCGGCCCTTGCTAACGCGAACATGCTATCTACAAAAATAATTTGCTTGGTTTTGCGTTTCGATATTCCCGCGACCTTCGCCCATTGAGTCCATGCATTAGGTCGAGCCTTGTGAAGCAATATCGTTGCAGACTCTACTGCGTCCACAGGATCGATCCCGTTGCATTGCCATTGTTCGAATTGCTTGCGACTGCAAGCGGGGATATAGCTTATCGGGAATAATTTCTTAACATGCGATGCAGGAGGGGTGTGTTGTGAGAGAACAATATTGATATCCGCTATTGGGTTGAAGGACTCACTAGTCTCCATAGACTCGATACGCAGATCAATATTCTCATGTTGTTTGGAGAATTCACTGATTCTAGGTATGAGCAATTCACTGGCGAAGAATTCAGGCATTTGAATTAATAGGCGTTGCTTGCCTGAGTTTTTTTTCACGGTATCCAGTGCCTGATCAATCGCCTCTAGATAGGGATGTATTTCTTCGAACAAATGGCAGCCTTCATTGGTAAGTGAGACAGAGCGAGTTTTTCGTTGAAATAGCTTTGTGCCCAAATCATCTTCCAAATCGCTGATTTGATGACTGACAGCACTGGCGGTGAGGCACAGCTCGCTTGCTGCTTTTTTGAAACTAAGTAACTCGGCGGCGGTACAAAATGTACGAAGGCCGCGATGTTGAATGTGCATGTTAGGTCCAGCCTCGGATTAGAGAGTGACTAGATTTTGGATAACACAAATGTGTTACTAGTCTACCCACATAACGCAATAACTATGCCAAGCTAAGGAACCTGTTTTTGGGGCTGTAGGGAAGGGTGGTCAACTTTTCGCGCCATATTAGTGCGCTGCGGCTGTGCTTGCTAGATTTTGGTGTTAATTCACATTAACGACTTGTTCTTTATGGTCTGCGCGGTCTTTTGTTTCGTCAACATAGTACCAGCACCCTTTTATTCGTTGAAAGCGAGAGCGTTCGCGGTGAAGGCCTATCTCTCCACTAAATTCTAGAAAGTAGGCTATGAATTCAACAACCGCTTCATTATTGTTTTGGTTAGACTCAATGATTTTGAGGGATTGCCAGTTCGTAGTCTGCATGGATAGTGAAGCCGCATCGAGTCCCGCGCGATGATCTGGGTGCCACGTTGCCAGCAAATAGTCGCCATACCCTCCAAGTGCATAGGCTGTATAGCGTGATCGCATTAGCTTTTTAGCTGTTTTAGGCAATACAGCGCCCGCTAGTAAGAGGCCGCAGCATTGCTTGAAGGGTTTACCTGAGTCACAGCAGCAGACAGCCGCCTTCATTGACTGTTTATCTTACTGTCTGATTGGTATGCTAATTTTAATTTCATTTCTAGTTTCTTTAGCCTTTGAACTGAAGATTTCATGAGATGAGATAACTGTAGACATTGATGTTGATCGATTCTCAACGAGTTGTATCCGCTATGCTCGTGCTATTCTACCCAAAAATCAGCAAATACAGACAAAAACCAGACATTAATGAAACAAACACTAACCCTTCTCTTCGCCGGATTACTGCTGGCAGTCTCGACTTTAGTTGCGCAGCCAGCGTCACCTCAATCTGTGGCTGTTTCTCAGTGTCAGGGATAATGCCCAACATATTAAGCTGCGAGCACCCTAGAAATTCTAAATTAGTAATCCATCATGTCTATGCGGCTGGGCTTAATAGCCAAACAGGTTTCGCGGATTATCGGGTCGCCTATAGAATGACCAAAGAGGCTGTGGGTGTTGCATCGTTGCTTTCTCGGGGTTGGCAGCTTGATCGCTTAGTTCACATTCCTGGCGAATTAGGAATCATGGAATCAGCGGCGCTCAGCTCTCATTAGCGAGTATTGGCCAAAGTGATAACCCTTGCGGAGGAGGCGCCTCGTCCCCGCAGCAACCAGAAAACGGCGCGCGTTTTGAGCCAATCACGAGCTTTGCGAATACACCTTATTGGCGAGACCTTATCAACTTGACTAATATGGAACCTATCCCGCCCCCTCTGAGATTAGATGCGTGGTTAAGGTTGGAATAATCTTTGAATATTAATTCCTTCGCTACTGAATTAAATCCTACCGCTTTTTCTAAAGCTGTGGTGGATGAAAGCGGCTATTCAGCTTTTGTGTTTCGGGAAGATCTTGCGTAACCGGTGGCTTAATGCGACCAGCAAAGTCCATTGCATTAGATATAGCAGATGAGTGGATTAGCGTTATCGCCAAGTCTTAAATATACTGAGTCGGAATCGTTAAAGTCTAAGTTAGGTGTTAATAGTTTGAGGACTAAAAGTATTATCTGCTACAACGTTAGCAATTTAAAAATAAATCATTCTAATATTGTCTAAAAGGAGTTTCCATGAGAATTATATTGACCGTAGCTGCTGTGTTAATTTCATTTTCTTGTTCTCTTACCTATGCTCAATTAGATTTAGCGATGAATAACTCGGTGGTTTATGGACACCATCATATCAACGCGTCCGATATTGATGAGCACAAAAAGTTTTGGGTCGAAGGACTTGGTGGCGATATGGTGTCTGTTGGTGAGTCAGCGGAGCAGGCAATTTCATTCCCCAATCTTTTAGTTTTTTTAACGGCTTTTCGGCCAACCGGTGGCACCCGTGGCTCTATGGTGAATCACGTAGGGTTTGAAACCACTGACATTTTTTCTGCTGTTGAGCATCTTACTGACATGGGTTATCCGATGATTACTAAGGGGGAATTACCGAAGAGTTACACAGTGAAAGATGGTATCGGGCGACAAGGTCAGGGCAATATTATTGCCTATGTTTTGGGGCCAGATGATGTAAAAGTTGAGCTGATAGAAAACAAGGGAAACGCCAATGAGATTCAGCTGCATCATATTCATTGGGCGGCAACCGAAGGCGAAGAAATGCGGGCTTGGTATACGGAACATTTTTCCGGGGTAAGCGGAACTCGAATCAGTCAGCCAGCGGTGCAGCTTCCCGGTATTAATTTGACTTTTGCTCCGTCTGCTACAGAAATGGCAGCGACAAAAGGTAGGGTGCTAGATCATATTGGATTTGAAATAGATGGTCTGGAAGAGTTTTGTAAAGCCCTCGAAGCCAAAGGAGTCGTATTCGATCGAGGCTACACTGAAGTTCCATCTTTGGGCCTGGCTGTGGCATTTTTCACCGACCCATGGGGTACTTACATTGAGCTGACTGAAGGGCTGGACGCAGTTAATTAAGCCGCGGACTTTGTTCTATTCAAAATAGCCCAAGCCGGTCGCGCACGACTTATTTACTTGGGTGTAAGTACCGATTATTAAAAAATTCTGATAATAAACAGTTTCTAGTGACCCACAGGTTCTGACTATTTTTCGTATCTAAGCATCTCTGTTTGATTGAGAGACCTTGGTGACCCAATTAGTTTAATGTCGTCTTCAATCTAATTCTTTATATTTTGTAGTGTCCGTTCACCACCTGGGCAGCCTGCTGCCAGGGTATGAAGGTACACATTTCTTTCCCGGGAAAAGCGCTGGCGTCTGCTGCTAACTCCGCCTTTGCTTGAAACCCAAGCGTAACGCCGGCTCCCAACTTAATCAAAGATTAATCCGGTGGCAGTTAGTGCCGCCGCAAGAGACGCCACCAGCCTCGGAGTAACATGGTGGCTTCAGCGCGACCGCTGATTCGCTCTATGTTGCCTAGGAGAGATGCGTCAATTGTTGCGCTCGACCCGTAAAAGGGGAACCTCTTTTGTATAGATCTCAAATTAGAAAAAAACTCGAATCACGTACTTTGGTGTTTTCGTACAGAAGCGCCCGTCAATGTTGTTGAATGTGCGCGGCAAAGTGTTTCATTCCGGTTGTTTGAGGGCTAGACTAACAAGCAAGTAGAAAAAGTGCAGATCCAATATGTTAATGAACTTTGTCGAAATAGTAATATATTTAATTTCAATATCAGAAAAAATAAGAGGGAGTTCTATGAAAAATATACTAGTACTTATCATATTTGCCGCAAGCATATTGTCCTTTTCTTCAAATGCTGCTGCAGATAAAACCATTTTGGCCGGAGGGTGTTTCTGGTGTATGGAAGCGGATTTTGAAAAGCTAGAAGGGGTAACCGACGTCATCTCAGGATTCTCAGGTGGAGCCTTAAAAGACCCTACATATAACGGAAACCATGAAGGCCATTTTGAAGTTGTTGAAATAACGTATGACCCCAACAAGGTGAGTTATAAAGAGTTGTTAGATAATTACTGGGTTAACATTGACCCGTTTGATGCAAGAGGCCAGTTTTGTGATAAAGGGCCCAGCTATTTAAGTGCGATTTTCGTGGGGAACGAAGAAGAAAGGAGAATCGCTGAACAGTCTAAACAGGAAGTTGAAAGAAAATTTCCCGACAATAAAGTCATTACGCCAATTTTAAACGCCTCAATTATGTACCCTATTAAAGGTGACGAAAGCTATCATCAAGATTTCTACAAGAAAAGCTCGATCCGCTATAAGGCTTATCGGTGGAACTGTGGTCGTGACAAACGGTTAAAAGAGCTTTGGGGGGGATGAAGTAACACGCTGAAAAAGCACACAATGAGAATTTTTGGGATTAGCAAGATAGCTTGTAAAATCTACCTCCTTGTATGGAAGGGTTAAAGAGTACAGATTTATTTCTGGATCTAAGCTAGGTGCAGATTAGCAGGTTTTTAAGTTCAATCTGTTATAGCAATGCCTGTGGTTAATTTGTCGACAACGATCTCTATTCCTATGTTGCCTCTGTCTACGGTTATTTTTTCAGCTGTTTTTCAGTGTGGAAGGATAAGTAGGGGCAGGTCACTGCGAATAGATCTCTGCGCAGAGAAGCGGCCACGAAAGCAGAATGTCCACTCATACGGTTCGAAAGGCCTGCTGGAAATAGCATTTCCATTCTAGAGAAAGGCTGGAAAGCCTTGTCTAGAAATTTAGCTTTAGCCTGAAAAGTATTTGATGCAATAGGAGCCCTCGGCGGATAGTTTTAACGGCGGTATCTAAGCATCTCCCGGTTTAGTTGAGATACTTTGGTAACTCCCATGAGTTTCATGTCGCGTTCGATTTCGGTCTTCATGTTTTGTAGCGCTCGTTCAACACCTGGCTGGCCTGCAGCAGCCAGGGCATAGAGGTACATTCTGCCGCCTGAACAAGCCTTGGCGCCTGCTGCTAATGCCTTCACTACATGAGTGCCACGTCTGACGCCGCCGTCCATAATTATGTCAATGTCATCACCAACCGCATCAGCAATTTCCGCGATCTGATCGAACGGAGAGCGTGAGCCATCTAGCTGGCGACCGCCGTGGTTGGAAACCATTATTGCATCTGCGCCGATGTCTACGGCTTTCTTGGCGTCGGCAACGCTCATAATGCCTTTTAAGCAGAACGGTCCGCCCCATTGCGCACGCAGAGCTTCGGCATCTGACCAGTCCATGGATTGATCTAGCATCTGGGAGAAGTAGTCGCCAATAGAAACGGCAACATTTGATCCCTGTTGAACAAAATCCTTAAGCTCTGCTAGTTCAAAAGGATCTCTCAAAAAGTAATTCAGTGCCCAGCTAGGGTGCAAAGCAAAACTCATTAAGCTTTTAAGCGTGAGCCGTGGCGGCGAGGTAAATCCGGTGTACAAGTCACGTTCGCGATTACCGCCAGTAATAGTATCTACGGTGAGGGCGAGGGTGTTAAAACCTGCAGCTTTAGCCCGGTCTACCATCGCATCATTTAAGCCGCGATCTTTGTGAAAATAAAACTGAAACAGCTTAGGCGTGGAAATCATCTCGCCAATTTCCGCAAGACCTACCGTACCTAATGCAGACACGCCGAACATGGTGCCATACTTTTCTGCAGCACGAGCTACCGCACGCTCTCCATCATGATGAAACAGCCTTTGAAGCGCTGTTGGTGAGCAAAATATCGGCATTGCGAGTTTTTGCCCCATTACCGTGACAGACATGTCAATGTCTTGGACGCCGGCTAGTACATTCGGTACAAGATCGCAGTCATCAAAGGCTGAAGTGTTGCGTCGATAAGTGGTTTCGTCATCGGCGGCCCCGTCAATGTAGTGAAAAATTGGTCCTGGGAGGCGCTGTTTGGCCAATAGGCGAAGGTCTTCAACGTTGTGGCAATTTTTTAGGCGTCTGAACATAGAATGGCTCGGCAGAGGTTTTTCACAGTTTATCTGTTATTGGCTAATTGAACAAAATTGTATTATCACAGTTTAAACTCTAAACGCTCACAATTAATTGCTAATTACTGTTGGATGAAACGGATTACCCTAGTAATCTAAGGCGAATCGTTAAAATAATAATGAGCTTAAAAGCCATCTCTTCGGAGTTCCTCATGAATATTGTCAAATCACTAATACCGCTGGCCTCAATGTGCTTGTCCCTCTTTGCTATTGCTGCTGATAATTATTCGGTGCCGCAAACTCAATGGGGGCAACCAGACTTACAAGGAGTTTGGAACTTTTCTTCTGATACTCCGATGCAGCGCCTGTCTGAATATGGCGAGCGTCAATTTCTATCAGCAGTGGAGGTTGAGGAAACCAAGGCTAAGCAGGCCGCTTTTGATGCGAGCACAGACGGAGCGCTGGCAATTGAGGGGGTGGATGAGTCTTACAATGATTTCTGGATAGAGAATGCAGGTATTGGAGACGAAGTCCGTACTTCCCATGTTGTTTATCCTATTAATGGCCAATTTCCGCCGCTGGTAAGCGGGGCTATCGCAAATCAGGGTGTTTATGGGGGCGGAACGACAGGTGAATCTCGACCGGTGAGAATAGCCGCTGGTGGCATTGGCACCAGCGGACCGGAAGATCGCGGCCTTTCTGAGCGCTGTATTATTGGTTTTAACGCAGGCCCTCCGTTCATTCCAAGCCTTTACAATAACAATGTGCAAATAGTCCAAAGCAATGATCACGTGGTGATAATGACCGAGATGATTCATGATGCCAGAGTGGTAAAGCTTTACGATTCAGCCAGCGATATCGATTGGCTAAGCGACGATATCAGGCTTTGGACTGGCGATTCACGAGGTTATTTCGACGGCAATAGTTTAGTTGTAGAAACTCGAAACTTTAACGGTCTGGCAGCAAGCTTTGGATCCGCCGGTACATCAGTTGATAAAGTGCTCACCGAGCGTTTTTCCCGCATGAGTTCAGACACCGTGAACTACGAGTTCACAATTGACGACCCCTCAACCTTCACCGACAAGATTATGGCTGTTGTGCCAATGACAAAGGTCGCCGGTCAAGTCTATGAGTACGCTTGCCACGAAGGCAACTATGGCATGGTGAATATTTTGCGCGGGGCGCGTTATCAAGAAAGTCTTGATGAATCAAATTAAAGTGGTATTTCTAGATTGGGCTAACATATGAGTGCTCTACCTAATTGCCCCGAATGCCGCTCGGAGTTTACTTACCAAGACGGCGCAATGTTGATGTGCCCCGAGTGTGCCCATGAATGGAATCAAAGCGAAGAAGCCGGGGATGTCAGCGACGACAAAAAAATTATAGATGCTAACGGCAAATCATTAGCTGATGGGGACACGATCTCAGTTATTAAAGATCTGAAAGTGAAAGGCTCTTCTTTGGTGGTAAAAGTTGGTACTAAAGTAAAAAATATTCGGCTTGTGGATGGAGACCACGACATCGACTGCAAGATAGATGGTATTGGGGCAATGAAATTAAAGTCTGAGTTTGTCAAAAAAGTCTGACCGTGGCCCTCGATAATGGCCTCTTACTTGCTGTGATCATCCACCTTTGGTCATTGGCTTCAAGGGGCTGTAAATTCTTCTTTTCTTTTCTTTTCTTTTCTTTTCTTTTCTTTTCTTTCCTTCTTGTTCCCCCTTCTTTCGTCCCTTGTTTCTTTTCTTTCTGCTTGTAAACCACTTAACTACTCCTGCGCCTGTACTTTCAAGCCTAATGCTATTACGAGCAATCGGTTTAATTCTAGATATTAAAGACATTGAAAAAAT
The DNA here is from genome assembly GCA_963854625.1 of Gammaproteobacteria bacterium. Lineage (GTDB taxonomy): Bacteria > Pseudomonadota > Gammaproteobacteria > Pseudomonadales > Pseudohongiellaceae > UBA9145. Next base: position 43,423 of record CAWKZY010000002.1, on the reverse strand, counting down.
ACATAGGAGGGGATTTATGGAAAGACTGGTATTGTCGGTTACAGCTGGCTTAAAGTGCATATTGCCACCCTAGATGTTTAAGCGGTTTCCAGAGTTCAACAGACGAGTTCTGTTGTAGTTTCTCCCTTTATAGTTAAGCCAGCGCTGGCAATAAATGCAGTCGTGCGTAATTTGGCAAACAAAGAGGATAGGCCTTGCCAGCAGTCATTGAAAACCGCCTTTGGGGGGTAGTTAATGGGAAGAGGGCTTATTACTTGGTCGACGGGGTTTGCTATATAGAAAAGTCGGCTGGTTAAGTTGTACTCTTCCAGCTTGGAGGATAGGTATTTCGAGCGTGCCGCTGAGATCTCTATTGCCTCGCGTTCTCCTTTTCTGATTCTTCAAGAGATGCTAGCTTCAAGCCTTGCGGTATAGGTCTGATTCCAGTGTTGATGATTTGGCTTAGATTTTAAATGTCGGAAGGCGTCTTAATATGTTCAAAATTCTCAAAGAAAAGCTCGGGTCTTTCGTTTCCAAAGTAACGCCATCATCTTTGGCCTGGCATGGTGCTGCCGATGGTATTCTGTCCGTTGGTTTTATTGCCGTTGGACTATTCTTTTATTTTTCAAATGTAGTGAGTTTTTCGTTTCAAAAGTTACCAGCTTTTGTTGTCTGGGCTGGCTTTCCGATTGCTTTAGGCTTGGCTTTTTTGTTGGCCGCTTACGTTATCATGAGCCTACCGAAACGTTATCGTCTGAGCCTGGCTCTGATAGCGCCTATTCTCACACTTTCTGTGTTTCCAGGAGGGGTCACCACTGGCTATGTTGCAGGTGCGGTAGTTTTGTTGGCGTTTTCATTAATCGGAGCAGGCTCTGGAATTCTGCTGCAGCACAGGTTCGATTACGTTAAGCACCCCATGGCTTCGCTCGCTGTCCTGCTTGGGGTATCAGGACTCTCTATGGGTCTATACTCGGTGTTTAGTGACAAGGATATAGCTAATCCAAACCTGCAAGGCTACGTGTTAGGTGACAAAACTCTAGCCCTGCCAAATCCTGGTCTTCCGGGAAGCTACACCGTAGCACAAATGACCTATGGCAGTGGGAAGGATATTCGCCGGAGTGAATTTGGCGAAGACGTCGATTTGCAAGCAAGGTCAGTAGATGGCTCCAAGCTAATTGATAACTGGGATGGGGTGTCCGGCTGGCTACGAACAAGCTATTGGGGTTTCGATGTTACTGAATTGCCACTACAAGCGAGGGTTTGGTATCCAGTGGGGAAGGGACCGTTTCCTCTCGTGCTTGTTGTGCACGGCAATCATGGTATGGAAGACTACTCGGATCCAGGCTACGACTATCTTGGGGAACTGTTTGCTAGCCGCGGGATTATTCTGGCTTCGGTAGATGAGAATTTCATCAACGGAACGTTTTCCGCCGGGGTAGATATTTTTTCAAGCCGGCCTGGCTTAAAAGAAGAAAATGACGCTCGTGGCTGGCTTCTATTGGAACATTTGTCACAGCTTAGAGATTGGAATTCAACTCCTGGAAACTTCTTCTCCGGCAAAATAGATATGAACAATCTAGCCTTAATTGGCCATTCACGTGGAGGAGAAGCGGTGGGTGTTGCTGCTGCATTCAATTCTCTCAGTCGTTATCCAGATGATGCTTCCCTAGTTTTTGATTTCAATTTCAATCTTAAAGGGGTAATCGCCATCGCGCCAGTTTATGGGCAATATGAGGCCCGCGAACGGCCAACACCAGTAACTGATGTGAACTATTTGACTGTACACGGGAACATGGATGGCGACGTGCAATCATTTGAGGGGCTAGGTCAGTACTCTCGCGTTGGGTTTAGCGGCAAGGACTATCGATTCCGTTCAAGTCTTTATATTGTTGGTGCTAATCATGGGCAATTTAATACCACATGGGAAAATATGGATACACGGCCTTTTATAGCTTGGTCACTGGATACTAGCAGGTTAATGCCGAGAGAAGCGCAGCGTGATGTGGCAAGAGTTTACTTCAGTGCATTCTTAGAAATAGTCTTTAACGAAAAACTTGAATACCTGCCTCTGTTAAAAGATGCTCGGTACGGCGCGAACTGGCTTCCCAACACTTTTTTTATTAATCAGTTTTCAGATTCTAATGAAAATATAGTCATCGATTTTGAGAATGATATTGAGCTATCTACACTTGACCTCGATACTGGAACAATCACAACAGAAAATTTAAGCCGCTGGTATGAAGTGGCCAATGAGCTTAAGTTTGATGAGCTTGATACTCATTCGGTAGTCGTGGCTTGGGATAAGGAGGTATTCAGTGAAACCGCGAGTATTAATTTTAACTTAGGAAAGTCAGTCGCCGGTGATGTGTTGGTTGCATCGCTGTCCTCCGCGGGTATCTCCAGTACGCCACCGGTTTGGGGGAAAGGCGATGAGAAAGTCGCCGGCGATAGTGAGCAAAATAATAGCGATATAGGTGATTTGGAAAGTAAGTTATTGGATTGGACGATCGAACTAGTTGATAGCAAGGGCAACCGGGCGAGCGCTTTGCTCAGCCATGATTCAAAACTATACCCTTTGATTAAGGGTATCCCTTATCGTGCTAAGTTTCTCGATTCCACAAAGCCAGAGGAAGTCCTATTTAGGCGATTTGAAATTCCAATTTCAGCTTTTCAGACTGTAAACGCTGAGTTTGACTCGAAAGCTATTACTGAGATTAAGTTTGTTTTTGATCAGTCGGAGAAAGGCGCCATTATCCTTGACAGTATTTCAATTGATTAGAAACTAATTTGATACTTCGTAGCTATGATGGCGCAGAAAAAATGTAAGAGCGTCAAATTTTAGAAATATTTTCTGCACTAGCCTTTTGCATCTCTGCGTTGCGGGGTGGTTAGTGAGAGTTCTTATCAATAGCTGTCTTTAATATTGTTTCGAAGGTGATTTTCCTAAATGGCTAGCAACAGCGTCAGACAGGTTTTGATTGATGATTGGCATATCGATCAGCGTATCGAAATTGAATTTAACGAGGCAGAGTTATGAATCACCGGCCTGCTTGAACAGGGGCAAGAACCACAGGATTGGCAACGCACGAATAAATGGCTGCAGACAGCCAGACTTTGCGTTGATGAGTGGCAAATATTACTCGCTACATAGTTCATCTGATGATGATAAATGTCCGAGTCTGAGTTTGAGTTTATTTATTAATAGGCGCAACTAGAAGCCCATCGCATTCCCAGTTTCCCGCTGGCTCGCTAGATACTCTTCATAAGTCCCTTGGAAATCATTGAGCTTTTGATCGCTGATCTCAATGACTCGAGTCGCTAAAGAGGATACGAATTCGCGGTCGTGACTGACAAAAATTAACGTGCCTTCGTAATGTTCAAGGGCCAGGTTGAGTGATTCGATTGATTCCATATCCAAATGGTTCGTAGGTTCATCAAGAACCAAAACATTGGGATTCATCATCATCAGCTTGCCGAATAAGAGACGATTCTTTTCGCCACCGGAGCAAACTTTAGCTTTTTTCTCAAAATCATGAGACGAAAATAACAACCGGCCAAGTGTGGCCCGAACAATCTGATCGTCATGAACGGGCTTGCGCCATTGGCTCATCCAGTCGAAAAGATTAAGTTCGCAGTTAAAGTCCTCAGTACTGTCTTGCGGGCAGTAGCCATGATCGGCGTTTTCTGCCCACTGCAATTTACCTGAGTTGGGTGTGAGTTGGTTGACCAAGCAGCGCAGCAAAGTGGTTTTGCCAGCGCCATTCTCACCGATGATGGCGAGACGGGTACCCGCAGCCAAGATCATGTTGCCATCTTTGAACAGCAGCTCACCATCAAAACCATGTTGTAGTTTCTCTAGCACAACCGCTTGGCGATGAAGCTTCTTATCTTGTGCAAAGCGAATATAGGGGCTGACTCGGCTAGAAGGTTTAATCTCCTCTAGTTCTATTTTATCAAGAAGTTTTGCGCGCGAGGTAGCCTGCTTGGCTTTTGATGCGTTGGCAGAGAAGCGGCTGACGAACTGCTGAAGGTCTGATATTTGAGCAGACTTCTTGGCATTAATGGACTGGAGCCTCTCCCGAGCTGCGGTGGATGCGATCATGAAGGAGTCGTAATTCCCCGGATACAAGCGAAGTTCACCAAAATCAATGTCGGCCATATGAGTACAAACGGCGTTCAAGAAATGGCGATCATGAGAAATAATCACCATTGTACTTTTGCGGTCGTTGAGTACGCCTTCCAGCCAGCGAATGGCGTTGATGTCCAAGTTGTTGGTCGGCTCATCTAATAGGAGGATATCGGGGTCTGAAAATAAGGCTTGGACCAATAAGACTCTTAGCTTCCAGCCCGGTGCTACTTCGGTCATTGGACCGGCGTGTAACTCTTGCGCAATGCCAGCTCCGGAAAGTAACTCGCTGGCTCGGCTTTCGGCGCTATAGCCATCTAGCTCCGCGAACAGAACTTCTAGCTCAGCTACTGCCATGCCATCGTCTTCGGACATTTCAGGCAGGGAATAAATGCGGTCCCTTTCTTTTTTGATTTCCCAAAGGGCTTCGTGACCCATTATCACTGTGTCTAGGACGCTATAGGCTTCAAACGCAAATTGGTCCTGGCTGAGTTTCCCAAGACGTTCGTTAGGTGTAATAGAGACATTGCCAGCTGTAGGGGTGAGGCTGCCATCGAGTATTTTCATGAAGGTGGTCTTGCCGCAACCATTGGCGCCAATTAGTCCGTAGCGATTACCATCTCCAAACTTCACGGAGATATTTTCAAAAAGAGGCTTGGCACCAAATTGCATGGTGATGTTGGCAGTTGAGATCACAGAAATATCCTAAATAGGCAGTCATGGCCTAGATCAGTTAGTGTTGGGTGAATAGGGTGAGATAAAATTGAGTTGATAAGTAGAGCATTAAGGGGGGCGCATTATAGGGATTTGTTGGCTGGATGTCGAGAATTTTTTTCGCGAACCGAAATTAGCCTTTCGAGTCAATAGATTGATTAATATAGATATTTGTTTAAATCGGGCAAGCTATTCCACCCTTCTTTTTAGCTGCCGTCTTGCAGCCTAATGGACTATCATACTGAACGGAGTGACTTGTGCTTCATATTCGCCCTTGAATTTTAAACAACGAACAGGAATTTTTGATGAAACTTTATGACTACGGTACTGCACCTAATCCCCGCAAGGTAAGAATTTTTTTGGCTGAAAAAGCTCTAGATTACGACTTGGTGCAGGTGGATATGGCAAAAGGCGAACACAAGTCACCGGAGTTTTTGAAAAAGAACCCTAGTGGCAAAGTACCTGTTCTAGAGCTTGATGATGGGCGCTTCTTATCTGAATCAATCGCCATCTGCCGATATTTAGAAGCGGTATATCCGGAACCTAATTTATTTGGTAAGGATGCCTATGAATTAGGCCACATCGAAATGCGCAATCGAGTTATGGAAACTGAACTTTGGCCTCAAATTGGTGTGTCTTGGGTCAATGGTCCAATCGTTGCGAAGATGGGCGTCTACAAGCAGATTCCAGAGGCAAAAGAAGTCAGCGACGTTAATGTGAACAATTACTATGGGCGTCTGGACAAAGAATTCGCTCACTCTGAATATGTGGCCGGTGCAAGGTTTACCATTGCCGATATCACACTAATTACAGCTATCGATTTTGCGAGGACCTTGGTTGGGTTAAAACCTGATGAGTCTTTGACTAATCTTTGGCGCTGGCATGCACTAGTGTCTTCTAGGAATAGCGTCGATGATATTGCGGCGCCTAAAGAGTAATTCGGCGAGAATCACTAACCAGAGCTGCTATCCAGAATCGCTTACAAGAGTTATTAATAATGAAGCCAATTTTCGAATCGTCTGCAACTATCGGCGCAAAGCTACTCGAGCTCAAGCAAACTATCTCAGTGGCTGAGTCTTCGACTGGTGGTTTTATTTCTGCCAACTTGCTTTGTGTTGCCGGAGCTTCGGCTTTTTTTGTTGGAGGCAGTGTTGTTTATAGCCTGCGCTCGAGGCGAGAGTTTCTAGATCTTGATAGAGCGCGGGTGAAGGACTTAAAGCCATTGTCAGAAGAAATGGTTCTCGAGTTTGCGAGAGCAGCGCGGGCTAAATTGGACACCACATGGGGTGTTGCAGAGCTGGGGGCGGCAGGGCCGGCTCCAACGCCTTATGGGCATGCAGCCGGGACTAGTGTCATTGGCATATCTGGACCGGTAGAGTTGACCTGTAAAATAGAAACGGGATCTAGCGATCGAGAAGCAAATATGCTGATGTTCACTGAAGCGGCGCTAGACTTGTTCTATAAAGCTCTAGTGTCTGGGTCTGTTGAGTTTTAAAGCTTTGACAGATCTCTGCATTTTCGCCTGCCTGATCTCCCTACCGACTTTCTCACCAACCTCTTTATTTATCCCTTTAATAGGGATGTCCTTCGGTTGAGTTTCCACGTTCTCTCGATATAGTTCGGTGGCCTGTCTAAGTTACCTTTATTAGTTTTCTTTTGAGGCGACACAAAGCTCAGCACTCTGTACGTTCTCGCTTATAAAGCGATAAAGAGTAGGGCCAATAGCGTCGGGTTCTGAGATCGACTGTGCGATTATTTCCAAGCCTTCCTTGCTACAGATGCCTGCAAATAAATCTCGTCCATAAGATTGTAGATAATAGTTATCTTTTTCAGCTGCCAGAATGGGCAAGTCAGTTGTAAGGCGGGGCAACAATGCTAACTGTAATTCTTCTTGGCCCGGTGGAAAGATAGAACCCATCGCTGCCCGCAGATTTGACAAAGGCAGTGGGTTTTCAGTGTCCAAGAATCTCTCCACCCATGTCTGCTTAATCTCCAGGTTAGGCAGGGCCGATTGGGCGGCAAAATACGCGCGCCTGCCAGCATCTGAGGGATCTCGTGCTTGTTCGTCGGAAATAAGATCACGTATATTTGGATAGTTCCTTTCGGCCAAGCGGTTGATAATATCCCAACGCGAGCCTTGACCGATGTTCAGCCCAGGTACCGTCACCTGATCGTTTAAAAGGCCATTAAGATTATCCAAAGCAGTGTCGCTGCGTGCGATGCCTCGGTAATATCTTAGGCGAAGATTCAGAGTGCTCTCGCTTTGCGCATCAGCGCCAGCAATGACACCTCTTGAGATTAAATCCCATAGTAGCTCCTCGGCCGCGTTGCTGTAGGTAGTTAGTTGAAAAGTGAAGCGGTCTCCCAGTCTCTCTAAATGATTTAAATTGGACACCAACTCAGATAGCGTTTGTCTAATAATCCGGTCATTAGTTTCAAAAGGCATGTTGGTAACGAGAAACGCGAGCAGTTGATTTCTATCCATCTGGTCATTGCCGGGAGCGTCAAAAAGTGCTGTCCAAACCATCGATCGTATTAGCGGATTGCTGATGCCAAGGAGTGCGCTATCGTTAATTATGGTGTTCATGCTGACGTCGTCTAATCTAATTTCGGCATAGCCCCAGCCTTCATAGTTTGGCAGTGCTAGTTGCGGGCAGGCCAAACCTTGCGCACCTTCCACGGCTGTTTCTGCGCCGGCCACTTCAATTGGTAGTACCGCGAAGGCTGCAATCACCCCGTTATCGTCTCGTGAGAACAGCCCTAGCTGAACGCGCTGATTGCGCAGGGTAGGATGGCTTTCAGGGGAGGTCTGCAAAATTGAGAAAGTAGTTATTAGGCCAGCTTCGCAACTAAACTTTGCTTCCAATTGGTTGACTCCAGCCTGATACATCCAGTCTTGAGCCCACGAGTTAAGATCAATGCCGGATTGTGTGGATAATGAATCCATGAAATCGGATAGCTCGGTGTTTCCCCATGAATGCTGTTTGAGATAGCTGGAAACCCCTAGCCGAAAGTCCTCGCGACCAATGTAATGAGACAGCTGGTTAAGCACTGATGCGCCTTTGTCATAGGTAATTGAATCAAATACGTTGAAAAAATCGTTGGAGCTCACCACCGCAACTTCTATGGGATGGGTTGAAATAGCCTTGTCAGCTGAAATTGCTGTTAAGTTTTCTGACAGGTAAAAGTCATGCCACAGGTCGTCGAATTCAGTAGCTTCGGATACGGCTATAGAAGACATTAGTGTTGCAAAGCTTTCGTTCAACCATAGTCCATTCCACCAATTCATGGTGACTAAATCACCGAACCACATATGTGCCATTTCGTGCAAAATAGTTCCGGCTCTACGTTGGCTGTTGAATCGATTGGAGGAGCTGCGATCAACATAGCTTTCAGAGAATGTCACTGCAGCTACATTTTCCATTGCGCCAATTAAGAAATCAGGAACAATCACTTGGTCGTATTTTTTGAAGGGGTAAGGTATTTCAAAATAGTTATTGTAGTGCTCAATGCCTGATTTCGTATATTGCATCCATTCATCGACAGCGACATATTGCGCGAGCGATTGTCTTGCCATTAGACGAATTGGAACGTTGCCTGCGGTGTCCTCCCAGATTTTATAGGGGCCAGCATGAAGCGAAAATATGTAGCTTGAGAATTTTTCAGATTTGGGGAAATGCCAAAGTTTTGCATCTTCTACAGTTTCTACTGAGCTTTCGGTGGTTGATGAGATTACTTGCCAGTCATTTGCAGCGAGAACTTTAAGCTCATAGGTTGCTTTTAAGTTCGGTTGGTCGAAATTAGGAAATAGTCTGTTTGAGTAATAGGGCCAAAGGTAAGTATAAAGATAGGTATTGCCGTCTTCAGGGTCCACAAAACGGTGTAAACCAGTGCCATCTTGATCGTATGGGTGTGAATATTTAATCGTGACAACATTGCTTCCTTGTTCGAGTGCAGTTTCAGGCAATTGAACGAAGAATCCGTTGTAGTCAACCTCGATGGCCTCACCGTTGGCCTCAACTGCAGAAATTGAGCCCCCAGTAAAATCCACATTCAGTGAGGAATTCTTACCATCGAGATCAAATTGCAGGGTGACTTGTCCCTGATAAGAGTCAAACGCTGAGACTAAGTCGATGTTCAGGTCATAAGACACGTTAGATACACGGCTTGCTCTAGCTACGGCTTCAAGCTGACTTAGCCGGTCGAGGGCGGGTCGAGACTCGAACTCCTCAGCGCTGGCGTTTAAACCGTCGACAATATCCATTTTCTGTGGAGGTTGCTCGCTACAATTAGATAATACGGCGGATAATAAGATTGGAACGAGATAAAGTGCGCGCATTGCTGCCCCCTATGGTTGGTGTGGTCATCATAATGCTACTCAGGCGAGAAGCAAATACTCAAAGAGTTGGATGGCTTCACCTAATTAATTGGAGCGCGGGCTTTCACACGGTGCTGAGGGGTGATGAAAGTAGAGTTAAAGTGGGGGGTAAACTAGAGACAAATCATCCCCCAGCCGGCACAAGCCCAATCGACGCCACAGCGCTTAAATGGCCCTTTCCTTTTTGGCAGGGATCACTTAACGTATCCATAGAGTTGGCAGAGGAAGCCGTTATCTCCGAACCCAACATCCTCAGCAATTTATTAGAACTAAATGGGGCCTAGGTTTGCCATGCTGTTTGTGATCTAAACTGTCGGTAGCCCAAAATAATTAAGAAAAATAAAAGGAAAGGATTTATGACCAGATTACTAATTGCGCTTATCTGCGGGTTGGGATTTACCCCTAATTTACTTGCTCAAGAGCCGGCGCCTTGCGGGCCTGCAGCTGATTTAAGTGCTGAGTATTCCGCGAATGTGGCTGCTGATTCCCGTTGTTTTGAAATGCGGATGTACACCGCCGAGCCGATGAAAAACGGTGTCGGTGGTATCAATAATTTACATCAGCGCTTTCGTGAAAAAGAAATTGAAATCTTTGAGCGCTTAGGCGCAGAGATTATTGCAGTTTGGCAGAGGCTTGATGATCCTAATACGCTAGTTTGGATGCTGGCTTATGAAAATCGGACCCATAGACAAGAAGTTTGGGATGCTTTTCTGAAAGACGACGAATGGGTGGCTCTACTCGCTAAATACCCAGTGCCAATATCAGCAGAGGCTTTCACGATGAGCGCGACAAATTACTCCAAGCTTAAGTAATAGTTTGCCGCTGGAGCGAAGATCAATTCAAGTAGATTTTCGCTCCACCAGTAATGACGCGCTCTGTTCGTTATCTGGGCCGAGTTATTTTAAATAATGAGCCACTGTCAACTCGAGTGTAATCATCGTAACCGAGTCTGCCGATTGGCATCATCTTCGCAATATCAACTAGTCCCTCCTCGGTGATCAGTTCATCGTTGATATGAATACCGATCACCTCACCTATGACCATCTTATACTCATCGGCCTTTGTCCAACCGGGAATGTCGACAGTTTTCAGATAACGACATTCTAGGTGCACAGGTGCTTGTGCTATACGAGGTGCATTAACAAGTTCAGATGATATAGAGGTAAGCCCTGTAAGCTCAATCTCGTCGGTTTCAGGCGGCACAGCTGCTGATGACTGATTCATCTGCTCACGGGTATGCCATGTCGCGATATTGCAGACAAATTCACCACTGGCTTCGATATTTCGAACAGTGTCTTTCATGCCGTCCTCAGAGTTACCGGCCCCACCGGAAAACATCACCGTGGGCGGTTGGTAACTCACCGCATTGAAAAAACTATAGGGGGCGAGGTTAGCGATGCCACGAATATCAACTGAACTAATCCAGCCTATCGGCCTTGGCACAATCAGGCTATTAAAGGGGTTTTTAGGGAGGCCGTGATTTTTTTTACTTGGTTCATAAAACATAATAGGTCATCTTATCCAAAGGCTTGGCAATTGAGGTTTGTTGGGATTGATCTTCACTCAGCATCTTAGCGCAGGCCGGGGCAGTTCTCTTCCTATGATTGCACTGAACAGACAGCTTATTCCCCTTCATTAAATTGGAAAGTTGAGAGCTGCCTCATTCACAGGGAAAGCGTCGCTGTTAATTACGAGCTAAAGTACTTTCTACACATGCATGGTTTTATTTTGGAACGGATAGCTCTTTGAATGTTTCGAATTGCATAGGTCGTTGTTATTGAGACTTATCAAATGTGATGCGACCACCAACAATAGTCATTACATTCTCGCTGGTCAAAATATCTGGTTCGGCAATTGTCATTAGATCGCTGTCGAATACAGTGAAGTCCGCATACTTTCCTACTTCAATCGATCCGCGTAAATGTTCCTGAAATGCACCGTGAGCAGGCCAAATGGTTAGCATTTTTAGTGCGGTCTCTCTTGATACAGCCAGCTCCGGGTGCCAGCCAGGGCCTGAAGTGCCATCTAGACGTTTACGAGCAACCGCCGCGTAAAACTCAATTCTTGGGTCGCCGGCTTCAACAGGAGCATCAGATCCAGCTAAGATCATTAAGCCCCGGTCAACTAGTGCCTGCCATGGATAGGCATAAGCTAAACGATCTGGCCCTAACCTGTCTGGGGCAAAGTTCAAATCACCAATACCATGACTAGGTTGCATGGAAGGCATTACCCCTAGTTCAACGAAGCGCTGCTGGTCTGAAGGAGGGATGATCTGGGCATGTTCCATACGCCAGCGTAAATCTTCGCTAGCCCACTGAGATCTTGGTACAGCCGCATAAGCTTCTTCATACCAATCTAAGAGCGTCCGTACTGCGCGATCGCCAATTACATGAGTCTCGATCTGTATTCCTTGCCGCAATGCCTGATGCAGAATAGGGACTAGCTCTTCTTCTGTAGTTCGGTTCATAAAGCCATTGTGGTCCGCATCAGAATAATTTCCGATAAGAGCGGCTCCCCGAGAACCCAAGGTGCCATCGATAAAAACTTTTATTCCACGAACATCGAACATATTGTCGGGAGTTGTTTCGCGGCCTTTTTCTATCATTTGCTGGGCTTCGGAAACAGGCACCGCGGCGTAGACCCGATGGGACATATTGCCTTGCGCGTGAATTTCTTTCATCAGTTCTACTAAACGGTATTCCATACCTGCATCTTGGGTTTGAGTCCACCCAAGTGAGGCGTTTGATCGGAGACCTCTTTCCAAATTATCTTTCAGATAGGCATCGCTGTCGGCGGGGATAATCGATCTGAAAACGTTCATTGCGTTGGCAAGAATATAGCCGTTCGGCGTGCCGTCTAAATCGCGTTCAAATTTTCCGCCTTCCGGATCCGGAGTGTCGCGAGTGATTCCAGCCATTTCCATCGCTTTAGAATTTACTAGTGCGGAGACCCCGTCAGCGCGAGGCATGAAAAGAGGTTTGTTCTGGGTAAAAGGATCGACATCATACTTATTCAAAAAGCGTTCTTCATCAGTCCACTCTCGCTCGATCCAGCCGCGGCCAGTTACCCACTCGCCGTCTGGGATATTTTCTGCCCATTCGGCAATCCTCTGAACCGTTTCACCGAGAGTGGGTATGCCAAATAGGCTCAAAGTCTTGGTCCTACGGCCCACCCCTTCCAAATGTTGATGACTGTCTGTGAAGCCCGCAAATACGGTGTTGTCTGCCATATCGATAATTTTGGCCGAGCCACACATATAGCGCTGGGCGTTTACATTGCTGCCAACGAAAACAATTTTTTCATCTAAGCTCGCGACTGCTTGAGCTGTCCATTGATCGTCGTTGGCTGTATAGACAGTGGTGTTGTGCAGGACGAGGTCAGCGTCCAAACAGTTTGATTGGCTTAAGACCAAGCTTGAACAGCACAGACTCATAGAGCTTAGTAATACCGTTGATAACCTCATTGCTTTTATTCCTTTGAGCTAGTTACGGGACTCTAATCGAACTCCCAAGGCCTGCGAAAACTACAATAGTTTTGATTTGTAGCAAGAATTTCACAGTCAACGGAGACTAGGATGGCAGAGCAGTCATAGTCCTCTAACATTTCACTTAACTGTTTGTTTTGGTCGGAAGCTATTAAATCGATGGCTAGTGTCAGTTGTGGCAGACGGTTTTGACAAAGGTGACAAAAAGGGAGCGCTTTGGCAACCCTTGGACCACCATTTAACCTTTGGTTTTAATTTATTAATAATAAAAACATATGCTTAGCTTGGAAAAAATAAAAAGGTAGCATAAGCCGTGCTATTTTCGGTGTATAGGTAGTATCTACGTTTTTTAATAAATGAGGAAAGTCATCGACATGCAGTAAGTAAAAATTCTAGTCAACTGAGTTATTCCGCAGGTTGGCCGTTTTTCAATGAGGCCAGCGATATTCTCTCTTACGTAGTTAAGGGCCCTACGCCCATGTTCTGTGGCAGCGATCGATATGGGTTCTGGCAACGTGACTTATGATGGCGCAGAGGCCATCATCAAGTATGCAAAAGAGCATAGCTTAACTGTTCAATGGATAATTGAGGCTCACGGTCATGTTGATCCTCTTTCAGCAGGCCTCCCCTAAGAAAGCTCTCGGCGGATTAATTGAAATAGGTGAGCATTTCGCTATGGTTCAACAGACATTCGTCGAAGTTTTTAATAAGGGCGATTATTTCGCAAGGGATGGCTCGCAATTTGACCTCTTGTTTAAGGATAATGAAGAATACAAAATAGGAGGTCTGGCGGTTGTGGATTTTAATACGCCAGGACATAGGCCTGCATGTATGACGCATCTGATCGGTGATACAGACTTTGTTGGTGCCACAGCATTTATGCCGGGCAGTGGCACTGCGTGAGCTTATTTTCACGGCAGGGAAGCGGCGACTCTTTATCATTCTATTGAAAGGGTGAGCGTGAGGGCTATATTCACCTTCGCGGGAGCGAAAAGGAGTACATCGAGATGCGCGAGAAAAGAGATAGCACACTAGATGCTCTTCGTTTGATTTACCTAGCCTACAGGTGAATATGCGAGCAGGGGACCTGCCGCCGGCGACGCACAATGAACCATAGTATTTGAAGTTGCTAATCAATTTATTCAAATAAGCCCTATTAAGCTTGAACGAGAAACTAATGAAAATAATTAACGTCAATGAACAGTTTTCTATTTCGGACCAAGTTACTCCGACCGATATTCAAGAACTGGCTAAATTGGGTGTGCAAACTTTAGTTTGCAATCGACCGGACGGCGAAGTTCAGGATCAAGTTGATTTCGATGCAATTAATTCCGAAGCCGCCTCCTATGATATGAAAGCCTTTTTCATTCCTTTTAAATCTGGACACCTCACTAGCGTTGAAGTGGAAAAATTTCGGTCGTTATTGAAAACCAGCAGTCGAATTCACGCTTACTGTAGAACAGGCAACCGGTCATTTAATTTGATTGCTGCTACCGAGGCTAGTGAGGGTGTTGCTAAGAGCGTCATTCTAGATCAGGCCAAAGCCGTTGGTATTGATGTGTCAGAAAGCATCAAGCCATTTTATGAAAAAGTAGAACATGATATTTCAGATTTGGGTGAGGCTAAATCTCAGGGTACACCTTCCTATGACGTAGTGATCGTCGGTGCTGGGTCCGGCGGCATTGCTGCTGCCGCTAGCTTACTAAAGCGTGATTCCAAATTACGGATCGCAATTGTTGATCCCGCAGAAAAGCACTATTACCAGCCGGGCTGGACTATGGTTGGTGGCGGTGTTTTTGATGCTGCTTCTACTTGCCGAGAAATGAAAGATCTAATCCCTAAAGCAGTCTCTTGGATCAAGAAATCGGTAGTTGATTTTGCAGCAAGAAAAAATGAACTCGGATTAAGCGATGGTCAGATTTTGCATTACAAGCAATTGATTGTTTGCCCAGGTCTTGTTTTGAATTGGTCTGCAATTAAAGGTTTAGAAGAGACCTTAGGAAAAAATGGCGTCACGTCAAATTACGATTATAAGCTGGCACCGTATACTTGGGAACTGGTGAAAAATTTAAAGAATGGCAGGGCAATTTTTTCTCAACCCCCAATGCCGATTAAGTGTGCCGGAGCCCCGCAGAAAGCAATGTATTTGTCCTGTGATCACTGGCTGCGCAATAACATTTTGAAAGACATCAATGTTAGTTTCTTCACCGCCGGCGGGGTTCTTTTTGGCGTGAAGGAGTATGTGCCTGCGCTACAGTCCTATATTGACAAATACTCAGTCGACGTTCATTACACCCAGAACCTTGTGGAAATTGATGGAGAAAGCCAAGTCGCCAAATTCAAAGATCAAGATGGAAATATTTCCAGTCATGAGTTCGATATGATTCATGTTTGTCCTCCACAAAAAGCCCCTCAATTTGTGGCAGATAGCGAGCTTGCCGATAAGGCAGGCTGGCTAGATGTTGACCAATATACTCTTCAGCACTCCCAGTTTAAGAACGTATGGGGATTAGGCGACGTTATGAATACGCCAAACGCAAAAACTATGGCGGCGGTTAGGAAGCAGGTGCCTGTTGTAGCACAAAATATCTGTGACTCAATCAGAGGCGAAGAGCCGAGTCGAGGTTACGATGGCTATGGCTCATGTCCGCTTACTGTGGAGCGAGGAAAAATAGTATTAGCTGAATTTGGCTATGGTGGCAAACTTATCCCTTCGTTTCCAAGCTGGTTGTTAAAAGGGACTACACCGACTCGTGCCGCGTGGATCTTAAAAGCGGATTTGCTTCCTCCCATATACTGGCACGCTATGTTGAAAGGTCGCGAGTGGATGGTGTCACCGAGTCCCCTTGCCAAAGTTAAGGGCTGATATGTCGCAGTTGAGTTGGTTGCCCTGCGCTCGCTGGGTTCGTACATATAACGGGGATACATTTAGAAATGATATGGTCGCGGCGATTATCGTTGCAATTATGCTTATTCCTCAATCTCTAGCGTATGCGCTCTTGGCAGGGTTGCCGGCTGAGATAGGCTTATATTCTTCGATTTTACCCTTGGTGTTTTATGCGCTGTTTGGTACCAGCACCACTTTGTCAGTAGGGCCGGTGGCAGTGGCGTCTCTAATGACGGCGTCGGCACTCGCGTCTGTCGCAGCACAGGGGACAGCAGATTATTTGTCGGCGGCTGTAGTTCTGGCTGGGCTTTCCGGATTAATACTATTCATTAGCGGGGTTTTTCGACTTGGCTTTATAGCCAGTTTTTTGTCTCACTCGGTTGTGTCAGCTTTCATTAGTGCATCTGCTATTGTTATAGCTCTAACTCAGATCCGACACATTACCGGGGCACGATTTGATGATGAAAGTTTGTTTGGAATGTTTAAGGCACTTACATCAAGCGGTGTCGAGGTCAACATATCTACCACTCTAATTGGCTTGTCAGTGCTGACCTATCTTTGGTTGATTCGAAGTCGAGGAAAGTCCCTGCTTGTGTATCTAGGGGTGTCTGATAAGACTGCTAACCTCGTTGTAAAATCCGCCCCTGTGCTAGCGGTCATTCTGACTATTGCTGTCACTGCGATCTACAGTTTAGACGCTAGCGGCGTAGCAATCGTCGGAGAAATACCCCAAGGCTTGCCCCGCATTGGTTTGCCAATAATCTCAATAGAATTGGTAAAAACGCTGTTTGTTCCTGCCTGTCTGATTTCAATTATTGGATTTGTTGAGTCAATTTCGGTTGGCCGAACTCTAGGCGCTAAAAAGCGGGAACGTATCGACGAAAACCAAGAGTTAATAGGGCTTGGTACCGCAAACCTCGCCTCATCTTTTAGCGGCGGTTTTCCGGTGACCGGCGGATTTTCGCGCTCAGTTGTGAATTTTGATGCCGGCGCTGTTACTCAAGCTTCGAGTATATTCGCGGCGATATTTATTGCACTAGCTTCTGTTTTTCTAACTCCATATCTTTACAGTTTACCCAAGGCAACCTTGGCAGCAACGATCATTGTGGCAGTGTTGGGATTGGTAGATCTTTCTGTGATACGAAAAACCTGGGCTTATTCGAAAAGTGATTGGTTGGCCGTTATACTTACCCTGTCTATGACACTTATTTTTGGAGTAGAAATTGGGGTGAGTTGCGGCGTTTTAATATCACTTTGTTTGCATCTCTATCGCACATCGAGGCCCCACATAGCAGAAGTTGGATTGGTAGATGGGACTGAGCATTTCCGCAATGTCGCAAGGTATAAAGTAACCACGTTGCCAGACATCCTTTCTCTGCGCGTTGATGAAAGTCTTTTCTTTGCTAATGCCAGCGCCTTGGAAGAAAAGGTGCTTAGTGAAATATTTAGTAGAGATGAAATTTCACATGTTGTTTTGGTTTTTAGCGCCGTTAACGAGGTCGACTACAGTGCCTTGGAAGTTCTAGAACTGCTTAATAATCAGCTCTATGAGCAAGGTATTTGCCTACACCTTTCCGAGGTTAAAGGCCCTGTTTTGGACAAGCTAAGGGCTACAGAGTTTCTTGCCCATCTTAGCGGATATATTTATCTCACCCAATTTTCTGCCTTTAAGGATATTGCTTCACGACTAGGTGAGTCACAGAGTGTAAACGTTTAAGATTTAGATCTTTCTTACGGAGTATCATAATAGATCTGTCATGGGGGTACTGACAAGTTAACTCCGAATCTGCCAGAATCCAACGCATGGCTCAATCAAAAATGTACAAGCGCCACCGTTTCCCACCTGAAATTGTTTAATATGCCGCCTTTTTATACGACCGATTCAATCTCAGTCATCGTGATATCGAAGATTTGATGTCACAACGTGGCATCGAAGTGAGCTACGAAGCCATTCGATTGTGGTGCAACAAGTTTGGGCGAATTACGCCGGGAGATTAAGGCGGAAGCATCAAGGATATAGTGACACTTTCTTCATTCATGAAGTATTCGTTAAGATCCGTGTAAGCACCATTATCTGAAGACAGCAGTAGGCTGAGATGGTGAAGTGGTAGACTTATTTTTTCATATGCAACGTGATGGGGAGGCCGCAAAGTGTTTCTTTAAGCAGTTATTGAATAAACACAAAGGCCAGCCTAGAGGAATTGCCACCGATGAGCTGAGGAGCTACGGCGTTGCATATAGAGAACTTATCCCTGAAACGATTCACCACACATCGCAGTACGCGAACAATCGTTGTGTACTGTCGCACAAGCCAACAAGAGTGAGAGAGCGGGGTATGCGCAAGTTCAAATTGATGGCGCAGGCACAGCGATTTTCGAATGCACATGCTTCGGTCTATAACTTATTTAACTTAAGCAGGCATTTAGTTTCTGCGGAGAACTAACTTTATTTTCGGCTGCACGATTTTGCGTCTTGGGAAAAGGCAGTGGAGATTTAGAACGATAATTCGTCTCTTTTTCTCTGCTTATCCCGGCTAAGCACGTTAACATGTCAATACAGTGATTCTGGTTAACTGTTAACTGTTAACTGTTAATTGTTAATGGCTAATGAAAATGGACCGATTATACTTTTATCTCATTTCATCCAATCTAATCTAATATATTTAGAATTGGCGTGAGTCGGATATCTTAAATGAACAGCTCAAGTGAAGAGCATAAGTAAAGAGCTTAAAAGGAATTGCTTAAAGTGCAAACTCGGCGGAGGTTTACTAAGATATTTTCCGGAGTTCTAATCTCTGTAGACTCGCCTATTTATCAAGCATTTACTTTGGCCCAAGCTGACCCGTTTATAGCAGCTGTGATAACCGTCGAAAAGTGACTGGAGGCTAGGTTGGGTGTGGCTGTCATGGACAATGAGACCGAGCAAAGGTGGTCATACCAAGCCGGCCAACGCTTCCCAATGTGCAGCACTTTCAAAATTATTGCCGCTGCATTTCTTGCCAAGGTGGATAAAAGAGAAGATAGTCTTTCGCGCAAAGTCGTCATAGATGAATTGAACTTGGTTTCTTATTCGCCATTGACTGAGACTCGCACTGAAGGCGTTGGAATGACTATGGCTGAGATTTGTGACGCCGCAATAATATCAAGCGACAATACAGCTGGTAATACCATTCTAGAATCTATCGGTGGTCCGAGTGGTTTAACACAATTTGCTCCCGCTATAGGTGTTCAGACATCTCGTCTGGACCGATGGGAAACACAGCTAAACGAGTCCGCGATCGACGATCCAAGAAACACAACCTCGCCTTGGGCAATGATGGAGACCCTGCAAAAGTTATTGTTTGGAAGCACTCTTTCACAAGTTTCAACAAACAGCTGCAAAGCTGGATGACCGATAACAAAACCGGTGATGCTAAGTTGAGAGCGGAATTGTCATCGAATTGGATTGTGGTTGATAAAACAGGTGGTGGCGCGAATGGCACTATGGCGGACGTGGCATTCGTATTGGCACCGGACCGACAACCAGTAATCGTTGTTGTTTATATGACAGAAACAACCGCGTCATTCGATGACCGTAATGCTGGGATTGCGGATATCGCGAGAGCCTTAAAAAAGGCTCTCGCTTGAGCTTATCTCTTAAACAAATTCTCAGTTTTGCTAGACAGTTGTAGCGTTTAGTTTTTCTTGTCGACGATACTCATGCAATACCGGTTCGGTATAGCCGCTAGGTAGATTTTGGCTGTTGAAAATCAGCGTTTTTGCAGCTTGAAACCCCATGCTAGATTCCACGTCTTTTGACATTGGACTATAGTCTAGACTCGACTGATTTTGCTCGTCCACCACAGCCGCCATTTCAAACATAATGTCCATAACCTGTTGCTTTGAGCACAAGCCATGGTGAAGCCAGTTGGCAACGTGCTTTGCCGAAATACGTAAGGTCGCTCGGTCTTCCATTAAGCCGACGTTGTTGATATCTGGCACCTTTGAGCAACCTACTCCTGCTTCGACCCAACGAACCACATAGCCTAAAATACCTTGGATATTATTGCGTAGTTCGTCTTCAATTTGGGTTTTGGACAGAGAATTTTTATCCAACAAAAGGGGTATAGTTAGGACATCTAAAAGTGGCGACATCGGTCTTGAAAGAAGCTGCTTCTGCGTCTTGAAAACGTCAACTTGATGGTAATGCATCGCGTGAAGTACAGCCGCTGTAGGTGAGGGCACCCATGCTGTATTTGCGCCAGCCTGCGGGTGTTGGATTTTGGCTTTCATCATCTGTGCCATTTCATCGGGCATCGGCCACATGCCTTTACCTATTTGTGCTTTCCCAGATAGGCCGCAGCTGAGGCCGATATCGACGTTTCTATTTTCATAGGCTTTAATCCATGGCTGCTGTTTAATCTCCTCTTTTGGCAAGAACGGACCTGCTTCCATGCTGGTGTGTATCTCGTCACCGGTGCGATCGAGAAAACCGGTATTGATGAAAACAAGACGATACCTAGCAGCTCTAATACACTCCATCAAATTGACGGTAGTGCGCCTTTCTTCATCCATTATGCCAAGTTTTATAGTGTTAGGCGCTAGCCCCAACATTTTCTCAATTGCATCGAACAACTGACAAACAAAACTGACTTCTTTTGGGCCATGCATTTTTGGTTTAACAATATAGATGCTGCCGGCTTTTGAATTGTTATAGCCTGATCCGTCATTTAATCTTCTATTAAGATCGATCATGCTAACCAACGCCGTAAGCACACCATCTATAATATGTTCTGGCACAGGCTTTCCGTCTGCGTCCGTCATCATGCTGGATTCCATGAGCAGACCGACATTTCTATTGAACAGCAAGCTGCGCCCGGCACTCTGGTAGTTTCCGCCGTTGATGGCTGTATAAATCTTATCGGGGTTTAAACGTCGGCTGACGGTTTTGCCGTTTCTAGGAAACTCTACTGACAGCGTGCCGCACATCAGTCCTAGCCAGTTTCGGTAGACTTCAATTTTGTCATCCGCATCGACCGCTGCAACAGAATCCTCGCAGTCCATGATTGTGGTTGTAGCAGCTTCTAGGACAATATCGTTGACTCCGGCCAGATCAGTCTTGCCGATAGCGCCTTCTCGGTTGATTAGCACCTCAATATGGAGGCCGTTATGTTTTAGCAAAACAGCTGAAGGCGAATCCTCCTCGCCAGTAAAAGCGACAAGGTAACTCGAATTAGACAAGGTTGTTTGAGAGTTGTCAGCTAAAGTCACCAGCAGCGCTTGCCGATGAATTTTATAGCTAATTACATCTCTGTGACTGCCGTTGGCAAGTGGAACTGACTGATCCAGAAGTTGCCGACCATAGTTGATTACTTCTTGGCCTCTAAGAGGGTTGTAACCAGCGCCAGCTTTTAATGAGTCGGTTTCGGGCACCACGTTGCTGCCATAAAGAGCATCATAAAGACTACCCCAGCGGGCATTTGCCGCATTTAAAGCGAAGCGTGCATTTTTAAGCGGTACGACCAATTGTGGGCCCGCTATTGTCGCAACTTCGCTGTCCACATTTGTCGTTTCAATTTTAAAGTGCAGCCCTTCAGGGACTATGTAGCCGATGTCCTCTAAAAACTTAGTGTAAATCGCCATATCAATGGGGCGAGATCTATTGCTGATATGCCATGCATCTATTTGCTTCTGCAAATACGCTCTATGTTCAAGTAGCTTCCTATTTTGCGGGCTAAACTCGTTAATAAGAAAGGAGAAATCTTGCCAGAATTTCTCAACGCCTAGGTTGGTTTGAGGAAGAATTTCCTGATCGATAAAAGATTTAAATTGGGGATTAATCATAGCAATAACCGAGCGTATAAAAGCCGCCAGAAACGGCGGGCAATGAAATTAGGGTGGATTGACTTTGATAGATGACCGATATTTACATCGAGTAACCATTCAGCCAGCAACAAGTAATGCGGACTTAAGCATATTGCCCAAGCCCGCATTGAATTTACAGTAGTTCAGAAAAGCGAGTTAGTTTAACTTGCCATCACGCCGATGAGTTTGTCAGACTTTAACTGAACTGATTCATGGTGTTGTCTTTACCGCCAGCCTTCAATGCCGCTTCGCCGGAAAAATATGACTTGTGATCATCTCCCAAGTTTGAGCCAGCCATGTCCTGATGTTTTACGCAGGCCAATTGATTACGAATTTCCTGGCGCTGAACACCGCTTACGTAAGCCAACATTCCTTCTTCGCCAAAGTAGCCTTTCGCCAAAGTATCAGTGCTAAGTGCTGCCGTGTGATAAGTGGGCAGGGTGATTAGATGATGAAACACACCAGCTTCTCGGGCAGCATCTCTTTGGAAGTTTCTAATCTCATTATCCGCCTCAATCGCCAGCTCAGTTTCATCATAAATGGCGTTCATCAGTTTTTCGCGATCATAGCCAGAAACATCTTTGCTTTCCGATTCCCAGCGATCGAATATCTGCTGTCTGAAATTAAGAGTCCAGTTAAACGATGGGCTATTGTTGTAGACTAGCTTGGCGTTAGGAACTTCTTTCTTTATACGTTGAACCATCGTGCCGATGCTGGCCACATTTGGTGTGGACGTTTCGATCCAAAGTAAGTCTGCTCCGTTTTGAAGCGAGGTAATACAATCTAGTACAACTCGATCTTCACCGGTGTCTGCGCGAAACTTAAAAAGTCCATTGGCGAGACTGTTGGTCTTTTGTAGCTTTCCGTTTACTTTCACAGCTATGTCGCCGTTTTCCATTGTGGCAACGTCGGTAACCGGCTCTAGGTCAAGAAATTGATTGTATTGATCACCCAAGTCACCAGGCTGCTCAGTTGTTGCTATCTTCTGGGTCAAGCCAGCGCCTAGTGAATCTGTTCGTGCAACGATGATGCCGTTCTCGATGCCTAGCTCCAAAAAGGCGTAACGCACGGCTCGGATCTTGGCTAGAAATTCTTCATGAGGTACTGTGACTTTGCCGTCTTGATGGCCACATTGTTTCGCATCAGATACTTGATTCTCAAGCTGAATTGCACATGCGCCGGCTTCAATCATACGTTTGGCAAGAAGGTAAGTGGCTTCTTCGTTTCCGAAACCTGCATCAATGTCTGCAATAATTGGAACAACATGTGTTTGATGCGCAGAAATCTCGTTTTGAATTCGTTGAGCAGTAACCGAGTCACCCCGATCGGCGGCCTCGTCCATATTATTGAATAGATCTCCTAATTCGCGAGCATCGGCCTGACGCAGAAACGTGTAGATCTCTTCAATTAGATCTGAAACGGATGTTTTTTCGTGCATTGACTGATCTGGTAGTGGGCCGAACTCAGATCTTAGTGCTGCAATCATCCAGCCTGAAAGATACAAATAACGTTTATCTGTCGTTCCATGGTGCTTTTTGATCGAGATCATTTTCTGTTGGGCAATAAAGCCATGCCAACAGCCGAGAGACTGAGTGTAATTGCTGCTATCCAGATCGAAGTCGGCCATGTCTTTGCGCATTATATCTGCAGTGTAGCGTGCTATATCTAGGCCAGTTTTGAAGCGGTTCTGAGTACGCATTCGTGCTGCGAATTCAGGGTTGATAGACGCCCAAGGCTGGCCAGCTGCTTCTTTTAATGTGTTTAAGTAGTTTATGTCTTCGTTATACGTGGTCATTTGAAATCCTGTTTACTCTAATTCTATTGTTTATCAATTACTGTAGTTGAATGTAAGAAGCTCTGTCTACAGGATCAGCTCAATCTGATGGTCATCATTCTTCAATAAAATTGAAGAGGGACATTCTTTGTCACCATCGAACTCTTGGAATGCACCCGGATCACTTAATCCCACACAGCGGCCCGATTTCAGGTGGGCCAAGAGACAATTAAAATAGACGCGGTATTGGGTGACTTCCCGATGAGATCCCTCATTCAGTGGAAAGTGACTATCCAGCAATCCCAAAAATGTTTCATTGGTAAAACGCTGCTGATTTGACAAGCTCAATGATTCTGGGAGGTACGCGTCATTTAGACTGTTCATGGTTAACCCTCGGGCTATTAAAAGTTCTCTATAATCGGCTCAGCAATGAGTCGAATTTGAGTAGCTGCATGTCTAAAGTGCGAGGTGAATCATACGTGAAATACTTGTGAAAATTTGACTATGAAATTTCACAGTGTAAATTTCACAAAATGTCAGGCTTAGGGTACGATCCATGACACTTACTTAAGCTGAAGAAATAACATGAAAACTAAAACTCAGACGTTATTAAGGAAAGCTCACTTTCTCGGGGCAAAGATTCGCAAGCTCAGGAAAGACAACGGTCTAACCTTAGACGACCTCTCTGTGCGCTGCATCCACATAGATGCTGAATCTGCGCCTTCGGTGTCTTATTTGTCGATGATTGAAAATGGGAAGCGAATGCCTTCTGAGGATATGTTGGAGGTTGTCGCTAGTGTTTTTCAAAAGGAAATAGATTGGTTTTTTGATGAATCAGTAGAGCAGCAGCCCCTTGTGAGCCCTAAAAAGACTGCAGGTGGGATAGCTGGTGTGGCTCTAGAACCCGGATTTTTGTTCTCTAAAGATCATCTGCAAATAGCAATTCCAGAGCTTTTGTCTCAGGGTGGTATTACCGGAAGGCAATTCGGGCACTTGCTGATCAGGGCCCACCAAGAGCACCATCAGAATCGGTTTCCTGACCTTGAAAAAGCAGCCGAAGATGTGGGCAAAAAAGTCATGCCTTTGTCTGCGCAGGACACCATGGCGCTTTGTAAAAAAATGGGCCTGAAAATCAAATGGTTTGATCGGGCGCCAGATATCATCGAAGATCCAGACAATACTGGATTTAAAACCTTAGTAAGGTCCTTTTTCGATGCGCCTGGAACTATTTACGTTAATGAGCGTTTGAAAAAGCACCCTGCAAGGTTGAAATATGATCTGGCGACTCATATTGGCCACAGTGTTTTACATGACAGGGACGGTCTGCGGAGCATCTCAGCGGTCGGAGGCAATACCTTTGATGCGAAGTCTTGGAGCACCCAGGCCCAAACTGTCGATTCAAAGGATATTTTGCACGCATGGCGGGACTTTGAATGTAGTTTTTTTGCCGGTGCGCTGCTTTGCCCGAAAATTCCGACTCGGCAGTTTCTTGGTCGCTACGCTTACTCATTAGAAAGTGCAAAACTTCTTGAGGTGTCTACCGCGGTGTTAATGAGGCGAATGACTGCGGTTTCTCCCTATCCCCATTGGCATTACTTTGATGCATATCCTCCCGGGAAACTTAGGGCTGTATATCGAGGCAATGGCATTCCTTTGCCTTGGGGCAATCTAAGAGAGATGAACGACCCTTGCACTCACTGGTCAGTCTTTAATATGTTGAACACTAAAACTGAAAAACCCGCGTCGCAAATTTCAGTTTTGCGAAACGGTGATGACGCGCGACTGTATTGCTGTGAATCGGTGAGAATAAAAGATGCGGCAGATAATTTTCACGTGGTTTGTGCAGGAATTGATATTGGTCCAGCTATCGAGGCACAGGGGGTGTCGCCCGATGACGTTATCGATGAGATTTTTCAAGCTTGCCTAAGTAGTGATGGTTCAGCAAAGGTGCCACTTCGCGCGGCAAAGGTGATTAGCAGTGTGGCCAGCATCTTAAGCATTGATTGGGTGAAGCGGGGTTTGGATACCGAGGCTAATATTATCTGCCCCCGCAGTTCTAACTGTCCACGTGACCCTTGCTGTGTCACCAAACCGGTAAAGCGCCGCCCGATAACAGAAGACATCCGAGATACAATTATCAGTCAATCTATGTAGAGTCAGCTAATGTTTTTGAATTACAACTTGCCATTGGGGTCTTTCAGATAGCGATTACTCATTATTTTCGCTGCGTTGTTGAAATCGCGCTCAAATGCCGAATTAAACAAGCGCCTGACTATAAAGCCGGTAAGACGTGAGCTGGGCTCATAGACAACGGATATTTTGACTGTGGTTTTTGTAACGCCGACCTCTGCAAACTCATATTTCGTCAGGGAATATTTAAGCGGTACTGACAAAGTGGACTTACTAATGTCGGTGAAATAAGCATAGGTCGTGGGCGGTTCAACAATCAAGAAGCGCTGCACTAGGGTGCCGCCTTTCTTCATTGTCGTGGTTCTCTCGGTTCCTACTGAAGCTTGAATGCTGCCTTCGCCACTGGCATTGAAAGTGACAGTTACCGCATCTTTAGCGTACAGATCCAAACGTTCCATAAGGAATCTGTAAACGTAGTTGACAGGAGCATCGACTGATATTGTTACACTGTTTTCAGGATCGCTGACCACTCGCTCCAGTTCTGTTTGGATAAACTCATCGCCGTAACTAGCTTGGGCATTAGCCACGCTCGCTCCCCAAAGGAGGATAAAGCTAGTTAGTCCGAGAAAGGTTTTTTTTTTGTTCATTGCTGTGAACCCTAGTCAGGCAGGCTGTAAGCTATAACGTAGCCACCCTCGACATCGCTATTGTCCGCTGCAACATTTTGAGATGCTTCGGCCTCTAAACTAAGACCACCTCCACCGTCTGCCACAGTAACTATAACGTATTGCTTGCCAGTTGTTGGACTAACGTAGCTCATCGGTGTCGCGCTAGAAGAACTTGGTAAGGGGTCCGTCCACACTTCTACTCCGGTATTAACATCAATGGCTCTCATTGTGCTGTCTAATACCCCACCAGTAAAGATAAGGCCGCCACCGGTAACGATAGAGCCAGCCGTATAAAACATGCCCATAGGCAAAGGCAGGCGGCTAGGAATACCAAGAGGGCCTTGTTCTTTCGCTGTGCCTAGCGGGCGCCGCCACAGCACTTCTTGTGAGGCAAGATCGACGACGGCCATCTCTCCGTAAGGAGGGCGCAGACATGGCGCAAAAATTGGGGATAAGAAGAAGAATGAATACACGCCATAGGGGGTGCCAGACTGCGCTCCACCAATGCCGAAAGGAGTGTTGTCTCGAACTTCATCCCGAGGAATGAGCCGCACCACCGATGGCATATGTAAGCTGTTCACAACCATTAGGTGATTGACTTCATCTACTGCAACACTGCCCCAGTTCATCCCTCCACCAACACCCGGATAGACCAGCGTACCTTGGGTGCTAGGGGGTGTTAGTGGGCCTTCGTAGCGTAAATTTTTGAACTGGAGCCGACAAGCCGCTTGATCGAATGGAGTAAGCCCCCACATATCCGCTTCGGTTATACGCTCGTGGGCAAAGGAGGGCATGCCGATGGAAAAAGGTTGGGTTGGGTTGGTTGTCTCGCTGGGAATATCAGTTTGCGGGGTGGCAATTTCAGCGACTTCTGTAATAGGTTCGCCGGTGATTCTGTCTAACAAAAATACCTCGCCGCGTTTGGTAGGCACAATAACAGCTTTGCGAACAACGCCATCAATCGGGACATCAACCAAGGTCGGCTGTGAAGGTACGTCCATGTCCCAGATGTCATGGTGAGTGGTTTGGAAATGCCAGCGCACCTCGCCGGTCTTTGCGTCTAGGGCTACAATTGAACTCGCGTACTTTTCCATGGCTTCACTGCGATGGCCGCCGTAATAATCTGGTGTTGCGTTGCCAGTGGGAACGTAGACCAGCCCGAGTTCGTCATCAGCACTGGTTAAACTCCACACATTTGGAGTGCCGCGGGTATAGGTGTCGCCGCTTTCGGGTAAACCAGAACGATCCTCGCGGCCCATATCCCAGGCCCATTCCAGTTCACCATTAATCGGATTAAATCCGCGGACCACGCCGGAGGGCTCGTCGGTTTCTTGATTGTCAGCAACCCAACCTCCTAACACCACAACATCACTGGCGATGGTGGGAGGGGACGTCACAAAATAGAAGCCAGGTTTGACATCGCCCATGCCCGGAAGAAGGCTAATTTCTCCGTCTACCCCGAAGTCACTGCAGCGTTCACCTGTGACACTATCTACCGCAAACATTCTGGCATCTGTAGTTGCTGTAAAAATGCGCTTAGGGCAAACATCCGATGAAGCATCTTCAGGCAACTCATAGTAAGTTATTCCGCGACAAGTATCCCAAAAGCCAAACATTGCGGTTTTAATCTTTGGATCAAATCTCCACCGTTCTTCGCCGGTATCAGGATCAAGTGAAACGATTATGTTCTGGCCGGTGCACATATAAAGGCCGTCATCGATCTGAATAGGTGTGCCTTTAAATGCACCCGGTACCTTTGTTCTGGTCTGCCAAGCGATTTCCAGCTGATCAACATTGTCGAGATTTATTTGGTCGGCAGCAGCGAAGCGGGTGCCTGATTTGGACGAGCCATAGTGCGCCCAACTTTCGTTTGCATTGTTAACGGTGCCTGTCCCTGCAGCACTCGGAGTGCCTATCTCGTAACTGTAGTTGGCAGCGAGCAAGGCAATGACAAATACTGACATTGCGGCCAACGTGACTCTGGTGGTGATTTTCTGAAACAGCGGCAGTGGCTGGGCTTGTAATAAGCCCCGGCGAACCCGAGGAAGAACAAACCAAAGGCCGAGAACTGTAAACATGGCGACCCGTGGTGCAAGAGCCCAGGGGTCTAAGCCGACTTCGTACAATGACCAAAGATAAGTTACGGCAAGAAATATACCGTACAGCTTGGCGCCTCGTACATCTCCGGCAAACAGAAGAACAGCCGTAATCATCAGCGTTATCCCTGCCAGCCCATAATAAAGGGAGCCGCCTGCGAGCATGAGGTAAATGCCTTGGATAAATAAGGCCAGTCCAACTAATCCAATAATAATGGAAAGGAATAGCGGCTTAGGAAATACTTGGGAAGAATTTGTCACTCTAAATGCTCCACAGGGTAGGTTTACCCCTAGTTTTGATTGTTCTATGTTCTCATAAAACGTCGCGCTAAGAACAACGAGATAAGGAAAATCGGGTCCAGATAGACCCTTTTGGCGGCGTCTTGAGTAGTTACGGTAATCATCGACATGATATCAGCATCACCTGAGAGCATCGATTTATCCTAGGATCGCGGACCAATGGCTAAAAGGGGCTGAGAAATGGCTGTCTATATTGAATTAAACCTTATTTATATCAATAGGATGGCCAGGTGAGCTAGGCGCTAACTTTCTGAGACAATTAGTCACATGTATTATAGGGCTTGATTGGTTTAAAATTAAAATTGTGAAATCATTACGTAATCTAAGTGAAATAGCTTTTCACTGAAGAATTGGAGTTAACTTGTCTACGTTCAAGCACCTTAAATTGTTAAGCAGTCTTCTTCTGGCCGTGCTGTTTACAGTGAAGCCGCATGCGGCTGCCGCGCAAAATACAGCGCTAGCGACAGTGTACCCAGATTTGAGCACTCTCATGGAGACCCATGAAATACTCCATGCTCGGATTTTTGAGGAGATTGAAGCCACCAACGCGTCTTCCTCTTCAGGTATAGGTAAACGTCTGCTCGTAGAGGCAATTATTGAATTGGCTGAGGCGGCAGGCTCACACTATCACTCTTCCAACAGCCATTTAGCGATGCTTGGCCCTCACAGGGTTTTTGAAAGTCGCGCCACTCCAGGTTTGATTACGCTAATCAGGCGCCAGAGTGAAAGCGGATTGGCAGCAACAGCATTCGAGGATACCGGATTGCTGCCAGAAGTTGCTATTACGACCTTGGCTCGGGGCCGAGAATTTATTATTCAGGTCATGGGCATCTATCTCGATGACAATATATTGGATAAGAAGCTGTCCATTGACAGAGCCGTTGCGGAATATTTACGTGATGACATCCACTCTGTGGCATCTGAGCCTAAGTCAGAGGATCTGTTGTCAGAGCATGGAGCAGCCTATGCCTACCGGGTGGGCTTCCCTCAGTTTAGCGGCCTTACTTGGGCGTCACAGTGGTTAAAAATAGCGGTATTGGAAATAGCGGCAACCAGCCCCGATCGAGAAAGCCTCTATCAAGATATTGCATTCGCTCTAGGCACTTATGAAGAGAAAGTCACTCGCCTGCACGGCAGTTTAGTATCACTGCCCAGCGACATTCCGGGCATTCCTGTTGTTGCGCCAAACTTCTTTACTTTGCACCCAGAAGCTTCTGGCATTATTGACAATTTGGAAGCTTTAAAAGTGGTGATAGGTGACATTCTCGCTCATCCGGAGCAGATGAATAGGCAGGGCGCTATCGAATCGATGGTGGCTCAGTACACCAATAAAACTGATCACTTAATTAGTCAAATGGACTATATGATTTTCGTTCTTCGAGGTGGTATCTACGGAGCCGGTGGCCCTGCTCGAGGCGGTATGGACCAAAATGACAGAAACTATTCACGGGATGTGCAAGAAAATCCCCACATTAGCAAAAATCCCATGTCGCAGTAATTTGCGAACGGGGTAGAACCTTTGGATTTTACATATGGGACTCGCTAGGTTTTTTTCTTCGCTGGTTATTTTTCCAGCGTTAGCTTTTTCAACAATCTCGTCTGCAGCTATCGATCGAGTCGGTGATTTTGCCCTCTTAGATGAAGATGGTGAATTCCATCAAATTAGTCGATACATCCACCGTAATGCGGTAGTTTTGATGTCTTACTCGCCAAGCTGCGCCGGGATGGATTCAAAGCTGGAATCCTTCAATGCCCTGCATGCGAAGTATGTCGAAAACAACATCGAGTTTCTGCTGATCGACTCATCCCCGAGCCAAGAACTAAACGGCAACTTTGATGTGCCTATGCTTCGAGATAGTGGCCAGCTGGTGACTGAAGCCTTAGAAATTGCCAACGCTGGCGAGGTCATGGTTTTCAATCCTGAACGTTTGTCGCTTTTTTATCGTGGTCCAGTTGACGGTGAACTGAGCAATACTCTTGAAAACGTTGTAAACGGCCAAGTTAAAGACACAGTAAAATCTCAAACAATGGGCTGTTCGCTTGAATTTCCTGTGAAAGAAATGCATGCATCTAACCCTCCAGATTATTCAACCGAGGTAGCTCTTGTCGTACTCGAGAACTGTTCTGAATGTCACCGCTGGGGTGGCGTTGGACCGTTTGCTCTGGACAGTTACATATCAGTGTTGGGTTGGTCTCCGATGATTCGTGAGGTTCTTCTCAACAAACGTATGCCCCCTATGCAGGTTGATCCTTCTATCGGTCACTCTAGCAGCGCCAAATACATTTCTACCGCCGACAGACAGACCTTGATTCACTGGATGGCAGCTGGAGCGCCGCGAGGCGACGGCGAGGTAGATCCGTTAGAGCTAGTGCCTATTGAAAAAGTATTCGAATGGGATCTTGGCGAGCCAGATTTCATCGTTGAATCTGCGCCCAATGAAGTCCCGGCGGTAGGGATTCAAGATTATGTCTACAGCGAGGCGAAGCTGACTTTTGACGAAGACAAATGGGTTCGTGCATTTCAATATCGTCCAGGTAAAGAAGCGGTGCTTCATCATCTTATGACCTTTGTTTCACCCCCTGAGGAAGGTTTTTGGGGGGCAGAGGAAAATGAAAACAGTGTTACACGACGCTTTATGGGTAGCTATATTCCAGGCGCTAATCCGGCAACACAATTTCCTGAAGGCGCTGCTGTATTTATACCAAAAGGTTATAAACTTTCCATGCAGTCTCACTATGTTTCTAACGGAGTTGCAGCAATTGACGAAACAACCATCGGATTATATTTCTCAGATCAAGGCGACAATAAAGAGATTTTGACTCAAGCGGTGTCATCAAGGTTTGTTATCCCGCCTTATGAAAATAATCACCCAATGCACGCGAGCTATCAGTTTGATGAGGCAGTGCAGCTTACTGCGGTGCGTTCGCGAATGAACTTTCGTGGCAAGAAAATGAAGTTTACTTTAGAGACTCCAGATGGCGCAATGCAGGATATTTTTAGCATTCCTGCTTACAACTATGGTTGGCAACCAAATTATACTTTGGATCAGCCTCAAGCGATTCCGGCCGGCAGTATTGTCCATGTGATAGGCGCGTTTGATAATTCGCTTTCCAACCCGTTTAACCCAGACCCAACTCAGGAAGTTGAATTTGGGCTAAACAGTTGGGAAGAAATGTTTACCGGCTATCTAACGTTCTACAAAACAGAATAGCTTCGCATCATGGTTTATGGTCAATCAAGTGCTGACCGTTTTACCCAGTCATCCATAGGGCCATGCTCGGCAGAGGTAGTGGTTCTGACCCTCGGGCTCGCCTGATTTTTAAATATCCCGAATAAGTATATCTGAACCGTCCTGGGGTCTTCACTCAAGGCTCTTTACCCACTCGAATAAGCGCAAGTAGCGTATTTATTTTGAGTCCTCGGGGATACGGTCATCGAGTCTGGATTTTTTGCGCTTACTGAGCCTATACCTAGGGCTGTTGCGGTCGCAATCAATGCGCTACTGGCAATAAAACTTCGTCTATTTTTAAATCACTCATAGATGTCTCCAAGGTTAAACAGCAGCAAAAGCTGCTAATACTTTACCAGTATGAAACTAGAAATGGCCGCAGAAATTGATTTAAGGCAATAAAATGGGTGAGTGGATGAGCCTGATTACCATAGCTGATTTAGCTTGCTAGGGCTGCCGTATGTGTTTCCGAGTTTGGTGTTTATTGCTTTAACTGGCTTAAAAGGTTTAAAGCGGCACTGTGGTATTGCTTGCCTATCTTGAGCCTTAAGGTGCCGGATGAACTGCCTGGAGCGCTGCCAAAAACTCGCATACTGTTGCCCTGCAAAATTAATTCAGAGGTCCAGAATTTGTGCTCTAGAAAACAATGACTAATATCGGCTAAATCAACCTCGAGAGATTTAATATTGGTTTTAAGTAGGCCCAGAACTGAATCACTGGTTTGGTATTCAAGGTGTAATTGCTGACCCTTTATATAAACTAAACCATTGGATTCCATCAACCCAGACGGGTCCGATACGGTGAAGCTGACATTAGCGTCCTGAGCTACTAAAATCGCTGTCTGACCGAAAGTATGCATCCGAGTTCTCTCGATAGCCATTTCTACAAAATCGGGCGCATATCGAAGACCTGCGTAATGACCGATTAAGAACAGGCCAGTACCAAAAAGAACATAGCCCGCCCAGAAGCTCTCTGTGCCGGTGAAAATATTGATAGAAACACACAACAGATTAACGAAAGCAAAGGTCAAACAATGACCTTTGAATCGCATCCATAGTAATCGTTCTTTGTCTTTGGTTTGATGTTCGTCCTCTAAAAGGACTACGGCGCGATCAATTTGGTCTTGGCTTACTCCGACCTCCTTACCGATTGATATGAGTTCGTCATGATCGATACCGTTCTCTGAATTTCTATTTTCATCTTGTAGACTAAGTCTTATGATGTCGGCCACTTCGTCGCTGCTGTAGCGGCGAGAGTTATCGGGCTTTGCTTGTTGAGAAGGTGGCTCAGAATGAAGCTTGGTAGATGATTCTGCGGATGCTTCAGCAGATGGTTCAGATGAAGCTGATTCGGCCATGGGTAAGTTCCTTTTTGATTTTTATGTGACTTCTGTTTGTTGACTAAGCAATAATTACGCCAATTAGCGTGTAAGATAATGAATTAGTCGTTTCACGGCTCCCTGGTCAATAGACATGGGTTTTGTGGTTTAGATATGATTTGTCTGCTGATGTTTTCAAAGTGTTGCAGTAGGCCAAAAAGAAAAGTTTTTAGTTGTTTTCGCCAAAGGCTTACAATTCCTACCTAGAGTTTACTTTAAAAGCTTTTCAGATAGATAAATCGTTTAAGCATTGCACATCTGAAGATGCTGTCGCAGAATGCGCGGCGATGCTCACTGAGTGCTCATTATCGATTTTAAATACTAAGGAAATTAAATTTCGCTATGGATATAGTTCAAAAAATTGCTGAAGAATTAAGCGTAAAACCCCAGCAGGTTAACTCAGCAATCACCCTTCTGGATGAGGGGGCTACCGTTCCTTTTATTTCTCGCTACCGTAAAGAAGCCACCGGCGGTTTAGATGACTTACAGCTCAGAGATTTAGAGTTAAGACTCTACTATCTCCGGGAAATGCAGGATCGCAAGCAAGCCATTCTTACTAGTATTAAGGATCAAGATAAGCTGACTCCTCTGCTTGAGAAGCAAGTTTTAGCCGCACTAACAAAAGCTGAGCTAGAAGATATTTATCTGCCATACAAGCCAAAGCGAAGAACTAAGGCAATGATTGCTCTAGAAGCTGGATTGGAGCCGCTAGCGGACCAGCTCTATGCTGACCCGACGCTAAATCCGGAGTCGGCTGCTGAGCCATTCATAAGTAAAGATAAAGGCATTGCCGACTGCAAATCTGCCCTTGACGGCGCGAAGCAAATTCTTATGGAGCGCTGGAGCGAGAATGCTGAATTAAGTGGTCAACTTCGGAGCTATTTATGGGAATACGGTTATCTGGAGTCTAGGGTTTTTGAAGATAAGAAAAACGAAGCTGAAAAATTTAGAGATTACTTTGAATACGATGAGCAGCTCAAAAAGATTCCTCCCCATCGAGCTCTAGCAGTTTTTCGCGGACGTAAGGAAGGGTTTCTTGCAGTGTCGCTTATCTCTCACCTTAAAACAGAGGATAGCGCTGTTAAAGCGCTTGATCCTTGCGAGGCGATGATTTGTAAGCGGTTCGGAATTGAGGACAAGAAAAGGGCCGCAGATAAATGGCTGCAGGAAACCGTTCGTTGGACCTGGAAAATCAAGTTACTGACCAGATTAGAATCTGATCTATTAGGCCAACTACGGGAAACTGCTGACGAAGAATCTATTCGAGTTTTTGCTGAAAATATGAAAGCAATACTGCTTGCGCCTCCTGCTGGTAATAAAATTACCATTGGTTTAGATCCGGGACTTCGAACTGGGGTGAAGGTTTCTATCGTCGACCAGACAGGAAAGTATTTAGAGGATACGGCTATCTTTCCCCATGCCCCAAGAAATAATTGGGATGAGTCTATAGATGTTCTGGCCAAACTTGCCAAGAAACATAAAGCAGAACTAATCAGCATCGGAAACGGTACAGCTTCTCGAGAAACAGACAAATTAGTTGGCGACCTGATTAAGCGTCATCCTGAATTGGGCCTGAAAAAAGCCATGGTAAGCGAGGCAGGTGCTTCGGTGTACTCGGCGTCAGATATCGCCCGCGAAGAGTTTCCAGACTTGGATGTGACTGTTCGAGGGGCTATTTCAATCGCTCGTCGATTACAAGATCCGCTGGCTGAACTCGTTAAAGTTGAACCTAAGTCGATTGGCGTAGGGCAATATCAGCACGACGTGAGCCAGATTAAATTGGGCCAAGCATTGAATGCGGTGGTTGAGGACTGTGTGAATGCTGTAGGAGTCGATGTCAATATGGCATCAGCGCCTTTGCTGCAACGGGTCGCCGGGTTAAGTAGTTCAATAGCGTCAAATATTGTCGCTTATCGCAATGCCCACGGCGAGTTCAAACGCCGAGAAGATCTAAAAGCAGTGCCGCGTTTTGGTGAAAAAAGCTTTGAGCAATCCGCAGGCTTCCTTCGAATTGTTAATGGCGATAACCCACTAGATGCGTCGGCGGTGCATCCAGAATCCTATAGTGTCGTGCAGAAAATCAGCAGTGCAAACAATAAAACTATTGACGAAATCATAGGTGATGGTTGTTTTCTGAAGAAGCTAAAGCCAGCTGACTTTATTGATGACAGGTTTGGTTTGCCTACAGTTGTTGATATTCTTGTAGAATTAGAGAAACCGGGGCGCGACCCGAGGCCTGAATTTAAATCGGCGGACTTCAAAGACGGCGTAGAAGTTATCAAAGATCTTAAGCCCGGGATGATTTTGGAAGGAGTGATTACTAATGTTACAAATTTTGGGGCATTTGTCGATATTGGTGTTCATCAAGATGGTTTGGTGCATATATCGGCTCTAGCTAATAGCTTTGTCAAAGATCCTCATTCGGTCGTAAAGACTGGCGACGTGGTAAAAGTGAAAGTGATGGAGGTGGACTTACAGAGAAAGCGGATTGCGCTCACTATGCGCCTTGATGATGAGCTGGTTGCCAGTGAAGATAAGCCTGCGCGAGCGACCGCCACAAGGCCAGCTTCTCAGCCCAAGGGCTCTCGACCTTCTGCGTCCGTAGCTCCCCCAAAGGCCGGCACCCTAGGTGACTTGCTCAAGAATGCTATGAATAAGAAGTAGGACTGATATGAAAGCCTCTAGTTGGCTACAATGACCTGTGCGTAAGAATAAGTTTGTGGAATGTAGCCACTAGCCATTCCCCTTTTAAAAATATAAAGCTAGGTATTTTATCTAAGTGCCTAATATTTTTGTCTGACTATATTCCAAGTCTAATCTGTGTTTAAACCTGTAAACTTCTTTTATTCGAGAATGTAATGACATCTAGCAGCCAAAACAATGGGACTATTCTAGCTATTACCGCCTATATTTTTTGGGGACTAATTCCTATTTTCTTTAAAACACTGGATGCTGCAGGACCGGGTGAAATTTTGGCGCACCGGATCCTTTGGTCGTTTCTATTGTTGGGCCTACTGCTAAAAGCCTTAGGTAAAACAGATGATTTTTTTAGTACTCTAAAAGAATTAAGTCGGCTAGCTCCGCTAATGCTCTCCTCTTTATTGATATCTATCAATTGGCTTGTTTTTATTTGGGCAATTAATAGTGAGCGAATACTGGAAACAAGTTTGGGCTATTACATTAACCCATTAGTCAGTGTGTTTTTAGCAACCATGGTGTTAAAGGAAAAGCTTAGTAGACTGCAATTAGTTGCCATAACGATTGCTGCCTTGGGAGTGCTTAACCAGCTATTCGTCTTTGGGCAGGTGCCTTGGGTTGCGCTCACGTTGGCATTTAGTTTCGGCGGCTATGGTTTGATAAGGAAAAAAATTAGTGTTGATCCTTTTGTCGGTTTGACAGTAGAAACCTTCATGCTTTTACCTATCGCTGCTGGTTACTTGCTAATGCTGCAAAGCTCTGATGAGAGTGTCTTTTTACAAAAAGACCTAACTTTGGATATGCTTCTGATTTTCTCGGGAGCTGTGACAGCATTTCCGTTAATTGTTTTTGCGGCAGCTGCGAAGCGGCTTACGCTAACCGCACTAGGACTATTTCAATATATTGCGCCTAGCGTTAGCTTTCTGTTAGCTGTTTTGCTGTATGGGGAGTCTTTTGGATTGCCCGAACTGATTACGTTTGCGCTGATATGGACAGCATTGGCCATTTTCTGTATCGATAGCCTGCGCTCTCGTAACAAGAAAGCTGGATAGTTTTTACTATTTTAGGTGAAACCGTTCGTCACTTTTGTTGGCAAACATCTGTGCTATTACATATTTTACTTTGTGAGCCTGTTCTGAAAAATATCTGATTTTGGTTACTTCATGTTCGTAGGCCCTGTCAGTGATATCTGCAACATCACTTCCTTCCAGTTTTTTAGCGAGCTGTTTTTACCACCAAAAAATGCAGCCTCAAGATGTTGCAGCTGAGTGCTAGTGAGTTTGCCTTCTAATGCTCGTCCCTTTTTGCTCAAAAAGAGCTGCTTTATACGGCGGTCATTATCTGATTTCTGGTACAAGACCAGCTCTAATTCAATCAGCTTACGTAAAGGTTGGTTTAGTGCTTGCTTGCTCACTTGAAGTATTTTTAGTATCTCATTAATACTGATCTGAGGGTTGCGAGCGACAAAATAGAGAATGCGATGATGAACTCGCCCCAGTCCTTGATTCTGCAGTATCTGATCTGGGCCGGCGGTGAAGGATCGATAGGAAAAGTAGAATAGCTCTATCGCTTCCAGCAATTCTTCTTGTTTTAATTGGTCAGCCATATTGACTTAGTAGTAATTCGAGTTAAACTTCTATTAAAGGTAAATAACATTGACCTAAGTGTGAGCCGCTGTTACCGGTATGCCCTGGGAGAGATCTCAGGCTGCGTTTGTCTGATAGAATCGAAAACCTGAAATCATCCCTTGTCCGTAAGATTCTATCAGTTATCGACAAACCTGGGATGATTTCTTTTGCCAGCGGGCTGCCGGCTTTAGAGTCTATGCCAGAATTAGACCTTGCCGGCTTGCCCCGAAATTTCTTCAATATGGTGAGAGTGCCGGCGACCGTAAATTGATCTGTGCCCAGCTATCAAAAAAGGTCTTGTCTGCAGGGCAGAGCAGGTGCTTTTGCTTTATGGATCTCAGCAGGGAATGGATTTGGTAGCGAAATTGTCTATAGATAATGGTTCTGCAGTTGCGGCGCAAGCACCGACATATTTAGCTGTATTGGAGGTCCTTGAACTATTTAGGACAAATTTAAGACCCTTTGATCATGGCGTCAAGCCGGCGGCTAAAGCTGTACAGAACCTGCGACTACTTTATGCCATCCCAACGTCTCAGCACGCTAGCGGGTATTGCTACAATAGCTCTGAGAGACAGGAACTCGCCACATTTTGGGCAGCTAATGAGATTGGGATGTTCGAAGATGACCCTTACAGGAAGCTTGCCTTTGATAGTTGCTGCAAAGTTCCTGTTTGCAGATACATGCAAGATGGCTCATAGATCTATCAAAGCTCATCTCGCAAACTGCGAGAGTGGTGATTTGAAAGTGAAAGAGCTGCCAGAGGTGAGGTGTCAGTAATAGCAAAGGTGAGGGAAGAATCTAACAAACAGCCGTACCCCGAAGTTTTACGGTGCAGAAGCGGCTAAGCTTGCGTTGTGGAATCAGATTCATCGACAATTTTTCTGTCTGTTTTATCCGATTCATCAATGACCTCGCTGTCTGCTGAATCACTATCCTCTTCGCCCCGGGGGTCCAGTTGCAGCGCAGCTTGAGCCGATGCTGAGGTCGCCAAGGCAAAATCACTCGGGTGCCCTACGGCAGCAGTTTTAGTCTTAATCATTATTACAACGGCGATCGCACCACAGACCAAAATACAGAGATTAGTAATAAAAAAGTACTCTGGTCCAAACCGGTACATAAGTTGTGAGGTGAGAAGGGGCCCAATTACTGAGCCTGCGGCATTGGTCATCATCAAACCTGTACCGACTTCCAAAAAATTACTGTCTTTAGCATTGTCGCTAGCAAGCGCTAGGCTCAGTGCATAGATTGGCATCACCGAAGCCCCAAACAGAAACATTACTCCGAAGGCCATAGTTTGTGGCGCAAATAAGGCCGCCCCGGCAATTAAGGCTCCAAAAACCATGCAAGCAAGTATGACCAAGCGCCGATCGACATGGTCGGAAGTTTTGCCCAAAGGCAATTGGGCGAGTGCGCCACCTGCAATTGCTAATGCCATCATAATACTAATACTTCGCACATCAAGGCCCACCTGAGTGCCATAGATGGCGCCTAAGCCATAAACCGAGCCTGAGATAAGGCCTGCGATTAGTGCGCCTAAAGCCGCTGCGCGGGAAGTCTTGATTACCAATAATGGAGAAAACGTCGCGCTAGGTATGGCGTGAGGCTGTGTCGAACTGGTCAAACAAACTGGAACCGCGGCTAAGATTATTAGAATGGCTGATAGTATTAGTAGGGAATAACCGCCAGGTGAAGACGCATTAAGTAACAGCTGACTCAGAGCCAAACAGGTTAATACGATTACAGTGTAAGTGGCCAATACGCCGCCGCGTACCTCATTGCCAACTTCGGCGTTCAGCCAGCTTTCAATCACAAGGTATAGGCCCACAATAGAAAAGCCGGTTATTACACGCAACAGCATCCAAAAGTAATAGTTTTCCAAAAGCCCGAGGCTAAGAATTGAGGTGGCCATTACCGACGTCAGTACCGCAAAACATCGTATATGCCCTACTCGGCTTACCATTTTTGGTACGATGAAGCAGCCACATAAAAAGCCAACAAAGTACAAGGAACTCAGTAAGCCGCCTTGGGCACTTGTCCAGCCAAGCATTTGAACGCGCAGTGGCATAAAGGCCAGCTGCAACCCATGCCCCAAGATGAGAATGGCGACGCCAAACAAGATGGTTGAAAGTCTAAAAATGGATGCGATCAATACAGGGCCCCTTGACCAAGCGGTGAATGTGTAAACGGAGACGGTAAGCAGTGGCTCAAATTAAGGCGTACAGGGCAATGCAGAACTGCACATTATCCTATAGCTTCGCTGGCAGCGCTAAATAAATCGTAACATTGTTGCACTGGGTGTCTGAAAGGAAGCGGAGAAGTTTGAATAATGACTCTTAATGGGTCACTTATTGGGAGTGTGTACATAGATATTGTAAAAGTAACGACGTTTAACAGATAGAAAATCTATCGTGAGCACCTCGCCAGTTATTCCGTCTCTGTTTATGGTTTATGCCGAACGTTTCGCTTGATGGCAGCTCCTAGACTGTTGCTAAACAGGGTTTTTCTTGTTCGATGACGGTCGCTCTCTGTTAAGCTGTTAACCAAGCGCAGATCTAGATGACCTTGAGAGACGTGGTAATTGTCCCCTATCTATTGATGTTGGCTGTAGCTTGGATATATGGATTTATTGGCATTTGCGTAGGTAGCCTTACGATAGACATAATTCTAGAGTCTGTAGCGAATTTCTACCCGCTGGTTGGACCTA
Source organism: Gammaproteobacteria bacterium (assembly GCA_963854625.1). GTDB lineage: Bacteria > Pseudomonadota > Gammaproteobacteria > Pseudomonadales > Pseudohongiellaceae > UBA9145. Next base: position 3,407 of record CAWKZY010000002.1, on the reverse strand, counting down.
AAAGCTATTTCTAGCTTTAGTTGTTGAAAGGTTGAAAATAAAAATACACGCATAATTATTATGCAAACCTACTGGTGAAAGGCGGGCAGTGGGAAGCAAAAATCAGGTAAAAGGTAGTCCGCTATTTCATCGCCAGGGCAAGCTGCACGAAATAAATTTCCTTGAATGCCGTCGCACTGGAACGACCTCAGAACAACGTATTGTTCTCGGTTTTCTACTCCCTCGGCAATCACTTCCATTCCAAGATCGTGGGCGATAGAAATAATGCCCATGGCCAGCGCGGCATCTTCTTGATTGGCAACTAGACCTTGTACAAAGCTTCTATCAATTTTAACAACTGAAATAGGCAGCTTTTGCAAATACCGCAGCGAAGAATATTCTGTGCCAAAATCGTCTAACGCAAACTGCACGCCAATTTGGGTAATAGCTTGCATGATAGGAAGTATAGAATCGAAGTCCTGTAAGATCGCGGTTTCTAAAACTTCAATCTGTAGCAGTTCAGCAGGTACATTATAAGTAGTCAATAGCGTTTGAATTCGGCTGGGCAAGGCCGGTTCTGCAAAACTTTCAGCGCCAAGATTAATTGAAATAGGAACCGGTTCTAAGCCGGCTGTTTGCCAATAGGCTATTTGCTTTATCGCAGCCGCCAGCACCCAATTGTCTAAAACTGTGACTAAGTCAGCCGAGACCGCTGCGTTGACTACTTCTTCAGGTGGCACTTCCCCAAGCTTATCGTCGCTCCAGCGGAGCAAGGCTTCGGCACCCAAAATATGGCCTGTGCTCACACTGACTTTTGGTTGAAAGTGTAAGTTTAGTTCGTCCTCTTCGATAGCATGAAGGAGGCGTAAAGCTATGTCACTGGCGCGGCTTTCAGCAAAATAATCTTCGTCTGAAAAAATATTGTAGCGTATACCTTTTTCTTGCGGCATGGATCTCGCTGCCGCTTTGCAGTGATATGTTGTCTGATCAATGTTGTTGATTACTTTAGCCACACCTATTCGGATTGCTAAATCAGGGACAGAGCTTGGAAGTTGAATCTCATCTCTTAAAGCCTGCTGGGCTTTTTTAGCAAGCTTTTCAAGAGATTGTTGATTGCCATTGATGAAAACTAATAGGCCTTCACGGAGTTGGCGCCCGAAAAGAGTTTCTTCATTCGCAAAAGCTCTGACGAGAATTTGAGCGACAGGCCCGATGACACTCTGATAGATCTCGAGGCCATGGACTCGATAGATAAAATCTAACTGGGGAAGAGAAATAAACAGTAAGGCATCTTGTCCCTTCTCATCCTGCGGACTGAGGATAGCTTCACATCGATTACAAAATTCTGCGTAATTAAAAAAGCCTGTCATAGGGTCTAGGTGAGCAGACAATTGAGATCGCATACGGGACTGGGCGTCGGTGATATCTTGATTCATTTCAGCTTGAACGAGCCTGCCAAATGCAATCAACTGTCTTTGTTCTTTCTTTGAGAAGGTACGGGGTTGGGTGTCAATCAAACACAGTGTACCCAAAGGCAAACCTTCCGGTGAATGAAGAACCGCGCCGGCATAGGAACGAACAAACGGCTCACCCGTGACCAATGGGTTATGTCGAAAACGCTCGTCGGTTAAAGTGTCGTCTACCAACATTATGTCATCGTAATGAATTGCGTAAGAGCAGAAAGCCCGTTTACGTGGTGTTTGGGTTGCCGCAAAGCCACAGCTCGACTTAAACCACTGTCGGTTCTCATCCACCAACGAGATTAGCACGATAGGAACATTGAGTACGTCGGCAGCTAATTCTGTCAGACGATCAAAACGAGGCTCCGGCGCCGTATCCAGAATATTCAATTTATAAAGTGCTGTTAATCTCTCATTTTCATTAACGGGAATTTCTGCTGTGTGGTACGGCAAGTTTTTTGTATTGCTCATTAGAATCTATACTCAAAATATTTGTTGACTGAACTTAAGCTGCGAGCTTAAAACCTCAGAGGCGCTAAACCTAACGTAATTTCTGAGTCAGCGCACGACAGTTAACTGTAAAAGAGATTGATATGTGATTTTTGTAGTTAAGCCTGCCCAGTTTTTTTGATAAGCCATACCTTAAGGCTGGGCGCCAGGCGTAAAGATTGATGAGCCAATGACATCGTCAAAAAATATCGTTACAAGCCCGTCAAATTTGCCTTTAAGCTGTCTTTAGAATCAAAAAATAGCTAACTCTATAATGAGCCTTTATTCCTCAGCAATCTAGTTAATACGGAGCTTATCTTGACCGTTTAATGGCTGGGGTACGGAAAGCGTCTGTGTTCGATAAGAGCGCTACTTATTTTATTGTGTTGTGTTTTTGCTGGCCTAATTGCGTGGTTAACGCTGGCAAAAATCAACCTCTTGCGAGATGCTATTTCTATTTCATATCGAGTGTTGGCGGCTCTGTGGGGGGCAAAGGGTGCCAGATACGGTGTTAAGGTTAGAGCGGTTCGTTCAACGGAGATCGGGTTGTTGGTTAAGAAACAAGAGATTTCACTGATGGGGTCAGATTCATAGTCATTCGTACCACGGATTAACAAATAACAACTACCTTGTCTCCTTTGAAAGCGGCTGCAGTAGAGGATAGGGAGCAGCATAACTCAGTCCGGCTAGTATTGTGGTAGGAGCGGACATCCGAGTATCAGCTGAATATGACAGCAGCCAGTCTGTTTGTTAAAGAGAGGAATTCAGAGATATTTAAGCGTGTCTGTGTTTGTGCCTGAAGCTGTCGGAATATTGCTGACATAGGATTTGAGAGGTTAATTTCTTTACCAATAAATCAATTTTTCTTAGAACGTTTAATCCAGCCGCCTTTGATTTTTGTGGTGCAGCTATTTGGGTATAGGTGAAGAAAGAATTTCTGCTAGCTCTTGATCGTAAGCTGTGCTTAACAGCATTTGCACACTGCGGATAAAGTGCTTTGAGTGGATACTTTTTATGGCCCCCCAATGGAAACTGATTTCATCCATAAGCTCTGCTAACTCTGCGCTATCAGCGGCTCGGTAGGCAACTTCATATCTAGGGTTGAGGGAATTTAATTCACGTCGATGGAGATTAGCCGTAGCAGCGGCATCTTCATCTAACAAAGAGTAATAAGAATTAATAATCTGTCCGGGGCTGAGACCTGCTTGCTGCCCTTCAATTTCAGCAATTAGGTTAGCTTCAAGTATTAAAAGTGAAAATTCTTCCTCGGCCGAAGAAGCTGTCATAGACAGAGGAAATAAGATGAAAATGGCAATAACTAAAGCACTTTTAACCGAAGTATCTTTAACTAAAGTGCCTTTAATTAACTTAACTACCATCACAGACCAAGCCTCGGCGAATTATTTAGGGGGCCAACAACAGGCATGATACCTCATGTCACGTTGAGTCAGGCAAGCCTTGTGATTCATAGTAATCATC
>CAWKZY010000001.1:0-221434 GCA_963854625.1 Gammaproteobacteria bacterium | reverse complement strand
TCTTGGGCAACAGAGATAATTTCAAAATTTTGGTCTTTTAGCTCATCGTAGATTACTTGCCACACGGGCACGTCAAGTCTACAGCCTCACCAAGAAGCCCAAGTTAGCAAAAGAACTTTCTTACCGCGAAAATCTGACAAGCGAACTGTATTTCCTTCTCGGTCTTCAAGCTCGAAATCAGGAGCCTGTGCACCGCGAAGAAAAGACTGACGCTCTAACGGCATGGCTCCAAAGCTCCAAACGCCATCAGAAAAATCTGTGGCATAGGCTTGCTGAAGCTTATCGGCCAGTCCCGTTAGGTTGAACCAACCCTGGTCTTGGCGAGTTACAAACATGTCACTGTCTCGGTCTTGCAAGACAGGGATGCAAAGAGCATCCAAACACGCGCCTTCCGGTTTCAATACAAAATCATTAACCCGGGTTAAATCCTCCGGGGTAACCCAAAGCTCAGTAGCATCTGGCAGGGTTTGGTCTATTTCTACAACTCGCTCGTTGTATAGCACGGTCGTGCTTTGTGCGTTTACCAAACCACTGACAAACAAACTGCCGAGTAAGAATAGCTTGCGGTTCGTTCTCATTAATAACTCCTTTAAAAGTACAGCGGGTAGATATAAATTTCGTAAGTAATAAATCTTTCAACTAACATCCTTTCGACGAACACTTTCCTGCTAATAATTGCCTGCTAATAATTGCCTGCTAATAAAAAGGCCAGCTAAAGCTGACCTTTTTATATTTCGTGACTACTTAATCAACGGCTATTATCGCTCGCCTTCTGCTTCACGTTCCTCAGCAATACGCTCACCACGCAACGTATTCAAAAGACCGTAGTTACCTTCATGACAGGCATATTCATACATCAGCCCATCCACTTTAGACATTGGAACCATTGCCACGATTTTGTCTGTAAAAGTGCTGGGATCTTCAACAGTGAATTCATATTCAACAGTGAACTCATCAGTCCTTGTGAATCGCTCAGTGAGAAGCTTATCTTCAGCCGACCCGTAAACGCCAAAGCTTTGGGTTAAATTGTTGAAATTCCGAGTCTCTACAACCAAAGTTTCACCATCCCAATATCCTCTTGAATCTCCTGTCCACAAGCGCACACCCTCAGACAAAGCAGGCTTGTCAGTCAATGGCACTATACGCGCGTCGTGGATCATTTCAGTCATAAGTACCGCAGTGTCTTTGGACTGAACTATTTGCACGTTGTTATTATAAAGATTAGGTGTAAACGGAGGTCCTGAATTAAAACCGACAATACAGCGCTCTGATATACCGCGATCCTCGGGTCCGTCTTTTGATATTCCACCTACCACCATACGTGTTGGCCTAGTCCCGGGCTCATCTGGACCAAGTCCCCCTACCTGAATCGCAACACCTTCGACGGTTGCTGGCATTCTGCCATTTTCTGGGTACATAATAAGAGAGGTTCGGTTATCCCCTGTTCCGCCCATTTCTGTCCAGAATGTATTGTAGCCACCAACGCCGATATTATTGATCGCCTGCAAACCTGCTTCAGTCTGAGCCTTGATTGCGGCTAGATCTTGCGCTGTCAAATAGGCTTTATCAGCGAAGAAAGGCGGTCGCTCCATAGGTATAGTCGAACTAAAGTTCCAGACACCTTGGAGGTCTGGCTGTCCCCACTGTGTTTTAGGAACGTCATAATCTTGGGCCTGTACTGCCCCACCAAGCAGCGCACTGACTGCAGTTACTATCGCAAAATCACTTAATTTCATTAAAATCCCCTGTTCCTAACACACTATTGCGGAATAGAATAAAGTTTACCTTATTTATCATGAATTGGCAGTCTTATGAGGTAAGGAAACAGTATTGTGCGGTGCTGGCAGGCAATCGATAAAAATCGACTCGTTTCTCACAATCAGAAAATCCAAAACACCCCATTTGAATAGGCAGTATTCATGGACCGAAGAAGATCCACGCATAGGACGGTGCACACTCTCTCTTCTCAGCTTTTGTCATTCGTGTTTAATGCGTAAAATGCTATTATGTTGAGCTCATCCAGCCATCGAGCGGCCGCACAACCCCAAAAGGAAAAATAACATGAATGGTGCTACAGCGTTGATTGAAACACTGGCCGATTGCGGAGTAGAACTCTGCATGGCCAACCCAGGAACATCCGAAATGCACCTAGTTCAGGCATTAGATAGCGTGCCTCGCATCCGCTCAGTACTAGCACTGTTTGAAGGCGTAGCTACTGGCGCCGCTGACGGCTACGGACGCATGACCGGCAAACCTGCGGCCACTTTGCTGCACTTAGGTCCGGGCATGGCGAACGGAATAGCCAATTTGCACAATGCACGCCGAGCTAACGCGCCAATAATTAACCTGATCGGTAATCATCCAAATTTTCATGTTGGCTATGATGCCCCTCTTACTTCCGATATCGATACCTTAGCGCGCAATTTTTCTACTTGGATAAAATCCAGCAGCACCGAGAAAACCTTAGCCCAAGACGGTGCTGACGCCTATACCGCAACGCTTCGTCAAAGCGTCGGAACTGTAGGACAAATTTCGACTCTGATTTTGGGAGCAGATGCCGCATGGGGAGATTCACTGGGTAAGGTCCAGCCAAATCCACTTCCTATGCGCAGTAAAATACACGATCAAACTGTAGAAAATGTTGCGAATACAATACTTTCAGGCGGCAAGACAGCAATGTTGTTAGAACATCACGCCTGCGATCAAGCGGCGATGGAATTCGCCAGCAAAATCGCCAGCAAAACTGGCTGCACCTTATTCAATGGCACGTTCCCTGGACGCGCAGATGGTGGCCCTGGACGGGTTGCGGTAAATCGCCTGCCCTATTTTCCAGAGCAGATACTTGCTGCATTAGAGTCTTTTGATAACTTGATATTAGTTGGCGGGCAAATTCCTGCGAGCTTCTTTGCCTACCGCGGAGTTCCTGGCCAACTGATCCCTGAGGGCTGCAAGGTAAGCCGTCTTACTTACCGAGAAGATGATGCCATTGACGCCTTAGAGCGACTTACGGCTCGCCTAGATGCCAGCTCTTCTGAAATTGTAAGATTTCAAAAAGAGGATATTCCTAAGCCCACCGGCGAGCTGCACAATGTATCGATAATTCAGTCCATCGCAGCAACTTTGCCAGAAGACGTAATCGTGACCACCGATTCTGGTGGCGGCAACGCAGCCTACGGCATGTGTCAGAAAGCAGCACGCAATACTTGGTTAAGTCTGACAGGTGGTGCAATTGGCCAAGGCGGACCCTGTGCGATAGGCGCCGCACTGGCCTGCCCAGACCGACAAGTACTGGCCTTATTGGGTGATGGAGGCGCCGCTTACACTAACCAAAGTTTTTGGACACAAGCGCGAGAAAGCCTAAACGTAACGACAGTGATCTTTGCTAACAACAAATACAATATACTCAACGTCGAATATGGCCGTATAGGTGTCAAAGAAATGGGCGACACTGCAGCTAGCTTGTTTGATATAAGCAATCCAATTATTGACTGGGTTGCAATGGCTGCTAGCATGGGGGTTCCTGGAGGTCGGGCTGACACCTGCGAAGAGTTATGTGCACTGCTTGAGAAAAGCTATGCGACACCTGGCCCGTTTCTAATTCAAGCGAGCGGGGAACTCCAGCGCTAGCTTAATTAAGATCGAGTTAGAATCGATCTTAATTAGGTCGAACCAAAAAAGGAGCACTTAGTGCTCCTTTTTTGGTTATGCCATCTAGGAATGTCAGCTCTAAACAGGTTTCCCCAATTCTCTAAGCGCCCTATGCCCAGCTAAGGTTTTTTTGAATGCGACCAAGCCGCAGATAGAAAGATTCAGATTTCTCATTATCCTGAGCTGAATTCGGAAACAGAATCGTTAGCACAGGGATAATGATTAACGGCAACATTAACGTCAAGAACGATGGATCTCTCCACTCGCCAAGCACATTGATAATCTCCCACCACCACTGGGCAAATCCACCCGCGGTTGCATTTTCAGCGCCATCGAACAGGGTATTGAAAAGCCACATGATAAGGCCTCCGCCAAAACCGGCAACCATACCCCAAAATGCAGCGAACTCTGTGGTTTTCTTCCAGTAAAAAACATAGGTAACAGCAATAGCTGGCGGGACTACCATAGCGAAGCCGAGAAGCAGCAACTGCAAGACTGAGGTAATATTCCCAACATACGCGATAACAGCCGCTAAAGAGCCGTAGACCACAGTGACAATTTTATAAGCCTTCAGCTTCTTCTCATCAGAGTAATTTTTAGAAGCTGGAATCCAATCATTGACAAACATGGTCGAGCTTGCCAAAAGTATCGGTGCCCCAGAGGAAATTACCGCAGCCAAAACCGCAGCCAGAGCAATACCACCGAGAATTGGGCCTGTATCGATAGCAAGTTGAGCAATATTTAAATAACTCGACAAACCGCTATCAGCGCCATAGGTAGCCATTGTCAAAACCCCAATAAAGCCAGCCACCAAAGGCATTATGGCTGCAATAACACCGGCTAAAAAGAACCCAGGAATCAGGTATTCTTGCTTAGCCGCCGAGCTTGCGTAGTTGGCGTAAACAGAAGCACCAGGGGTGTGAATTGTTGCGGAGATGAACAAGGCAATAATGGTCGCAAGCCCGATACCAGTGAAACTCCACCACTTCGCCTCATCTTTACCAGAGGTTTCCAGCGCAGCATTGGCTTGCACTACAACCTGATCCCAGCCGCCGATGTTTTGCATGGCGACATAGCCAACTAGGCCCAAACCAAGAATAATCACGGTACAATGGACAACATTTGTAATAGCAGTGCCTTTCAGTCCACCCATCACGGTAAACAACACAATCGTGAAACCACCCATTGCAACGCCAACGACAAACGGCAATCCAGTAACACCACTAACGATAGAGCCAATGACATAGGGCTCAATTATGTTAACGACCAAATACTCTGCTTGAACGCAAAGACTGGTTAGCCACTGACAGCGACGCGAGCCCCAGCGAAAATCGAATACTTGCCCAACACTCACCACCTTAAGCTTGCGATAAGGAATAGCGAAGAAAATGCCCACTAAAAACAAAGCCGCAAACGAGTTAACGCTGTACCACAGATGCCCTAAGCCCTCAGAAATCACATCACCTGCGACCCCGTAAGTCCCGGCACCGCCAATCCTTGTACCTGCGACCCCCGCGGCCAGCATAGCCACACCTAGAGTACCGCCGCCAATTGCCCAATCAGCGGAACTTTTATTATTGCGGCTTAAATAAATCCCTACCCCGGCGAATAAGACGAGGTAGAGTAAAATGACTATTGCGGAAATGCTCATGCATAGCTCCTATCTGATTTTATTTTGTTGATCGTATTATTGATTAAAGCCAGCTATGCCCTGACCAGTATCAACTCCGCTAAATATTGATGCGGCATACTACACCATCGTGAGGGACTGACTCCAGTAGAGTCATAGGCACTGACAATCAACTCCGCCGACCCATGAATCCGTTAATGCTGGTGACTTCGATTAATACACCCTAGACTCTCCACGAATAAGTATCGCCGAGATAGTTAAACAAGGAACAACACATGGCAAAGACTGAACCTGGCAGCGATCAATGGTTAGAACAAGTTCAAGAAGAGATACTTGATCCCGACCGTCCCATTATCGATCCACACCATCACCTGTGGAGGCAAATATTTAACCGAGATTATTTATTGCCTGAATTATGGAAAGACACGGGATCAGGCCACAATATTGAAAAAACCATGTTCATGGAGTGTCATGCCTTCTATCACAAATCCGGCCCAGAGCATCTTTTATCCGTGGGCGAAGTCAACGAAGTTGCCAACATTGCATTGGATTCTAACAAGGACCCAGGTCAGGCCCAGATCGCCGGCATCGTCGGCCACGCCGACCTCACTCTAGCAGGAGAAAGCCCTGAACTTTTGGCTGAAACACTAGACGCGCTGACTGATGCGGGCAAGGGCTTATTTCGCGGCATTCGCCATGCTGCTGCCCATGATAAGAGACCGGAAGATCTACTCATCCGCGGCTCCGCGCCACCTTATCTACACGGGAAGGAATCTTTTCGTAAAGGCATTAAAATGCTGGCACAGCGCGGCCTGACTTATGACACATGGCACTTCCATCACCAAAACCTCAACTTCCTCGACCTAGCGCGAGCGGTGCCCGACTGCAAGATGGTCCTAGACCATTTCGGAACGCCATTGGGGGTTGGAATTTACCAAAATGCTCGCAATGAAATTTTTCAAGAGTGGAAGCAAGAAATTGCTGAACTAGCAAAATGTGACAACGTCTTTGCAAAGATCGGCGGCCTCGCGATGCCGGATAACGGATTTGGCTGGCACAAAGCTGAAGCACCGCCGACATCTGATGAGTTTGTCGCCGCACAACAAAAGTATTACCTCCATACCATCGAATGTTTCGGTCCAGATCGCTGCATGTTTGAAAGCAATTTTCCTGTTGATCGACTCTCAATTAGTTACCATGTACTCTGGAATGGATTTAAAAAACTGACCGCAGATTTTTCCGAAGCTGAAAAACATGCAATGTTTTATGGCACTGCTGAAAAAGTTTATTCACTGACAAAGAAGACTAACTAGATAATGCATTACTCCACACTCGTTTTCGATTTAGACGGAACATTAACAGACCCAGCCCAAGGCATAGTTCGATGCATGAACTATGCCCTCACGAGCTTTGACTACATGGCTCGTCCTGAGCATGAAATCACTGCATTGATAGGCCCGCCTCTTGAGTCTGCAATAGCTGAACTTTCAGGGGAGGATGATGAGTTTAAGATCAAACAGTTAGTAGCGGCTTACCGTGAGCGTTATGGTGAATTTGGTTTTGCTGAAAACACCGTCTACCCTGGAATTTACGATGTTCTTGATCAGCTAAAAGAACGCCAAATCCCGATGGGTGTTTGCACTTCTAAGCTAGAAAAGTACGCCATCAAAATCCTCAAAGAATTTAACCTCTTTAACTATTTTGATTTTGTCAGCGGTGTTTCAGATGATAGTTTTAATTCCCCGAAATCTCTGCAGTTAGAAAAACTACTCACCGAGGGGCGCATAGATTCACAAGCGCTTATGATAGGAGACCGATCTGTCGACATCTTTGCGGCGACTACGAATAAGCTGGAAAGCTGGGGCGTCCTATGGGGTTATGGAAGCAGCCAGGAACTCGACACAGCCGGCGCGACTCGTATTTTAGAAACCCCGCTTGAATTACTCGACCTACCCAACAATCAAGGTATTTAACTGGGGCTTTTCCGAAGCATTTTGACTACAGCGCTAGCCATCAGAACAGTCTCCCCGTTGGCCGTTAACCGGCAGCGCACAAAGACTATGGAGCGCCCTCGGCGGATAACTTCACAGTGACCTAGAATCAGATCCCCGTTTTGTCCCGGAGCTGTAAACTCACTGTTCAAACTAACGGTGAGCACGCTTTCATTTTCACCACCGTTGGCACCCATACACAGTGTATAGTCTGCAAATGCCATCAACACTCCGCCGTGAACAGTATTGTGTGCATTGCAGTTTTGTTCTCGCACTCTGAATGCTGTTCGCGGCTGATCACCATCCATGTAAAAAAAGAATGGGCCTATGTGGTCTTCCGCTTTATCACCTATCCAATGTTGATATTGTGAGGGAACATTAAAGTCTTCAGGTATTATTGTCATGAAATCTTCTCAAAAATATTGATATAACCTACAGCTTAACTGATTAATTATCCTCATTGTCGTCGGGGACAATAACATCTACCGCAGCGCCAGCGACTTTAAAAGGAACTTTAGCCACTTCGATAGTCGTATCAACAACGGCGCCGACGACGACTGCAATACATCCAGACAAACATAACATTAACAGAGGAACGCAGACCTTCGCTCCTAGTAAAATTTTAGCTCTGTACATTTCAATTCCAAAGTTGATAGTCAACGTTGAGTCACTTGACAATTTGTAAACGGCTTCGCCGAATTTATTCGCGTCGACCAACCATAACATTTGATCCATAGTGGACCCAATAAGTTTAGCAAAATGACTTTAGTAATGGGTATCTGTATCAGCTTGTTTACCAAATCATCAATTAGCACAGCAATCATAAATTACAGTGTCGATTTCAAATCTTGTAGCTTAAACCTCTACCTCTAGCCTAGGGAACATAAAAATATGGAGCTTCTAGCTACAGATCTTATGACTACAACCTATGCTATTTGATCAGCGTTTCGATTGCAGCATGACCACCAACTGGGCTAGCACTGCTTAGCTTTCACCGTGCTCGATCTGCGAAAGGACGTATATCCTCTAAGCCCGTCCCATATTCGACTAATTTGGCAAAATCTTCAGCCAAGTGCTTGCTTTCAAGCATTACTTTATTCCAATACTCTAAACGCACTTCGTAGGAATAGTTATTAAAGTCTTGGCGGTCGGGGATTTTGCCAAAAGGTAAACTTTTCGTAAATTCTTCCGCCGGAGTGACCAACACAACATTATCGAAATTCGAATCGCGCACCTTGCGCCAAGGCAATCGTTTATCAAACCATCCGGGAATAACCGATGATGAAAAATGGGGGTAAAGAACCAGTTGATCGCTGTTATTAAACGGAAGATCGAAATGGTAGTCGGTAATCCCCCCATCCCAGTAAAGACCCGGTCTAGCTCCAGCAATATCCTTCACCGCCTCAAGAATAAAGGGAATAGAGCCTGTGGCCATCATCGCATCAATAACGTTATTCTCTGCCAAAGCCACTGCACTAGTCGTCATATCTGACCAGCGTGCCGGCAAACTGGCAGGCGCATTGGTAAATACGGTTCGCTCGAAGAACCAAGATAGGGTTTTTCGAGAAACAATATTGGCCCCTGCAGCACCGCCAAGCATCAACGTTTGCAGCGACTTCCCGGCCGATGAAGACAACCCCTTGCAGCGATCTGTCACTATGTGAGTTTTATATTTAGAATTGTTTACTATTTCGCTGGCACCGGTAGGCCCAAGAACATACTCAACCATGAGACGGGCTTTCTCGGTAATTTCTTCCACCGTGGGCGACTCAGAATACCTTTCTCTGCTATACCTGCTAGCAAGCCGATCGATGGCTGCGATAGGGTCAGCTGTGGCCAGGCAGCACATGCGCCAAGCGCCTGCTGACGAGCCAATAGTGACTAATTTAGAGTCTGAATTGGCAAAAAAATCACCGAATAGGTACTGGTCCAAACCATGTAGAACAAACCATTTTGGTCCGCCCGACGCGCCAACCATGGTATCGAACTGCTCACGGTGAACTCCCTCTCGGGAAATCCGTTCCAACGCTTTTGGACCTGCATAAATTGTGAGAGAAGACATAGGATGAGGATGATATAGTTCCTCTCCAATGCATTCTACTGTAAATATTAGCTAACTCATGAATCTGAAGATCACAAAAGACCGGAAATCACTGCTATACCTGCTTGCCATAGGCAACACCGTCGCTTTTGCAACCTGGCAAGTGATGCTCAATAACTATGCCGTAGAGAACGCAGGCTTCACTGGTCAAGAAATCGGAATCCTGCAAAGTTTGAGAGAAGTACCAGGCTTTCTGGCATTTACCGCAATTCTGATCATGATTTTTATTCGCCAACAACGCTTTGCGATACTGTCCTTGCTTACCCTCGGTATAGGAACTGCTATTACCGCTATTTACCCTTCAGCGTTCTGGCTTTATTTCACTACAGTAGTAATGTCTATTGGGTTTCATTATCTGGAAACTCTACACAACTCGCTCAGCCTGCAATGGCTTAGCAAAGCTGAAGCACCAAAAATTCTAGGAAAACTGCTCAGCGTGAAGGCCTTTAGCAATATTGCAGTTTTGGGCGCCATCTACTTTTATTTGATGTACTTTCCTGCTAATTATAATTTGATTTATATGCTTGCTGGCGGCATCACCGTGGCTATTGCGATCTACTGCTGGGCGGCGATCCCTCATTTCGAAGAAAAAGTTCCCCAAAGAAAAGAACTTTTCCTGCGCAAGCAATACTGGCTTTATTACGCGCTAACCTTCCTCGCCGGGGCAAGACGTCAGATATTCGTGGTGTTTGCAGGATTTCTGTTAGTGGAGAAATTTGGTTTCCCGATTGAGAATGTAGTACTAATGACGCTGGTAAATTCCGCCATGACATTTTGGTTAGCCCCGAAAATCGGCGTTCTAATAAGTATCATCGGCGAGAGAAAAGCTCTTACCCTTGAATATATTGGTCTCATCATTGTCTTTATTAGCTATGCGTTTGTTGATTCTGTTGCGGTAGCCATCGCTCTTTACCTTCTAGATCATTTGTTTTTTGCAATGGCTATAGCAATCAAAACCTATTTCCAGAAAATTGCGGATCCAGCGGATATCGCTGCAACGTCAAGTATTAGCTTCACCATAAACCACATCGCGGCCGTACTACTGCCAGCACTATTAGGCTTAGTTTGGATGATTAATCACAGTGCCGTTTTTATTATAGGTGCAGGCATCGCCTGTCTATCACTTGGCCTCTCTCAACTAATACCGGATAAGCCAATGATGGGTAAAGAAACTCGGCTACCTCCAAAACTCGCAGCCCAAGCCCCACTTTAGCTTTGCGCTAACGTTTTGTTAACGCCAGATACTTATATTGCGGGCTATTCCTCGCTAACATTTCCTTTTTTATAAGGCTATACAGCTCTGCAAAGCTGAGCAGTGGCAACACTCCCTCTTTATAAGTTAATTTATTGTCTGCCCCAAATTTATTGGATAAACATGCTATCGCACAAATCACCGCTAAGTTTCGCCATCGTCTTCGCCTCAATCATTGCAGGCAATTTACTTTTCCAAACCGCTTTTGCTCAAGACAGCGACACTATTGAGGAGCTAGTAATCTGGGGACGATCCTTACAGTTGCTCGGCACGGCAGATTCTGCATCACAGGGTGTTGTCGGTTATAAGGACTTCTCTACTCGTCCCATGGCCCGCGTCGGCGAATTGGTTGAAGTGGTTCCTGGCATGATTGCCACTCAACACAGCGGGCCCGGCAAGGCGAATCAGTATTTTCTGCGAGGCTTTAATTTAGACCATGGGTCTGACTTTTCCACCTTCTTTGATGGCATGCCAGTCAATATGCGAACTCATGGTCACGCTCAGGGTTATATGGATTTGAATTTCATCATCCCCGAAATCATTGAAAGAGTTGCTTTCCAAAAGGGCCCCTACTTTGCTGATACCGGTGATTTCTCCCTGGCGGGGTCAAGTTCCATGAAGACCTACGACACTCTTAAAGATGGCTTTACTGAGGTTACGCTTGGTCAGCGGGAGGAGATTCGCTTGGTAACAGCCAATTCCTTTGGGTTAGGGGATGGCAACATCCTTTACGCATTGGAGCATCATCAAACCAATGGCTTTTTCGACCTAGATCAAGACGTACGCAAATACAATGGCTTGATTAAATACACCGGCAATCTCGCCGGTATACCGAGTCGGGCAACCTTCTCTGCCTATGACTCCCAGTGGACCTCTACTAACCAGGTCCCTGAGCGCGCAGTAACCAGCGGGCAGATAGACAGATTCGGTTTTATAGACCCCGACTTGGGTGGCGAGTCTTCTCGCTATTCATTAACCGCCTCGTTTGACATTAACAACTGGAATTTGAACTTCTATGCTAGCTCTTACTACATGAGCTTAATTAATAACCCCACCTACAATCTTAATGATCCGGTCAATGGAGATGAGTTCGAGCAGGAAGACGAGAGAGTGCTTTTCGGTGGCAGCCTGCGTAATGAAGTCAACAGCGAACTGTTTGGCATTCCTGTAAAAAGAACCATCGGCATCGATTCTCGCTATGACAATGTCAAAGAATTGAATCTTTTCAACACTGTCGGCAAGCAGCGCACTGGAAGTATCCGTGAAGATGATGTCGAAGAACTAAGCGTCGGGATTTTTGCGGAGTTTCAGTTCACATTAACCAATCGGCTGCGAGCCACCGTTGGCCTAAGGAATGACTACTTTGATTTTGATGTGAACGCTCTTCAGCCAGAAAACAGCGGCAGCGGCAGCGATTCACTCTTGCAGCCAAACTATGGCGCAGCTTATCGCTTAACTGAAAACTTGGAACTGTATGGTAATTACGGCCGTGGCTTCCACAGCAATGATGTTCGTGCGGCGGTTAACAGCGTAGACCCGGTGAGCGGCAATCCGACTGATCAGCAGGATGTATTGGTCCAAGGCGAGGGTGGCGAAGTTGGTTTTCGCTATGACACACTGACAGGTTTTAACGTAGCGGTTGCCTATTTTGAGCTAGCCACTGACTCAGAACTGGTCTTCGTTGGCGATGCGGGCACAACGGAGCCCAGTGACCCAACCCGACGTAGCGGTGTCGAAATCAATAGCTTTTGGCAAATCACCGAAGAATTAGTATTTGATTTTACCGCAGCAAAAACTACCGGCTATTTCCGCGGACTGCCATCAAATGCCGACAGCATTACTGATGCACACGAAGAAGTCGCCGGCGCCGGTCTCACCTATGCAGGAAATAATGGCCTTACCGCTAGTATCAGGGTTAGACATTTTGGAGACGCAGCCCTAACCGACGATGAATCAGTATTTAAAGACAGCTCCACTCTTGTAAACCTAGGCATTTCCTACGCACAGTCTGACTGGGAGATAGGGGTGGACATGCTTAATATTTTTGATGCGCAAGATGACGATATCGCTTACTTTTTCGAATCAAAGCTGTCAGATGAAGTCGCTGGCATTGAAGATATGCATTTCCACCCTTCCAACCCTCGCAGCGTCAGAGCGTTGCTTAAATACAAATTTTGATTTTAATTCTAACTATGGGTCAAAGCGGCTCGCTGATGTGAAATAATCACTACGCGATTTATCCCTATTTCTGTCTTTATTTTAACCTGAAGGTCCATCGCTTAGACCCGCGTAGCCCGCCAAGACACTTTTAAGGTAGACTTGAGTTTAAAGGTTGCCTGCGGCATACCATTTCTTCTTATTCGAACTTTTTCATGAACACTAACAGCCCAATAGTTAAACATTTAGTCCTTGTCGGTGGAGGGCATAGTCATTTGGCCGTATTAAAACGGCTAGGTATGAAACCAGTACCAGGTTTGGCTGTGACCCTAATCTCTCGCGAAGTCTACACACCTTATTCCGGTTCAATGCCGGCTTATATCGCGGGCCATTATGAACTTGACGATATGCATATCGACTTACGTCCGCTCGCTCAATTTGCAGGTGTCCGGCTAATAGAATCTGAAGTGCACTCTATTGACCTGAACGCAAAAAAAATTCAGCTAGATGGCAGACCAGATGTGCCTTTTGATCTGGTTTCTCTAAATATAGGTTCAAGCCCTAACGCTGAGCTAATTAAGGGATCGAAAAAGCACGGCATCCCTGTAAAACCAATCAATCAATTCTTAAACCATTGGCAGAAAATTCTAGGCCGAGCTGTTGACGCATTAACCAATAAACAACCTTTCTCTTTAGTCATTATCGGAGGGGGACCCGCCAGTGTAGAGCTAGCTCTGGCCGCTCAATATAAAATTCACACGTCGCTTAATCTAGATATTCAGCAGAAATCAAAATTGGAACTTTCCGTTGTGAGCAACTCAAAAGCATTGCTCAGCACTCACAATGACAAAGCCCAGAAAGCCATACTTGCCGAATTCGACAAGCGCCATATAATGTTCGTTCCTGACACCTACGTATCCGAAATAAAGCCAACAGAAATCTTGTATAAAGACGGCGGCAGCCTTAAAGCTAACAGCGTCGTTTATGCTACCGGGGCAAGTATCCCTCAATGGCCTTCGGACTGCGGACTGCGATTCAGTGACGACGGCTTTATAGAAGTTAACAATTACTTACAGTCCACCAGCCATCCTTTTGTTTTCGCCGCTGGAGATGCTGCAACCATAAAAGGCCACCCTAGGCCAAAGTCTGGCGTCTATGCTGTCCGTCAAGGAAAGGTTTTAGCTGCTAATTTAATAAAAGCAGCCACGGAGAAATCTCTCAAGAGATACTCACCACAAAACCACGCTCTTGCGTTGGTGAATTTGGGCAACAAATCTGCGCTCGCCATTCGCAACACCCTATTCTTTCAAGGCAAAATCATCTGGCGGCTTAAAGACTCTATAGACAGAAAATTTGTTCGAAAATACAGCCAGCTTCCAGAAATGAATGTTGATTTGAATATTGCAAAAGGGCTTGTCGACAAAAATACCGAGTCTGAGCTCAAAGCACACGCGATGCGGTGTGCCGGCTGCGGCGCAAAAGTTGCGAGCAACATCCTCGAAGAAGTCCTAGCAACCCTTCCCAAGATTCACAAAGACAATGTGGTGGTTGCCAGTGGTCGCGTGGAGGATGCCTCACAAATCGACTTAGGTGGGGGCCGCGAACTATTACAAAGCATCGATCAGCTCAAGGCCTTCACCAACGACCCTTGGCTGTTTGCAAAGATAGCGACAAATCATTGCCTAAGCGATATTTATGCAATGGGAGTAAAGCCTCATTCTGCTTTAGCTATCGCAGGCATCCCACAGGCCAGCCAGCGCTACACTCGGAGCCAGTTAAGTGAATTGATGCACGGTTGTGCACAAGCGCTGGCTGAAAATGATTGTGCGCTTATCGGCGGTCACTCTGCCGAAACCAATGAACTACAATTTGGTCTTTGCGTGAATGGCTTTACTGAACAGCCTGCATTGAGCAAAGGCGGCCTTAACTCAGGTGACGTCTTTATTCTGACCAAAGCAGTAGGAACCGGCACCTTGCTGGCTGCAGATATGCGCTATAAAGCCAGCCACTTTTGGATTAAAGAAGCCATACAAAGCATGCTAATGCCTAATAAAGATGCCAGCGAGATACTGCTTAGCGCTGGCGCCACCGCCTGTACTGACATCACCGGTTTTGGCCTTGCCGGTCACCTTTTAGAAATGCTGGAATCTCGAAGCGCAGAGGCAGAAATTGATTTAATCTCAGTGCCTGCTTTACCAGGCGCAATAGCATGTCTCGGGAAAGGAATAACTAGCTCCCTTCACCGAGACAACGCTTTGGTGCTGACATCAATATCGAACACTGAACCCTTCAACAACAACAGCCGACTTCAGCTGTTATTCGACCCTCAAACTTCTGGCGGACTGCTAGCCTGTGTTAAACCCGACCAAGCTGCGCGCTGTCTCAGAGAGCTCTTAAAAGCAGGCTATACTGATGCCAAAATTATTGGCAATGTTTGCTCAACTGGAGCGGAAAAACCTGCGATCATCCTGAAATAGGCCCTTCTGAGTCTTATTTTTGACTCAGCGGCTGGTGGTGATTCAACCACTAAGGTATATTTCGACTCATAGAAACCGCCTAATCGGACTCCTTATGTTCAAAGCCGTTACACCGCAATTTTTACTCGTATTAATTACTTTAATGCCATTGGCATTAATTAGTCATAATGCCATGACCCAATCTGACAACTCTGTTCTTGAACGTTACGGAAACCTTGATATAGAACGAGTTGGTCCAACCATCGATGCAGCATTAGCGCAAAAACTGCTGCGCCGAGGAAACACCTATAGCAATCTAGAGCGTCATGATGATGCGGTAGATGAATATCGCAAAGCTATAAGTGCAAATCCGAACTTAATGGAAGCGGTTAGAAACCTTGCTAACACCTATTACTTTCTTGAAAAATACTCCGAGGCAAAACCCTTGTTTGCACGATTTATTGCAATGCAAGAGCAGAAAACCGCTGGGCTTATTGCAGCTGTTTCCGCGCTGGCTGAAATGGAACGTGAAGATGGGAATTTCAATGAATCGATAAAATATGACTTAACTGCTATTGAACTAAATCCAACCAACGATTCTCAAGTTCATGTCATGGCTAACACCTATAACAATGCAGGTGAAGCGAACAAAGCGATTCAAGTATATCAAGCAGGCATCAAGGCAATGCCATCTAATGGTTTTTTTGATCGAAGCCTAGGCAGAATTTTGGAACAAGAGGGAAGATTAAAGGAAGCACTGCAAGCGTACCAAGGCGCTGCACTTAAGAATCCAGACTCTGCTTTCTATGCTGACTTGGTCAAAGCTACAGCAAAGCGCTTAGGTCAGTAGTTAAACAGGTGTCGACTTATTCCGCTACCTTATTCCGCCAGAAAGGCAAGCTCAGCAGCATCCAGCTTGCTTAAAGCTTCTACTCGTCGGTAGAAGCTTTCTAGATCGCCAGCGACTGCATTTAGCTCATCATTAAAAAATGGCACAAAATCATTATAGGCACTCACGGTAGATAACTGAGCATTGTTAAGAGGTTTTGAAAACCAGCCATCGTAGCCAGCATATCCTTCCCATGAAATTTTCAAAGAAGCGTATTCCTTTCTAAGCTCTTCTTGGAGGGTAATTTTTTCTAAACGCTTTTTCTCTGTAGATAACTCAGAATCATATAATTCAGAAAACTTTTCTTGGGAATCAGCAACCAAACTAACAAACTCATTCTGCCTTTCTCTATCTAGATCAGCTCGGAGCAATAACTCAGGATCCCCATGAAGAGCCAGCCAACGCCGAAGTCCCTCCCTTTCAACTGTGCTCGCAAAGCTTTCATTAAAAGTAGTGTCACCCGCGCGATACACAACTTGATGAGCTAATTCGTGAAAAATTAAACCGGCTAACTGATAGTCACTGCGAGCAATTACAGTACTCAACAAGGCGTCATCAAACCAGCCGAGAGTAGAATACGCATCCACGCCTCCTGTATACACATCAAGGCCATCGAGCGCCGCTTGCTGGGCAAAATCTAAAGCCCCCGCTTTACTAAAATACCCGCGATAGGCTACACAGCCAGCGATGGGGTAGCACCAATTGACTGCGGAGACAGAGAATTCGGGTGCTGCAAATACATTCCATACAACATGCTCACGACCAACATCAACATAGCTATCATAGTTATTTCCAACCGGCAGCAGTAACTCGGAGTTGGCAAACTCGCGCAGCTGGTTTACCAACTCCAGCTTCGCTCGCAAATTTGAATCCAAATCTTTATTTGCTAAAAGCTGATCAATAGATTGGCCGGATGTGACTATAGCCAAATGACCACGGGCAGCTTGAGTGTAGTAACCCACTGTCTCACAGGAAATCAATGCTAGCGAGAAAGCAAGAAACAATCCTGCTTTAGCGGCATAGCTAAACCGTCTGATTTTCATTGCACTCCCCGTCCTCGGCAGCTTCTCCGCAGGGTGGCCCCGCTGCATCGCTATGCTCCCCTAGAACCAATTCCTTCGATGTACCAAGCATTATCTCGCCGTTGTGGATAGGCATAGATAGGGCGGAGCCAAGCAAACTCGATTTGATATGTGCGGGCATATCTTACACACCTCCGTAAATGTGCTCGTAATAACTGGCGCTTTCTGGCACCAGCCCATTGAAGTGAGACTCTAAACCTCTACGCACTAAAGCATTGGCATTCAGGTTTAGACTTAGAGAAACCCCGGTATGTTGAAGAAAGAAGTGGGTTAGGGTCGTTTTAATTTTTTTAACTCTAAGAGACTGGAAAGCACGTTAGCGGAAATCAAATAGAAACCGCGGGATTTGGCCGTTAGCGTTATCTGCCGCTGTAACCACATGAGCTATGGTTTTACCAAAATGATCTCGAATAAATTCGACCAGTTCTTCCCGGTGACAAAAAGTCTTTGTCCAGAGTCATCCCACGCGATGCCGTTTAGAACAGCGCCATTAGCATCACCGCCAAGTGATGTCTTTTCTGACAATCCTGCAAGATCAATAAAAGAGTTAACCACGCCGGTTGAGGGGTCAATTCGGACAATAAAATCGGTTTGCCAAACATTAGCCCAAACCTCTCCATTGATATATTCAAGCTCATTAAGATAATTAATAGGATTACCATTCAGAGTTACAGCAACCTTTCGCTTTAGGGCAAAGGTTTCAGCATCCATGAACTGAAGTGTTGCTGTGCCGTCACTGAGAATAAGATCTTCGCCATCGTAGGCCAAACCCCAGCCTTCGGTTGCATTGTAATGGCTGCCTATAGACTCCAACGTGTTCTTGTCATAAACAAACACGATATTACCTTGCCAAGTTAACTGGAAAACTTTATCTCCAACAATTTCAACCCCCTCGCCAAAATAACGGCGGCTCAAAGGCGTCGACATCAAGGCCTCGCCATCCTCGATATTGATTTTACTCAACGAGGACTTTCCGTGCTCTCCAGTTCCTTCGAACAGGAAGCCTTCGTGATAAATTAAGCCCTGAGTAAACGAATTAATATTGTGGGGATAGGTATTCACTATCTCATAGCCATAGCGCACTATGGAATCCTGAGAATAGACTGTAGGCCCTAAGCTCGGCCCGATGAGAGCGAAAGCAATAGCGGCAATCGGTGAGACCGACTTGGACATCGTTAGAATCATTTTCATAATGCTGCTTTAAACTTGATGCTACTTTAAAATACGCCTATCTTAAACTGTTATGGGGGCTTTGTAACAGCTCGGTATTACGCTTACATCCATAATTAAACACGTACTTACACACCTACTTACGAGGAGAGCTTCATGGCCAGTGATTGTTTATTCTGCAAAATTATCGCCGGGGATATTCCGTCTAACGAAGTATATTCAGACGATGACGTCTACGCTTTTTATGATATCAATCCAGCCACGCCAACTCATGTTCTAATAATTCCCAAAAAACACCTCACAGATATCAATGAGGCAAACCTTGAAGACACAGCCTTGCTGGGGAAGTTGTTGCTTAAAGCTAATGAAATAGCTGCATCTCTGGGGTTAGCCCAAGACGGCTTCCGCTATGTCATCAACACTGGAAAAGATGGCGGACAAACAGTATTTCATTTGCACTTACATATCCTCGGCGGTCGAGCCTTGGGTTGGCCTCCAGGCTAGCCGCACTGGAAAGCCGCCTTGCGTTAAGCCTCTCTTTCCAGGCCAGATAGCTCAGCCTCGTTTGCAGCATAAACTCCTTTTTCAGTAATAATACCTGTGATCAGTCGTGCGGGAGTCACATCAAAGCCGACATTATAGACTTTGACGTTGGCAGGGGTAAGTCGGATCATTTCTACTAACCCTCTATCAGATAGACCACTGAGGTGAGTCACTTCATCGGCAGACCTTATCTCAATAGGGATCTCAGCAATACCATCTCGCATCAAAAAATCAATGCTCGAAATAGGTAGCGCCGCGTAAAATGGTATGTCGTTATCAAAGGCGGCCAAGGCCTTAAGGTAGGTGCCTATTTTGTTGCAAACATCGCCTGTTTTTGTGCATCGATCACTCCCCACAACACAAACATCCACTTGCCCATGCTGCATAAGATGACCTCCGACGTTATCGACAACAAGGGTGTGATCAATTCCATGCTTGCCTAATTCCCAACAAGTCAGAGACGCACCTTGGTTTCTAGGCCGAGTTTCATCAACCCAAACATGCAGCGGCACACCCAAGTCACTGGCTTTATAAATCACAGCAAGCGCAGTCCCCCAATCAACCGTGGCCAGCCAGCCAGCATTGCAATGGGTAAGCACGTTCAAAGGCTCTGGGCTTCCCTTTGATTCCCAAAGCGACCTTAGCAGTAGAGCACCATGGTCGCCGATAGATTCGCAAACTTGCCGGTCCTGCTGCTCTAGTTCGCGAGCGGTAGCCAGTGCTACTTCTGCCAAGCGCTCACTACCAACTCCCTGACAATTCGCATCCATGCGCTCTAGGGCCCACTTTAGGTTCACCGCTGTCGGTCGTGTTTTTAATAGCGCATCGCGAGCATCTAAATAGCTTGCAGGATCGGATTTTAAGGCGAGATACAGTCCATAAGCCGCGGTAATACCTATTAGCGGTGCGCCTCTAACTTGCATCGATAATATTGCATGACAAGTCACATCGAGACTATTCAACTCTAAAATAACAAATTCATGAGGAAGTTTGGTTTGATCAATGCAGCGGACAGAGTCGGTCAGTTCGTCATACCAAATGCTTTGATAATGCTGTCCATCTACTTTCACGTGGAAGTCCCTGACATATTATTAGATAACACGGTCGTTACCACCATCCACGGCTATCTGCGCGCCGGTGGTTTTTGAGAAATCGACTCCTAAAAACTTAACGACTACCGCGGCAACATCCGCAGAACTTATCTGTGTTTTTAACACATTGTTGGCTTTGTACTCTTCAACGCCGAGCCCATAGTGTGCAGCACGTTTAGCCAGCACTTCCTGGCTCCATATAGCAGTGTCATAAACTCCATTTGGGTGCAGAGTATTGACTCTAATCCCGAACTCACCGAGCTCAAGCGCGGCCACTCTGGCAAGCTGAGTGAGCCCAGCTTTTGCAACCGAATAGGCCGCGGCCCCAGGACCTGGTGCCGGAACATTTTTAGAACCTATGATTACAACCGAAGGGTCGAAACCTGCTTTCAAAAAGGGAATGCAACTCTTCAGTAATTGCATATGAGAGTTTAGGTTTACCGCAATAGATAGATCCCAATTATCTTTCTCCATATCCTCTAATAAGCAGCTGGACGGGAATACTCCAGCATTGCTCACCAGCATGTCAATCCCGCCAAATTCAATCACCCCCCGCAAAAGCGCACTGGCAACTGATACTGGCTCCGTGACGTCGCACTGAATTGCCAAGAGAGAGGTAGAACTGGCATCTGCAAAGTCATCCATAATATCCAAGCCCAAAACTGCACAGCCTTCACTTACTAGCTTTTCCGCGGTCGCCTTGCCTATGCCGGAACCTGCACCAGTGACTACCGCCACTTTGCCCCCAAATGGTAAAGTGGCGTTGGACGATTTTAATTTAGCTTGCTCTAACTCCCAATACTCAACATCAAATAAGTCTTGCTGGGGAAGGGTCTGCCAGCCACCGAGCGCTTCAGCTTGTTGAATCGAAGCAATAGTATGAGCAGTTATATCTTTTATAATTTGAACACGTCCTAGGCTACTCCCAAAGTAAAGCACTCCCTTTCCCTTCCACACCCCATACCGTGGCATCAAGTCGAGGCACTGATGATTAGCTAGGGAGAATTTTTCAAAATAAGCTTTGTAGTTATCAGAAAAATTTTGCAACCCCAGCAACAAATCATCGTCAAAAATCGCTGCGAAGGCCTTTCCATGAATTGTATGGTCAGGTGTAAGTGGCCCTCGTGTAGCCAAATCGAAAGAATTAGTTAATCCAGCAAAACCAGAGGACTCGGCACTAGCATCCATGTGAACCAAGCAAGGCTTTCCCAACAAATCACCTGCAGCTCGGCGTAACGCACTAATCGCGATGGCATCATCTGCACTGGGTTCATAGTTAGATTTTGCTATTGTGTTAGGCGTAGTCTTACTCCCAAGATAGTCTTCAGCCTTATTGACCAATTCAATCATGGTGTCATAGCTTGTTTTGGCGTCCTCGTGGAAGGTAAATATGCCATGATTGAGCAGAACTATACCCCGAAGCCTTTCCCAATCCAGCCCTTGCGTTGCCTCAGCCACCTGCTTTGCCAAAACAAAACCTGGCATTACATAAGGCAAAATCAAGACTTCATCACCATAAATTGAAGCGAGCAATTCCTCACCGTTAGGCGAATTACTAATCCCAACCACTGCGTCAGCATGAGTATGATCAACAAAAGTGTGCGGAATCAGTGCATGAAGTATGGCTTCAACCGATGGAGTTGGGGCTGCCGGGTCCAGCAAAGCTAAACGCAGATGCTTCATCATGTCACTATCACTTAAAGAACCCAACTGTCCGAGTCGAGTTAGGTAATCCAACTGTACTGGCGGAAAGCCTGGCTCCTCAATTGTGCGAAGGTCCCACCCTGACCCTTTGACAAATAAAACTTCTTGGACTTCGCCGAAAACGTTTTCAAGAGAGCCCTTAACGGAGGTATTACCACCACCATGGAGAACAAGATTGGGGTCCGCCCCTAAAAGCCTAGAGCTATACGCTCGCAATGCGACGGGGGTTAAACAAAGAGCTGCATTTTCGTTATTCCATCGATTCTTCATTATGATTTCGTTTAGAGTGCGGATGATTAAAGGGACTTGAGGTCAATTCTGCTTAAAACAGCCGATTGACGGCCAATAAAAAACGCACCGACTTTCGAGGGTGCGTTTTTGTCAATCTGAGAACTAATCAGGGTTCGACAATTGAGATGTTAGTCATACCTGCCTGCCTTGCAGCATCCATAATCATAACTAATGCATTCACTTCCGATGCTGGGTTAGGCTGAATGATTACTGATGCGGCCGGATTCTCTGCCTTCAGCTGATCGATGTTAGACCGAATCTGAGTTGCAATAATAGGCCGTGGATTACCATTAAGAATGATCGCATTATTGGCGTCGATCTCAAATAGGATGTTTTTCTTTTCATCATCTTCTGGCGGTGGAGGTTGGTCGTTATTGTCACTACTCGCCGCGCTAATCGTAGTCTCTGATAAGAAGGTCGCTGTTACTACAAAAAAAATCAGTAATATAAAAACCACATCCAGCATCGGTGTTAAGTCAATTTTCGCGTCGTCTTCGCTTCGCTTTCCAGATATTTTCTTCATTTTTTAGCCTTATCTATGCTTTGACTGTACTTTTCAATTAAATCGATTCTTGAGTTTCTGTCGCAGTCTAAAATTATTTCGCAATCGTTACGTTGTTATTGTGCACAATACTCACCAACTTTATATGGTTTTGGCGGTGCCTTATGCAACGACTTTATGGCCCCGAGTATAAGCAAGCACCCCTCCAGAAGCAATACTCCTCGCCCTTACTCGAGATAAGCTTTTCAATGCAAAAAAAAGAGGCTTGCGCCTCTTTTGTAATACAATATTAGCCAATTATCAGCTAAGAGTTTGTTTTTTAATATTATTTTTTCAACGAGGACACTGTGAAATTGATCAGTTCCTGTAATTGCTTGGCATTTTTGCCATCTCGTGAGTTCACTCGAATACCATGGAGGGAATTCAGTAAGACGTCAGCTGCGAACTCGGCAGAAAGACCCTTCTTTATTTTGCCACTTTTGTGGGCATCTTTAAGACGAATAAGGAGAGCTTTGCGAATTGTCGCAAAAGAGCTTCTTACAACCTTCTTAATTTCTTTGTCGTAGTTAATGCTTTCACAAAGCGAATTTACCAACAAGCAACCCATACTGCGGTGCTTGTTCGGAACATTAATAACAGCTTCTGTAAAATATGCTGCTATTGCGTCCCAAGCGGTTAATTTGTCATTCTTAAGAGAGACAGCGATATGCTTATCAGTCACCGTGTTGTACTGATCGACACAAGATTTGAAAAAAGTGTCTTTATCGCCGAAGGAATTGTAGAGAGTCCCTCTATTTATCCCCGTGCAATCTAAAAGCTTTTGAACAGAGCTGGCCTCGTAGCCCTCTTTCCAAAATTGCTCCATTGCATTTGTTAGTACTTTATTTTCATCGAACTCAACTGGACGTGCCATATTACTTTCTCATACCGTAGTTTGCTAAACGTTTAATATAAATTTGCTTTTAACTCTAAACTTACTAGACAGTTCGAAAAGGTAGAAATGATATAACTGACAGAGATAAAATCAAACGTGACTAAATTTTGGAGGGCACAGTGTATAGTAAGAAATATAATATTACACCTCCCACCAAATAATAATTGGGTTATTATTCAAAAATTCGTATTTGTAAGAATGTTTGCGCAATAATAAATTGGCTAATACTGTTCAAAACACCTTCTTGAACGAATGATTTCACCTCGCACCTTTTAAAATTTTCTCAGCTTTCGTACATTTCATATCGAAAGGATCGTTATATAACCATCTCACGTACCGTTAAACCTGAGTCAGAATGCAGGGTCAAATAAGTTTTCCTTACTTGATCATTCCCATTAAATAAGCATTGTCTCGCCATAATCGACTTAAAAACTAGATTTTGCTAACCAAAGTCACTAACAGACCCAGAAGACCTCCGAATGCGCAACCCCATACCACCAGCCAGCCAAGATGTTTATGAATCATCTCCTGAACGATCACTTTAACCATATGGGGCGTCATCTCATCGAGCCTTTGATCTATCAAGGACTCCAGCTTTTGACGAATAGCGTCCTCATCAATCGCTGAGCGGACCGCGCGCTCTATTTTTTCTTGCATAGTCGAACTTGCAAATTCCTTAGCAAAAAACTCCTTCATTTTGTCAATGAATGGCGTCTTTAAAGAATTGAGGGCATCACGCCCCCCGAGCATTCCTAGCATTCCACTAAAAGAAGACGTCATAATTACGTCCAACAAGGACTCAAATGCCGCATCCAAATCCAGCTCGTCAATTCCCTGAGCTATTTCGCCTTGTAGCTTGGTTGACCCCTCTCCTAACTCACTAAAGAAAGATTGCAAGTCAGCCTTTTCAAAGAACTGCCCCATTATGAGTCGCCTGATACCGACTTTGAATTCTTCAAACCGTAGCTGAACAACTCCCGAACCATAAAACCCAGGCACTCTCTCAAAGAGCATATGAATAGCAATCAAGTTAGTCACGCCACCTGAGAGCGCAAACAAACCTGCGTTAAGAAAATAAGCCTTATATGGCGAGGGAATTATTAATCCTAAAAAGACCACAAATGCGGCTAGCAGGTTACTTATAACGCTTTTATTGATAATGACGATATCCTTGCGCGGTAGCTTCGTCGCGCATTCTAAAATAAATCTCAGCTCATGTGAATTTTTTCGACAATCCATAAGAGGTGAGGGCAGATAAATTTATACGCTCTACAGCTTGGCTTGAGACACGATTAGCATCATTATCGAACATCCTCTGATATGCCCAACTCGATTTCAGCGAAAGCAAAGTCTTTACCCGTTTTGATGCTATCCAACACCCTCCCTCAATAAGCATAGAGTGACCCCAGGTTTCAATTCGATCACTGCCCTGCCTCATTGGTCAGCGGCAACTATATAGAACTGGTTTCAATCACTCGCACCTGCAGCAAAGTCTCCCAATGGGCCTGGCCAGTTACTTTTGTAAAAGCTGCGGGCACCGCCACAATCTCAGCTCATCAGTGAAAAAGCCCCAGGTACAGCTCCGCGCATCGTACGTCAAAACATACGCTCAAGCTAAGCTCGCCGACAGCAGACGGCGAAGCCTCCGGGGGGCCTTATTACGCTTATGAGACGAAGTGTGGTATTTCCCACGACATGTGGAAAACAATAAAGCAGACCAAAGGGCCACACCGAGTCTCCGCACCGCAGGCTCGTAACAAACTACAGTGCGAAAAAACAGACATCGGATTCGTAGAAGTGCCGACGACTCATTTGCCTTTAGGTGTACCGCCTATTTAAACCAAAACCCTAGTCGTTGGCCTTTTGTGCCTAACAGCTGTCAAGACCGGGACTTTTACGATTGCGCTTCTGGGGAACTTGCCCTGCTATTTAAAGCTCACTCTGACATTTTAGCCGCAGCTAGTTTGATTTTATTCAGACCTGTCTGGGGCACCAAATGCTTGTTTAAACTCAGGTTCCAGACCCTCCCAAGGACCCTCCAATGTATAAACTGCACTAGTTAGACTGTCCACTTGGTCACCAAAAATTCGATCGAATAGATAAGCCCCTACCGCCAATGGGATATTGGCTGTTAACAGCCCTATCCACGGGATATTGCGGCTCACAGGAAGCGTCACGTATAACTCACCGGAAATAGTTTCTTGCCCCAAGTCCAAGCCCCCTGTCACCTGATAGAGACTGGATGGGCCAGAGATTACCAAGCGATCCTCAATGTCCACTAACCCATCTTTTAACAAAAAATTAGCTGAGATTTCATCATAGGCCAGCCCGCGTCTCAGTAAGTCATCACTGAACCGCAATCGGCGCATGATGGCGTCAAGATTAATAATACTTATCAGCTTCAAAGCGCCGTTACCATCATCACCCTGAAGAAAGCGGCCGTTGCGTATTTCCATACCAAGGTCACCACTAAGACCGGATGCCGCGAAAAAGGCGGGAGAACCAGGCCATTGAATATCTGCCGTGAAAACCGCGTCTGTGCTCTCGAATACCGCAGCAAGCCCGTTGGATTTAAGCACATCAGCCATATTGTCAGCGTAAAGCAAACCTTGTAGTTCGCTCCTGTGGTTCATCCCATCGTAAAGCCATGAAAAATGAGGCTGCAAAGAAGTTGACTCATCATCTACATCGTCAATGCCAAGCCGAAGCCCGCGAAAATCAAAAACTAAATCGGTGAGCTCCGCGCCTTTTTCACTCGCATCTAAAGTGAATTTCCAGCTGCCATAGGGGCGACTTCCTATACTGAACTCATCGGTTGCAAACTTCATTTTTGGCAGCGTGCGCGGATCAATATCTACGAGGGCATCAATTGGATTTTGTGGTGGAACCTGTGCCACATCTAAAGTATCGCCATCAATTCCGGCCACCCCTGGCTCTGCGTCTGCTGCAGCTGCAGATTCTTCATCGTCCCGCAGGCGCAAATATTCTAAATCAAGAAGCAGGTAATCTTCGTCATTAAAAGGTATGTCCACTTGGCCAAGAATATTTTCACTGACCAGCCTTACTGACCAGGCTGCAATTTCTTTATCAGCTTCTACTCGCATAGCGACATCGGGCAGCATCTGATCATAAAGCTGGAAGTCTTTTACATTGATTTCAACAAACGCAATCGAGTCGCTAAAATCATTAGATGAGCCATCAGCCGCGCTATCACTTCCCCCCAATCGGTCTAGAAAAGCGGACCACTGCTCCAGCTTAAATGTAGATACCGCACCAGCAATAACTAAGCCTTCGCTGTCATTGTTTAGTAAGCTTTCCAAACCATTAGAATCTGAACCTACAAAGACAGCCCCTTTATTGATAGCGCCACCTTCTAGGCCCACCTGAAAGCTCAGGTTCTGTCCATAACGACCCCTCACGGATTGGTTTTTACCAAACCCAAAATCCAAAAACAATGGCCGAATCTCGCCCACAACCTTGCCAAAAGGCTCTGGAAAGTTTGAGCTTGCATTTTTTAGATCTGTTTCTATGAACAGAGAAGTCTGTGAGTTTCCAGCAGATAATTGATCAATCACTAATTTGGCATTGTAACTAAATTCACCACTCATCTGCCGCAGAAGATCGGCAGTGAAGTCGCTTTGCATTGGCCACTCAATTAGCTCAGATATCCCAGCCGAACCAACAGAATCTAAATAAATAGTTTCTAATACGCCTTCTCTACTGACTGAGGATAGAGTGAAATCAGCTGCGCGGCCAAAAACATTGCCGCTTAAAAAAGTTTCTTCCACACCCGTTTCCGTATCGAAAATAACCGGGCCAGATAGCTGAGATACAGTCAGAGAATATTCGGGAAGAATAAGCTGATTTTCTAAAACCGCCATCTCTAAACGAACTTTAGTCGCCGCATCGGGTACGTTTAACGGAATATTGACATCGACTTTTAGGTTGAAATCACCTGCCGCTTGCCAACTAGAAAACTCCTCTTTGAGTTTTTCACCTACCCCTGCATTCTGCAAATAAACTAACCCGTCACTGGTTGAACCGCTAGCGTTGCCGTTAATGCTAACCCAGTTTTCGTTATCAGAGTTACGCCGTACCATCCCGCTGGCACCATCTAAGCTAAGACTCAATGAGCGACCGCTGCGAATCTCTACATCTACATCATTATCGGAAGTAAAAACCAATGCTGATAGGTCATCAACCTGAGGCCAGTCTTTACTAAAAAGCAATTGACCTTGCTCCAACTCAAAATAGCTTTGAAAAGTTTTGAGTTCACTAGCGTCTCCAGGCAGGGTCGAGCCTCTGTATATAATACCCGCACTTGTGACATCACCGGCCAATACGGCTTCATCCAACCACTGCATACTACTTCGTAGCCCATCGGCGACGTTGGGGCCATCTGGGAGATACAGGTATTTCTGTTCCCCATCTAGACGCGAGGCACCAACATAAAGATCTAGTTCTGATTCTCGCCGGCCATCAGGATAAAGACGCAAATGACTGGCAAACTGTGCGTGAGCATCCACCGCATCAGACTCGGCGACGATCACAGAGCTACGAAGTATTATCTCTTGTCCGTCGTTAACGTCAATCAAGAAATCCAGCGCACCGTTGGCGTAGCTATAATCCCAAGTAGAAGAAAAAATATTGGGAATGTTAATACTAAAATTCGTTGATTCTATCTCCCCTACACCGCGCAGTAATCCGAGAGAGCTATCAAATTCCAATTCAACATAGCCGTCTATACCCGCCAATTTTGGCAAACCACGAACTGAGCTTGCCGCCACCGCCCTAACGTTCGAACTTAGAGCGAAGGAGGTCAGTTTGGCATCAGCTAATGAGGATCTAACACTTAGATTTTCAAGAGAACCTTTAGGTGAATACTGGGTCAATTGTTCACCGAGCTCTAGCGGCAAGAAACCACTGGCTAAAGCGACCCCTACAAGAAGGTCTATGTTGACCCGGTCTGCCGTCGCAACAATTTCCTCACTGGAATCTAGCGTCAACGAGCTATTAAAGTTCAGCCAATTGAGGCCATTCCAAGACAAATGCATCTCAGAAAAATCCATCTGTGAAATAGGACCGATGCCGGTCTCTTCAAAGTTGACCGAAACGATACCGCTGAACTGCTGAAGCGTTGTACCTTCTGAATAAGGCCCGTTAAAAGCAAGCCTGGAAACCTGAGGTTGGACAATCAAATTTTTGGGCTGACCTCTTTCCACGTCTAGCCAAACCTCAGCACCACCAACAAGTTCAGTTAAATTTAACTGATCTCCATATTCACCCGCAGCCAATTCTGAATAGTTACCCACTGGAATATCTATATGTAACTGCCCGGACATTTCGCTAAATATCGCACCAACAACCTCAAGCGATACTTTTACTTCCGCTCTGCTGAGGCCGGGGAAGGCAGTGGCATGAATGTAATGGGTGGAATCCTGATTACGAATTGATGCGGCACCATCATTAAACTGAAACCGATCACCATTTTGAGTTTTAATATTGACATTCAACCCAGCCATATCAAGCCTAGAGATTCTTAACAGCCCGTCATAAACTGTTGCCAACTCTATGCTTTCAGCATCATCCATGCTCATGCCTTGCAGCTGCCAATTGCCGTTGGCAACTTGCTCAATATTAATCTCTAAGCTATCGACTCGAAAGTCTTCCAAAACCCATTGCCGACGCCAAATGCTCTTGGGAATATCAAGTACTATTGTCGCGGAGTTAAAATACAGCGCGCCAGAAGTCGGCTGACCTGACTCTTGGCTATCGCTCACTCTAAGATTAAGTCCGTCAATTTGGAGGATCGGATTAAAGCCGCTAAAACTTCCAGTCAGTTTATCAATGGAAACAGGGACGCCCGCGACAGCTGAGAGCCGCTGTTCAAAGAATCCTTTGTATTGCGAAACTGCAGGCATGAACTGCCTGCCGACGCTGACGTAGGCCGCAAGCAAGACAACGGCAACCACGATAACGAGTACCGTTTGCTGGCGTAGCTTTTTGAAATTTTTTGCAAGCATGGAGGTCAAAGCTAAAAGCATCTCTTGTGAGGGTGACTGGCCATGAAACCGTCAATACTCGGTCAGGCTATTCCTGATTAGCAACGGCTAGCTTAATAGCAACTGAAAACTAACTCAGCCTTCAGTATAGAACGACATCAAACTGCTCTTGAGTATACATAGGTTCAACTTCAAATTTGACCGTCTTGGCGACTAAATCCTCCAACTCAGCGAGAGTATTAGACTCTTCATCGAGAAGCCTATCCACTACAATTTGGGAAGCCATCACCAATAGCACATTGTTATCATAGGCTTTCGCTATCCTCAGCACTTCACGGAATATTTCATAGCAAACTGTCTCAGCTGATTTCTGCCTACCACGACCGTTACAGACAGAGCATGGAGTGCTTAAAATCTGCCCCAAACTTTCTCTAGTGCGCTTTCTGGTCATTTCTATCAATCCCAGTTGGGACAATTCTGTTATCGAAGTCTTCGCTTTATCTTTTTCTAGAGCTTTGGCAAAAGTTCGATGAACTTGACGCTGATGCTCTAGGTCTATCATGTCGATAAAATCGATGATGATAATGCCGCCTAAATTTCTGACTCGAAGCTGGCGAGCGATAGCTGTCGCGGCTTCCAAATTTGTCTTTAGGATAGTCTCTGCATGGTTGCGACTACCCAAATATCCGCCCGTATTAACATCTATGGTAGTCATGGCCTCAGTTTGGTCGATCACCAAATCGCCACCTGACTTGAGCTTCACTTGTCGACCTAAAGCTTTGTTAATCTCATCTTCAATCCCGTACACATCAAAAATGGGTCGTGCGCCGGCATAGTGTTCAATAACCGTTGCAGAGTCAGGAATGAAGTCTTCCAAAAACTGCCCAATATCATCAAAAGAGTGGTGATTGTCTATGCGAATTTTCTCTACGTGTGGGGTGATAAGATCTCTAACCGTCCGCATATAAAGAGGCACATCGCGATATACTGTATTGATGCCTACGTTACGCTCGATTCTTTCGGCCACCTTTTCCCACAGCCTTTTTAAGAATCTTATATCCTCCTTAAATTCGGTGGCGCTCGCGTTTTCGGCGGCAGTGCGGATTATAAAGCCACCACGACCAACCCATTCCTCGTCATCCAAACATTGCTGCAGTTGACCAAGTAGACGTTCCCTCTCGGATTCATTCTCTAAACGCTGGGATATCCCCCTGTGTTTGGAACGAGGAATATAGACTAAGTTCCGCGAAGGAAGAGTTAAATGCGTGGTTAACCTTGCTCCTTTGCTGCTTATCGCATCTTTTGCGACTTGAACCACGATATGCTGCCCTTCTCTTACCAGCTCGTGAATCGCCTTATGAGATTCTAATCGGACTTCATAGCCTAGCTCGTCAACAGCACAAATGTCAGATACGTGGATAAACGCGGCTTTATCGAGCCCAATATCGACGAATGCCGCTTCCATCCCCGGCATTACACGAACCACTTTACCCCTGAACACATCACCAACATGCCCACGATTATTAAGCCTCTCAATGTGAATTTCCTGCAGCAAACCGTTTTCAATAAGCGCGACCCTTGTTTCAACATTAGTGACATTAATCAGAATTTCTTCACTCATGAATCCACCACTTCCTGTTGCCAGATGGCAACTCCGAACTCCTGCAAATATTGAGCAGTTTCAAATAGCGGGAGGCCTACTACATTGCTAAAGCTCCCCTCTATAGATTCCACAAATGCTGCCCCAAACCCCTGAATAGCATAGCCTCCGGCTTTACCGATAGGCTCGCCCGTCGCCCAATACCGCTGGGCCTCTGCAGATGAGATAGATCTAAATTTTACTGTTGTCCGAACTACTGTGGACCGCTGCCTCTCTGAATTGACAAGCGTAACCGCAGTAAAGACAGTGTGTTCACGATTTGAAAGCAGATTGAGCATGGATAAAGCATCGCCACTGTCTTGCGGCTTTCCTAGAATTTGATCATCCACTATAACGGACGTATCCGCAGCCAAAACCAATGCATCAGGATTAGCGGCCAAAGCAGATAGCGCCTTACCGAGAGCCACTCGCTGCACATAGTCATAAGGCTTTTCGACATTAAGAACAGACTCATCAATGTCTTGGGGACGAACTTGAAAGGCGACTCCCAAACGAAGCAACAGTTCGCGGCGCCTTGGAGAGCTAGAAGCCAATAATAGTGGTGAGCTATCCATAATCAGCGCGGCTAGTATTCAGCGAACGGCGAAGCGACGACGAATTTGTCGCAGCAAATGAAATAGAGAAGGCCAAATAGCCGCGCTGGTCAGGGCAGACACAAGAAACATCAAATTCACATTAGCTGATTGAGTAGTCATTATTTGTAGCCAGTGACATAACACCAGATTTAACCCCACCAGGGCTAAAACCAAACCACTCTGCTGTATGGATGAAAACATTCTTAATCGCTGGTGCAAACTCAAGGTGACATAGGCAATAATCACCAGCGACACCGCGTTTAAACCGAGCACCGAGCCCTCAAGGATATCGAGCATAATACCTGCGACCCAAGCTGAGCCTATGCCCATTCTATAAGGTAATGCCATCACCCAATAAATGAGAACCATCGGCACCCACTCTGGCCGATAATTCATTGCCCATTCTGGAAACGGGACAATTGCTAGTAGATAGGCGACCAAAAAACTTAGAACTATGACCCATATTCCATGTGCTCCTTGCCTCATAAGTTTTCCTGCTGCGCAGCCTGCACTGGCTCAATCTGGGCAACTTGATCATCAGAGGCGCTCTCGTTAACCTCGACTTTAATGTCGCTGGGTTGATCAGGAAAAATTAACAGAACATTCCGAGTACTGGCCATCTGGGCAAGAGGACGGGCCTTAATTGTCGCAAAATCTTGGCCGGGATCCGCAAATACACTAATCACTTCAGCGACAGGATAATTTTTAGGGTAAACCTGTCCCATACCCGAACTGACTAAAATATCCCCAGCAACCATGTCCTGTGTTTGAGTGACATATTCCAATTCCAGCTCAGTTGCCGTTGTGCGACTGCCTCTAGCCAGCGCCCTCTCACCATTGCGGTTTATCTCAACGGGTGTGATGTGGCGATAATCGGTGATCAATAAAACCCAACTAGTAAACGGGAGCACTTCATCAACCTGACCCATCAAGCCATTAGCATCTAATAATGCTTGGCCCAGAAAAACTTTATCTCTAGCGCCTTTGTTGATTAATACCCGCTTGGAAAAAGGATCTGGGGAGACGTTAATAATTTCAGCAGGCAAAACATCTCCCTGAATCATTTCAGCTGCTGCCTGTAACTCCAATAGCCGACTGTTCTCGCTTGCTAAGGACTCGAGCAGCTGCAATTCGCGCCGGGCCACAAGTAATCCCTCACGGAGCCTAGTGTTTTCTTCAACTAAATCAGTGTGGGATACAAAAACGTCATCAAACCAAAATGAGACTCGAGCAGGAGTGTCGGCCACCCAATAAATTGGTGTGGTTGCGTAGGCTATACCGAAACGGGCTTTCTCAAGATAGCCGAACCGACTGTCGGCGAACATAACGCAAACCGAGAGCAGCAGAAAGGCTAGCGCCCGGTATTCAAGCGCAACACCTTTTGTAAATAGGGTTTTATCGATTGCCAGATCACCTCGTAGCAGAACATCCGATTATAGACGGCAAAGGTTGCCAGTGCCTCTGCCTGCCCTAACGCTTTATCGCTTGGGCGCGACTATAACTGAGGAAAAACACATTGATCTTGAGGTCAAACTCCTAGTTAAAGGTAACGCCAGAGTGGACCTACTCCAATGTTAACAAATCAATGTCATGATCATCCATGAGCTCCATCGCCTTGCCTCCACCTCTAGCAACGCAAGAAAGTGGGTCTTCTGCCACAATCACCGGCAGACCAGTTTCTTCGGATAGCAATTTATCCAAGTCCTTTAACAAAGCACCGCCACCGGTCAATACCAAGCCACTTTCAGCAATATCAGAGGCCAGTTCTGGAGGAGACTGCTCGAGGGCACTTTTTACGGCCTGAACAATCGCCGAAAGAGGTTCTTGCAATGATTCAAGAATTTCATCACTGTTAAGGGTAAAACTGCGTGGCACACCTTCCGCTAGATTTCGCCCACGGACATCGATCTCTCTGACTTCGGTAGAGCTAGAGGCATAAGCACAGCCAATTTCTTTTTTTATTCTCTCTGCGGTTGCATCACCAATAAGGCTTCCGTAGTTGCGCCGAACATGGGTTGTGATAGCCTCATCAAAACGATCGCCGCCGACTCTGACCGATTCTGAGTAGACAACACCGTTGAGAGAAATAATCGCTATTTCTGTCGTACCACCACCAATATCAACCACCATGGATCCACTGGCTTGATCAACCGGAAGGCCCGCACCGATAGCAGCAGCCATAGGTTCTTCAATTAGACGGACATCTCGCGCACCCGCACTAGCAACAGATTCGCGAATTGCTCGTCGCTCAACCTGAGTCGATTTACACGGCACGCAGACCAGAACCCTTGGGCTCGGAGGGAAGAAGCTGTTTTCATGTACCTTATTAATAAAATGCTGGAGCATCTTTTCAGTTACCTGAAAATCTGCAATCACACCGTCTTTCAAAGGTCGAATAGCCGTAATATTACCGGGAGTTCGGCCTAGCATCCGCTTGGCGTCTGAACCCACGGCTGTGACGGTTTTTTGGCCATTGTGAGTACGAATAGCGACAACAGAAGGCTCGTTCAGCACAATGCCTTGGTCTCTGACGTAAATGAGTGTGTTCGCCGTACCTAGATCAATGGAGAGATCGTTGGAGAACATTCCCCGAATTTTTTTAAACATGGATTTTCTATTCCTTAGTTAAAGATTCCATTTTTAGCATGCACTGTTATTTTTACGGCAAGTGGCCTCAATGATTTAGCAATCATTTAGCTTTTAGTTATCTTTTAGTTAGTTCCCCGCAAAGTTAGTTAGTTCCCCGCAAAGAATGAATAGAAAAGGTTAATCTATAGCATTCGCCCAAATGCAGTAGTGAACCTTTGATGGAATCTCCTGGAGCGTTCGACCTAAAACCCTAAATACAAGTATAATCTCGCCTTTGCGGCAATTAGGATGCACTCTAACAACGGCGGGTGTTTTGAGCAAGCACAGGTGCTCAAAATTTTGAGGCATGGCTTAATTCATCCCCCTATAATAACTTTTAATAACTTTTAATGACTCAACACAGGTTTTCCCGGAGATTATCGATGGCACTCGACAAAGCTGAAGTAGAAAAAATAGCTCACTTAGCACGCCTCCATATCAGTGAAGCTGACACTGAAGAGGTGACTACTCGTATCACCGACATACTAACCCTAATAGACCAAATGAAGACTGTTAATACAGAGTCAGTTGAGCCTCTGGCGCATCCTTTAGATATGGTGCAGCGATTACGAGCGGATGTAGTAACCGAAATAAACACCCGCGAGCAGTTGCAAGATCTGGCGCCAGAAAGCCAGGATGGGCTTTATTTAGTGCCAAAGGTCATAGAATAGGAAGATTAGTTGCACTACTTGCAAGATAAAACCAATTTTTGCTGCTTTATT
Organism: Gammaproteobacteria bacterium; assembly: GCA_963854625.1. Lineage (GTDB taxonomy): Bacteria > Pseudomonadota > Gammaproteobacteria > Pseudomonadales > Pseudohongiellaceae > UBA9145. The sequence goes on along the minus strand of CAWKZY010000001.1, from coordinate 186,406 downwards.
TACAGCTTTTTCATAGCTTTTTCATAGCTTTTTATAACTACGACCAGTGAATAGCACTGATGGATTTTAACATGATTGAAAAGACAGTCGCCGAACTCTCCGCAGCAATGACAAGCGGCGATATTTCCAGCGTTGAATTGACCCAATCCTATTTGGACCGAATTCACAAAGCGAATGACTCACTTAATGCTTTTATCACAGTCTGCGATGACACTGCCCTTGAACAAGCCAGGGTAGCCGATAAATCCAGAGCTCAGGGAAATCAAAATCCTCTGTTGGGTATACCTCTGGCTCATAAAGATATTTTTTGCACAAGTGGAATAAAAACCACCTGTGGTTCGAAGATGTTGGAAAACTTTATCTCCCCTTACAACGCCACCGTCGTCGATAAATTCAACCAAGCCGGTGTGGTGACTTTAGGGAAAACCAATATGGATGAGTTCGCGATGGGCTCTTCCAACGAAACAAGCTTTTTCGGTCCCGTGCGAAACCCCTGGGATTTGGAAAAAGTACCAGGAGGCTCTTCTGGCGGATCTGCTGCCGCAGTTGCCGCTGACCTATGCGCCATGGCAACTGGCACCGACACCGGCGGCTCTATTCGCCAACCGGCGGCATTTTGCGGAGTAACCGGATTCAAACCTAGCTATGGCAGGATTTCACGCTGGGGCATGATAGCTTTTGCATCAAGCTTGGACCAAGCGGGACCTATTTGTAAAAGCGCTGAAGATGCCGCTTTAATGATGAATGTAATGGCAGGCATAGATCCGAAGGATTCCACTTCGGCTGATCGTGAAGTAGAAGACTATACCTCCACGCTGTCTGACTCAGTTAAAGGGTTGCGCATAGGCATTCCTAAACAACATTTCGCCGAAGGTCTTTCAGCGGATGTTGAAAAGTCTATTCGCGAAGCACTGCGAGAATATGAAGCCGCGGGCGCCATACTTAAAGAAATCGATTTGCCTAACAGCCATCTCTCAGTACCTGCTTATTATGTTGTAGCCCCGGCAGAAGCCTCTGCCAATCTTAGTCGCTTCGATGGTGTACGCTATGGTCACCGTTGCGATAATCCGCTGGATTTAGAAGATATGTACAAACGCTCAAGAAGCGAAGGTTTCGGCGATGAAGTAAAACGTCGCATCCTTATAGGTACCTACGCCCTATCAGCCGGGTTTTATGATGCCTATTACAGAAAAGCCCAAAAAATCAGACGCCTTATAAAAAATGATTTCGATGAAGCTTTCAAAGAAGTTGATGTCATTGCTGGCCCAACATCTCCCCACACGGCCTTTAGTATTGGCGCCAAGACTGACCCGGTGACAATGTATCTTGAAGACATCTATACCATTGCAGTGAACTTAGCTGGCCTGCCAGGGATTTCAATTCCTGCCGGGTTCTCCAACGATCTGCCCATTGGACTACATATAATCGGACCTGACTTTGGCGAGTCTAAAGTTTTAAACGCCGCTCATCAGTTTCAACTATTCACTGACTGGCACAAAGCGAAGCCAGCCGCTAAAGGAGGCATTTAAACCATGGAATGGGAAACTGTTATAGGCTTGGAAGTCCACGTTACTCTCGCGACAAAATCAAAACTCTTCTCTGGCTCCGCGGTAGCATTTGGTGCCGAACCAAACACTCAGGCAAATATTTTTGATGTTGCACTACCCGGAACACTGCCGGTTTTTAACGAAGAAGCCCTGCGCATGGCTGTAAAATTCGGCCTGGCTATTGGTGCTGAAATTGGGAAACGTTCGGTATTTGATCGTAAGAACTATTTCTATCCCGACTTACCGAAAGGTTATCAGGTAACTCAGTTGGACTTTCCCACGGTCGGTAAAGGCTCACTCACAGTTACACTTGATGACGGCAGTGAAAGAACCATTGGTGTGACCCGTGCTCATATCGAAGAGAATGCAGGAAAATCACTGCATGAAGACTTCTCTGGCATGTCAGGAATTGACTTGAATCGCGCCGGCGAACCGCTGCTTGAAATTGTATCCGAGCCTGAGATATATACCGCTAAAGAAGCAGTTGCCTATTTAAAGAAACTGCACACTATTGTTTTATACTTGGGCATTTCTGATGCCATCATGGCCCAGGGTTCAATGCGCTGTGACGTCAATGTATCCCTTCGCCCGAAAGGCAGCGATACCCTTGGAACTCGCACCGAGATGAAAAACATCAACTCGTTTAAGTTCGTTGAAAAAGCTATCTATTCAGAATTTGAGCGACAGAAAGATATTCTTGAAGACGGTGGCAGCATAACCCAAGAAACTCGCCGCTATGATGCTGACAGGGATGAAACCAGCTCAATGCGCAGCAAAGAAGTTGCCAATGACTATCGCTATTTTCCAGAACCAGACCTTTTGCCAATCGTGATAGATGACGATTATATTGAAAAAGTTCGTGCTACCCTGCCCGAATTACCTGATGCTAAAAGGGCACGTTTTTGCGATCAGTTCGGCCTAAGCGAATACGACGCGGGGGTTCTAACAAGCACCAGAGAAATGGCAGAGTACTTCGAAAGTGTGGCCACAAAAACAGGTGATGCAAAAGTTGCTGCAAACTGGGTGAGTGGGGATTTACAAGCACTTTTAAACAAGAGCAACTTGAATATCACTGACTCGCCTATACAAGCTGAGCGACTCACCGATCTCATTTCTCGCATCAAAGACAAGACTATCTCTGGCAAGATAGCAAAAACCGTCTTCGAAGCGATGGCCGACGATTCATCCAGCGTAGACGAAATCATCGAGTCCAAGGGTCTTAAGCAAGTAACTGATTCCGGGGAGATCGAAAAACTAGTCGACGACGTGATCACCAACAACCCAGATCAGGTCCAGCAATTTAAAGACGGCAAAGAGCAGGTCATCGGATTTTTGGTTGGACAAGCCATGCAACTATCGAAAGGTAAGGCAAATCCCGGGCAGGTAAATCAGATCCTGCGAGATAAAATGAAGTAGCTTATCTCTATCATTGTTCTACACATTAAAAGTTCGCAAAAATCGATTGGAATCAACATGGCAGAAGAAAAGAAGAAGGGCAGCGAGCGGACTCAAAAAGCGACTCGAAATGAAGATTGGTCTGACGAAAGGCTTGAAACTTTTTTCGAGCTGCTTCCTCCTGAAGATATGCCCGCCGATTACAATATCTTGCTTAAAGCATACCGAGGCATGACCGACGAACTATTCGCCCGCTTTGTTGTGCTGTTTGTCGCCGCAGGTCATGACATAAACGCGGCTCTAGAGGATGGAACAACCCTGCTTGATCAAGTTTCTCGCCACCGCAAATCCAGCGCCTATGCCGAGGCGCTAAGAGACGCTGGTGCTAGCGGCAAACTCAGCTAGAAATCAATCCTGTTATTGCTGCAAACCAAGCCTAACGTCGAATAGCGGAGGAGCAATGGCAAGATTGGCTTGGTGATGCTCTACAGCAGCTAATATACTGGCAACTACCTCAGGGTTACTGCTGGCCACATCAAATCGCTCAGAAGGGTCTCGGTGCAGGTTGTACAGTTCAGGCTCTGCGAGCTCCGTTTTAACCGGAGCCTGCCTGTAAGCGCCCTCAACAATGAAATGAAGCTTCCAAGGCCCTTGCCGGTAAGCGTACAGTTGGCCACCGCGATAATAAGGCATTTCAGTTCGGGGACTGTCCCCGCCCTCTAACAAGACTGAACTGAGATCAAACCCATCAACTCCTGATTGATTATCACTACCAGCTAACCCCATCGCTGTCGCAAACAAATCTAAAGTTGAACCAATTTCGCTAACGATTCCTGGCTCAATTTGGCCTGGCCAATAAAAAATAGTGGGAACTCTCACGCCTCCTTCAAAAGTTGACCCCTTTCCCATCTTCAGTAATCCCGCCCGACCACCTTCTTCATTCATAGTCAGCCAGGGACCATTGTCACTGGAAAAAACAATCAGAGTGTTTTCTGCCAAACCTTGCTCTTCAAGACTGCGGCGAATTTGTCCGACGCTCCAATCAATTTCCTCTACAACATCTCCGTACCGCCCGCCTATACTGGTACCGGCAAATTCACTGCTTCTAAACAGAGGGGTATGGGGCATTGTGTAAGGCACATAAACTAGAAAAGGATTCTGTGCATTACGTTCGATGAAATCAATAGCCGCTTCGGTGTAACGCTTGGTTAACGTCGTTTGATCCGTGGGCTGCTCAATAGAACTGCCTGCAATAGCAGAACTAGTCACCAGAGGAGAGTTAAAGTACTCAAGCTTAGGTTCAGCATAACGTGCAGGCCTTTTCCCATAGATCTCGGCCCTAGCTTCCACCTCGCCGCGAGCGGCCATGGCCCTCATTTCATCAAAAGGCGGCTCACCCACCCAATTCATATCGTTACTGTAAGGCACGCCTAACCACTCATCAAAACCATGCTGAGTGGGATAGGCATGCTCGGCATCGCCAAGATGCCATTTACCAAAAATGCCTGTGGCATAGCCACTCTCTTTTAAGGCTTGCGCTATGGACACCTCGGAGTCTGGGAATCCGCCGGGCTCATCGGGAAAATAAACTCTTATAAGATCACCATAAAGGCCAGATCGCACCGGCAGGCGACCGGTTAAAAGTGCCGCACGACTTGGCGAACAGACCGGAGAGGCAACATAAAAATCAGTCCAACGTTGGCCCAGTCTAGCCAATTCATCAAGCTCTGGGGTGCGAATGTAAGGATGACCAAAACTACCAAGATCGCCGTAACCAAGATCATCCGCAAATAGAATGACTATATTAGGTGACTGCTTTGTGACATCAGCTGCAATGGAGTCTCGCGCTGGAGAGCAAGAGACAAGGAAACTGGAGAATAGAAATAGGAATGAGACTATGGCTGGACGCATACTAGAAACCCACTTTGCTTTAGTTTTTTTAATCTAGCTTTAATTTAAACAGCACCGATCAATATGTTTATCAGCACTGAGCTTCTTAGGATATGACGATTGAATTAGATAGTCCAACCGCCTCAGCTAGAGCGAAACAGGATGGTGGCTAACAAAATTAAGAACCCCTTTAGCGCGATCTAGAAGGCCTTTTTGGAGGTCGGGTTCCCGAAGATTCTTTTGCTTTGAATTTTGCAGCGCGAGTGAAGCTAGGCGCCTTCTCTAAGAGTTTAGTGTCCGGGTGAGTGCAATCCAGCTTTGTACCGAGCTTTTCTTCAATCTCGGGTAAAAGAAACGAATCTTCTTCACAAGCAAAACTAATTGATGTGCCTATGGCCCCTGCTCTGCCAGTTCTTCCAATCCGATGAACGTAGTCATCGGCCTCTTCAGGCAAGGTATAATTTATAACGTGAGTGATATCGTTGATGTGCAGACCTCGTCCGGCCACATCAGTCGCCACCAGCACGCGTAGCTTATCGGATTTGAACGCTTCTAAGGTGCTAATACGTTTGTTTTGAGCAACCTCACCTGACAGCAAACCACAGTCAATTCCGTTTCGGTGCAGGTTATCAGCGAGCCTTCGCACTTGATCACGGCGATTGCTGAAGATTATGACTTTCTCAGCTTCCGGTGCTAACAAAATATTGTAGAGCAAGTTGTACTTATCCGCTGTAGTCACCAGATAAACGATCTGATTAACCGCGTCAGCCGCTACTTTCTCAGGCTCAATCTCAACCATGATGGGGTCCATCGCCCAGCGCGCGGCCAAGTCCATAATCATTGGGGTGAATGTTGCACTGAATAGCAAGGTTTGACGACATTCCTTCTTTGGCGTTCTAGCTACAACTGCTCGCACCTGGGGAATAAAGCCCATATCCAACATCCTGTCCGCTTCGTCTAGAACCAGCAGTTCGATCAATCCAAGATGAAGGTTATCATTTTGAACGAAATCCAATAGCCGGCCAGGGGTCGCAACAACAATGTCCACAGGCTTTTTATCTAGCGCCCGGTTCTGCTTTAGATAATCCTCACCGCCGACTAAGGTTACGGTATGAAGGTCGGTACCGTGGGTCAAGAGCTGGGCATCACTGGCTATCTGAATAGCGAGCTCTCGGGTTGGCGCAACAATTAAAGCTCTGGGTTCAGCAAGGTACTTATCATCGATGGGGTTAGATAAAAGGTCATTAATGATGGTGATGAGAAACGCAGCAGTTTTGCCAGTACCGGTCTGTGCCCGCCCCGTTACATCGTGTCCGGCAAGGGTATGGACGAGGCTTTGCGCTTGAATTGGAGTGCAATGCTCGAAGCCCAGTCTGCGAATAGCCTCTCGCAGAGGCGGCTGTAGCGAGAAACTATCGAAGGAAACAGGCTCTGGTGGCTTAATATCCTCTGGTACCGCATCTATGTTTGTTACTTCTACCGGTGATTCTAAATCCATTAAGTTGCAGCCATAAAAACCAAGAGGGGATATTACTGAGATATTTCGTTGCGCGTTACGAGTCAATACGCAGCCGCAGGCATAATAGCCTCATGCTGTTAACACTGCAATTATTGTCCTGACAGTTTAAAGATTCGAACAAGCAGGGCAATCTGGGTCGCGAGCCAGTTTCATTTCTTGCCACTGCATGGACTTAGCATCAAGGAGTAAAAGTCGACCTAATAATGATTGGCCTATTCCGGTCAAGACCTTTATCGCCTCCATAGCCTGAACTGTCCCAATTATCCCGACCACCGGGGACATCACGCCGTTAGTTGCACAACTTGTATCCTCACCATCGCCGTCTCTATAAAGGCAGCGGTAGCAAGGACTGCTCGCCTGTGCACTATTAAAAACAATAACTTGGCCTTCCATGCGAATTGCAGCGCCGGACACAAGTGGTGTTCGGTGCTTAATACAGCTTTCGTTAATCGCGAATCGAGTTGCAAAATTGTCGCAGGCATCAAGTACCAAATCGGCCTGTTCAACAGCATTATCTAAGTCGGCCCCCGCCAGTCGCAAATTTAGAGCAACAACCTCAATATCAGGATTAATTCCCAGCAATCTTTGTTTGCCCGACTCAGCTTTAGATACCCCAATTGAATCTTGGCTGTGAGCGATTTGCCGCTGCAAATTACTGAGTTCAACCACGTCATCGTCAGCAAGAATAAGTTTACCGACACCGGCTGCGGCTAAGTACATTGCCGCAGGAGAGCCCAAACCACCCAACCCTATAATTAGAACTGATGAATCAATCAGCCTTTGCTGGCCAGTAATATCCATGTCTGGGAGCATTATTTGGCGACTGTATCGAAGTAACTGATCGTCTTTCATAAGTTTGGAGAATCCTATTTAACCCATTGGGCAAACGCAACCCGTTCAATTCCTGCCAAATCTGCTTGCGAACCAATCTTAACGTAACCCGCTTTATCCATTAACTGAGTCACGCGGCCAGACTGATCAAAACCATGCTCTATTAACAACCACCCACTATCACGTAAACAAGCCCTGCTTTGTTCGATTATTTGTTGAATATCGGCCAATCCCTGGTCGTCAGCAACAAGAGCTATCTCTGGCTCGAAAGGCAGACTTCCCTGCGTTAAATGAGAATCTCCAGCTTCAACATAAGGCGGATTAGCAGCTATTAGGTGGTAGCTTTCCGCGCCTAAAGGTTGACACCAACTGCCTTGCAAAAACTCTATATTAGCCACGCTTAATGCTCTCGCATTATTTTTTGCTACAGATAGCGCGGCGCTACTTTTATCTACCGCGGTAACCTGCCAGAGAGCACTTTGTTTGGCCAAGGCTATTGCTATGGCCCCACTGCCGGTGCCAAGGTCTGCCAGCTTGACGGCGCTAGCTTCGCTCTTGCTCGCGACGCCAGTTACTTCATTTGCTTCAGCGAACCGGCTTATTTCAATTGATTGCGCTAGCTCTATTGCCTTCTCTACCAGAAACTCTGTTTCTGGTCTGGGAATCAAAACATCAGAATTAACGCTGAGCTCGAAATCCCAAAAGAACTTTTTACCAATTAAGTAGGCGACAGGCTCGCCTTTTGATCGTCTACCCAGCAATTCATTGAATCTTTTCTGAGCGGTCTCTTCAATTTCAAACTCTGGCCAGGCAAACAAATACTCACGGGTTTTGCCTAACACATGAGCGAGCAGTAATTCTGTATCCAAACGCCAGCTATCACTTGAATTTTCAAGTCGTCGGCCAGACAAAATCATTTGTTTAACTGAGCATGCCAAGGTTAGTTTTCGCCAGCGAGGCTGGCTAACTGGTCGGCTTGATATTCGTTAATTAGCGGCTGAACCACCGCACCCAGATCTCCCGACATGATCTCAGCCAAATTATACAGCGTTAGTTTTATGCGATGGTCGGTGACTCTACCTTGGGGATAGTTGTAAGTTCGGATTTTTTCAGAACGATCGCCGCTGCCCACGAGTTTTCGCCTGGCATCAGACGTTTCCTGATGCTGGGCTTGTTGAGCCACATCTAACAATCTAGCCTGTAATAAAGACATCGCTCTGGCTTTGTTTTTATGCTGAGAGCGCTCGTCTTGGCATTCAACCACAAGACCACTTGGCAAGTGAGTGAGTCGGATAGCTGAGTCTGTTTTGTTTACGTGCTGACCACCCGCGCCGCTGGCCCTGAATGTATCGACCCTCAAATCGCCTTTGTTGATCTCGATTTCATCGACATCATCCAGCTCAGGCATGACCGCCACGGTACAAGCAGAAGTATGAATACGGCCCTGTGTTTCAGTTTCAGGAACTCGCTGAACACGATGGGCGCCGGACTCAAACTTTAGTTTCTCATAAACGTTTTTGCCTTCGACTCTCGCTATGATTTCCTTATAGCCGCCATGCTCACCTTGACGTTCGGTGATTAGCTCGGTTTTCCAGCCTTGGTTTTCGCAAAACCGTGAATACATTCGGAAAAGATCACCAGAAAAGATCGCAGCCTCGTCACCACCGGTACCCGCTCTGATCTCAAGAAATACATTACAACTATCTTTGCTATCCTTAGGTAGCAACAACTTCTGTAGAACTAGCTCTAATTCTTGCAGTTCATCTTTAGAGCCAGAAATTTCTTCATCTGCCATTGCACGAATATCTGGATCAGCGTCTTTCTGCATCTCCATTGCTTCGTTAAGATTCGCAGTCACTTGAACGTAGTGATTATAAGATTTTACAACGTCTTCTAACTCGGAATATTCTTTTGAAAGATCCCGAAACCGATTCTGATCGGCAATTATTTCGGCATCACTGAGCAATGCTTCCAATTCATCAAACCGATCGTTGAGCATTTCTAACTTGTTCTTGATTGTGTCTTTCATAGGTTTTCTTATGGAGTTGAATTCTTATCTGTGGAGGGTAGATACCTATACCCTAACATTACTCTAACATTCGTCGCTTTCGTTGCTTTCGTGGCTTTCGTGGCTTTCATCACTTTTATCAAACCCTAACTCATAAAGCTCTTGAGTTAGCTTTAATAAGTCTTCTCGGCCTTCTGCGCTAGCTTTTTTCATAACAACACTTGGAGAATGAATCAGCTTATTCGTGATTCCGCGGGCCAGACTGTTCAAAATAGATTCGGGAGAATCACCTTTTTCTAGGGATTTTAATGCTTTTTCTAGTTCCTGTTTTTTAATAGAGTCAGCTTTGTTTCGAAACGCTCTTAGCGTCGACACCGCATCTAAAGATTTAAGCTGTTTTCTGTATTCTTCGACGCCGCGCTCAATAATCGACTTGGCCTGATCTGCAGCCTCTTCACGACTTTTCACGCCATCTTCTATAACTTCACTAATATCGTCAATGCTATACAAATACGCATCAGCAATTTCGCCAACCTCCTGTTCAATGTCTCTTGGCACTGCCAGGTCCACTAACAACATAGGTTTATGGCGTCGCTGCTTAAGAGCCCGCTCGACGGCCCCTTTACCAAGCAACGGCAGCTGGCTATTGGTAGATGAGACAACCACATCGGCCTTTATTAATTGCTCCGGCATATCTGAAAGCAATACTCCGTTAGCAGAGAACTTCGCAGCCAATTCCAGTGCATTATCCAGGGTGCGGTTTGCCACAGTCATGTTCGTGACCCCTTTATCTGCAAGATGCCTAGCCACCAGCTCTATGGTGCGACCGGCACCTATGAGCAGTACATTGAGGCTAGCCAGATCCGAAAAGATTCTGCCCGCCAGAGTAACCGCAGCATATGCCACTGAAACGGGGTTTTCACCAATAGCAGTATCGGTCCGGACCAGTTTTGCAATGGAAAATGCCTCTTGAAAGGCACGACCTAAAGCGGGTCCTACAAGTGCCAGATCTTTTGATACTGCAAAAGCCGATTTTATTTGCCCCAGAATCTGCGGCTCACCAAGGACCATAGAATCCAAGCCACAAGAAACCTTCATCAAATGCCTGACCACATCATCCCCAGCATAGGCATAGCAACTTTCATCAAGCTCAACTTTGTCGAGCTGATGAAAATCAGATAACCACCGGGTCACGACTTGCTGATGATCTACCAAGCTTCGGTTTTGAGACTGTTCACCGGCAACGTCGAGCAGCTTAATCGCAACAAAGTCGAGATAAATCTCAGTTCGGTTACAGGTAGACACAATAACCGCTTCCTTGACAGGTCTAAGATCACAAATATGCTTCAGCGCTTTAGTCAAATTTTCTGGCGAGAACGCAACTTTCTCGCGAAGCGCGATACTAGCGGTAGTGTGATTGATGCCTACTAAAACCAGAGCCATTATTATTTATCGGTGATTAACGAGTAAAAAACGCGCTATGGTACTAAATATAGCCTTCAGTTCCCATTAACGGTGATATTATCGGTAGCGTCTACGATCTGAGTCAATTAAGGGCCAGTCCGTTGAGATAATCAGGCTGAATAGAGGTCTTCTTGCCAAATGCAGTAAAATTACCCTTACGCCGATTCAACAGCCTGCTTCGAACCAGACAAACTGCTACAATCTGATCACCTATTAGTATTATGAAGTTACTTACAATGCGCCTAATAAAGACCCTCACTCTGGCATTATCCGCTACGGCACTTAGCTATTGCGCAATTAATCTCGACAATATTGGTACAAACACCGATACCGAGCCCAATTCCGCACCTTCGGTAGAGGCTCAACCGCCTTCAGAAGCACCTCAGGTGGTGAAGTACGGAACATTTACCGAGCAACAGCTTTACCAAACCATTATCAGCGAGTTGGGCGCTCAGCGCGGCGAACTCATTGAATCCGGGGAAACATACTTTGATCTCGCCATGGAAACCCGCGATTTGCAGTTTATCGAGAGAGCCGTGCAGTTTGCGTCGATAAATGGCGACACTAATGCCCTACTCCAGCTTGGTCTGATATGGGCTGAAGTCGACCCTGAAAATCCACAGCCCCACCTCATGCTTAGTTTTCAGTTCCTAGAAACTGGGAATTTCAGCCAAGCTCTCACCCAAATGTCACGGGTTATTGAGAAGGGCGGTGAATTTGATTTCACTACTCTCGCCTCTCGCACCAGTGGGCTTAGCCTATCAGCAAGGGCGGCGCTAATCAGCAACCTTCATAGGCTAATCAAAACTTATCCCGAGCAGCTTTCGATTAGAACCTCCTTAGTGCAGCTTCTCGCGCAAAATACTCAATTCGTGGAAGCGCTTGCAGAGCTAGATGCACTCGCCAAACTAGAAGACCTTACCCCTAACCATATTTTGCTTCGCTCCCAGATCCAGCAAAGCATGTTACTGCCTAGCGACGCTTTAAAAACTCTTCGCAGCGGCGTACGCCAGTTCGAAAATGATCAGGATCTGCGTCTCAGCTACGCCCGCTTACTCATTCAAAATCAAGATTTTGAATCGGCTCAAGCTCAGTTCAAAATCCTAATGGAGCAAAGACCGCAGGATTGGGAAACACTTTTTTCCATCGCTTTGCTAGACCTAGAAATGGAAGACTATGCTGAGGCAATCGAGCAATTAAACCGTCTAGTGGCGGAGGATCAGCGCCGAGACGAAAGTGAATACTACTTGGGCTTTAGCTACGAGCAACAAGGGGCATTTGACGAGGCTATTACCCACTATAAAAGTGTGCGCATAGGCACTAGTAATTTTTTAGCGGCACAGCAACAAGCAACTCGTTTAGCTATTCAATCAGGTCAGCTGGACGAGGCTCACGAGTGGATTTTAGAAAGATCACGGGGCAACCCTCGCCTTGAAATCATCCTTACTACTATTGAATCTGGCGCACTTATTCAAAACGACCATATCGACAAGGCCAAAGAACTGCTAGATAACGCACTGAACAAGTATCTGAACGACACCGATCTGCTTTTTTCGCGCGTCCTTCTATACGATACCTTGCGAGACAGAGAGGGCTCTGAAACTGACTTGCGTCAAATCATATTGATGAAACCCGATGACTCTAGAGCGTTGAACCATCTCGGGTACATGCTGGCAGATCAAACTGACCGCTATGAAGAAGCCCTAGACTTATTGGAAAGAGCCATTGCCATTTCTCCGGGTGACCCGGCTATATTAGACAGCCTTGCCTGGGCCCAATACAAACTTGGCCTTTATGACGACGCATTGAGCAATCTTCGCAAAGCATTTGCCGACTTCCCAGACCACGAAGTTGCCTCCCATCTTGGCGAAGTACTCTGGGCCATGGGTCGCCGCGAAGAAGCTCGGCAGGTATGGGCAGATGCCCTTATCGACCGCCCTGACAGCGAACTCATTAAGGAAGTAATGCAGCGGCTACAATCAACTTAATAGCCTCTTTATTTTACCAAACTGGACTCAAGAAGTAATTTCTATGATGCTCGTTCGCCTTCTTTGCTGGTTTTTTTTGCTGAGTGTCATTATCGCTTGTAGCAACCTTGCGCCTCCAGCGCAAATCAACAGCGATTGGGAAAGCCAACGCTCTGCCCTCGAGGATCTGGATTCTTGGCAACTGCGGGGGCGTGTCAATGTTCGCTATAACGACGAGTCAAACACCCCCCGCATTCAGTGGATGCAGCAAAATGTTGAATATCACATAAGACTTTGGGGAACATTTAATGCCGGCAAAACAGTGATTATGGGACGGCCAGGTTATGTCACCCTAGAGCAAGGTGGCGATGTCCGCACAGCAGCCAGCCCAGAGGACCTTATCCTTCAGCAGCTGGGCTATGAACTACCGGTTTCTTATTTAGAGTATTGGATTAAGGGAATACCTGCCCCCGGATCACAGGCAGACCTTCGTTTTAACGAACTCAACCAGCTCGTAGTGTTAGCGCAAGACGGCTGGACAATTACCTATTCTGATCTGCGCCAATATGAAAACCTCTCTTTGCCTCGCCAAGTGGAGGTTAGTCGCCCTCAAAACGACATACGTCTGCGATTTGTAGGTCTAAATTGGCAGCTAGGCGGCGCTGAGTCCGATGCCTGAACAACAAATTAATGTGCTTTCGCCCGCCAAGCTGAATTTGTTCCTGCACGTTCTCGGGCGTCGGCCAGATGGTTACCATAACTTGCAGACATTATTTCAATTGCTAGATTTTGGCGATGAAATGACTTTCTCAAACAATGAAAGCGGAATCATTGGTTTGAGTATTCAAAACAATATTGGCGCACCACTTCCGATGGACAGCAACTTGGTAGTCAAAGCCGCAAAGAGGCTCCGTACAATTGCTAACAGGCCAAATTTAGGTGCGCACATCACCTTGACCAAAAATATACCGCAGGGTGCCGGCCTTGGTGGAGGCAGTTCAAACGCGGCATCCACCCTTACAGCCTTAAACACGCTTTGGGATCTCAATCTTTCGACCGCCAAACTTTGTGAAATAGGCATCACCCTCGGCGCAGACGTTCCTGTATTTCTCAATGGCAAGACCGCTTGGGGCGAAGGTATAGGGGAAAAACTGGAAGCAATTGAGCTCAAACAGCGGTGGTATTTGGTCGTAACACCCCCCTGCCAGGTTTCCACCAAAGAGATTTTTTGTCATCAGCAATTGACACGGAACTCCCCAGCCATCAAAATGTCCGACTTTCTGGCCGGCAGGTCCCATAACGATTGTGAAGCCATAACCTCTGAGCTCTACCCTGAGGTTGCTAAAACATTGGTTCTATTAAGAAAATTTTCCGAATCAAAGATGACTGGGACAGGTTCCAGTCTCTTTGTAGAATTTAAGTCGGAAGTTGAAGCAATGGCCACGCTTGCTAAACTTCCCAAGTCTTTACAAGTATTTGTAGCAAAAGGCATAAATTCGCTGGATGAGAAGCCCTTCGGCGATTAGACTACGCCGCGGCACAAAGAGTGAGAGTTAAATTAAAAGTTACAAGATTTACTGGGGTGTCGCCAAGTGGTAAGGCACAAGGTTTTGATCCTTGCATTCGTTGGTTCGAATCCAGCCACCCCAGCCATTTTTTAGCTCCATAAACCAAAATAACAAGCAACACCCGCCTCTTAAGCCGGCTATAGGGATCACTCGTGGCAAATAATTTAATGGTATTTACTGGCAATGCGAATCCTGCGTTAGCAGATAATATTGCCAAAAATATTGGCGTCCCCCTTGGGTACGCAAGCATTAGCAAGTTCAGTGATGGGGAAGTATCCGTTGAACTTAACGAGAATGTCCGCGGTAAGGACGTTTTTGTGATTCAGCCAACCTGCGCTCCCACCAATGACAGCATCATGGAATTGTTGCTAATGGCAGACGCGCTACATCGCGCCTCAGCAAACCGAATTACCGCAGTGATACCTTATTTTGGCTACGCCAGACAGGATCGCCGGGTCCGCTCAGCACGGGTAGCGATCAGTGCCAAGGTAGTCGCAGACATGATCAGCGCGGTCGGAGTTAATCGAGTATTGACGGTTGATCTTCACGCAGAGCAGATTCAAGGTTTTTTTAGCATCCCAGTTGACAATGTATACGGCTCGCCGGTGCTAATCGACGATATAGAGCGTCAAAACTATAAAGATTTATTGGTGGTTTCGCCTGACATTGGCGGCGTGGTTCGTGCGCGAGCAGTGGCAAAGCAGCTTAACGTAGACCTAGCCATCATCGACAAACGTCGACCCGCAGCGAACGTAGCTCAAGTCATGCACATTATCGGCGACGTTAAAGATCGCTGCTGCTTGATCGTAGATGACATGGTCGATACCGCAGGCACCCTCTGCAAAGCAGCGGATGCCTTAAAAGAACATGGAGCAAAAAAGGTTGTGGCCTACTGTACCCACCCTATTTTGTCAGGGCCTGCTATTCAAAATTTGGAAAATTCGACTCTGGACTCTCTCGTAGTGACAGATACGATTCCATTGAGTAATGCTGCCAAGAAATGTAAGAAAGTTCGACAGCTTACGATGGCTAAATTATTAGCAGAATCGATTCGCAGGGTGAGCAACGAAGAATCCATAAGCGCGATGTTTGATAACACTTAAATTTTTAAGTTTTAAAATCATCCGCTGGACAAGCCTGGGTCATCAGACATACCGTTTGAGGACCTTTTTTTAACCCTCTTTTTAGCCGGTCGCAAGCTAGAAAGGAAATACCCTCAAATTTATTTACTGAGAGTAAAAGGAAACAATTATGTCTAATGCAGAATTTGAGCTGAATTGCTCAGTCCGAACAGATCTAGGGAAAGGTGCGAGCCGCCGCCTACGTCGTTTGGAAGGTAACATTCCCGCAGTTCTTTACGGCGGAGACAATGAGCCAGTATCTTTGACTATCCCTCATAAGGATATCTACAAGGCTATCCAGAACGAGGCTTTCTTTGCCCACATTATTACCTTGAATGTTGGCAAGAAAAAAGAAAAGGCGGTTATTAAAGCCCTTCAGCGTCACCCTGCCAAGGATTTAGTCCTTCATGCCGACTTTTTGCGAGTTAACGAAAAAGAAGCCATTCAGGTCAGAGTTCCACTTCACTTTATTAATGAAGATAAGTGTGTCGGCGTTAAAATCGGCGGCGGTTACATCATGAAGACGCTTAACGAGATAGAAGTCTCTTGTTTGCCAAAAGATCTTCCTGCGTTTATCGAAGTTGACATGCTTGAAGTCGATTTGGGCTCAAATGTCCATCTTTCGGATATCGCGCTTCCTAAAGGAGTAACAAGTGTTGCCCTTTCTCACGGTGAAGACAGTGATCTGTCGGTCGCTGCAGTTCAGGCACCTAAGGGCGTGGTTGACAGCGAAGGGGCTACAGATGGCGCTGACGGCGCAGCTACTGGCGACTCCGGTGCTAGCGAAGACTAGTCGTCTTTAAGCCAGGTAAAATTTAATGCCAGGCATTTCTAGCAGTCCTATCAAACTTATTGTGGGCTTGGGTAATCCAGGTCCACAATATGATTCCAATCGGCACAACGCAGGCGTCATCTTTTTACATCACCTATGTAAAAGCTATGGCGGTACCTTACGTGGCGAATCAAAATTCTTCGGCGAATTTGGCAGCATTTCTATTGGCGGCCAAGACATTAAATGTTTATTCCCTACTACCTTTATGAACGGCAGCGGAAAATCCGTGGCAGCCGCGTGCAGGTTTTACAAAATTCAGCCAGAAAATATGCTAGTCGCCTACGATGAAATTGATTTCCCTGTGGGCGTTACTAAATTAAAAGAAGGCGGCGGCCACGGCGGCCACAACGGCATGCGTGACATTATAAATGCCCTAGGTGGCAGCCGCGATTTTTACCGGCTTCGTATTGGCGTTGGCCACCCAGGCCACAAGTCCATGGTTGCAAATTACGTGCTTGGAGACCCTTCCCGCTCAGAAGCAGACTTAATCATGCATGACATCGAAGATTCAATTCGAGTCATGCCTAAAGCTATCGCCGGTGAATGGGAAGAAGCCATGCGATTACTCCACACAGAAAAATAGGAACTCATCATGGCAGTAAGATGCGGAATAGTTGGATTACCCAACGTCGGCAAATCGACACTTTTCAACGCGCTCACCAAAGCAGGCATCGCCGCTGAAAATTTTCCATTTTGCACCATCGAGCCTAATTCGGGCATCGTCTCAATACCAGATACTCGCCTTAATAAGCTGGCCGAGATCGCCAAACCGGAAAAGACCATCCCAACCACGATGGAATTTACTGATATCGCGGGCCTTGTCGCTGGTGCCTCCAAAGGTGAAGGCTTAGGCAATCAGTTTCTGGCTAATATCCGCGAGAATGATGCCATAGCTCACGTTGTGCGCTGTTTTGAGGACAGTAATGTAGTTCATGTTGCTGACCGAATTGATCCAGTAGCAGACATCGAGACCATCAACACAGAATTAGCTTTGGCCGACCTGGAGTCTGTCGAAAAAGGCATAGCGAAAGTCGCGCGCACTGCCAAAAGCGGCGATAAAGAATCCCAGCGTTTAGCTGTGCTATTTGAAAGGATCAAAATCCACTTAGATGAGGTCAAGCCGGTTCGCAGCATGAATTTAACGGCTGAGGAATGGGCTGATATCTATGGACTGCATTTACTAACGGCAAAACCGGTTATGTATATTGCCAACGTAGATGAAGAAGGTTTCGAAAATAACCCTCACTTAGACAAAGTCACTGAAATTGCCGAAACCGAGGGCGCTCAGGTCGTTGCGATATGCAATAAGTTAGAAGCCGAGATTGCCGAGCTAGAAGACGATGAAAAGACAGAGTTTCTTCAAGACCTTGGCATGGTTGAAGCTGGCCTAGACCGAGTAATACGTGCTGGATATACTTTGCTCGGCTTACAAACCTACTTCACAGCAGGCCCCAAAGAAGTGCGGGCATGGACTGTAAAAATAGGCGCCACCGGGCCGAAAGCAGCCGCGGTTATCCACACCGATTTCGAAAAAGGCTTTATTCGAGCTGAGGTGGTTGGCTACGACGATTTCGTCAACAACAATGGCGAAAATGGAGCCAAAGAAGCAGGCAAATGGCGCCTTGAAGGAAAAGAATACATCGTCCAAGACGGCGACGTGATGCATTTTAGATTTAATGTCTAGTTCTGCGCCCTGGACATTAAATCCTCCGAACTCAAAACGCCCTACTGCTGAATCTGCTGTTCATTATTCATTAGAAAGAAATCTCTGAACAGCGTGTACTGATCAGCTTCGAGCGGCAGTTGGGGCTGATCAAGCAGCCTTGCTCGCATCGAGACCAAAAAAGTGAAAAACATCGAATTTCGAGTAGGGACTTGGTTCACGTAACGTATCGGCTGAGCAATTTTTCCTCCACCAAAGTTACCAACGTACTGACTAACCAACCCCCGGCCACTGGACGGCCCTAGCATCGGGAGAACGATATAAGGCCCCTGAGGCAAACCCCACACCCCTAACGTCTGACCGAAGTCTTCCTGATGCCTTGGCAGCCCCATTGAGGCCGCAACATCGAATAGTCCTGCCACTCCTAAGGTGGAATTCACCAAAAAGCGACCAGTGTCGCTGCCTGCCATTTTAACCCTGCCCTGAAGCAACTGATTGATAGCGGTCCAAGGCTCTCCAAGATTAGCAAAGAAATTAGAAATTGATGTCTGCACCAGTTTGGGTGTAGCCACTTTATAGACCTGAGCTGACGGCTTTATGACAACTATATCTACCCCTGAATTAAAAGCCGCCATTTTACGATTAAAGCCCTCAAAGGGATCGGTCTCAGTTGACGCACAAGCAACCAACGAGAGGCTTACCAAGGCAAACACCCACGTCCTGACCCAGCGTGGGAATCTTAAAATCTCATTATTTTCCATTTGTTATATCTCCTCCATTATAAACAAGCCCCTAAATATCGACAGAAAGTTTAAGGTCTTAGGGCCACCCTAAATTAAAAAATCACTGCAGGATATACAGATTGCAGTGACTTTTGGATTCATTTAAACCGTAGTTAGGGTTCGGCGGTATCAGCGATAAGTTTTAAGCCGTTTCTTTAATCCATTGGGTTAGCGCCTCTTACAAAAACGGTATATTTCTAATCTATTCAATTGGTTGTTAATTAGAAAATGTATATGAGCAGATGAAATAGGACGAGCAAATCAAAAAGCCCATTACAGAGTAAATAACACAAATGCAGGAAACTAAGGAAAGCGGGTAAATAAAGAGATCAAACCGGCTAGGTGGTCCTATTTCCGCCTAATAATTCAGCCGAACTGCAAGTGAACGCCCCAGCAGACTTACACCGCAACCAACTTTAAGCTTGTCATCTGCTATTTCAAGGTGATTAAGTCCGGCAGGCGCTTGACAATTTCCATGGAAATAGCCAAAATTCGCGCCCTTTCGTATATTCCGAAAGACAAATACCTTGATTCAGCGCAGATTTTTAATCTTTGGCTGACCTGCGTATCGTAGTGAAGAGAAATTTGTGGCAATGTAGCTCAGCTGGTTAGAGCACAGCATTCATAATGCTGGGGTCGGTGGTTCAAGTCCACCCATTGCTACCATTTCCCCGTTACAAAGCAGTACGTAAAAGTCCATCAATACGCACAAAACCTGCAAATAAAGGCATCTTTTGCTACTTTCCATTACCTAGCTTACTATTCCCATAACTATTCTTATGGTGGGTATTTAGGTGGGTATTTAGGTGGGTATATGCCGAGAAAATCAAAAGAATTACCTGACGTTGCCATCCATAGGCTAAGGCATAAGGTAAATGCAACGGGCCAATCGTGCAAGGAAAAATATCCAGTCGGAGGCGTTTCAGGACTATATTTACAGTGTATGCCGCCTGTCGGTAATGAAAAGATAGGCTCACGTCAGTGGATATTACGCACCCTAGTCGGCTCTAAAAGGAAGGAGTTTGGACTAGGCGGCTATCCTTCCGTACCCACCAAAAACGCCAGAGAAGCCGCTAGGGTCCTTCTAGAGGACATTAAGTCTGGCATAGACCCGATCAGTGAAAAGAAAGCGCAGACAGCCCTGTTAAAGGCCCTGCAAGCAAAAGAGATAACCTTTGAACGTTATGCCAGAGATACATTCATTCCTACCGAAGCCGCAAGCTATAAAGGCACAGCCCAAGTACGCAGATTAAACCAGATGCTCAGAGACTACGTGTTTCCGCACATTGGCGATATGTACTTTGAGGATATAACAAAGCAAGACATCGGAAAGATATTGAACCCCATTATTGGAGCAAGTCTGCCTCAGGATTCGATTAAGAAAGTTACCGGGGCTCGAGTTCGTAATTATGTAGAAGCAATAATCCAACGTGCAATCTCTGATGGACTCCGGGACAAAGCAAACCCTGCTGTTTGGAAGAACAACTTAGCACCCAGTTATAAGCACCTTAAAAAGATAGAAGTCCAAAACCAACGCTCAATACAATGGGAAGAACTGCCCAAGTTTATAAAAGCTTTGAATGAGCGAAACAAACCCTCAGGTGCTAGACCAGATCTTGATTGCATGCTCTTTATGATACTGACGGTATCGCGGTCCCAAGAAGCCAGACTAGCGGACTGGGACGAAATCGATCTGCAGAAAAAGATTTGGCGTCAACCGAAGGGTAAGTACAAAAGTAAGAAGCTCGATTGGGACATACCCCTCTGCCCTACCGCTATCAAAATACTTAAAGCCCAGCCCTGTTACAAAAAACAGCAAGGTCGAATCTTTTCCACCATCGCTCGTGGACAACTTTACAGCGCCGCGCTTTCAACAATTCCAGACGCATTAGGGTTTGACGCGGTTGCACACGGCTTTCGAAGCACCTTCAAGTCTTACTGTATGGAAAAGGGTGTCAATGACGAGGTATCAGAACTCTCACTAAAGCATGCGGAAACTACATCAACCCGTGCCGCCTACGCAAAGAACCAATTAATCAAACCACGAACAAAGCTAATCAAAGAATATGAACAGTTTGCTATGGGAGCAAAGTAATGGCCTTAGATGATGTGCTCACTCAACGACGTTGGGATTTACAAGATGGCCTTTGGCTCTTAATGGGAGTTCACATAAGCCGACCAGAAAAAGTCGGCAAGCTCTACGAGCGAGCAGCGCAGGTAACTCAAAATGCGATAGACAAGTATGCTTTAGGTATCTGTGAGCCTTTGGCAAAGGCACGGAGCCTGATAGACATAAGGAGCGCCCTACGTGGCTATAGGGACACAAGATACCTTTCCATTAAATCGAATAATAAAGAACTTGAATGGCCCGAACTTGAAGTCGACTACCATGTCCCATTTGAAGGGACCGACTTTGCTAAAAGTGAGTTGTACTTGATCAGCATGAAGGTCGCGAAGTTATACAAGCAGTTCGAAAAGACAGCGGAAC
Source organism: Gammaproteobacteria bacterium (assembly GCA_963854625.1). Lineage (GTDB taxonomy): Bacteria > Pseudomonadota > Gammaproteobacteria > Pseudomonadales > Pseudohongiellaceae > UBA9145. The sequence goes on along the minus strand of CAWKZY010000001.1, from coordinate 165,331 downwards.
TAGCATACTGCGAACTTCCTTAAGTAAGTAGCAAAGGAAATCTATATAAGACATCGCCAGTTAGCCAATGGAACACAGATTATTTAATTAAATGGGGTATCGAGCACGAAAATTTAGACTTAGCTTGGCTTGAGGCCAAAATACAGCACGCGAATGCTAAGATGGAGCATCGTCTTGGTCATTCAAAAAGGACAATTACTCACCATTCTAAACCGTCGCTGATCTAGGGTGTGACTTGCAAGCGTAGTACAGTTTTTTGTGGAGATTGTTATATTTGATTTTACGAAATGAAATGTAATAACATGAATTTCTAGCTATGTTTGGTATTAGAATGCTTCAAAACCTTAAAATTGCTACGATTTTTGCAATATTAGTGGCGTCGCTCTCGACTCATTCGCTAGAGATTATTTCGCCTATCGCGACAATCAAGTCGGCATCGTCCGATGACAGCCCCAGTGAAAGCATTTTTGAGCTGAACGTTCAATCATCTGTCGCACCGACTGGTCTGACGACTACTACAGACTTTTTAGTCTCGCTCACTCTACGCCCACAGGCTGCAGATCTCACTAAAAACGCCTCTGTCTACATCATCATCGTGGCCAACAACCAATTCTTTAAATTGGAACCCGATGGCAGCTACGCGCCATGGAGCGGTGCTTTAGAGACGCTTACGCCATTCGCCAGCGATCAAATGCTGGCAAGCTCCCAGACCTTAGTTCTTCTTGATGGCACTATGGCCGAAGCTGGTGACTATCTTTATTTCGCCGCCTACAGCGTCGAGGGCGAATCTACACTTCACTATACGTCCGAACCTGCTCAGATCTCGGTGAAAGCCTCTACCGAACTCCCAAACAACACCACATCACAAGCCGCAGTCACATTCGAAAGTGAAGTTGAAACCGCTATTGTACAAACGCTCTGCATCGCGTGCCATGTTGAAGGTGGCTTTGCTCGGAATTCTGCGCTCCAATTTCAGCGGACCAACACGGCGTCGGCACTAAATAACTTCGGGTCACTGTCGGCTTACCTAAAAGAAAAAGGTGAGACGTTCTTTTTAGCAAAAATAGCAGGCGGAGAGGGCCATGCAGGGGGCGTTCAACTCACTGAGTCTAGTGATGGGTATTTGGCTATTCAGCGCGTTATAGCTGAGCTTGCCGATGCCGAGAATCAAACCCTTTATGCGTTTAGCCAGGCAAGCGGCGGAGTCAGTTCTCGTCAGGCGAGTTTCCTCACTGAAGTAACCCTCGAGCCAAGAGAGGCGTCGCTACGAAGAGCGGCATTATTACTGCAAGGCAGGCTGCCAACTGAGGCAGAAAGAAACGCCGCCGACTCAGACGCGGGACTGCGTGAAGTGCTTCGTAGCTTCATGGCAGGGGCGCCGTTTAGAGAGTTTGTCATCACAAGTGTTAACGACAGACTATTAACCGAGGGCTCAGATAACCCTCTTAACTCAGCCTTTAGCCATTTTGTAAAACTCCACAACGAAAAAGCGCGCTCCAATTTAGCTGGCGAAAACGGGTTAGTTGAAAACGCAGTGCAAACGGCCTTAAGACGAACAGGCGGTGAGCTTGTGGCTTATGTGGTTGAGAACGAACGTCCCTATTCCGAAATACTTACAGCCAATTACATGATGATGAATCCGATCCTCAACACATGGCTCGAAGGAACGGCTTCATTCTCTGCCAACGATGACGCGCAGCTGTTTAAGCCCTCAACGATACAAGGCTATTATTATAGCAGCGCCCTTGAAGAAGTAGAATTTCGTGAAAACTCGAATAGCACTTTCCGCGTTGTCGGTGAGTCCGTTCAAAACTTCCCACACGCTGGACTGTTAAATGATTTCGGGTTTATCTCACGGTATCCTACAACGGCAACTAACAGGAACAGGGCGAGAGCACGCTGGACTTTCTATCATTTTCTTGGAATCGACGTTGAAAAATCATCACAACGGCCAACTGATGAAGCGTCGTTGAGTGACCGTAATAATCCGACGATGAATAACCCTAACTGTACCGTGTGTCACTCGCTGCTCGACCCCGTAGCCGGTGCTTTTCAAAATTGGGATGAAGATAATTTCTACCGGGGTAACGAAAGAGATGGTTTAGATGGCTTTTATAAACACCCGCAAGATGGCACGAAGTCTCTCTACCAAAATGATGACCTGTGGTATCGAGACATGCGTGACCCTGGTTTATTCGATAAGAAAATCACAGAGCGAGACAACACACTACTAGCACTCGCTGAGCTCATTGTAGACGAACCTCTGTTTAAAACCGCCTCGGCTTCTTTCTGGTGGTCGCCTGTATTTGGTAAGCCCTTGCTCGATAAACCCGCGGTCGAAGCCGATAATGGCTATGCAGCAAAACTTGCTGGCTATCGTGCACAGCAGGACGCGATCGAGGGCTTCGCTGAATCTTTATCTAAAAGCATGAACGCGAAAGACATGTTAGTAGAAATGTTCATGTCGCCTTGGTTTAGTGGCGAGAGCGTCGCGAGCTACACCTTTGATAGCGCGCACTTCGAATCAAAATTCGGCAGTGAGCAGCTTTTAACGCCAGAGCAACTCGCAAGAAAGACGCGGGCGGTCACCGGGGTGGCTTGGCGTACCATCAAACATCCTGATGGTACAGTCTATTCTCAGTACGACGAGTTGAGCGTCTTGCTAGGCGGAATCGACTCGGCGGCAGTAACGGCACGCGCTATCGAACTCACGCCAACCATGACGTCTATACTAATGACCCATGCGACAGAGAGCGCTTGCATTGCTGTTGCGAGGCAATTTGCAACACCGCTTGTCGAGAGATCGCTATTTACAATGGTCGAAGAAACCACGCTGCCTCTTGCAGCGGGCTCGTCATGGGACACGTTGCCATCAGAAAAGCAGGGAGACTGGAAGACACTGTCGTTAGCCGGCGAAATAGGAACGGGTTCTCACACTTTTTCATTGTGGTTTGCCAATCCCTACTGTAATTGGACAGGCACTGAATGCTTGGATCAGCGTACACTCTATGTCGACTCTGTCACTGTTACCTCGCCATCGGGTGTAAAGCAAACGATGCGCGGTAGCGATCCACGGTTAGTCACCTCGTACTCTAATGGTAACCCCAGTTGCTACCCTCAATCGGGAGGGTACTCAGTTTGCTATGATGGCTCTTTAAGTTTGACTATGACGATTACCGAACCTGGTCGTTATATATTTGAATCTTCACTGTCAGCAGAGTTGGCGCCAAGCCTCGAGGGCTATGTGGAGGTGCAACTCGCAATACAGGCGCAAGGGGATATTCTTAAGGCTACCACTAAAAACGCGACTGCGATAAAAGAACAAATTAGTATTTTGTTTGAAAGACTGCATGGGACTATTAACGAGGCAAACTCCGAGCAAGTGATGCAGGTTTACGAAATCTTTGCCGCTGCACTCACCGCCGATCAAGAATCAGATGAGTGGTGGGGGTTTGAAAACTGCGCTGTATATGAAGATGGATTATTCGATGAAGAGATCTATACTGCTGAGGAATTGGCGTCCTTTCGAACCGTAACATCCGGACAAGATCAGTATAACGTTGACTGGGACATAAAAGGGCCGTTACAACTGCGTATTACTGCTGATCCACTCAGTTCGAAATACGCATGGACCGCAGTAATGATGTACATGTTAAGTCATTATGATTATGTGCACGAATAACGGGCGATCAAGGCAAACAGGATGACCTAGAGATGAACACGAGAAGAAATTTTTTAAAGTTCGCAGCCCTGTCGCCGATTGTCGTCGGCTACCCATCGGCATCCCATGGTGCCGCGCCTTTTGCGGGAAAATTTGTTGTTACCGTCCAGGCACTCGGCGCGTGGGATGTGACATGTTTCTGCGATCCTAAAGAAAATCAGCCCGGAGAACTCGAGATAACCCAGTGGTCTAAAGAAGACGAAATACAGATAACCGGCAATATTAAATACGCGCCTTTTGCAAACAACGAGAGCTTCTTTAAAAAACACGCCAACAAAATGTTAGTGATCAATGGCGTCGACTCCCTGACTAACTCTCACTCAATTGGCCAAACCGTAAATTGGAGTGGAAGAACGGCGTTAGGCTTCCCAACAATCACTGCGCTGTATTCTGCAGCTTATGCCCCGAATCTGCCGATGTCATATGTCACGTTCGGCGGATTCAATCGAACCGAAAATCTCATCAGAGCGACGCAGCTTGGTTGGTCGGTAACGAATATGCGGCAGCTTCTAAAGCCAAATGTCGCTAACAACAGAGCGATGATGAATGACGAGATCTGGTCACATATAAAAGTGGTCCATGCCAATGACACGCGAGCGAGTATTGTCGCAAACACAGCGACTGCGGGTAATAGAAGTGCGCGCGAAGCATACCTGTCCTCGTTAACCTCGATGGATCCCCTAGTCGACTTTGCCGATACGCTCCCGGCCGACAACGAATGGGAGCCTAGCAGTCGAAACGGTAATCTTAGGCAGCAGGCTCAATTCACGATTGCTGCGTTTAAAGCGGGGGTCAGCATCACGGCCGACCTTACACAAGGAGGCTTCGACAGCCATGAAGATAACGATCTTGAGCAGACGACAAACCTGAACGAGTTGACCGGCGGAATTGATTATCTTTGGGAAGCTGCCGAAGCTGCCGGCATCGCCGATCGTCTCGTGGTTATTGTAGGAAGCGATTTTTCACGAACGCCTTATTACAACTCGGCACAGGGAAAAGACCATCACCCCGTCGGAAGTTTTATCGTGATGGAGAAAGGGGTGTCTTACACCAACCGAGTGATAGACGGCTCAGACGAAGGGCAAAACGCGGCAAGAATAGATCCCGAGACCCTTCGGCCTTCAGGCTTTGGAACAAAAATCCTTACTAGTCATGTGCACGACACCCTTCGAGAGTATCTTGGGCTAGCTAACTCGGCGACGGCCGATATTTTTCCATTAAGGAACACCGAGCGTTTCAACTTTTTCTCATGAATTTAGGGTGAATTTTTCTTAGTATACAAAGCGCATAAGGCCCTGACTGCGAGTTTGTCAAAGCTACACGATCGTGCGTCCACAATAGTATGTATACGGATGCAATGGAACTATTCTGACTTATCGGGGTGTGCCCCTAGGGTGGGGTCTGGGTACGGCCATTTTGAGGTTTTAGGGGGTGGAGTCTGAGTCTGCTTGATACGCGGGGTTATAATACAGGCCGTTCCACCACACAGAGCCCCTAAATATGCAGATCAAGCGGTTACTAAACAAGACAGCTGAAAAGTGGGGACACAAATTTCTGGGCGTCTTGTTTAATCCTTGGCATACTAGGATTCAATCCTCTGTCTTCTTGAATTTGAGGCCGTGCCGCTCCATCACTCGCTTGGCTGCTAATCTCTGGAAGCTCTTCATTAACTCACTAGATTCCTGCGGGCTGGCTCTAAGCTCCGCAAATTCCTCGGGTGTCAATCGCTTGGCTATCTCTGCTAGTTGTCTCGGTCCTTTCCTGCGAATGTGCGTCATCTTCATAATATTTTTCCTCTAGGTCATCAGATTCTTTCGAGATAAAAAATTCAATCCGTTCATCAAGCGGGTCTTTACCCTCAATAAATACTGGCACGACACTTATAGTTAACTTTCGATTTCCAAGTATGACTCGATTAATCCAGCCAAAAACGAGCAACCATTGTGCTTTGACGTGATGCAAAAAATTAAAATTCATCCGCATAGATTGTGCTTCCCCTATTGCTTCACCGTTTTATTCCAAGCCACCTAATCCTTCGAACAGAATAGTATGTATACGGGCGCAATGGAACCATCCTGACTTATCGGGGTGTGCCCTAGGGTGGGGTGCTGGTTGGGCGGTTACTGGGGGAATGGGGTGGGGTAGTTTTAAGGGGGCAAAAGGTCGATAGAAGAAATATTTTTGGTGGGTACTTAGGTGGGTATATGCAGTATTTGCATCTAAGTTACTGATTATAATTAGTCTTCAAGTCCACCCATTGCTGCCACTAAATCAAGCATCTAAAGACTTCGTTTAAGTGCATTTTTGTTTCGGTAAACACAGGGTAAGCATAAGAGTGCCTTTAAAGCTATTTTGGTAAATGTTAATAGGGTGTAAAGCAATCCCCTACACTTGCTACCCAATCGTCAACCCAAGAGCTAACTTGTTACCCCGCGTCATAGAGCCGCTACTCAAGATACCCCCACCCCTATTCCCTACTAACCGCTCAGCCAGCATCCCCACCCTAGGGATACACCCCAATATTTCAGAAAGGCGCTTAATAAACTCGAACTGACCGTTACCTAGTGTAAATTAAGATCAAAGTGTCTAATCATTATTGGGGACATACGATCTACTGTATTATTTAAACAGAGAACTATTACAAACTGGTGCGTGAGCGCCGCAATATTCGAGAAACGGATGTCGATGATTTCCGCGTGCTGGATTCCGCCGAGATTGCTGGTGTGCTGGAAGATGTGACCGGAATACTGTCTCTGTTCTTGAGCGCCATTGCTGGAGTTAGTCTGCTGATGGGTGGCATCGGCATCATGAACATCATGCTGGTGTCGGTAACTGAACGCACCCGGGAAATAGGCATACGACTGGCCATCGGTGCACTGGGAAAAGAAGTGCTAACGCAATTTTTAGTGGAGTCTGTGATCCTGACTACGCTGGGAGGCTGCATCGGCATATTTATCGGCTTAACCGGTTCCTATGCAGGGGCGGTGTATATGAGTTTCGATTTTATTATTGAATATAAATATTGTGATGGGCGCTTTTGCATTTTCGGCTTTAGTCGGGGTGGTGTTTGGGTATGTTCCGGCGCGACGTGCGGCGCGCCTCGATCCGATTGAAGCGTTACGCCACGAATAACATCCCAAATATTGAGAATTGTAAGAGGCTATTTGCTCTGCTAACGCTTGATATGCTGTGACTCTTGCTACTTACTGGTTTTGGCGGAATTCTATTCCTACAAAAATTAGCGAGGCTATAAGGCCGAGCATGCCAATAATTTGCAACAAGTCGTTCGTTTCTATCTTTGTAATTTTCAAATTATCCGTAACGCATAAGGCTTGTTAAATAAACTAAAATAGAATGTGAAACATCTCATAGCTTAGTCTGCGCAATTCTTATAGCCAGACTCAAAGCACTTGGTAGCTATCTCTTGTCCTAGTGCGAGTTTATTAGATCCTCAGCTCGCTAAAAAATACCCTGGATGAAAACATCATAGTGGCTGGAATTATTTGAATAATAATTTTAACTACCTCCAACTTTTTATAGTAGCAACGATATAATTTCTGATTTTGGTTTTTGCACAAGGGCTTCGAATTCTAATCCATATTCTTGATATGTCTTGTCGAAATATTTCAAGAATGCACTGTCAAAACCTAGTTTAGCAACCTCGCTCCAAAATCCATTATTAATTCTGTCCAAACCGACCTCTTTGACTAAGAAGGCATGAAATAAGAAACCTATTTTGTAACCAAGGTTGCCGTGTTCGTATGCTAGCTCATATACCTTTAATCCAGTCTCACGAAATTGTGGAACATAATCTTCAATCACCTTTGAAAGATGATATTGAAGATAATCCTCCCGCTCTTCATCATTTTCGGCTAGCGCCTTTGCTTCAGGTTGTTTTGAGTACCACAAATAAGCATTGTAATCAGCTGCTCCTTCAAACCACCAGGTTCCATCTCTTTCAAACGGCCCTTTTCCTTTGGAATTTTCAGTTCTTATTGGCGACCAATCCTCAAGAGATCCGGTCTCTTTACCCATAAGAATGTTCTGAATTGATTCTCGATCACTGCTATTACCCGTCGTTAGTCCTGTGGCCTTTACCCATTCATTGCCTTGAATGTCTAAATGAGCTAGCTGCCACATATGCCAAGTTTCGTGAGCAACAGTCAATCCGTTGACTAAATTATCATCCCCGCTAGGCCCAAAGTACATCCAGTGATAACCGTCCAATGTGACACTACTATTAATAGCTGCCCCCCCATTTACGTAATCATCAAACTTTGCAAACTCAAGACCGCTGCCGCTTTCTGGGTTGCATGCATCTCGAAGATATCGGGCTGGATAAACATTTTGTAATCTCTCACAGGCTCGCAGGTTAAGTGCTGCAGCAGTCTCTGGGTCAGACCCAACCAACCAGATATCAATCGGTTGGTAATACTTCCAAAAAGGGCTTTCTTTTTTAAACCAATCATCGGTGACGCGCTTCGTCCACTCTAAAGTAGCATCGATGCGGGACTGCGATACATCGCTCGCTGCGAGGTAATTCAGTATAACCGATGTCCTGTCGCTGTAATCCTGTGCAGAACCTACGAATTCGGAAGAATCGTAAGATAGAGCTTCTTTAATCGTAATAACTAAATCGGAGTAAATTAAGTTGCCAACAGTAGTGTTTTGAAGAGCGAGGTGCCCGTTCTGAGCACTGTAAGTTGCAGGTAAATTTGTTTTAATCTTCTGCTCTTCGGTCAGGCCGGCACCAATTGATATAAGGGTACCTGGTACAATGATGGTATTTTTATACAGAGTTCCGTTAAATAAAATACTATCGACCTTAACTGTTCCAGACTCAGCATCGTAAATACTTTCCGAATGTATGTTTAAGGCTAATAGGCATATCGCTAAAGCGCCAAAGACTCTTATAACCCACCACTTTCTGTCTTTAATCATCTTATCCACATTTAGTATAATTATCGAATTAGTAATTTTTTCGTAAACTCTCTTAAAAAATAGGGTCGTTCTTCAACTAGACTTTGCAAATTATGGGTGGGAGGTTAAATTCAATTTTCTTAGTTTTATAATATCGGGAGGAGCACTATATTCTTGAACAAATTACTTTTTAAAAATGCATGAGACACTTATTATTTTAATAAAGTAGAGCATTCAAAAAAAAGACATTAGAAGCCTATAAATCTATGCTTGCTCTATAGTTGGCGAAACCTTGCATGGTTTCTTCTTACTGCCTAGTTAGCCTCTCGCTCGTCCAAAACAGCATATACATAGGGGCGAAATGTAACCATTCTGACTTATCGGGGTATGCCCCCTAGGGCGGGGTGTTGAATGGGCGGTTACGAGGAAACAAGGCCCCCTACTGAAAGGCTCCTAGCATGTTAACGGCCAGCTCGTTGCAGTATCACTTGACGGCAAGAGAGTCGGAATTCGCCCGCTGAATTAAGTTATTGTCTGCTGAGTAGAAACAGGGCTGGTCAAGGGCTAACCAAGGATCGCTTTCGTAGCTTTTGTGAAGACTCACGAAAGAGCAAGATGACAAAACTAATTGGGGGTACTTTTGGCGGCACCTCTATAATAATTAAATTAAATGTAACTAGATGACAATGACTTATTAATACCGTTCAGTAATGTCCATTGCTACAGTAAACTAAGTCAGTGACCTCTGAAGAAATTCAAGAAGAACCTCAAAGCCCTATATATTAGGGCTTTTTTGTGTGGGTGCTACAATATTTATTTCTCTAGTTTAAATACAAAAAGCTGGCCACCTTCTGGAATTGCTACATCTGCAACAGAGAACCCTGCTATTCCCTGATAATTACCAGAGCCTATAGCCACGTATGTATCACCGTCTAATTGGTAGGCGACGGGTTGACTTCTTATGCCGCCACCTAATTTAAACCGCCATAATTCTTTGCCAGTGCCAGAGTCCAAAGCGATAGCATGCCCCGTTTGGCTCCCAGTAAACACCAGCCCACCTTCAGTGCTTAACGTCCCCGCCATCATTGGCTGAGGATCATAATATCGCCATTTCACCTCGCCTGTTTGGTAGTCCATCGCAGTAATATGGCCGTAGGACGAAGAATCGCCAGTCTCATCTACCTCTACGTCTGTGGGAGTCGGGAGGCCGCCGGTGAACATTTGACCTTCTACAAACATGCTTATACCTTTTTGCATAAGCTGACAGCTTTCTATCACAGGGATATAGGCCAAACCTAACGACTGATTAACTGAACCTGATACAGAGCCGTTCATACCTCCCAGGGCTCCCGGACAAACTCTCATTGTAGGTTCTTCTGACGGCATCGCCGCGGGGTTGATCACAGGTCTACCACTCGGCTCCATAGAATCTGCCCAATTCAGCTGTTCCATATAGCTAGTAGCGCGAATGAACTCGCCATTTTCTCTGTTTACAGCATAGAAAAAACCATTGCGGTTAGCCTGAACGATCGCCTTTATAGTTTCATTATTCTGTTCTATATCAACTTGGAAGAGATGAGTATTTCCATCATAATCCCATACGTCATGTGGAGTGAATTGGAAATACCATTTGCGTTCCCCAGTGTCGGGATTTAAGGCTAATACGCTGTCTGAGAATAAGTTATCGCCAAGGCGAGCGTCTCCATTCCAGTCTGGTGCCGGGTTGCCCGTTGTCCAATAAAGTAAGTCCAGCTCCGGATCATAGGTTCCGATGGTCCAAGCAGGAGCCCCTCCGGTTTCATATGAATTACCTGACCATGACTCATACCCTGGTTCACCTTCAGCTGGAACTGTATAGTGTCGCCATACACGCTCTCCGGTATCCACATCATATGCATCAAAGAATCCCCTGACGCCAAATTCACCACCGCCAATACCTATGACTGCTAGGTTTTTGACAATTAAAGGAGCGGAGGTTGCACTAAATCCACGATCATATTCAATAATTTCATTTTCCCAAAGTTTCTCCCCTGAGATTCGATCAAAAGCCAAAATTTTTGCATCCAAGGTTGCCATCAAAATTTTGTCACCATGAATAGCGGCACCTCTATTCGCAGGACCGCAGCAAATTCTTAGATCATCTGGCAATGGATGATCGTACCTCCAATACATTTCTCCAGTGCGAGCATCGAGAGCGAACAGCCTATTGTAAGACGAGGTCACGTACATGATTCCATCATAAATCAAAGGCGACACAGCAAATTGTCCACTGGTTCCGGTAGGAAAACCCCAAGCAAAATTAAGATTATCGATGTTCCCAGGTGAGAGTTCTGTGATTGGGGAATGCCTTAGATTGCTATAGTCGCCACCATACTGCAGCCAATTGGCAGCATTGGCACTTTGAGGTTCAGACAATAGCTCTGTTGTCACCGGACCAGATCCATCGCCTATTGATTTATTATTTATCCAATGCGTAGTAGTAATCGTCAGCGCCTCGCCTACTAGGCTGGGGTCCATTACACCAGAATCACTTTCAGTTATGGTGATAATTGAATTTTCTTCAGCTCCACAACTTGCAAGTAATATTACCGAAAATACGCTAAGCACTAATCTTAAAAACTCAAACTTTAATCTTTTGGTTTTCATGGATTCCCCCTTCATATAATTTAAGGTTAGCAATCTAGCTAATTAATTTAACTAACTCACCAAGTTTTTTCCATATAATCTGATTACAATTCGTTACAATCTGTCGACATAAAAATATACTAAGAGCACTGCGAGCTGTTGGTCCGGATGAAGGCTATTATCTTCCAAAGATCGTTCTCGCCTTCCGGAAAATTAGTTCCAAATCCAACCATTCTCGTTTTTGGAACACCAAGAGAGACAGTATTAAAAATTTCTTGATCGCTACTACCATGTTTCCAGTCACAGTCGAACAGGTATAACGCATCAACTCTTTCGGGGGTTAATTTATGACAATAGCCAGCGCAGGTGCCCACAAACAGTAATCTACCTCGCTTAACCGCCTCAGGATCAGTCATATAAGAATCGGCTCGCGAGACGAAATCCCCCGCCTCTCCGCATTTTGTAAGAATGATGGGGAGAACTATGGAAATAAATAACACCGACGCTAAGCGCATCCGATACTCCACTATTAAGGGTAGCCCTGTTGACTACTTACAACTAAGAATGCTCTAAAGGAGCTCATTTAGAATACTTGGTGTTTATCTATACTACTACCAATATTTCAAGGAAATCATATTAGCCACAATCGAGAATTTTAGACAAGTAATATTTGTTGCCTGCTCTTATTTCGAAATAGTTGTTCTAAAAATTAACTAACCGTTCGTCTGCAGTAGTATCTATAGAAGTGCAATGGAACCATTCTGCCTTACCGGGTTGTAGCCCTGGTGTGGGGTGCTGGCTGGGCGGATGCTAGGGGAAAGGGGGTGGGGTCTGAGTCCGCTTGGCACGCGGACTATACGTGAAGTGCTCAGCTCGCAGAGCTTTATGAGTTTGAGATACTTGGGCGAGAACTGGGGCAATTAATTTATTCAGATTTTTTTCTTTAATTACCCCAGTATTGTTTCACTTAGCGTTGACGTTCAACCTGTATATACCGTTCCTGACCAAATTAGTGTTTCTAATTCAATTTCACTCTCTGTATAGACAGCGCCGCTCTTAGAGTCTTTGCCAGCCATCTTGAGCGCCCACTTGTGATTTCCTACTTTCTCCCAAGTTCCTGACTGAAACCCTACTGTCCTAGTTCCATCAGGTGAGAACCCCTCTCCCGCCCAACTGCACTCACCAGAATTAGCATCGGGGTCATTTATATCTGCTTCAACAGTTAACGTTCCATAAACAGCACCATAGAGATCAATCTCGGAAACAGACTCCCAATTTGACTGCGCTACTAATTTTCCTTGAGCATTTTTAGCATAACTTGTTCCCTTGTGCGCGTTACTAAAATCTGCAATTTTTTCTTTCATTTTAAACTCCTCATTATAAAGTATCAAAATATTACAATATATTTCTAGGAGTCATCAACAAAATAATAGCAATAAATTTGGTTGTTATCTGCCAAACAAAGATAGGACTAATCGAGGTGGAGCTAAGGATCGCCTTAGTGATTATTGAGGAAATCAGTAAAAGTATAGGGTGATAAAACTAATTGGCGGTATTTTTTGCGGCACCTTTGTAATAATTAAATTAAATATGTTTATACTTATATTAGTGTTTATATTTATATTTATATTTATATAACGATGATTTATTGATAATGTTCAGTAGCACTCATTGCTACCATATAACTCAAAAGCTTACAGAGATGTAGGCCTTCTTTAATTTTTGTTGGTGCTACCCTAGGCATCAAACTCGAGCAATCCTTCGCTTACTCCCCGAGAAATAAAACCCATAGAATAATAGGGGCTGTATGTAGCGCAGCCTGAACTTCAGCTCCCTTTTTGATTTAATGTTTATGTATCGGCAACTTCTAATGCTGACCGCCGGATGTATTCATCTAAAGCCTGTAAGCTGTCGAACATTTTTCCTTCTTGCTAGTTATAAGCTCTGATCTTTTTAGTTTTTATGTCTGGGCAAGAAATCATGAGTGCCGACAATACATTTGAAGCAATCTAAAACTTGATCGCCGCCCAATTCGAATGAGCCACGAGTACCGGCACGGAATACTATTGCAGTTACTGAAGAATGCTGGCAAGAAAGTAGGCACATGTAACAATAAGAAGCAGTAGGCCTAAGTAGCTCCGAAGGCTTCATTGCTGCAAACGCCACCAGCACGAAAAAGTAAAAAGGTAAGTATTAACACAGAAGAAAATTTGAAAAAAAAACCGTCAACACTGACAAAGTCGACACGCGTCAGAAAATACAAGGGTTTCAACTACATCTGGGCATTAACAGCAACAGAAAAAAAGAGCAGGGTTATTGTTGTTAGTAGTTTTTTAACAGTCCTAAGAGTCTTCTTTTAGCTGCATTGAATTGCTCTTCATTTAAAAAACCGTCTTTTCGTTACTCTGGCTATTTGAAGGACATCTTAATAGGCATGGGATTGTAAAAAATCTTTTAATTGCCGATCAATGAAGGCGTCATCTTCAGGACTGAATCCGGGGAGGCCAGCCATATGTCCACTTTTTGACCGAATAACATTTAATCTGCCCCCATCAATGAACGGCAGCTCCGCTTCATTATCGGCAACACGAAAATACAAATCGGTTTCGCAAGGCAACATCAAAAATGGAATATTAATTGCTCTAAGCGCTGATTCTAAATCACCATTGAAAGTCTGGTTATTAGAAACATCAGCCGACATCCAGGTTAGAGTTTGGGCATAAATGTTCGCGGGGACCCACGGCCTAAACAAGCCTTTAATATTTTTGATGACATCACCAACCCCTGATACCCCCTCTGTAAGATGTAAACCGTCTCGATACCAATCCTGCGACATAGCCATCGTCGCTCCAATACTGGCAAAAACATTGAGAACTTTCGGATCCCAGTCTTCACAATTTTTATTCTGCCAATCTTGGGAGGTTTCCATTGAAGCCTTATAAGCATGAAGCATCGCCCAATTGTGTGGCGAGGTTTTAGCGGTTCCACAGATCGTACAGGCTCTTTTTACGAGGTCTGAGTGCAGCGCTGCCCAGTGGTAAGCTTGCTGGCCACTCATTGAGAAGCCGACCATCAATTCCACGCTTTTAATACCAAAATTTTCTTCGAGCAACCGTCTCTGAGCCCTTACGTTGTCGAATGGCGTAACTAAGGGGAAATTCAACCCTTTGTGCATTTCCTGAGCGTTACTAGGTGAGCTTGATGAACCGTTGGTGAACATATCAGGAATAACTATAAAGTACTTTTTAGGATCAAGAGCTTTTCCTGATCCGATGTAAGGCTCGACCTGATCGTTGAGTCCCGTATACCAAGTCGGGAATACTATGACGTTATCTCGCGAATCATTCAGTGACCCATAACTACGAAATCCAATAAATGCATCTTTCAGAACATCATCTGATTGGAGTTGAAAGTCTCCTAATTTGTATCTACCGGTGATTGATGCACTCATGTCTGCCTCCTGTTGTTAGTAGTTTGTTCTACATTTACTTAGAACATTTATAGTGAAGAGATTCTACAAGTGTTCTGAATTTGTCAGACAAAAATGACGGTTATAGATTGGTAATTTTTCCTTACCTCACATATGTTGAATATCAAGTCAAAGCCGCGTAATTTACGCTTCCCAAATATCACCGGACATTAAACTCAAGCTATATTGCACATAATCGTTTTCATATAAAAAGCGAATTTGATGAGCGCTTGTTCTCATAACGATCTTAGATTTAAATATAACAGCATCATAATTTTGTTCAAAGTGTATAGATTGAAATTCAGTCAAGATTCTAACCAAGCATTTTACCTATCTATTAACAAGGCAGCGCGTTGTTGTGTTTTCGCAGCCAAAACTATCATTTACGATTGTCTAATCTGAAAACCCACAAAGATTAAGGAAGCTATTATTCCAGCCCTAGCAGGAATTTCAATCAAGTCGTTGAAATCCATCTTCTTTATAATTTACCTCCTCACGCTCTAGGTAAAACTACATAGCTTTACTGCTACTTCCCTGATACTCACACCCCCAAGTGGCGCTGGTGATTATTCGGCTGTCGGCACAGCCGCGTCGCCAACCACGAGCCACTTACCATCCTGCTTTTGAAAAACATGCATGCTCGCATGGGCGTCTGATCCGGCGGTTGTATGTACCATTACAGCAATATCTGTACTGAGAAATTTCACCTGGTATCCTTCGACAACGTATTCTTCTTCAGACGCGATTGAAGCGGCCTGTCTTACCTCGGCAATCCCAGTAATTCCTGCGATGCCTATGCCAATAACATCTTCAGAGACAAAACCATCGGGTCCGCCGGCGCTTCCCCATTGCTTATCTAGATCGATCAACATGGCCGTATCATCAGCAAATACCAGTCCAGAAAATATTGCTATTGATGTCATTAATAAAATTTTAGTAAGTCGCATAATAAAGTTTTCCTAAAGTTGTAAAGTACAAATAATTACCACCTTGATTTGGCCGTTCATTTTGAGCGGTCGCAGTTAAAGTTGAAACCAGAAAAAAAGGGTTGTCGTTGTTGGTAGTTTATTTATTCCGGGCTTCATAATTTTAAGTATTTTTAGCTTCTATATCTCCGTATGCTCAGGACCACAGATTGTTGCCGTTAGACTAGCCGCACCACCCTCTAACAAAGGTTCTAATAATCCCAGAAGACCTGTCTCTACCCTCCATGACAGATATTCTTTTTGGTGATCTAAAGTTTCCCAATCCTCAATTAGATGGACTGTATTTGATGATTCCTCAATATATGTACTTACACTTATGCAACCAGCAAAACTCCTAGTATCTGGCAATGCTGCTTTCAGGAGCTCTTTTACTTGATCTAAAGTTTCAGCCTTAGCGGGAAATGAAACTATTACTAAGTTTTTCATGTATTGCTTCCTTTTTATTAAAAATTTTTCAAATTGATCTTTTTCAAGTGTTTGTGGCAACTGCTTATTGATTAAAAAATCAGAGTATCGTTGTTTGTGATAATTTATTTATAATTACAGAACCGCTAATCCGGCACTCTCGAGTTGTGAAACTGTACAATTTTCCACTCGCCATTTCGTAGTGCGAGCCCCATGCTCAGCCGCAAAGGCGTCCCCCTAACTTGGCCTTCGGACACGACTTGCCACATGCCTGAAACAAGAACGCTATCTTCGGACAATACTAGTACGGAATACTCAAGTGCACTCGCAACTGTTTGGCCAGGTGGACGCGCACCTATTGCCGAAAAATACTCTCGAATTCCGGCAGTATCCTCAACTAATATTTTTGACCCCGTCCCCCAAAAAATTGCGTCCTCTGAGAAAAGAGTCACTATGCCGTCAACATCTAAATTCGTAAATGAACTAAGAAAACGTTGAAATACATATATAGCTTCATCTTCGGCCGCAGCTTGACCATAAGCCCCCCCGGCAAATCCAAGCAGCAGCAGTGGGAAGAAAGCGCAGGTTAGTAATTTCATAGCCTTGTTCTCAGGAATACTTGGTCGTTAGTCCAGAATAGTATGTATACGGATATAATGGAACCATTCTTCTTTATTTGGGTGACCCTTCTAGTGTGGGTTGTTGGCTGGGCGATTACTAGGAACCCAGTGGGGTGGGGTATGATTGTGAGCGTACCCAAAGTTGAATCTGGGGGCGATAAGATTTAAGTTGCGATTGAGAGCCTAGTAATTGACTGTCAGACAGCTAGAACCTATCGAGCCACTTATAAGATTATAAGATTTTCGATAACATAAACGGCCGGAAAAATGTCGACCGTGAACAAGAATAAAGAGAACTTTCAAGCTGGAGATGTAAATGCCTGCGCAAATTAACAAGCAAACATAGTCTAAATCTTGACAAGAAATTGAATTAAAAAAGTTTTGCGGAGTAATATATAGAGATTCACTACTCAATGAAAATGAAGGTGCTCCTATCAAATGGATGAGCGATCCGTTTTGTTCTGGAGGAGAAATGAATCAATTCAAAACAATGATTTCATATAGTTTCCGGACCGACAGTAATTCTTTAGTAGGATATGCTTATCAAGATAACCTTGGTGAGATTTCTCCGATACCCTTTTATTCAAAACAACAAAAAGACGTTCGTGCATCGTTTAAAGAAATTGAGAAGTACATTAACGAAGCATTTGTAGAAGTTATTGAGACTGAAGAAACCGTTGGAGCTATTAGACTTGCTATAAATACGATTTCCGATGAGCAGAGGAATTTTGTATCAGGCGTCGTAGCGACTGCAGACCCTCCGGGTGATGCACCGAGTGGGGGAAACATTTGGTTCAGCAAGAGTTATGCGGAATCAGATTTTTCAAATGGACTTGTAGCTATCGCACAGGATTAACAAAGTATTGCCTCTCAAACTCCTATTGGAGATTTGACTGTTATATGTCATGAGATATTTCATTCGCTTGCTATTGAACATCCTAACGATAATCCAGGCATACCTTTTCCTTAAGATAAAAATTCCCGAGAGTACACAGTAATGGCAGGAGAGTGTTCTGTTGAGACTGCGTCAACAAAAATTATAGATTAAAAGTCGTATGCAATACTCTCCTCGACAATGCCATATGATGTAGCAGCATTGCAACACCTATAATAGTCTGAATACTATAGCTATTGAACTGGTAGGGCTGGCATAAAAAGGCTGCTAATATACTGTTTATGCTTATCATTTAATTCTATAAATTAACTTATCGTTCCTTTATTTGTTCGTAACGATTAGAATGTGTAAAAATTAAATGAAACCGTTTGACTTACTGAGGTTAGGTGCTGGCTCGGGTAATCGAAAATAGTGGGATGGACAGCCATCTAAAATTGAACTTGGTCTTACCCTTGAAAGCAGGAGTGCGACACCGTGGATTTGGATTTATACAGGGTGCAAGCCACTCGGCCACCGAGAGTTTTATAGTTAATCATCTGGTAAGAAAAAGTAGGTCACTGTTCGATCATGAATTTAATAGTAGCATACAGCTCTTACAGAAATTTTTGGTTTAAGGAGTAAACAGACACATGAAAACTTGGAAGGGAATAATCATCTTGTGCCTACTTTTGCCCGCATTACCTGCGCTGGCTCAAGGTGTGGACTCAGATGAAGATGGCATCCTAGATGTTACCGACGTATACCCTTTCAACCCTTTCAAAAGTACCGACGATTGGGGACAAACAGTTGAGAGTTACCCTGAAGCTTTTGTAGCTAACGATATCTCTGAACTCAATAGAGGAGGTTTAGCAAAAGACTTAAGGCTTGCGGTAAAGTATTTCGGAAAGTATGAGTGGGAGTGGTGGGCTGTAGGTCAAGAAGTTGATGCAATGCTTGAATTAGCAAGCTCTTGGTGTGACCGAAGAATAGCAAGGGGGCAACTTTGGTATTACGAGGCACAGCGATCAGACCTAGATCGACTTAAATCAATTTGTTTGAGCCAAACCGCGCATCCTCACGCTAGCCTAGATTGGAAGACCGATTCATCTAACCGCACTTTCTTCACCAGCGACCTGAGTACCTTTAAAGGGTGGATGGAAAATTATCGGCAAGTGAGTCTTGATTCGCCAAGCAGTTCTGCAAATGCCGGCATGAATCGAAACGGCGGCTATACAGCGACTCAAGCTTCGTGGCCTTTTGTCTTCGATCTAGCCACCAACCCTTCTGAATGGAATATCAAAGAATATCAAAATGCTGTCCTTGTATTTCACGAGTACTATCACGTTATGCAAGGTCAGCACGTTTTTTCAAAAATAGAAATAGTTGATGAAACCCAAAATACAGTGAGGCCAGAATTTGGACCAACAGCTTTTACAGAGGGCTCTGCAAACTACATTAGCGAGTATACTGTAAGGAAACTATCAAAATTAGGCATTTATGAAGGATCAGTTAAAAGTTTGTCTATGAAGGAACTGATGCGATTCCAAATGGAAAGCATCCTTAACATGCTGCCCAATTGCCCAAATTTTCAAATTGAGAAATTAAATTACGGTAACCCGTGTGATCCTTATACGTTTGGAATGTGGGCTACAGCCTATCTGACTAACAAGGTTAATAATATCAACGTTTTTCATGAAGTGTTTTGGCCAAAGATTGACACACTTACGTATGTCGGCGCTTTTGAAGACACGTTCGGCCTAAATTACGATCAATTTAATACGCAATTCCAAGAGTTTTTATCTTTACCTATTGAACAGCAATTAGTGATTGTTCCAGACATAGATTTTGTAGCGCCTGAATCTATTCAGCGTGACGCTGCAGTGTTCTCTGTCGATACGCTTTCGATACCCTCCGTGGTAGTCAACGATCAGGCTTATAGACTGAACCTAAAGCTGATTGAAAACAGCGCATCTGGAATACTATTCCAGCTCGGTCTAGCAGAAAGCATTGATTTTCCTGAAGTGCCCAGCTCTATTTATTACAGCAAGGTAGGTGTGCTCGATATCGCTGAGGTACAAGTAGGTTCTGAGTCTTATTCAGTCTCACTGGAATTAAAAAACTCTTCCGACTTGAATTTTAAGCTCGTCTCGGCAACGAAAAAAAAACAATAATTTCAATATTAGAACTTAAAAATCCATTGACCCTTGATGGTTGAAGCAAGGCATCTTTGTTCAGTACGCTTCGACAGTGCATTACATTGGGTGCGGTCAACATGCCCGCCAAGAGCTGTATAGTTAGTCATTTATTTTCTAACATCTCAAACCATGGCGGCTCCTCAGAGCTAGATCGTTCGTCCTCAATAGTGTGGATAGGGGCGCAATGGAATCATTCTGCCTTATCGGGGTGTACCCTGTGGGTCGGGTACTCACCGGACCGTTATTGGGGAAAAAGGCCATCTACTTCATGCATACCTGACACCCGGAGTTATAATACAGAGCACCACCCTACTGAGAGGCTGCTAGCATGCAAATTAAGCGGTTACTAGACAACACAGTAGCAGTTGCTGGAGATATGCTTGTAAACAGCCAGAGAGAGAGCATTGTACGTTTATAGAGCATGCTAACGGCCAGAAGCGGACACCGATCTATTAAACACACACATTGATCACCAAACTAGTTTGGGTTACAAGGCTGCTCTCGCGACGAGATTTCATCCAACAACCCCGTTACCTAATTGTCGTATGAGGGCTTTTCAATTTAAGATGAGAAACACTTTTTAAAAGACAGGATGCCACTGAGAAAGATGAACTCAATCTCCCAATACGAAACGAAGGCCCTGTATCGCCGAAGGCAAATAGGACGTAGCATGTGTATCGTCTGCGAAATTTTTGTAGTTGACTCTTAGGTTGGGATAGTTGCGTGACTGGAGCAACTCTGTCATTTTTCTGGCGTTGCTCACCATCATGAAATCGTCGCCATCCGGCGCCTCTTCCAATGCGCCGGAAGATATGAAGACATCCTTCGGCAGATCATCGTGAGCATCGGCATAGCGCGTTTCGTAGTCGAAGGTCACCGTATCGTGCCACCAGATGGACGGACTGCCAATGACATAGTTATCGAATGCATCGGGGTGATTGAATAAAGTATACAGTGAGAAGACTCCGCCAAATGAATAACCCACCAAGGACTGGCTGTCAGTATTGATACGATAGCGCGCGTTCATGGCTGGCTTAACTTCTTCGTTAATGAATGCCAGAAACGCCTCCGCACCTCCGGTGCTAAGATCATCAGGCATACCACTCTGGGCTTCAAATTCCGGATCATTGGTTGGCAGCAGATCTCGATTGCGAAGAGTAGTAGCTTCTAAAAGATTTTCGACGGCGTAGCCGATGCCGATGATAATGACTTCGGGAACTTCCTGTCCAAACTGTAGGCCCCACGCTCCGTTCATCACGCCCGTAAACATTAAATTGCTGTCCATCATATAGACCACGGGGTAATTCTGGTCTGTTTGCCCATAACTGGACGGCAGGGCTACGTCAATGCGAAACACCTGATCAATGGCTTGCGCAGCAAGAGTAAATTGCTCGGTACCTTCGAGAGTAACTGGACCTTGATACTGCAACTCGGCCGCAGAGGCAGTTCCTATCGTCAGAGCAATGATGGCAGCAATAGTGAGAATTATTCGGGATCGTAGGTATGCGGGCATGGCATCTGTTCCTGTCAGTCAAATTTATGTGCACAGGAAATATAGAGGCTGCCTTTACCTAAGTCTACTAGTTCTTCGATAAAAACCAAGTTGGTGATTATTTTAAAATCCCCGGAAAGCTTCCTAGATGGCTTGAAGTAGAGGCGATCTATTCGTTCGTTCAACTATTAATCACTCATCCTTTAAATATCATAAATTTAATGTCTTATCGATCGCCCACAGCAGTATGTATAGAGATTAGATGAAACCAACCTGACTTTTCCGAATGCGCCCTGGGGGTGGAGTGCTGGGTAGAGAGCAATTATCTAAAGCATAAGTGCCAGTGGATACGCATTGGTCTGGAACGGTTGTAGGTGCTGATTAAGGCTTAGAAAAGCGGAGCAGAGTTATTGTTGTTAGTAGTTTTTTCATAGAGCTATCTATAGATGAAGAGTCCGTGAATAGATATTGTACCGTAACGTTAATATCTATAACCTTTTGGTACGTGAGTTGGTCATCATAAGAATAGGGGAATATATGTGTGAACAATCTAAATATGGCAAAGCTGTTTCGACAGTCTTAATCGAAAATGAGCGTACCTGCGTTACAGAATGGCGTTTCAAAAAATATGGAGACAACACTGGATGGCATCGGCATGAATATGACTATATCGTTGTGCCTTTATTTGATGGTCAACTCGAAATTCATCTAGGTAGTAGTGAATATACGATTGCACCAATGAAGAGTGGTGTGCCTTATTTCCGAGAAGCCGGTGTTGAGCATGACGTTATTAATGGAAATGAATTTGAATGTGCATTTATTGAAATTGAATTCTTAAAATAAATCCAGACAGACAATAGGCATTGAATTTTAACGGTTGTGGGGGGAGGGGCTGATTAAGCACGGGGAAAAAGGATAGGCTATTCGTTAGCAGTCAGCTCCTTAAAGCTGTCTAACTTCAGAATCAAGTTGGTGGGATCTATGACGCTCCATGTGGTTTTTAGGACGCCAGTGTTGGTCTGAATAATGTCTGTATACACCCCAGTCGTCGTTTCAAATATATCGTTGCAATCGGGTCACGCGTTTGTAAGTGGGGGAAGGCACTGCTTCCGATGAATCAGGAAAGAAGGGAGGGCTTGCGCTTAACTGCGCGAATGAAGCAAGTCCATTAGACGGTATTGCACGACGCTGCTTTTTGGCTAATGAGTAAAGTCTGACCTATATTCCACAATGTTTCGTCATCAGCACCTGAGACAGACCTCAATGCTATGCACTTAAAAGCGACTAAACCACAAAGCTGCCACTTCTAGAATTTTCAGATTTTCAGTTCTGCAGGTTTTCATCTCCCCTACCTCGGTCGGTCGAGAAATTGCCCAGCAATCCGTTTTGGCTCGGTGTTCGATCACTGAAACCCGTTTGAATTCTTCAACTTGGCAAGTTCGGCGGACCATCCGACCTCAGGCAGATTCGGAAGAGGTTCGGTTTCGGTCGGCTTTGAAGGGTTGGCCTGAAAGAAATTCTTAGAATTCTTCAAGTTACAGAATCAGAAGGACCTTAGTTCCACTGCCTCATAATACGCTTGTCCGAGGTTCGAGTCCTCGTGGGCCCATCACTTTCCCGTAGATTTCATCGGATTATGATTTGAAGCGACCGACTATGCATTTTCGCAGTCCGCCGGTCCAGGCATATTTCGTTGGCCATAGCGCCTCCGCACTCCCACTTCCAGCTAAGTGTCGGCAGCAAAAATTCCACACCCTTTCTCTAGCAGGCTCGGAACGAGTCGCTTCATAGCTCACACCAATCCCGAGTTATCACATCAAATCTTTGATATCACGATGACTGAGGTTGAATCGATTCTAGAGCCAAGCCGCATATTGGATTATTTCAAGCGGGAATCGGTTGCGTTTGCACATTTTTGATTGAGTCATACCTCGGATTCTGGCAGATTGGGAATCAACTTGTCAGTACCGCCATATTGTTAATGTCTGCAAGGTTTTTACGTTTGCAGCTCAAAACCCGGCTTGAGCTTGGGCTTTACATGTCCAACCGACAATAGAGATTCCACGCAGTCGCGTATAGAGACATCAAGCGGGCGAAATTCCATGCCAAGTGTATTGCGAATACGATCGTTGCGTAACTCGCAGCCTCCCCAAACAGCTCTAAGCACGGCTTCTTTTTCTTTAACTGGCCCAGGAAGCGGATCAATGATGTTCGCTCCTGCAAAGCCTAGCTCAGGCAGAAGACGGTCGATGCTGGCGCACACGTCTTTCACGTCACGCGACTCTGTTGACCAGGCAATAAAACGCTGCCCATTTTTGACATCGTCGCTTTCCAGCATTCGAATGTGAGCCTCCGCCGTGTCACGTACATCCACTGTCCACCAATTACGATAGGCACCAATCACGTTCACTGTATACTCACCCAGCAGCATGGTCTCCACGTTGTGCTGCCAAGGACCCCCTTCTTTCTGATGAGCGGCGAGGATGGGACCAATATTGTCGCCGGGACAGCAGGTGATAGCATCCCATCGACCGCTTGCTTCAGCCGCATCAGAGAATGCCTGTTCCAGTAAAACCTTGCCCATGGAATAACCCTGCCCCCCTTCCGCCGAACGATTAGGATTCCCTTCATCTGGATAACGGTCTTCGTCACAAACTGGCCGACGCACAAGCTCTTGTATATCCGTTTCGCCTATTACCGCTGCGATGCTAGAGGTCACTACGATGCGGCTTACGGTCTCAGACAAATTGACGCTGTTGATTATGTGGTCGTAAACCTTCTGCACATAGTCCTGGTCATTGTAGGTTGAAACATGGGAAATGTGCGCAACGCCCTGGCAGCCCTTGAATATCTCATCAAAACAACCTGCCTCGTCAAGATTTGCTGAATGCAGTGTCAATCGTCCTGCGGCATAGCCTGGCATAGCCCTGAGAAAAGCAGTTTTCGTTAGGTCATTTGCATCCCGCACGCATGCTTTCACGCGGTAGCCCTTGTCCAGAAGTAGTCGTACCATCCAGCCGCCGATAAATCCCGCGCTGCCTGTTACAGCAACTGTTCCGCCTTGAGGTATTGGCCCCATTCATCTTCTCCTTGGGTAGTGGCTCGATAAAGATCGAGCCTAAATATAGTCATTCTGTGGATGATTAGTTTTAGTAGTAATTACACTCAATGTACTTTTCTAAATAGGGTCCTTCAATAAATTCAGATCGATAGATAGTGCCACACGCACTCATAGGCGAAGCACACCTAGTATTGGCAAATAAAATATTTATTTAGCGTCCAATCGATCCGCCGCTTGCTCCAATCGCTCTACCAACTTAGTCATGGACTGAGCAGTAGCATCACTCGATTCAATACCACCGAGCACAATTCGCGAAATAGAGTCCGTTGCACTATCTACATCGATTGCTTTTCCGGTCCTCATATACGAGTACGCAATCAACTCTAGTCCACCACCAATCATGTCGCACACAATTCTCGGCGAGGTATCTGCTCGAAACGAACCATCCTTCATGCCCGCCTTTATCTCGCCCGACATCAAAACCGCCATTTGGCGATTTAATTCTTGTGCAAGGGATGTATGCTTATCGTCGAATTGGCGAACGTCGCGCGTGATGAGTCCACATATGCCACGATCTCCCGAAATCGCTAGAAGAGTACGACGAATTAAATAGCGTAGACGATTACCGTGCCCTTCCAGCGTTGGCAGTGTTTGCTGGATGTCGTCGAAGACGACCAAATAGTGGCGTCGTAGCACTTCATCAAGTAAGCCGCGCTTCCCATCGAAGTAGCGATAAAGCGTCCCTTCCGCTATGCCCGCGTCTTTCGCTATATCGACGATAGAGCCTTTCTCGAAACCTCGGGTACAGAACACCTTTCGTGCCGATTCAACAATTGTGTCTATGCGCTGTTCTTTCGAGGGACGAGGAATTCTACTTAAGGTAGCGATGTTCATAAACGATGATCCAGTTGCTGATGCTTGCTGCTATCCGCATTATTGCCACATTAATGAACGTAATTCAACAGCGAACTTGTGGCACCCACGTCATTCAATTATCCCAAAATATGTTGGTAATTTCTACTATTAGTGATTACTATGATTGTCGATAAAAAATTTAGCCTGGCATCAAAAATAGAGATAATGAATCTCGCTCACTATATGCTGTTATTACAATCGTCTTGCATTGATCCTAAGGAAGCAGACAGCCTAAGGCGCAGATAAGAGACCAACGAAATCAATATAATAGAAGTCCGTAGACACTTGCTGGATATTGGTGCCGCCTGAAAGCATAGCGTATAACCTAGGAAATGAAATATGCGATCGAAAAATGGAATCTTCTCCGCTATTGCCATCTGGCTCTGTTTTGCTTCCACGAATGTCCTAGCTCAGGCCGTGCAAAGCGATGCGGAACTAGCCGATGGAGAAACTCAATACCGGCTATTTTGCGCTGAATGTCATGAGGGCGCTTTGCTGGAGGCTCCGCAACGAGCAGCGTTCGATTTTTACACGCCTCGACGCATTGTAGAAGCCCTCGAATCCGGCGTTATGGCTACTTCGGGTATGGCGCTAACCCGCGAACAAAAAAGAAATATTGCCTACTTTCTTAGCGGCGAGAGATTCGATGAAACGCCCAAAGAGAGCATCTCCTTCAGCTGCGAATCAGGTCTTAATTCAGCCTCAGCACTAAGCCAGCCAGTCGCGTGGAACGGCTGGGGTGGTGAACCTGGCAACACTCGCCATCAGGCTGATGAATCGATTCTCAGTAAGGACAATGTCAATCAGTTAACACTCAAATGGGCGTTCGCATACCCCGAATCAACACGAGCGAGATCTCAGCCGGTAGTCACACCCGAAGTGACTTTCATCGGCAGCCAGGATGGGACGATCTATGCCCTGGATAATTCCAATGGTTGCCCATGGTGGACCTTCAGCGCCGATGCCGAAGTGCGTGGCGCAATCTTTGTCGATACCGATGAATCAGGCCTACCTGAAACTTTGTTGTTTGGAGACTTTAGTGGTCAGGCGTATGCAATAGATGCACAGACAGGCGAACTTAATTGGAAGCGAGAAGTACATGAGCATCCGCAAGCTACGTTAACAGGGTCTGTCATCGCCCATGGGGACACGGTTATAGTCCCCGTCTCTTCATTAGAGGTGCTATTAGCTGCCAGGACCGAATATCCATGCTGTTCATTTCGGGGCGCATTAGTCGCATTGAGTATTAGCACCGGAGAAGAGCTATGGCGCACCTATACCACCGATGAGCCTCGACCAACTATCTTGAGCACCGCCGGCATACAGCAATTTGGTCCATCTGGCGCTCCTATCTGGTCGAGCCCGACAATCGACGCTCAGCGAAACCTAGTTTATGCCGGCACTGGGGAAAATTATTCCTCGCCGGCGAACGAATACAGTGACGCAGTGCTGGCCATGGATATAGCCACTGGCGAAATAGTCTGGGCAGCTCAACTCACTAAGGACGACGCCTGGAATGGGGCCTGCTCTAGAGGAACACCAAACTGTCCTGAAGAAGATGGACCGGACTATGATATTGGAGCCTCTCCAATATTGACCCGAGATGAAAACGGTCGCGAAATCATTTTAGTGGGGCAGAAATCAGGCATGGTCTACGCCCTGGATCCAGCAAAAAACGGTGCGCTGATCTGGGAGCAACGTGTCGGAAGTGGCGGGACCATGGGTGGCATTCACTATGGTATGAGCACGAACGGTGAGAAGCTCTTCGTCGGTGTTTCAGATTTGCCCACTAACAACCCCTATAACGTTGGTTCCGCTCACCCCGGTATTCATGCCTTAAGTCTCAGCACTGGAAAAGTGCTGTGGCGCAACGACCTGCCCAACAAATGTGAAGAAAGTCCATTCCTTTGCTGGCCGGGGATTTCTGCTGCGGTCAGTAGTACCGATGATCTCGTCTTTGCCGGTGGCCTTGACGGCATCTTCCGCGCTTTTGACACCGACAACGGCGACATACTCTGGGAAACTAACACACGACAGAGTTTCGGTATGCGAAATGGAATCGAAGCGAAAGGAGGCTCCATCGAATCCGACGGTCCGGTCATTGTTAACGGACAAGTCTATATCACCTCCGGCTATGAAAAGTGGGCCGAAGCACCGGGCAATGTGTTGTTAGTTTATTCTCTGAGCGGCGAATAAAAAACAAGGACTGCCCGACTCATACTATTTCTATTTTGATGGTAATTATTTTCAAAAAAATATGAATCCAATATTTAGATCATTTTTTCAGGAGCCTTAAATGTTCAACCTTTTACCCTTCTCAAGCAAACTGCGCAGTAAATCTTTCGTCCCAGGTTTACTTCTTTCGGCAGTATCTTCTATTCTGTTCACGACACAGTCGATTGCCTACGAAATTGATCCGGATGCAACCCTTAGCGATTCTTCCGCGAGTTTGATGGGTGTCAATCACATCGGTTTGTCGGTGCGAAATTTAGAGGCGTCTCTGGATTTTTACCAGAGGGCTTCGGGGTTTAAATTGGTTCGCAGAGAAGTAGTTCGTGGCAGTAGTGCAGCTGACAAACTATTTGGTTATAAAGGAGTAGAGTATGAGGTAGCCGTACTTGAAGCGCCTAATATGCTCCTCGAACTCACAGAATTTAGTCATAACCGCGACACGCCGATCAGCAAGATGCCGGTAGAAGGCCCGGGGATGACCCATACCTGCTTTCAGTCGCCAGCACACCTATCTGGATACGAGAAGTTCAAAAACGCGGGAGCGACAATGCTCAGTCGCGGCGATGGACCTGTTGATCTATTGGGCCAAGGTGTGACTTATGCATATGCCTACGACCCAGAAGGCAACATGGTTGAGCTGGAGCAGCTTGATTTCGATCGTTTAGGGGGAGACACAAGAAGCCCTGAGTGGATAGAACAAGATCTGGATCTGTGGATGACACAAGTTGCCCTAGTAACCCATGACATCGAGCGGTTGACCAACTACTACTCAGAAATAATGGGCTTCAATCCTTATCGAGCCGCTGATATCAAGGACCGCGTGACTTTCGATGACGCTACTGATGTTGACGATGTGGAACTAAAGGTCATGTTCTTCAGAATGGCCCAGCGCTCGAAAAGCATGGAGTTCTGGCAATACGACAACCCCGAAACACCTGAGTTTTTGGGAAACAAAGACAGCACAGCGCTTGGTTACTCCTATTCGATTGAAGTAGGGGACATTCAAGCGGAATATGCACGTATGACAGATTTAGGTGTGGAGTTCGTAAGCGAGCCGGTACGACTCGGTGGTTTTTGGCAAGTTCACGCAAATGACATCGACGGCAATGTGTTCGCTCTACGCCAATGGGTTGATCCGAATTCGCCCTGGTCTGTGCCTAACTTAGAGCTGTAATAGCGCGACAGAAATAGCTGAACTCGCGTTCAAGGTGTCACAAACATAGGCCGTATTTTCCGACTTTTCTAGAGTAAATTTTGATGCCCATTCAATTACGTAAAACCGTATTTTTCGCGATACTAGCCTTGGGGTTACTCCTGAGCAACTCTGGCTTTGCCCAGGACGTGACCGAACAAGTGGAACATCGTTATGCTGATAACAATGGCGTGCGTATTCACTATGCCGTCATGGGCAGTGGCCCCTTGATTGTCATGGTGCATGGTTTTCCCGATTACTGGTATACCTGGCGTCATCAGATGCAAGCACTGGCTAGCGACTACACTGTCGCGGCAATGGACACTCGCGGCTACAATCTAAGTGATCAACCAGAAGGAGTGGAGAACTACACGCTAGAGATTCTAATAGAAGATGTGGCTGCCGTGATTCTCGCCGAAGGTGAAGACAGTGCCACTGTTGCCGGACACGACTGGGGGGGAGGCATCGCCTGGAGTTTCGCCGCCTTGAAACCTGAGATGACCGAGCGTTTAATCATCCTCAATCTACCGCATCTACGCAGCCTAGTCAGGGAGCTGGCCAACTTCGAGCAGCAGCACGAGAACTCTGCGTACGCCCGCAATTTCCAGCAACCCAACTCCCATGAAAACTTGAGCGTCGAACGACTGGTGGCGGCTCTATCAGGCGACGATCCGAATCTTCAGGCAAGGTACACTGAGGCCTTCGGCCGATCTAACATAGATTCGATGATGAATTACTATCGAGCTAACTATCCCCGCGATCCCTATAACTCAGGTGCATTTTTTGAATTGCCCGAAGTCCAAGCACCGGTCCTGCAGTTTCATGGCTTGGCTGACACGGCTCTATTGGCAGACGCACTTAACAACACCTGGGATTTTCTCGCATCAGACTGGACCCTAGTCACCATTCCTGGCGTCAACCACTGGCCACACCATGAAGTGCCTGACAAAGTCAGTAATATGATGAAAGCCTGGCTGGAGCTACACTAGAAAGAATCCGCTTTTTGATCAGGGCCCGAATGAACCGACTGCCTCCTAACTTGGGGCCCATTTATTACCAGTGTTATGTTTCTCTAATTGCCAGTAGGGGACACTAGGGAGCAGTGGTCTACTCTAGATCCTCGGACTGGACGGTAAAAAGTCCCGCTGGCCGCCGCTTCGTACCGAAATCAATTACTTGCCCCATGAGTTCGACTCGCCATCCTCAGGGATAGCACAAATAGCCAGTCTCTAACTTATTTAATCACCTATGCTTTCGGTCAGTCTCGGAGATTAGGCCACAAAGAAACTCTCAGAATTTTCCAACCTACTTAATCGGACAGCCCCAAGTTGCACAGCCACATAATTCATTTGTCCCTGCTCGAATTCAGATGCGCCCACTTTTTTTTAACATCTTAAGAGCAATGACTCAACTCCCTAAGGTCTCCATAGTCGCTACAGACTACCCACAGATTAAAAATATCTCCATTAGCACAACCAAGCACGGGTATGTTTATTACTCTGTAGATTAATGCCGTAGGGGCTTAGACTTACCTAGGCTGATTTAGTTTAAAGATTAAAAGCAGATAACTTTTAAAGCACTTTGTCACTTTTAAGGTGTAGATTAAGCAGTACGATCTCTAACCTACTAAAAATGCTCTTCGCTAGCCGAATCAGTTTACACACGCCACTTATCCAAATGAACCTGAATCAATTCAATGAGTGTGCCGTCAGGGTCGATACAAACTGCAATTTCTGCCATGCCATCTTTTGCAGTCATTGGTGGGCTAATGAACTCGACGCCAAGGTTTGTTAATTTATTGTAGTCTACCTCTAAATTAGCAGAAGCGAGACACATCCGTACTAATCCTAAATTCGCGTTGTTCAATGGTGTTGATTGAGGCATGTCATTGAGTTGCGTCAAATCCAATTTAGGATAGCCATTATCCAACTGCATGATGCATGCTCGACCAGAGGCTTTTTGAGGCAGCCCTAAAGCTATGCTGCTACCTTCATCAATTAAATTAGATTTTGGCTCCGATGTTAATCCAATATATGGAATTGATGGTATATAAACGCTGAATCCTAACTTCTCATAGAACCTAATAGCAGAGTCAAGGCTACTCACGTTGACATTAATATGCCCCCATCTGAGCTTTGTAGACTGGTCAGTCTGTGACATCTCGTCATTGTTCTGCGCAAAAGCAGTGGGCTGCGCTATGAGCGGGCTAGCAGCTAAGAGTTGAAGTAATTTGCGACGTAGATTCATACTCAATTAATCCTAAATATAGAAACCCAATCATAACACCGACTCACGTCAATATGACCTTAGGAATTAACTTTGATATCGACAAGTTAATGAGCTAAGTCAAGAAATAGCACGTTTCTAAAAACTCTTGGCTTTTAAACCTTTTACTCATTGATATAATCAAAAGATCCGCCACGCTGGCTGCCGAAATTCCTAGTATCGTAGGTTCGACTACTTGCGCCAGCAATTTTTAAGTTTCATCAAATGCATCCTGAATGCTCTCGGCTAACAGATTTATCCGATATGGCTTCCTAACGACTGCATACTTTGTAAGATCCTTATTAGTTAATGGTTTTTTTACATCCCCCTTTCCTTTACTGTATCCAGAAGTGAGAACAACCTTTATCCTCGGGTAACTCTCCTTAACCCAGTCCGCCAGCATTCGACCGTCCATATCACCGGGCATCAGTATATCGCTAAACATAAGATCAATTTCTACTCCAGATTGAATAATCGACACCGCCATGTCAGCATTTCCAGCCTCAATCGTTTTGTAATTTAATCCGCGTAAATCCCTAACTGTAACCCTTCGCACTCTGGGTTCATCTTCTACTACCAATATGGTTTTGGAAAAATTTGATTTACGACTTGTGGCAACCTCCGTAGGCGAGGCGGCTTTTACTGCCCCCATCGAAGGAAAATACATCTCTACTGTCGTCCCCTTTCCCACTTCGCTGTTTATCCGCAGGAAGCCGCCTGATGTTTTAAGGAAGCTATACACCATGCTAAGTCCAAGGCCAGTGCCAGCGCCGACATCCTTTGTAGTAAAAAAGGGTTCTGTGATTCGATCGATAATATTTGGATTAATCCCTTCGCCCTGGTCACAAACTGATATTTTTACAAAGTCCTTATTCGTGAATTCATCAGTTTCAGTTTGTTTGACTTGTTGTTTTGTTTTTTCATTACAAATTTTCTCAGCTATTATGTTGATTTGACCTCCGCGAGGCATAGCATCACGCGCGTTAATAACCAAATTAAGCAATGCATTCTCAAGCTGAGAAGGATCAACACTAACAGCTAGACTTTCTTCTGGCAGTTTCAAGTCTAATGAAATCTTTTCGCCGATAGTCCTAGACATAAGGCGGTAGAATTTTTCCATAGCCTCATTTACATCTTGCATCCTAGGTTGCAAATTTTTATTACTAGAAAATTGCAGAAGACGGCCGGTTAACTCAACACCATCTTCAACGGCAGATAATGCGTCCTCAAATAGAAGGGTAATATCGGTAGAAACATTTCCCAAATCTTCCTGAAGAAACCTTAAATTACCTTGAACAATACTCAACAAATTATTAAAGTCATGCGCAAGCCCACCAGTTAACTGCCCTACCGCTTCCATTTTTTGAGATTGCTGAAGCGCAAACTCTTTTTCCTTTAACGACGTGATATCCTGTCCAACACCGATGACGCCAACGATTTTACCTTCTACGTCACGGCGCGTGCTCGCATTCAGGAGAATCTCTAGGCGCTGCCCGCCCTTAGTGTAAAGAGGGAATTCGAAGTTAGAAGTCTCTTCACCCCCTAAAGCCTTATCAAAAACCCCTTTGACCGAACCCTTGTAATCTTCGGTAATAAAATCCTCAACCATATAACGACCCAAAACTTCCTTCTTCTCAAAACCAGAGATCCTAGTCGCCGCCTGATTCCACTCAGTAACTCGACCCTCTGCATCAATGCCAAAAATAGGCGCGTTTGCTGCGTCGATCAACTGCGTCAGTTCGCTTGATGTTCGTTCACTTTCCTTTCGAGCCAAGGTCTCTGCAGTGATATCCTGGCCCACGCCAATAACACCAATGACGTTGCCTTCTAAATCTCGGCGCGTGCTCGCATTCAACAGAATATTAACGAGACTCACGCCCTTGGTGTAAAGTGGAAACTCATAGTTAGCAGTTTCTTCACCGCGTAACGCATTGTCCAAAACTTCTTTGACCGAGGCCTTGTACTCTTCAGTGATAAAATCCTGAACTAGATCACGGCCCAACACTTCTTCTTTTTCAAAACCAACGATCCTCGTCGCCGCCTGATTCCACTCAGTAACTCGACCCTCAGCATCAATGCCAAAAATAGGCGCGTTTGCGGTGTCAATCAACTGCGTCAGTTCGCTTGATGTTCGTTCACTTTCCTTTCGAGCCAAGGTCTCTGCAGTGATATCTTGGCCCACGCCAATAACACCAATAACGTTGCCTTCTAAATCTCGACGCGTGCTTGCATTCAACAGAATATTAACGAAACTCCCGCCCTTGGTGTAAAGTGGGAACTCATAGTTAGCGGTTTCTTCACCGCGTAACGCATTGTCTAAAACTTCTTTGACCGAGGCCTTGTACTCTTCAGTGATAAAATCCTGAACTAGATCACGACCCAACACTTCCTCTTTTTCAAAACCAGCGATCCTAACCGCCGACTGGTTCCACTCAGTGACTCGACCCTTAGCATCAATGCCAAAAATAGGCGCGTTTGCTGTATCGATCAACTGCGTCAGTTCGCCCGATGTTCGCTCGCTTTCCTTTCGAGCCAAGGTCTCTGCAGTGATATCCTGGCCCACACCTATAACACCAACAATACCGCCCTTGGCATTACGTCGAGTCGTAGCATTCAATGACATTCTAACTAGGTTATTGTCTTTTGTGTAAAGTGGAAATTCGAAATTAGAGGTGTTGTCGCTTATAAGCGCTTTTTGGAAGACATCATTAACAGACTCGCGATAGTTTTCCCTGATAAAATCTTTTACCAAACTTCTACCCATAACTTCATCGGCATTAAATCCCGTGATTTCAGCTGACTTCTGATTCCATTCATCCACGTTTCCTTCAGCATCTATGCCAAAAATAGGTGCATTCGCAGTATCAATTAACTGAGTCAAATCCTCTGCCACACGCTCCATTTCCGACCGATAACCATCAATCTCGGTAATGTCTTGACCTACACCCACAACACCAACGATGCCGCCGTCAGCATTACGCCGTGTCGTAGCATTTAATAACACCCAAACAAGCTTATTGTTTTTTGTATAAAGCGGAAACTCAAAGTTAGAGGTGTTGTGACCTCTGAGTGCTTTTTGCAATACACCATTGACAGACTCACGGTAATTTTCCCTGATAAAGTCTTCCACCAGGTTTTTACCCATTGCCTCTTCGGAATTAAATCCTGTAATTTCAGCTGATTTTTGATTCCATTCGTTAACGTTTCCTTCTGCATCAATGCCAAAAATAGGTGCATTAGCCGTATCAATGAGCAAAGTCAAATCCTGTGCCACCCGCTCTGTTTCAGAACGATAACTATCAAGCTTTTTTTGAAAGCCGAGCTCTTGATTGGCCAAGGCTAGCTCTTCAGCCCGTTTTTCTTTCTCTTTATTGGCAAGGACTAATTCGTCAGCTCTTTTCTCCTTCTCTTTGTTTGCAAGAATTAACTCATCGGCTCGCTTGTCTTTTTCTTCATTTTGAAAAGCGAGCTCTTTATTGGCAAGGACTAACGCGTCAGCTTTTTTTTCCTTTTCCTTATCGGCAAGAATTAACTCATCCGCTCGTTTGTCTTTTTCTTCATTCTGAAAAGCTAGCTCTTTGTTGGCAAGGACTAATTCGTCGGCTCTTTTTTCCTTCTCTTTGTTGGCAAGAATTAACTCATCTGCTCGTTTGTCTTTTTCTTCATTCTGAAAAGCTAGCTCTTTATTGGCAAGGACTAATTCGTCGGCTCTTTTTTCCTTCTCTTTGTTGGCAAGAATTAACTCATCTGCTCGTTTGTCTTTCTCTTCATTTTGAAAAGCAAGCTCTTTATTGGCAAGGACTAATTCGTCGGCTCTTTTTTCCTTCTCCTTGTTGGCAAGAGTTAACTCATCCGCCCGCTTGTCTTTTTCTTCATTTTGAAAAGCTAGCTCTTTGTTCGCAAGAGCTAATTCATCTACTCGCTTCTCTTTTTCTTCGTTTTTCATAGTCATCAACATTCCTAAACATCACTGGTTAGCTCGTTCTATTTTAAGATTTTAGTAATTCTTTACATTAGCGTAACGACGATATTGCTCTCTCAATGTAACGTTATTTACGTGTTATAAGATTTCGTTTTGTGGCTTATGGCAAACTGCACATAATAAAAATGCGTCAGCGTGTCTTCTCTACCTTTAATTCTTAATTCTTAATTCTTTATTCTTTATTCTTATAAACTAGGAAGTGCCCCACAGTGTGTGGGTTTTCTGGGCGTGTTCGAGAATAATTGCTATTCCTGTCTCTGACCAAAAATCGACGAGCTTCTGCAGCTTTTTTACAAAATTATTTCATTAAAAGTTCATTCTTCGCCGCTATCAATAATTATAAATATAGGGTGTGTTCTACCCTATATCTCTTATGACTGATTGTGCGCCTTGACCCATAGGTGAAAAATGCAGTGAACAAGAGATATCGGCTGCTAATCTATGTTTAAATCGCCGCATTCACTAAACGCACTTAGTGTTAGTATATGTAATTATATGTTTCTTTCATGATAGTACTCCTATTGTGATTTTTACTGAAGCAAAGGCATGTTTTAGTTCCTGTTTCAATAAAAATTCAATTCATTCCTATTTTGGTCACGATTATGAATGAATTTAAACAGCATATTCAGGTCGTCAGCCCCACAGTACTGAGTGCCATTGTCTCGCTGGCCCGGGTCTCGGATTTGTGAGGAGAGAGAGGTAATTATACTTTTATAAGTCTGGCCTTTATTAGGCCTAGCTAGCGTCCCACCTGAGTTACAGCGTAATCCTGTGATAGGAAATGAATGCTTTTACTGTCATCGGCATGAACCTGGGATTAACTAGAGCCCTCCGTAGTCCCGTGCCCAAAATGATGCAATAGCAGCATCGGAAAGATAAAAGAACGCCAACACCTCCGTAAGCCTTCAATTTGAATAGCTGCGGCGAATACTGCCGATTAGCATCTATAAAACACTGTGATGTGGGTTCCTCTTAAAAAAGGCTAGGCTATATAGCCACTAATACTAAACCGATAATTAACTAGTCGTAGCAAGTCAAACATTGCCCTTACATCATTATTCACAGACAATTGCTGCGGCAGAGGCTTCACACCACCTTTTGCGACTTTTTCGTCGCTCGCTACCCAACCACATAAATTCGTGATGAATGCACTAACGCAAATGCCTGCTAACATAGCGATCTACAGTATATAAAAACTCATATAGTCACGTGAAATAACTCACTCTTGAGCCAACAGACAATTGTCGTGAGCAATAAGGTTATACCCATAGCGATAGTGCTCACCTATGCGCGGAGCTCGCTGAGTAGCCTAAACTCCCTAATGGCAGCTGAATCAAATTCCACCTTTTTTCAATAAGGTTGCCTGTGCCGGTGACTATTTATCCTTAATCGAGCTGCTCAGGGGTAATTTAAAAACCGACGCGTTACTGCCAACACACGAAAAGTCATTCTTGATAAGGCGTATAAAAAGGAATTCTAGGGGCCAGTGTCAATATTTTCTCTTACTGACGATAAGCTTAAATTGGGAGGGCAAATGTCTTTCGCTAACCTTGTATCGCAAGTCGCAGCCTGCCACGTATGTCTCTAGACCTCATTAGCGTTAGCGCCTAGATTCCCAAAAGCACAAGCCAAGTTTTGTATAAAATGACATACTTGAAAATATTAATACAACGCAGGTCTACATTATGAAACTCGCCATTCTCTCAAGAGGACCACGCTCCTACAGCACACGGCGTCTAAAAGAGGCTGCATTACAGCGCGGGCACAACGTGAAAATATTAGACACACTAAAGTTTGCAATTGATCTACAAAAAGGCGTGCCGGATCTGTATTTTCGTCAAAAAATGTTAAGCGACTACGATGCGGTTTTACCAAGAATCGGCGCATCGATCACCTATTACGGCACCGCCGTAGTCCGCCAATTTCAAGAGATGGATGTTTTTTGCGCCAACACAGCACACGGCATAATGAACTCTCGCGACAAATTGCGCAGCCTGCAAATACTTAGCAGGCACCATGTCGGCATCCCACGCACCACCTTTGTCAGCGACAAGAAAGATGTTCTGCCCGCTATTGAGCGAGTCGGTGGCGCCCCGGTTGTGATAAAACTTATAGAGGGCACGCAGGGAATTGGTGTGCTGCTAGCTGAAACCAGCAAATCGGCTGAAGGTATTATCGAATTATTGCAAAGCCAAAAACAGAATGTCTTAATTCAAAAATTTGTCGCTGAGAGTAAGGGCAAAGACATTCGCGCATTTGTTGTAGGAGACAGAGTTGTCGCTGCAATGAGGCGGGTTGCCCAAGGCCAAGAATTTAGGAGTAATGTGCATCGGGGAGGAATTGCCGAACGGGTCGAATTGGACGATCAATACACCGAAACTGCTGTTCGAGCAGCTCAGATTCTAGGCCTTCAAGTTGCCGGCGTTGATATGCTAGAGGGCACAACGGGTCCACAAATTATGGAGGTTAATTCTTCACCTGGCTTGGAGGGCATCGAGACCTGTACAGGCTTAGATGTCGCAGGAGCTGTTATTGATTACATTTCCGCCCAAGTAGATTTCCCTGAAATTGATATAAGACAACGATTAACTGTCAGCAAGGGCTACGGCGTTAGTGAGATTTATGCACCCGAAGGCTCAGACTTTGTTGGCAAAACAATCAAAGAAACAACCCTAGCTGAGCAAGACATTAATGTTCTAACGCTGTATCGAGGCAATAAAGTCATACCAAATCCGAAGGGTGACCGTGTTCTAGAAGCGGATGATAAATTGCTATGCTTTGGTAAGCTGGAGTCCATGCGTAAAATGATCCCAAGCAAATCTAGACGACGTAGACGACCCAAGATAATAAATTTGGTGTCGGAAGTGGCAGACGAGCAGAACGCTGAGAGCCCCGAAGAGTAAGAAGATAAAGGTTCCCGAGGTTTACTCGGCAAAGCTGACTGAGATTCTGAAAGAATTCAGTGGTACATCCAGTCGACTCACCTGGAGCGCCACAAGGCTTATTAATGATGGGTCTCGACACTATCAGTTGATATTGTGCATGGCTGCAGATCCGAGCAATTTGGCTTTTGACTATACACAACGATGGTTCTAAAATCGCCGAGCTTATCGGAAAAAAATATCGCGAAAACTGTCGCCAAAAAGCATCAGGCTTGTTTATCAAATCACTGTAAACTCTCGTCGCGGTGAAGTAGATGCCTATCCATTAGCAGGCCTATGGGCAGAAGGAAGTCAGGGCTATGCCTCCATCCATCAGCAGGTAAGTGAAATCGCCGTTGTCATTATGAGCTATAGTGATGCAGCCAGCTCCCGATAGGAAACGTTAATAAGTGACAGAGCTCAATTAAAAACCACTACCGGCTACGTAAGCATGGAAATTGACGCTACATTCCATTCGACAACCTCTGCTAAATTTACAGTATTGTCTTGTGCCACAATCATCGAAGGGACTCCTTGTCGCTTTGCGTCAGGCTTCACTTTCTATTTAAAGAAAACGGAAAGCCGCCGTTAGAAAATCCGAGGTTGAATTAAGCCTCCCCTCCTTTAAAATCCTAAATAAATTCCTTTTAGTACTCTTTTTCGTTTTTAGTTACTTTCATAACAATTTTCACGAAGATCCTCGCGAGGATCATTGATTAGCTTAAACAGCACCAGTGTG
This sequence comes from Gammaproteobacteria bacterium, assembly GCA_963854625.1. Taxonomy (GTDB): domain Bacteria; phylum Pseudomonadota; class Gammaproteobacteria; order Pseudomonadales; family Pseudohongiellaceae; genus UBA9145. Next base: position 126,717 of record CAWKZY010000001.1, on the reverse strand, counting down.
GCCAATTCAAGAGAGAAATCAAATCCGCATCAACTGTTGTTCTCACCTAGCCACCTTAAATTACTGAGGGCGCAGCAGAGAACTTACTGCTGCACTCTCAGCTTTTCAAGTTAGATTAAGACTTAATCGCTTAAAGGAATGAAAGCCAAAGCGTAATTTCCATTTAGAGGAATCACTAATTGATTTTGAACTGAGTCATAACACATTGATGCAGCGCTAGGGATGCCAGCCGCAATAAGCTCAGCATCCTGACCCGGCTCAATTTTTGATACGCTTCCAAAACGAACGCTGCTTACATATTTAGTCCCATCGTCAAGAATGACAATTCCATCGCTACCTCCTTCAATTGAGTACTCCGTGTTTATCACATTCCCATCCAAGTCGTATGTAATCACGGCATTGTCATCGACGTTAACAACAACCACATTGCCCTGTGTATCTATAGCAACTCCGTTCGGCACTGCCAGCGGCTCGCCTTCCGCGAACGTTGAAACAACGTCATCACTTGTCACTTTATAAACTACTTGGGGATTGCGAGAGTTCGATGTGTAGACTGTGCCATCTTCTGTCACCGCAATGCCATTTAAAATCGTTGCCCCGGGAATAGGCACGGACTTAATCGGCCGCCCCGAAGCCAAGTCAAAAGAGCGTACATAACCTGTATCAACGGTATAAAGAACGCCATTTTTAATCGCGCTACCTAGTGGTTGATGCAACTCTAAGCCATCACGAGTCACTCCTATCCATTTCGGTGTATGGACACTGCCATCGGGATTAATCAAAGACACAAAACCATCGTTTTCTGTTCCATCACCGCGCTCACCGTTATTCATCGCAAGGATAAGATTTCTCTGCGGATCAAAAGTACAGCTCTCAGAAAAATGGAAACTACCAAAGACTTTTACATTATCGGACATGAACACCCTTTCGCCACTTTCATCTACCGAGCTAATTGGATCTCCGGTTTGAAATTCTTGCGCTGATGCCATTGGTACAAAACTAGTTGAAGCAAGGCAAGTTAATGCCAGCAGCGGGATCAGATTGTTTACAACACGTGTCATTTAAAAACTCCTTTTAAGATAAAAATATTAGACGTCGTTATTAATTACGCAAAGCAATTATTATTCTCAACCTTAGGCATAGGTTGATCCAATTTCAGCCAAACCTGATCTGGCTATTGACTGGTTCTTTAAAAAAGCGACTCACCATAGTCATCGAAAACCTCTCTTCAGCAACTCCTTGACATCTTTTAGTAAGCCTAAGGTGCAACGCTTCTATAACGAGCAAACCATGCCAAAATATTATCCACCTTGGCAATAAGGTTTGAGGGCCGGGATGCTATTCCATGAAATGACTCCGGGATTCTAACTAATGCCGAATCAATACCACGCATCTTTAAAGCCTGATAATACTGCTCTGATTCTGGCATTGGTGTTCGCATGTCAGACTCACCCGCTATTAACATAGTTGGCGTTGATACATTTCCAACAAGAGACAACGGTGAACGCGCCCAATAGGTTTCGTAATCTTCCCACGGAGGCTTCTCGAACCAGTAACTCGCAACGACTTCTGGAATATCACTGTATAGGGCCATACTCGCCCAATTAATAACAGGTTTTGCCACCGCAGCAGCTGCAAATCTATTCGTCTTACCAATTATCCAAGAGCTGAGCACGCCCCCTCCAGAGCCACCTGTTACGAAAAGTTGTTCTTTGTCAACGTACCCCATTTCAATAACAGCATCGACGCCGGACATCAGATCATCATAGTCTTGGCCAGGATAATCATGGTGAATCTCATTGGCAAAGTCAAAACCATAGCTAGTCGATCCACGTGGATTCGTATATAAAACCACATAGCCCGCCGCTGCATACAGCTGTACTTCAACTGAAAAATGAGGGCCGTAGGCGGTAAAAGGGCCACCATGTATCTCCAGCATCAATGGATATTTTTGGCTAGGGTCAAAATCCGGCGGGGTCACCAGCCAGCCGAATATATCATGATCTCCAACCGAAGAACGCCAGCTGATTTCTTCCACCTCGCCTAAGCTTTTGTGCCCAAGTAAATCCTCATTAAGACTGGTCAATTTACGCGTTTCTCTGCTGTTCGCAAAACCCAGATCTGCTGGACGTTGATCCGAACCTGCCGTATACGCAATGGTTCCATTTAGCGCAATTGAAAAAGAACCACTTGTGTAAGGGCGACTAATGCCAACGCCTCCTACATCTTGAACAATTAGCTGTAGCTCTCCCTCCATCGAAAGCGTGGCGATATTTTTCTTACCAAAATCATCGTAACTAATCATGAGCTGAGTCGAGCTACCGCTCCACCTCACCGTGTTAATTGACCGATCTAAGTTAGCAGTTAGGTTTTCGATTGAACCGTCTGCCACGTCCATCAAGCTAACCAATGTATTGTGGTAACCCATCTTTTTATCTTCGTAGCCAAGAAATACGAGTTTTTTCCCGTCGGGTGAAAAGCTTGGAGAGTGGTCTGGCCCATCTCGCTGGGTTAACTGAGCCATCTCGCCACTGACAAGTGAAATCGACCAAAGATCTCTATTTTGGCCTTTCAGTCGCCAGTCAGCATTGCGATTGCTCGACAGCACGATACTTTCCCCATTTGGAGACCACGCTAAGGTTCCCTGATGATTGAATTCACCGGTCGTGATCTGTCTTGGGCTGCCTGCATCAGCTGGAATAACGAATAGCTGATTGTAACCAGGCTCTATGTAGCCGCTTCCGTCTGAACGATATTTAAGCCTCTCAATCACTATTGCTGGTGGGGCCCACTTGGCTCCCTCGGGTTTTTTTGGAGGGGTAGCCAATGATTCTTTTGGGCTTTTGACCAGTGCCGAGAACGCTAACATCGTTCCATCCGGCGACCACGACAACCCACTAGGCGATTCAGCAAGATTGCTCAATAAGGCAGTTTGACCTGTATCCATCCACCGAACATAGAGTTCAGGGCCACGGCCTTCCTCATTCGATATGTAAGCCAGGCGGTCGCCAGATGGAGACCACCTCGGGCTGGTGTAGGATTGCGCACCAGAAAGAAGCGCCCGGTGATTCTCTCCGCCGCTGTCTATAATCCAGATGTTTGATCTAGCTCGGTCGATCATAATGTCGTTTGACTGCCGAACGTAGACTATTTGATTGCCGTTCGGAGATATCTGCGGATCAGTCACCACTTCAAGCTCGAACACATCGGTATTCAGAAAGCGGGCAGTAAAAGGTGCGGCCGAGTGTTCTGCGGCCAATACAGAAATTGGCAGGCCCCAAATCAGTAGAAAGGTTGGCAATAGGCGTAACATACAAATTCCTTTAACGAGTAGTTGTTACAAATAAAAACGAGACCTTTTGATGAGTAAATGGTCACAGCAGATGGCGAAGCGCTCGATAGAATATGAACATAACACAGGAGCCTAGGCACTCAAACAAGAGATAGACTGTGGTCTTTGAGAGAAAATCAGCTTGTATCCCCTAGCACCTTAGCTGCGGATCCTAGAAATGTTAGTAAGCGCTTACTTTATCTCACAGCAATTCGACCTTTATTGGTGCAAAAATATCAGATATTGAAGATGACCGAGCCAAACCCAGCGGCATAGTTTGTGCGAAAATGCTTTTACGCTGTCATAAATAATTATTATATATAATAAAATCAGTAGGTTAAAAAAAATTATGGCTGTCTTTGTCAAACACCACAAACATTTACCTAATCTTGGCGCATTTATTGAATCAATTTATACCATGAACCAAATAGCAGCAAATTAAATGCCTATTTTAGTCTTTACAGATCTAGATGGCAGCCTTATGGAGCGTGAAACCTATTCCATGGAGCCAGCAAGACTTGCTTTACAGACTCTTCAATCTAGGGAAATTCCGGTCATCATTAATTCCAGTAAAACAGCCCAAGAAATTCAGGCTGTGCAAAAAAAACTGGGGCTTAGTGAAGCCTTCGTGTCCGAAAACGGGGCTTCACTATACCTGCCTAAGGCCGATGAAATTCGGGAATTTGGCCAACCCAGAGAAACTTGGTTGGGGGCAGTTCATCAGCTGAGGGCAAAGGAGAAATATCTTTTCACTGGCTTCTACGATTGGTCGGCTCGCGAAATTAGCAAACTAACTGGTTTAAGTCAGGAGCAGGCCAAACTTTCCAAAATCCGCCAATACAGCGAGCCAATACTTTGGTGTGATTCCGTTGACGCCAGAGCAAAATTCGAGCGACGGATTGCCCAGCTCGGCCTCAGACTACTTGAGGGGGGAAGATTTCTCAGTATCCAGAGCCACTTTGATAAAAGTAATGCAATGAATTGGATGATTCAGCAGCAACCTGCACCCCCAAAAAGTCAGCCCCTTATTACCGTCGCTCTTGGCGACAGCCCCAATGATGAAGCCATGCTAAACAGTGCTGATATCGCAGTGGTTATCAAATCTGCAAAATCTGACCGCATTAGGTTAAACGGCCCAAATAAGGTTATCAAAACAAAGCACCCCGGCCCAGTCGGCTGGCAAGATGCAATGACCGAAATTCTCAAGCTCTACGATTCAGGACTGCTCAGAAGTATGGGCAATTATTCTTCACAATAAAATCACAACTCAATAAAAAGGACAACGGCATGGGTGATTTTCACCAAAACGGCATCATCACGACATTGCATAACTTAGGTCAGCGACCAATCGAGCATATGGAGCATGAGCTTGAGGGTTTTAAAGCCGAGAGGCCAATGGGGCTTGTTCTACCCTCGTTGTTTTCTGAACTAGAAGGTCCGGCCCTGTCCAATATTGTCCAAGAACTAACCTCTGTGCCTTATCTCAACGAAATTGTCATAGGCCTAGACCGGGCAGATGAAAAGCAGTACCGCTTTGCGTTAGATTATTTCTCCAAACTGCCCCAACATCATAGAGTACTTTGGAACGATGGCCCTCGACTTCTGGCAATTGATAAACAACTGCAAGAATTGGGTTTGGCCCCTACGAACTTAGGCAAGGGCAGAAACGTATGGTATTGCTATGGCTATGTTTTAGCGTCTGGCCGAGCTAAAGCGGTTGCACTTCATGACTGCGACATCCTCACCTATGATAGAAGCCTTCTCGCTCGCCTTATCTACCCAGTTGCGAATCCAAATTTTAGCTATGTTTTTTGCAAGGGATATTATTCTAGAATCGCAGGCAACCGAATCGGAGGCAGAGTAATGCGTCTTTTTGTGACACCACTAATTAAGACCTTGAAAAAAGTAAGTAAGCAAAATGAATTCTTGGATTACCTAGACAGCTTTCGCTACCCACTAGCCGGCGAGTTTTCAATTCGTTCTGATGTTATAAACGACCTGCACATACCAAGCGACTGGGGTTTAGAAGTTGGCGTGCTCTCAGAAATGAAACGTAATTATGCAGAAAACAGACTTTGTCAATCAGACATTGCAGACATCTACGATCATAAACACCAGGACCTTTCTGCCGATGACACAGAGAAAGGGCTTTCCAAAATGACCATCGATATCGCAAAAGCATTATTCAGAAAACTTGCCACCAACGGTGATGTCTTCTCAACAGAGAAATTTCGCACCATCAAGGCGACCTACTACCGCATAGCATTGGACTTCATAGATACTTATCACAATGATGCTATTATTAATGGTTTAGAGTTTGATCGACATAAAGAAGAACAGTCCGTCGAACTGTTTGCAAGCAACATTATGGCTGCAGGCGATTATTTTCTGGACAAGCCCATGGACAAACCATTTATTCCTAGCTGGAACCGCGTGATTAGCGCAATACCCGACATACTCGATCAGCTTAAAGTTGCAGTCGAAGCTGATAACGAGGAGTTTAAAGGCGAAAGAAGGTAAGAATTAGTCATGGAAGAATCAGAAGCTCAGCAGAAAGAATTAGAACGTCGAGTTAGTGAACACATATTATTTATCTACCCAATGCTGAATGATGATACCTATGTACCCCATCTAATTGCAGAGATGGGCCTAGGGCGCAATTTACAACTCCCAGAGCCTCATCATAACAACTGGGACGAAACTGACAGCATACTCATTACCTATGGCAACAGCATCATGAATGATGGTGAATTGCCTCTGCATACGCTGCATAACTTCCTTAATAAATATTTGAAAGACAGTATCAAATCTGTCCATATACTGCCTTTCTTTCCGTTCAGCTCCGACGATGGTTTCTCCGTCATGGATTATCTGGAGGTTAACCCAACCCTTGGCGAATGGGAGGATATTGAGGCTATCGGTAAAGACTATCGACTGATGTCCGACCTAATATTGAATCACATGTCCAGCCGAAGCAAATGGTTTGATAATTTCAAGAAGCGATTGGACCCGGGAAAGGACTACTTTGCCCAAGCCAACCCAGAAGATGACTATAGCCTAGTCGTTCGACCAAGAAACTCTCCCCTTTTAAAAGAGGTCGACACAGCAGATGGTAAGCGCCATGTGTGGTGCACGTTTAGCTCAGATCAAATAGACTTAAATTTTAAGAATCCACAAGTGTTGTTAGAGTTTGTAAAAATTATTCGAAAGTATCTTAACCACGGTGTGGCAATCTTTCGGCTGGATGCTGTAGCGTTTCTCTGGAAAGAGCTAGGTACACCTTGCATTCACCTTCAGCAGACTCACGAAATTATCAAGTTGCTTCGCACGCTGATCGAACATTTCTATCCTGAGGTGGTTCTTATATGCGAATGTAATGTGCCAAACAGGGAGAACCTTACCTACTTTGGCAACGCCAATGAAGCACACATTATTTACAATTTTTCCTTGCCTCCTCTTTTGTTATACACCCTTCTTAGCGGCGATTGCAGGCATCTTAAAACCTGGATGATGAGCATGCCGCCAGCGCAGTCAGGCACCGCTTATCTAAATTTCATAGCGTCCCATGATGGTATCGGCCTGCGACCACTTGACGGACTTATTAATGATAATGAACGTGATCAGCTAGTTGAAACAATCAAAAGCTTTGGCGGCAAAATCACTATGCGCAAAGCTCGAGAAGGATACGACAAACCCTACGAACTTAATATTACCTTGTACGATGCGCTCAAAGGCACCATTGCATCAGGCGAGGATCAATGGGGGCAACAACGATTTATTTGTGCCCACGTCATTATGCTGGCTCTGGAAGGCATTCCTGCAGTTTACATACAAAGTTTATTCGGCTCTCGGAATGACTTTGACAGACTTAAACACACTGGCCGAAACCGCTCAATCAATCGCCATATTTGGCAAGTTAATGAACTGGAACAAACCCTAGCTAATCAGAAATCCAATCATGCTCAAGTCTTCGAAGAACTGCGTCGGCTTCTCGAGATTCGTAAAAACCAGAGTGCCTTTCATCCCAATGCTACGCAGTTTACATTGCACCTTGGCGCCGCTGTGTTTGCGTTCTGGCGGCAAAGTATGAACCGAGACCAAAGTGTTTTTTGTTTAAGCAATGTGACAACTGAAGTACAGCTCATTAATCTGTCGGATATCAATTTAATAACCACGGATACCTGGAGAGATCTAATCAGCGAAGAAATTTTATCAGACCTTGGCAGCCAGCTGTCTTTACAGCCCTACCAAACCTTATGGATCAGCAATTCTTGAATAGTGTGACTGCTAGCTCTAGCAGTCACACTAATTAACACCCACCAACCAGACCAAGAAAATCGATCAATCGAGTTCAGCAAAACCGGGAGGTGGGCGCCGGTGCATTGTTGCCTGTTCATAAGCATAAGCTAGCTCAATCAAGATGCCTTCCGCATATGGACGACCGACAAATTGTAGACCCGCCGGCAGCCTGTCCTGCCAAAAACCCATTGGCACAGTGACTGCGGGCAAGCCGGCATCCGGGGCTAGCAGCTGGTTATTATCACCTTTATATTCTTCATCAGCATAGTCAATTCTCGCTGGAGGGTTCGACCATGTTGGAAAAACAAAAGCATCAATTTTTTCGGCATCCATTGCTGCTATGGCATTTTCAAGCAGTTGGTTTCGCAATGCATTGTTGGGCCAGGTGTCGCACTCCTCATCCCAATCATCGGGACTCACATCGAGAGGAAATTGCGAGAAGAATTCCAAAGAGTCTTTCGTTTCTTCCGCATACTCATTCCTGCTAAGCACATCATTAACATCAAGTAGTGGCGGATTATCCAACGACTTAAAATAGCGCCCGACATCGTATCTAAAGCGCGCACAGAAAGGGATTCTCTCACTTAATTCACTAAATTCCCTTATTGCAACAGGGTCAATGATGATGGCGCCGGCCAGCTTCAATTCCTCTAGTGCTGACAAAAATAACTGCATAATTTCATCATCAGCATCTTCATAATCAACTAGACTGCGCAGCACTCCAATACGTTTACCTCGCAAGCCATCGCTGCGCAAAAAAGTACGATAGTCTTGCTCACGCTTGTTTGGCAAAGTGAGTGTGTCGGCAGGATCATATCCCGCAACCACATTAAAAAGCCTTACCCCGTCTTCTACCGTTCTTGCCATGGGTCCTGCAATATCTCTATCAAACACTAAGGGGATAACACCGTCGCGGCTTGTCAATCCGATAGTCGAGCGAATGCCAAACAGCGCCAAGTGCGATGACGGGCCGCGGATTGAATTGCCCGTATCGCTGCCCATACCTGCTACGGCAAGATTTGCAGCAACACTTGACGCTGTGCCACCGGAGGAACCGGCCGGCACATAATTTATGTCATAGGCATTAGCCGTCCGGCCATAGGAGGAAGAAACCGATTCGCGAGGGCTAAAAGCCCATTCGGCCATATTTGTTTTAGCAATTATGATAGCCCCTGCTTCCCGTAATTTTGAAACCATAAAGGCGTCATCCGGAGGAATACTCCCCTTTAAAGCAATCGATCCTCCGGTAGTTTCCATATCAAACGTGTCGAAATTGTCCTTTACCACAATAGGTGCGCAGACTAGCTCCCCTTGCACCTCATCCAGGGCGATCGATGCGTCAATCTGGGCTGCTGTAACCAGCGCATTTGGATTGAGTTGAGTGATTGCGTTTATGCCAGAGGTCTTATCATAAGCCTCAATCCTTCTTATGTAAGCTGCTACAATATCTGTACAGCTAAACTGACCTGAATCAATCAAAGAATGGAGCTGACTAATAGTGGCCTCCTGCAACTGTAAAGATGGCATAGAGTGGCCAGCACAACCGGATAAGAAGAATACGTTGAGCGTTATGATTAATCGAATTTTCATAAGTTTCCATTACCTTTTAAGGCGCTGCATAGAACTAGCTGCATAGAATTAATTGCCCTTAAGCACTATCCTGTCTAGGCTCGTTACTTATCGCTCACTGCAATAATAGTAATTGACGTAACTAAAATTTGACCGGAGGTATAACCCTCACCAGCAGCTGCATCTCCCACTCGAAGCATTTATCTGCTTCGCTATATCCATCCCTTTTACAACATTGCCAAAAGCCGCAAACCCCTGCATATCTTGGTTGCAAGGTTTGCCTAAATCAAGCTCAGGCTGATCACCGATACAGACAAAAACTCTGATGTGGCTGAGCCCACCCCTCCCCTTGCCATCGAGATAACCCCGTCGATATGCGCAATACCAGAGAACTCTGCTGTTTCATGGTTGATAGGAGCAAATGGACTTTATTGAAATTGTTCAGCCCCCCTGTATTACTTCGATTTTAGGGCTGCCGTTATCGTAAGATTAAGTCACCACTCGATACAACTCTGCCTCATCAAAGTAATCCCCTTCTACGTGCTTTAAAAAATTCGCTACCGTGACCGTTAAAGCAATGTCGTAGAGCTCAATTTCCATAAATCCTAAGCTAGTTTTCATGGTAACACTGTATGTGAATGTATGATTTACCGCTGCAAATACAGGAGCAATAAAACCAGACCATAAACTGAACACTGCAATAAAACCCTCACCCACTGTTTGGCCGAATAATTCATAGCAGGTCTCCTTGCAATCCTGAAAAGTCAGAACTCTACAATGGCATCGTTGCTTACCCGTTATTAATAACCTGTATACCCGCCTCAAGCAACAGCTGGGCGCTATGTTGTAGACATTCATATGTCACAGGTCTAAGCTCTTTTTGAATTCAACCCACAGCCAAAGCTATCGGAGTAAAAGCATGTCCAAACTCGTACTTGCCGCAGTAACTTTATGTTGCCTCATGAACACCACCCAAGCTCAAACTGGTTCAACTGGCGCGATGGCGCTTCCTGACATTACCATTTACCACCTAGAAGGACGCAGATCTGAACGCATCGTCTGGCTAATGGAAGAGCTCGAACTGCCTTATGAATTGGTATACACCCGCGGCGATCTTGGGGCGTCTATGGCGGCGATAAGAGATCTTGGTCACGAAATGCCAATGGCTCCAACTGTCGTTTACGGCGACCAAATAATCGTTGAGTCTGGCGCCATCATGGAACTGATTCTAGACAGGCATGCACCTGACAAGCTAAAGCCAACCTTGAATAGCGATCAATATGTAACTTATCTTATGTGGATGCATTACGCAGAAGGATCCTTGGCAGCGCGTCTATTCAGCGACTACCGTGCTTGGGGCATCAAGCCACCAGAGACACGCTCACGCTTAGTCGATAGTGAAGCCGTTGTGCAATTTACAGAGAACTTTTTAAGTGAAAATTCATACTTTGGCGGAGACGAGTTTTCAGCCGCAGATATTATGATGGTGTTTCCATTGAATGTAGCAACTGTTCTTGGACTGGTTGACGAGGCTATGTTTCCAAACGTTGCTGCCTGGAAAGAGCGAGTTATGGCTCGACCTGGATACCAGCGCATGCTGGCGGCGGCTCGCCCAGACGGCATGATTGGCAGCCTACCAAAAGTACAACAACGCCCCCCTTCAGGCTCCAGAGGCACCCGCTAGAACGCATACTAATGCTCAATGCGCATGCCGGTCTACTCCGGTATCTGCACATTGAGCGTTTCTTTTACCTCTTCCATCACCACGTAACTAGTCGATTCCTGAACACCCGGCAAAGTCAGTAAAGTGTCACCCAGCAAAATTCGGTACGCATTCATGTCAGCCACTCTCGCCTTAATCAAATAATCAAAATTTCCCGACACTAGATAACACTCTTGTACTGCGTTCAGCGCCATTGCGGCTTTCTTGAACTTGGCAAAAATATTCTGTGATGTGCGGCTCAGTCGGATCTGCACAAAGACGACTAGCGCCGCCTGCAGGCTTGCCGGGTCAAGAAGTGTGGTGTAACCCTGAATCACCCCCTCTCGCTCCATTCGCTTAACACGCTCCAAACAAGGGGTTGTGGTTAGCCCTACCCGGCGCGCTAGCTCGGTAAAGCTGATTCGGCCGTCTAGCTGCAGCTCGCGGAGAATTTTTTTATCTATTCTAGACAGTGGTTTAGCTATTATCATTTGCATATAGTAGCGGTTTTAACTCTTTATTACCATTATGACAGTCTAATCACCTAAAATATTGGCATTATAAAGAAGATCCTCTGACTGCGTCTCAGTATAATCCCGCAATAAGACTCTATATCCAACGCTAGAAATTAAGGAACTTAAACATGCTAATCGGCGTCCCAAAAGAAATTAAGAATCATGAGTATCGAGTAGGACTTACACCAGCTGTTGTTCGCGAACTCAAAGCGAAAGGCCACAGCATCATTGTTGAAAACGATTGTGGCACGGCTATAGGGCTGGAAAACAATCAATATGTTGCAGCTGGCGCAGAGCTGGTGAATAGCGCCGCTGAAATCTTTGCTCGCGCTGACATGATAGTAAAAGTAAAAGAACCACAGCACGCTGAATGCAAAATGCTTAGGCAAGGTCAGATTCTATTCACTTACCTACACCTCGCCCCAGACCCAGAACAAACGCGATTGCTTGTTGATTCCGGCGCGACCTGCATTGCTTACGAAACAGTAACCGACGCCAACAACGGGCTACCCCTGCTTGCTCCAATGAGCGAAGTTGCCGGACGAATGTCAATCCAAGAAGCTGCCGTGTGCCTAGAAAAATCCAAACAAGGTAGCGGTGTATTATTAGGCGGAGTTCCCGGTGTGTACCCTGCAAACGTAGTGGTTATAGGCGGTGGCGTAGTAGGGCTTAATGCTGCACGCATGGCAGTTGGGCTAGGCGCGAACGTCACTATTCTTGATCGGTCAATCCCCCGACTTAAGCAAATTGATGAAACATTCGATGGCCGAATAAAGACTTTATTCTCAACCACTGAAGCCATTGAGAATCAAATAAAAACAGCAGATGCCGTTATAGGCGCTGTGCTAATACCTGGCGCGGCAGCACCGAAATTAGTAACTCGCGAAATGCTATCACTTATGAAGAAAGGCTCTGTGCTTGTGGATGTCGCTATCGATCAAGGTGGCTGTTTTGAAACGAGTCGTGCCACGTCCCACGCAGACCCGACTTATATAGTAGATGGTGTAATTCATTACTGTGTAGCAAACATGCCCGGCGGAGTGGCCAGAACATCCACATTCGCGCTGAACAATGCCACTATGCCGTTTGTACTCACTTTGGCGAACAAAGGGTATAAGACTGCGCTTATGGATGATGCTAATTTGCGCAACGGACTAAACGTGCACAATGGCATGGTGACTATCGAGGCGGTTGCTGAAGCCCTAAACTATAGCTATGTCGATGCTGTCACTGCCCTGCATCAAGACGAGCTTAAAGCCACAGGTTAAACTGCTGACTGAACTTACTCAGTCAGCACCTCTAAAATACTACCGCTGAAGAATCTGAGCTTACCGCTCCTGCATCCCGATCAGGCTCTTCAGCTTTAATCCCAGACATAAATACTTTTATCATAACCCCGGCAAGCCCTGTAAAGGAGATCTACCAGCCCTTAAGAGCTTCCTACCCTACTGACGAAAGGGCTTTTACATCCTAGGTAAGCGACAGGAACTGGCGACGTTTTTTTATTAGAGAACTTTAAATCACTTTAGCTTTAACCAAGGTACTTTTACCTCAAGTATTTTTACCTCAGGTATTCTTGCCCAAGGCACTGCGTATCTGAGGCCCATCTTTAACTATGGTTCTTCGTACCCTACATTATTCACAGCGTAACTTATCAGCACAATTCCAGCGATGAGAATTAAAGGAACTATTGCCAGCTCGGTGATGTAGGGATAGCTGCTGACGCAATGCGCACGGCAACCGTCAAATTGAGTTTAATGGCGACACTGATCCGACCTCAGCATAGCGGCTATAAGTATCACGGAAACTGAACTAATGTGTTCGGAGAAAGCAATAGCTAGAATGAACTTGGTATCGGCGAGGTTGGGTTAGGTTGGGCTGGACTAAAACCGAAAACACCCAATTATCGAAAGCCGATTACTTAAGCTTCCAAATAACCTTGTAGAAAATACCCAGAAAAAATAACCTGCCCATACCTCTCTAGTGGCTGGAACAAACCTTAGATGAACAATTTCCGACCACACTTCAGGTTGGCAGGTATAGCCACATCCATCAACTTAGGGTCTCCCAAGTTAAGCCGGCTTAATATCAAGTCTAATTCTTGCCAAGTTCCAACTTGCAACCGGGGATTCCAGCGACGCTCCTCAAAGATTGTAGATTGACTCCAACCTTTATAATCATGCCCAGGATAAACAACCGTATCTGGTGGCAAAGTCAGTAACTTATTAAACAGACTGTCATACAAATCCTCGGCAGATCCGTTTTGAAAATCGGTCCTGCCGGTGCCACGAATCAACAAAGTGTCGCCAGTAAATACGACCGGGTGCTCGCCTTCTAAATAATAGCAATAGGAATCATCGGTGTGGCCCGGAGTGTAAATAGCCCGCAGAGAAATTCTGCCACAACCAATGCTCTGACCATCACCAATAAACCGACTAGCACACTCAATCATTGATGGGGAGCCTACAATAGTTTCGCAATCTGTTTCCTCACGCAACTGCCCCAAAGCAGTAATATGATCTGCATGACAGTGGGTGTCGATAGCTACCTTGAGCGTCACATCCAACTCGGTCAATAACTGAAGATAATCTGGCAAACACTCCGCCACCGGATCAATTAATAAGGCCACGCCCGCGTCTAGATCTGCGATTAAATAAGTGTAAGTATAGGACTCTCGGTCGAACAACTGCCGCAGTAAAATGGATTCACGCATCAGCTTGCCATCTCCAATACTGGATCAGGGGCAACCTCTTGGGGCAAGACAAACCAGCGCAACTTATTAACTTCCTCAGGAAGTTCCATTGAATACTGAATATCATTCCTGTAATTTTTCTGTAATTCGACGGCCGCTAAACTTGAAAACTCGCCAAGCAAATCCGGCTCGGCGAATGCAGGAGCGTTACTCGGACCAAACAAGTCTTCAATGCAAACCCCTGCATTCAGCTGCATTTTTTTACCTTGAAAGCGCCATGTCCCACTTTCTTCATCAAACTGATAATAAGGCAGTAAGCGCCAGCCATAGTTAGCGACAAGCTCCACCGCACTGACCAGATATTCAAAGGTACTCTCATCAATAAAATAATTAAAATTCAGCCTAACCCAACCAGGACGCAATACCATATGACCCTTGCCTAGCTGCGCTTCGAGGGCGCGACTATAGGCCATATCCATTCCTAAAAGATCGTGCCCATAAGGCCCTGCACAAGAACAGCCTCCGCGCGCTTGAATGCCAAACAGGTCATTGAGCAGCGCCACCACAAAACCATAGTGTAAATCCATGTCGCCGTGCTTTAAGCGCAGAGAGAAAATAGACAAGCTCTCCACATCTGTATTGCCTAATATCTCAATATTACTATGTTGCCGCCAGCGCGCCAGCGCTCTTTGCTTAAAGCTATGTTCTAACGCCTCTATCTTGTCAGTGCCCACAGCCTGCTGGAGTTGAAAAACCAGCCCAGCTCTGATCGACTCAACAATTGCAGGAGTGCCGCCTTCTTCTCTGCGCTCATGATTATCAATAAACTGGTGATCCTCTGGAGTAACGTACAACACTGTCCCGCCACCGGGCATTGCTGGCACCTTGTTTTTCAACAATTGCTTTTTAACAATCAATACTCCGGGAGTTCCCGGACCACCGACAAATTTATGAGGCGACAAAAACACAGCGTCCTTTGCACAACAGCTGTCATGCGGGTTCATATTAATGCCAACGTAGGGGGCTGCGGCGGCATAATCCCAAAAAGAAACAGCGCCGTGACTGTGAAGTAAAGATGCCACTTTATCGACGTCAGTTTTAATACCAGTGACATTCGATGCGGCTGAAAAGCTGCCTATTTTTACAGGGCGCTGACTGTATCTTATCAACTCTTCTTCCAACTTGGAGTCATCTAGCTTACCCGTATCGGTTAACGGAATTACAACAACGTCAGCGATCGATTCACGCCAGGGTATTTCGTTACTGTGGTGCTCGTAAGGCCCAATAAAAACTACCGGACGAGAGTCCGCAGGCAACTGATCCAATAACTGATACTGCTCACTCAACTCCGCCGGAAGACGTAAATTCAGTATGTCGATTAATTTATTAATGGCAGCAGTCGCGCCTGCGCCGCAGAATATTACTTGATCATCACTATTTCCATTGACCGCGCCGCGGATAGAAACTCGAGCTTGCTCTCGGTAAGCCGTTGTTTGCGCACCACTGAAGGACGTTTCTGTATGAGTATTAGCGTAGAACGGAAGCACCTGAGTAGAAATGAATTCCTCGATAAAAGCTAACGATCTGCCAGAGGCAGTGTAATCCGCATAGATCAAAGGCTTCATGCCGAAGCTGGTGGGGATTAACTGCCTTTCCCCGATGACTGATTCTCTGATTTTGGAAATCAATTCGGCGCTCATAATCCAACTCCGGTAAGTGAAAAGGAATGTTATCCCAATTAAACAGAAACATTGTGCCTAATAGTGCCAACAATCACACCGTTAATGAGTTATTTATTCAATTATTTGATAAAAGGTGGTACTTTATTGTGAAATCTTAAATAAAGCAGAGACGAACATATGGATAAGCAGGATCGAGCCATTCTTGAACACATCCAAGGCGACGCTTCTTTGTCAGCAGGAGAGCTTGCAGAAAAAATTGGGATTTCAAAATCTGCGTGCTGGCGACGCCTGCAAAAGCTGAGCTCGGACGGGATTATCAAAGGCAGAGTCGCAATTCTTGATCCAGAGAAGCTCAACCTATCCCTGACTGTCTATATTTCTATCCGCACTAACGAACACAATGCTAAATGGGCCAACAAATTTCAACAGGTAACACAGAAAATCCCAGGTGTCTTAGAAGTTTACCGAATGAGCGGAGATTTGGATTACTTGGTTAAAGCTGTGGTCGCTGACATGAAAGGGTACGACAACTTGTATAAGCAACTAATTAAAGCTGACCTATTTGATGTAAGTTCTAGCTTCGTAATGGAAACCATGAAGCAAACCACCGAACTACCACTGGGAAACTTTTAACGTGGGCAATAACTAAGCACTGGCATCGGTGCTTGCGGCAAGTTTCTCTGCTTTCTCTGCACGCAAGTTACACGCGGTAATCTCTGGAAGATAAGCCAGATACTTAATCATCATCGAACCGCGGATATCAGTTTTTTCTAGCGCAGTAGAGTCGTCATTTAAGTAAAACAATCGGCTGGTGGTAGCGACTAGATCGTCTTCCATTTGTTTAATACAGCGATGCGTCGGCTGATCATCAGGCTTAAGTGCTAAACCTCCCTCACTAAACATAAAAACTTCTTCATTAGCACTAAAGTAAACAAAGTCTACAACTCCATCCCTGTTTGGGTCTGAGGCGCACACGTGATAAACAAGGACGTTGTCACAATACAAATTATTGGTAATCCCTTTATCTTGCAAAGACGTGCGACAGCTAATAAGAATAAAAGGAAGAAGTGCAACGAAAAACAGCTTTGTCGATATTGAATTATTCATAGTAATGTTAACAAGTTGGTTAATAATAAAGTTGCGCATAACGACAAACAGCAAGCTAAAGAATCAAGCAGACAGCGCAAACAACAACAACCCCCAGCCTTAAGTGTAACTGTTACGCTTAATGCCGCTGAGCTTCTCCGCCAAATTTTCCCAGCAGATTACCACAGCACCTTTTCAAAAGCCCTATTTAGGCCACAAAATATAAAACCACATCACGAAACTCAATGACGATTCTAAGACCCTTAGCGGGCACGCATCAATACGTTAGCTGGCACAGCATAGACCGACTCAAACCCCTCAGCTACTAGGAAACGAATAGCTGACACCATCTAAAACACCGTTGCTGGGCCAGCGCTGAGTCATCGTTTTTCTATGAGTATAAAAACGAATCGCATCCGGCCCGTACACATAAAGATCTCCAAACAAAGAGCGCTTCCAGCCGCCGAAACTTTGACTGGCAATCGGCACTGGCAGTGCGACATTTACTCCAACCATCCCCACCTGAATATTGTCAGTGAACACCCTTGCAGTTTCTCCATCGCGGGTAAATATGCAGGCCCCGTTACCAAATTCATGGCGATCTATTAGGCCCATTGCCTCCTCAAGGTTTTGAGCCCTTACAACACACAGAACGGGTCCAAATATCTCATCTTTGTAAATGCTCATGGAGTCGGTTACTTCATCGAATAAACAACCACCTATGAAAAAACCGTTTTCATAATCGGCGACCACTAGTCCGCGCCCATCTGCTACCAATTGAGCACCCTCAGCGATGCCCAGCTCTAGGTAACGACTTATACGATCTTTGGCAGCCTGAGTGATCAGCGGCCCCATGTCGTTACTTAAATCGGTACCCGGGCCAATCTTTAGTGCGGCTATTTTCGTCTTAAACCTTGCAACCACTTTATCCGCCAGATCATTACCTACACATACAACGACTGAGATAGCCATGCAACGCTCGCCGCAGGAGCCATACGCCGCCCCCATAAGTGCGTCCACCGATGCCTCTATATCTGCATCAGGCATTATCACTGCATGATTCTTTGCCCCGCCCAGAGCCTGCACTCGCTTCCCATTGTCCGTTGCCTGTTTGTAAATGGACTCAGCAATAGGGGTGGAGCCGACAAAGCTCACAGCTGATATTCGGGCATCCTGCAGCAAAACATCTACAGCGGATTTATCACCATTCACTACATTAAAAACCCCTTCCGGCAATCCCGCCTTGCGAAATAGCTCCGCCATAAGCAGAGCAACGCTAGGATCGCGCTCAGACGGCTTTAGAATAAATGTATTGCCGCAGGCAATCGCCATAGGAAACATCCACATAGGAACCATAGCAGGGAAGTTAAACGGGGTAATCCCTGCTACAACACCCAACGGCTGTAGTTCTGACCAGCTATCAATGCCTGGGCCTGCATTTTTTGAAAATTCGCCTTTAAGCAATTCAGAAATGCCGCAGGCATATTCTACAACCTCAATACCTCGGCCCAACTCGCCCCTAGCATCGTCGAGGACTTTGCCGTGCTCAGCTGTTATTAACGCACACAGAGCATCTGCGTGCTGTTCCAGTAACTCCTTGAATTTAAATAAAATCTTTGCTCTTTTTTGAGGAGGGGTGTTGCGCCAACTAGGAAAAGCCTTGTGGGCACTTTTAATAGCTTTATTAACAATGCTGGCGTCAGCTAGAGAAACACGAGAACTGATCTCTCCAGTCGCTGGATTAAATACAGCCTGAGTAGCACCGTTAGCAGCAACTCCTTGGCCGCCGATAAAATGACCAATGTCAGGAATATCTTCCTTGGCGTTAATTTCCGAGTTCATAAAGTGATTCACCTATCGCGTTAACTAGAGCATCGATTTGGTCTGGAGTTGAAATAAATTGAGGAGCCAATTGGATAGTATCCCCACCCCACCGCACATAAAAACCTTTCTCTAAACACCTCAGCCCCAATTCAAAGGGTCGCCTAAGCGGTTCTCCCTCATATGCCTCTAACGTAATGCCTGCCGCTAAGCCATAATTTCTGATATCGGTAACGAAGGGTGCGCCTTTCAAACCATGCACAGCCGACTCAAGTTTTGGCGATAATTCTCGAACCTTTTCTACCAAGTTATCGCGGCCCATTAACTCCAGCGAAGCCAGCCCTGCCGCACACGCAACCGGGTGGGCAGAATAGGTATAACCATGAGGGAACTCGACCATATAGTCTGGCCCGCCGTTCTCCATAAAAGTATTGTAAATATAAGGAGCCGTGACAACTGCACCTAGCGGAATAGTGCCATTGGTAATCTGCTTGGCGAGAGTCATCATATCTGGTGTCACCCCAAACTCTTCCGCACCGGTCATAGAGCCCATTCGCCCGAGTCCAGTAATCACTTCGTCAAAAATCAATAGCAGGTCATGCTTTGTACAAATCTCTCGCAGTTTTTTCAGATAGCCCTTCGGAGGCGGCAGAACACCGGCTGTTCCAGATAGCGGCTCGACAATAACAGCCGCTATGTTCGACGCATCATGCAAGAGCACCAACTCCTCAAGTTCATTAGCTAAATATGCCCCATGTTCAGGCAAGCCTTTTGAAAAATAATTATCACTAAGTACTGTATGAGGAATATGATCCGCATCTACCGATTGACCAAAAAGTTTTCGGTTGAAACCAATTCCACCGACCCCTAAACCACCGTAGTTGACACCATGATAGCCTTTCATTCTTCCGATAAATTTGCTTTTCCCAGGCTGCCCTTTGCTGCGCCAATAACCTCGGGCCATTTTTAATGCCGTATCGACAGTTTCCGACCCTGAATCCGTAAAGAAAACATGATCTAAGCCCTCTGGCGTTAGCTCTACAATTTTATTGGCAAGCTCGAACGATAAGGGGTGGCCAAATTGAAATCCGGGAGAATAGTCAAGCGTTGTCATTTGCTTAGTCACAGCGTTGATAATTTCCTTACGCCCGTGCCCCGCGCCGCAGGTCCATAGTCCAGACAATCCATCAAAGATCTGCCGGCCCTGATCATCGGTATAATAGGCACCTTTAGCAGACACCATCATTCGAGGATTCTTTTTGAATTGTCGGTTGCCAGTAAAAGGCATCCAATGAGCATTGAGTTCTTGTTGGCTAAACATGTACGACCTCACCCTTTTCAACTTTCGATTTCAAAATTCACTTATCGAGCCAAACTAACACTTATCAGCAGCCCGCAGCTTTATCCTATTCGGTTTTAACGCGGATAACAAAGTAACTCTCATTCCAAGCGCTCTAGCTATTAGAGATGCTAGCAATCGCTAGAATATAAGACCATAACCGCCTATTTAACAATCACAGACACTGCGGCAGCTAGCCCGTGAGCAAAATAAAAGCTGGCGTCAGTAAGGTTACCCCGGCATACGGTCTCCAGAAGTCACGGCCATACCTATGAAACGATGTTAGTAGAAGCTGAATCCTATGAGGTAGACTGACACCATGATTGATAACAGTTTTCGCGCCCTCTTGCCTCGCTATGTAGCCCCCTTGGTAAGGCTACTCGCAGCATTAGGCCTAACCCCGAACCAAGTAACAGCACTTGGATTATTAATAGCGCTATGCTCTGCATACTTAGTCTTTAGTGGGGAATTCGTATCGGCGCTTATCATTTGGTGGTTATCTCGCCTGCTCGACGCATTAGATGGAATTTACGCTCGAGCCACAAATCAAACCTCAGACTTTGGCGCGTTTCTAGATATTCAGTTTGATATGCTCGCTTACAGCGCTATGGTCATCGCATTTTCTTTGCAGTTTCCAGAACTCTCACTACAGTGGCTAATCATTCTTTTTTGCTATGTGCTATGTATCGCTGGCGCGCTGGGCCTAGGCAGCTTTGAAAACAAAAGAGGCTTGGCTAATAGCAGTGAGCGCAGGCTGCGAATAGCTGCGGGGCTTGCTGAAGGTGGCGAAACAGGAATTTTTTACAGCCTGTTCCTATTATTTCCCGCCTGGCTTCCAACCACAACATGGATTTGGATAGGCGTGCTTACAATTACAATTGGCACAAGATTGATGCTTGCAAGAAAAGAACTAGGGGAAAGCTAATGGGCAGTGTACAACCAATTCTCGGATTATGCGTTTTCGTTGGCATCACCTTTGCTTTTTCAAGAGATCATCGCGGGGTACTACCAAAGCGCATTATATTAGGCATTGCTGCCCAGTTCGTCATCGCTTTTTTATTACTAAGAGTCAGCTTCATCTCCAATGGCTTATTGGCGTTAAATTCAGTGGTGAGCGTGCTCCAAAGCGCCACTGACCGAGCAGCCCAGTATATGTTTGGCTACGTGGCGGGCGGCCCTGCCCCCTTTGATGTTGCCAACCCTGACAACAGTTTCATTATCGCTTTTCAAGTTTTGCCACTGATTCTCGTTGTCACCGTCTTATCAGCTCTACTGTTCCATTTTGGCATTCTGAGTTTTTTGGTAGAGCTCATCGGTAAAGGTCTGAAACGCGCGTTTGGCCTTTCCGGCGCGCTTGGCTTAGGTGCCGCAGCAACCATATTCTTTGGCACAATAGAAGCACCCTTAATAGTAAAGCCTTATTTGAACAGGCTTTCTCGAGGTGAGCTACTTGCTTTAATCGTTTGTTCGATGTCTACGATTGCCGGCAGCGTCATCATTTTGTATGCCAGCGTATTGGAGAGAACCCTCCCGGGCGCCCTTCAGCACCTTTTGACGGCCTCACTTATTAGCGTGCCCGCAGCCCTCACCCTTGCCCATATATTTTCGCCAACATCAGATTCAGATCTCGATGTAAGCGGCATTGCCCGCCAGAATAAAACCTGGATAGAAGCTCTTCTCGATGCGGTAGACGATGCGGTCAAAATGATTATTTCGATTGTCGCCATCATCGTAGTAATGTTCGCGTTTATTTATTTGCTGGACGACCTGCTCGCCCTTTTTAACCCCAATCTATCGATAGGCGTGATTTTTGGGTTCGTTCTGAGGCCGGTAATGTGGCTGGTTGGTTTCGACTGGGACAAAGCTAATTTAGCGGGAGAACTCATGGGAACGAAGATTTTTCTAAACGAGTTCGTTAGCTATTTAGCATTAGCCGATGTCACCAACTTTACGCCGAAAGAAACTATTGTAATTGCCTATAGCCTGTGTGGATTTGCCAATATAGCCAGCTGCGGAATTATCATTGCCGGCTTAGTGGCGATCTTACCAGAGCGCAGAAAAGAGGTGGTCGATGTCACTTTTACCGCATTAATATTAGGTAACGTCGCGACCTTGATGACAGGCTGCGTTGTCAGCCTTATTTTGTGGTAGCTGGTTTAGAAAACCAGCCTGACCGGCTATTGCTAACTAAGTACGTCTGCCCAACTCTAACTACTAAACAATAGCTGCGCACTAGCGAGTCAGCAACTACTCTACCTTTACTAAAAGAGCCTCTCGCTTTGAATCATCTAACCAGAGCCGTCCAACTGGCACGCGCTCTTTCAGTTTTTTACCAGCAACAATATCAAACACATCACCATTGCTCCCGGTCAACTGTATTGGTACGCCACATGCCTTTGCAATGTCCGCATTGCATTGCATATGCATAGCCTCGCCATGAACAGGTATTGCAACCCTAGGCTTGACCCAATCATACATCTGTTGTAATTCTTCCCGGCAGGGGTGCCCCGATGCGTGAATAGGACGCGAACTGGTCTCTGAAAGCGTCACCTCAACACCTTTGCTCTCTAGGGCAGCCACCAATCGACCCACGTCGACTTCATTGCCAGGAATAGTTTTGGCACTGAAAATTACGTGATCCCCCGCAGCTAAGGTAATGTCCGGGTGAGTATCCATCGCCAGTCGCTGTAACGCAGCTCGCGACTCTCCTTGACTACCCGTCGCCACAGCCAATACCTCATTAGGCAGAAGGTAGCCTAGGTTAAAAGAATCGACTAGGTTGAAATGTTCTTTTAAGTAACCCGCCATTCTGGCATTCATCACCATGGCCTCTATCGACCGACCAATCACCCCTATATAGCGCCCTGACACTTCCGCCACATGACCAAGGGTTTGCAGGCGCGCAACATTGCTAGAAAAACAACCAACCACTACCCGACCCGTGGAGGCTCTAACAGCTGCTAACAGACCTTCAAACAATTCTGACTCGGAAGTGGAATGGCCAGCTTGATTGGCGTTAGTCGAATCGCACACTATAGCGTCGATTCCATCATCGCCTAGCCGACGGTAAACATCTGGCTCAAACGCTCGACCAACAATAGGTGCTGAATCAATTTTCCAATCTGCTGTATGCAGCACCCGCCCAGCGGAGGTCTCTATAAGTAATGCATTGGTCTCTACGGTCGAATGGGTAATTGGAATCCAAGTTACCGTAAAACCCCCAAGAGTGATTGTCTCTCCTTCCTGAACGGTTACTATAGGTGCATCAATCCCTTTTTGGCGAAGCTTTCGAAGCAATACATTCCGCGTAAACGGCGTCGTATAAATAGGACATTTTAACTGTGGCCATAGATGAGCGATTGCACCTATGTGGTCTTCGTGAGCATGAGTGGCGATCATTCCAACTATCGCGTCACTGCGGTTGCTAATAAAGATCGGGTCGGGCATTTCGACTCGATTGCCTCCTCCCGGGTTTGCCTCGTCCTTTTCGAAAGTAATCCCGCAGTCCACCATCAACCACTGACCGGCATGGCCGAACAAGTTTAAGTTCATCCCAATTTCGCCGCATCCGCCGAGAGGCACAAATAAAAAATCTTTCTGCCCTGGAATCATAGTCTCTCACTCGTCTCATATTGGCATGCAGGGCACCAGTAGAGTCGTCTTGATGCCACACTGTCTTTAATTATATCACTGCCGCAGTCATAACAGATTTGGGATTCTCTTCCGAACACCGCGTGACGAAATTGACTTCGAGTCTGACCCAGCTTCTTTAGTTGAGTTACTCTAGCAGCCTCGTTTGTCACTCCTTTTGTTTTATAGCTACGACGAGACACCTCCAACGTCGCCTTAGCTAGCTGATTTAACTCTTTGGTGCTTAGCTGATTTGGCTTGGCCCAAGGATTGACCTTGGCAAAGAAAAGGATTTCAGATCGCAAATAGTTTCCTATTCCCGCAACAAAGCCTTGGTCTAGGTAGAAAGCCCCAACCCCTCGGTTGCGAAACTTAAGTGAGAGCAAGAGACTTGCAACTTGCCGCCAAGTTAGCTCATCGCTCAATATGTCTGGGCCAAGTTTCGCCAAAAATGGATGCTCTAAAAGCCGCTGGGTTTCCCAAACACTTATATCTGAAGCGCTATACAGCAGTGCACTGTGCTCGGCTGTGTGTATCGCCATGCGCAAAGAACGACCGGTGGATGGCAAACGATCTCTTTTAACAACATTCCACCGTCCATAAAGTTGATTATGAGAGTATATAGTTAAGCCATTTGCGAAGTGTGTCAGCAAAGCTTTACCTCGAGTCTCAATAGAAATTACGTAGCTAGACCCGAGCTCTTCTTCCCAGCGAGCAAGGTCTGGCAATCCAAAAAAGAAAGACTCTATTGGCTTATCGACAAGCACCTTGGCAATTTTGTCTGCGGCAAGTCGTATTTCTGGACCTTCGGGCATAGGCTAAACACACTGGCTATTATGGGGGAACGTAAGAATGCTAGAAGGTAAACGCCAGCAGCTGTATTTTAGTTTGCACGGCAACCTTAAAGCTCAAGATCAGAGAAACCGCTGGGTCATTTCAATCCACACTGGAATCATAAAAAAAGCTGCTAGTGTCTGACAGGTGATGATGTTAGCCATCAAACCTTCGTTTCCTCCCAACTGCCGCGCCAAAATATAAGCAGACGGAGGAGCAGGCAATGCGGTTAGCAATACCAAGACCGCTGCCGTGTGAGAGTCCAGCTCAGACAATATGCAGCAAAATAACACCAGAGCCGGGAAAACAACCAGTTTGTTTAGCGTGGCTACTGCAAGCTGCCAACTTTGCTCACCAATACTTGTAAAACGAATGCCCGCACCAACTGCAAGCAAGCCCAGCGGAAGCGCTGTCTGGCTGAGAATCTCAAGCACCGATTCAAACACTGGTGGAATTGAAAAATTGTTGTAACTGATGGTACAGCCAACCGCGCAAGCGACCACTAAGGGGTTACTTAAAACAGAGCCCACCGTTGTGTAAAGCCGCTTAACGCCGGTCTCTCCCTGCAGGCTAAGAGAGATCACGCTCAAGATGTTCACCAAAGGTATGTACACAGCAAGACATAGAGCAGCGGTTGTCAGCCCCCTGTCGCCAAATAGCAAATCAATGGTGGCTAAGCCAATATAGGTATTGAAGCGAATACTGCCCTGATAGACCGAACTCATACTGCCAAGGTCTTTGGCAATAAACCGCCTTAACCCCACAATCAGAACAGTTATTACCAGCAGCGAGAGCCCGACAATCGAGCTAAGCTCAACAACCTCGTCCCAGCGAAAATTTGATTCTGAAAGCCGCAGAATTAATAACGAAGGAAAAAATAAATAATAAGTGAGACGTTCGATTTCAGACCAACCTGCGGGTGTCGATCCAGGCAGTCGGCTCAAGCCGAAACCGACAAAAATAATTGCGAAAATCGGAGTTAGTGCAGTAATAATCATCGCGGCAGTCTATCGTCACTCGGAACGCAATACTAGACACATTTATCACCTGCTGATGTAAGCTATGTAGCATCTTAACCGGCATGTAAAACCAGTTTTAAAGCAGCAAATATGCTACTTTATTCTACTAAAGAAAATTACCGAGCAATGAGAATCATAAACATCAGAAAATCAGTCTTAGCCGTTGTTGCCTTGTCGCTGAGCAGTTCATTGGTTATTGCCCTGCCTGCAAGCGAATCGGGCATTGCACTGGACTCAAACTGGAGGGTAGCAGATTATGAGTTTGCCAAAGAAAACTTGGTTCATACCGCTTGGGGGGACGAACACTATGAGAGAAATTATCTGCTCGAACTTGATCTCGCCAAAGCTAAGTCCTTAAAAATTGACAAAAACGTTTTATTCGCTGTGGCATTTCTTCACGACATGGACGTGGTCGAGCCTTATGTAGTTATTGATGCTGAGCATACTCAAACTGCTGCTGAAAACATCGAATCAATATTGAATGCAACGGATTTCTCGGCCAAGAAAATTCCCGATGTAAAGGCTGCTATATTGGCGCATATGTTCTATGCCAACGTACCGAATAACAACACTGCGATAGTTTTGCATGAAGGCCACACCAAGGTTTTCTCGGGCATCATTGGCGTTACCAGAATACTCTTTCTATCCACTCGCCACCCTTGGGCAACTGATCTGCACACTGCAATCGCTACCTTAGAAAACTTTAGCGAGCAGCTGCCTGCATCATTAAAAACTCATGCGGCAATAGCCATAGGGAAAACGCGAGCGCTGGGAATGAAAAACTTCCCTAAAACATTAAAGAGTCAGAGCATTCAAGGCAAGGCGCTTTAATTATAAATCATAAGATATAATACCCGAACCTTAAAATTATTAGCCACAAGAGCCTGTTTTGGAATACACCGCGATAATTCTTTTTGCCATTGCCACCTGCGTGACTCCTGGCCCTAACAACACCATGATTATGACATCGGGGCTGAATTACGGTGTCCGTCGCAGCTTGCCACATTACTTTGGTATCGTTTTTGGTTTTTCCGCTATGGTTTTAGCGGTGGGACTTGGCTTAGCTAGCTTGTTCGAGCAGCTGCCGATTCTGCACACGTTATTGAAGGTTGTAGGCACTAGTTATCTTTGCTTTTTAGCCTATAAAATAGCCACCGCACCTATCAACGCAGCAGTCGACTCTAATGCTAAGCCATTTACTTTTATACAAGCCGCTGCATTTCAATGGGTGAACCCAAAGGCTTGGGTTTTAGCAGTGGGGGCAACGGCTACCTATACAGTCGCCTCAGACAGCTACAGCATCCAGGTACTAATCATTTCCCTAATTTTTTTGATTTTCGGATCACCCTGCATCATGCTGTGGCTTTGGTTTGGATCTGCGCTAAAACGCTTCTTACGGAAACCTGGTACGGTTAGAGCCTTCAACAGAACAATGGCGGCTCTTCTAGTTAGCTCATTAATTCCTGTGTTTATCGACTTGGCTGCAAGATTGGGATCGTGAAATTTCTAAATTTTTGCAACAGGCAATGAGGGTAAAAATGCGCCTTAAAACTTTATTTTTCTACTCCATGCTACCTCTCGCATTTTCACACGCAGCGATCGCCAAGCTTTCTGACGTGAAACAGGGTCTCAACAGCTATATAGAGGCGAAGCATAGCGAGTCCATTGAACTTCTTGAGAAAGTAGTCAATATTAACAGTGGCACTCAAAACTTTGCCGGTGTCACCCAAATTGGTGAAATTTTTAGCGAGAAATTTAAAGCCCTTGGAATGGAGACGCAGTGGATTGATGGGGCTAGCTGGGACCGAGTAGGCCATCTTGTGGCGCAAAAACTCAATCCAAACAGTAGCGCACCTCATCTTCTACTAATTGGCCCCCTTGATACAGTTTTTCAAATCGACAGCCGTTTTCAATCTTATCAATACCTAGGCGACAATATAGCCAGCGAGCTAGGCATCACCGACATAAAAGGGGGTGACGTCATCATTCTTCAGGCACTGGCTGCATTGAGTGACCAAGACTTGTTAGATGGCATGAGCATGGGCGCTGCTAACCATTACACCATTAATGAAACTGGCGATCTCGAGTCAATACGAATTCAAGCTCAGCGGACAACGGTGTTAATACATCGACTATCGCAAAACTAAAAGACCCATTACAATTCACTAATAATGAAGACAAATAATAACGGAGGACACTTCATGCAATATCAAATAACCGCATTCGATGGTACTGACGAGCAGGCAAACGAACGTAGAATGTCAGCGCGCCCTGCCCACTTAAAAGAAGCAGCGGTTTTAAAAGACGCGGGGAACATCATCGCCGGCGGTGCCATCCTGGATGATGACGGCAATATGATAGGCTCTACTCTCTATGTAGATTTTGAAACTCCCGATGAGTTAGATGCTTGGCTCGTTAATGACCCTTATGTAAAAGAAGGAGTTTGGGAGGACATTAACATCATGCCTATACGTCTTGCTGTAAAACCCTGATTAAATCAAGGTTGTAACTTTTCACGCAAGTATACGTCCTTAATGACATAGAGCGTGCCGGTATCAATAAGCTGTTAATCTAGCAATTTTTATACTGCATGGAGCTAAACTCTAAGTCATTAAGAAATTTAACAATGCCACTCTCCCTGGCTGCAGCTCTTATTTGTTGTCGCTGTGTTTACCACAACCAATACCTCTATTGCTCAATCACAGTAGATCGCACCCCTGACTGAACATGGTCAGCCTGATTTCTAAGGCGTTTGGTATTCTGGCACCAACACACCTTTCACCAGACCTGCAGACACCATACCTGCAGAACTCGGTGAGCAAAAAATCTATACCCTTGATGAAGCAAAAAGAATTGAGCAAGAAATGAGTCAAATGAAGATGGCTCAGGACCTCCCTCTTAACCCCAACAGAGCCGCCCCAAAGATAGCCGCTGCTATCAATTTCGAAGCAGACTATAATTTTGCCACCAAAAGGAATGCGTTCACCCGCGTGAATGACCAATACCAAACCTCCTTAGTTATAGATCCCAATAATGGAAAGATTCCAACCAGAGAAGTTTTTAATGACTTTCATGAAGATCACAAGGCTAAAGACATCGCAACGTACGATGGCCTTGGAGCTCAAGATGCAAGTGAGAGATCACTATCTGGGGGGCTGGCAGTTCCCTCGCTTTATCCCATACCATAGAATGCTAATTTACAAATAGTGCAGCGTAGGACCTACGCCATGATAATGACTAAAATGAATAACGACGCCCGAATTATTAGTCTCACAGTTAATCATGATAACAATGACTTTAACTCTTGGATGGGAGACTCAATAGGATTCTGGTAAGACGACACTTCCGTGGTGAATACCGTTAATTTTTGTCCAGTGCAGTCGAACTTTTTAATGGCCATGTCAGAGCAGTTTAAACTCACTGAAAGATTCAAAAGAGTAAGCGAAACTGAAGTCCTTTACCGCAACACCGTCAACGACCCACTAGCCTATACACGACCCTTTACAGTCGCGAGGACTATTGCACTTTGCAAACCCAACCAGCTTATTTTCGAAGTAGCCAGCCATGAGGGTTACTCTGCGACGGCAGGCATTTTAGCGAGCGTCCACCGTGGAGAAAGAAGAAACAAAACACGAGAGAATAAAAAGTGGCGCAAGGCTCGGATGAGTAACATCGGGGGGCTTTCATCCAAAACTTTGATCACTATGATTACTCGTAGTGATCTGCGCTTATATTTGCTGGCCTGTTTATTTGCAGACCTATTGTTAACTGGTCTGTTTATTTACTGGCCTGTTTATTTACTGGCCTTTGCTTAAGTGTTCCAACTTCAAGCCAACAGCAGTACCCGAACTAAAACCTTTCCAATAGCTGTGATCAGAATTTTCTTGACCATTCGATACAGAGTATTTTCCTTTTGCACCATCGGGAACCAAATCTAGATACTCCGCTTTTAACTCATCGCCTTTTAAATGCAGATCAATATAAGCGGTCACAAAATGATTCATGATGTTATTCATTCGAACCGTATCCCAAACAGGATCTGTATAATGACTCGCACCAGTCTGGTCTTTGTTATTCAAAATCTCTACCGGCAATGGATAAGGCGCTGCAGCATTGTGGCCGGCATTTTTAAAGGTGAGCAAATATCTATCACTGCCTGATGCTCGCTCAAAAATTGCTCGCGGACCATTCTTATAGCCTGCCACGGTATCAGCATCCCCGGCAATATATAGCGCCGGCACGGAAATCCCAGCAAGATCTTCGGCCGTCCAAAAGTTGGCATTCATACCCCAAGGTGCAACAGCGACACCAGCTTTAATACGCGCATCAAGCGCCCCTCGATACTCAGGGTTTCTGGTTGCGTGCTCATTTAAAAGCTCATTAGGAGGCGCCATGAATGAGCCAATAATTTCATCTGCGTAACCACCGCCTAGATTATTAACCAAGCCATAGCCGCCCATCGAATAACCAACCACAGCAGTGGTTTCGGCGTCCAACATACCACTTAGAAAATTACCTGAGTCATCGTTAAATCCAGCCATTGTGTCCAGCACAAAACGCTGGTCCAAAGGGCGGTTGTAGAGGGTGCTGGCGAAGGCTTTTTGGTCATCGTAGGTGCTGTCTGTGTGATCTATAGATGCAACAACATAGCCTTTGCTGGCTAAGTTCTCACCCAAGTGGCTGAGTAGATAACGATTACCGGGATAGCCATGGGAAATAATGACCAGTGGAAACTCGCCCTCAGCGGTCAGGGGTTTGGCATCACGAACGGCCTTGCCAGTAAGCGTCGCTATGATCTCAGGGTTTCGAGTAATTGCTTGATACTCGCCGCCCGGAGACTCCCCACTAGCTAACTCTGCCGGATACCAGATTTCTAAAGTTAACGGGCGATCATACAAAACCGAATCACCGCCGCGTGCAGTGTTCAAAATATCGATGCGGTTAGGGTCCACAATCTTGACGGTTCGAACGCCAATGGTATAACTGCCAAATTGCGCCAGTTCAGGCGCATCAGGTCGAACAATGTCTATACGATTGGTTTGCGCCAAACTAGAGTTTGCGATAACTGCTAGTAACGTGAAGCAGGCTAGCTTTTTCATCGTGAATTCCCCACCAAAACAGATTTGCATGCCCGATCGGGCATGCTTCATAAATCAAATCTGAGAAGATTACGACAACTAACGCGTGTACGCCAGTGCCCGTTCTTCCGCGGAGTCGGTATGACCAGAGAAGTCGTGGGAAATCAAATACAAACAAGGCACAAGGAACAAGGTGATCACGGTCGCGAAAAGCACTCCAAAGGATAAGGAGATAGCCATTGGAACAATAAAGAAAGTCGCAGGGTTCGCCGTAGCCATTAAAGGTACAAGACCAATAAAAGTTGTAATCGAGGTCAGGAAGATTGGCCTAAAACGCATCATGCCTGCTTGGGACACAGCATCAACCATCCCTACGCCCTCGTCCCGCAGTCTGTTAATGGTAATAACCAGCACCAAACTCGCGTTCACCACAACCCCTGAGAGCGCGATAATTCCCAACACAGAGAAAAATACAATATCAGCCCCCATGATGAAGTGACCGAATACCGCACCGATGGCCCCAAAAGGAATTACGCTCATGATGACAAGAGGTTGAACATAAGACTTAAGCGGTATTGCCAACAATGCAAAGATCACCATCATCGCGATGGGAAATGTATTGAGTAGCTCGCCTAAAGACTCATTAGAACGCTCACCCTCGCCACCAACGACTAGTTCTACGTCTAACTCTTGAGCCCATTTTTCACGGTATTTAGATAAAATTTCTCTTCGAATTTCCTCCGGCGTAATTACATTACGATCAACATCGCCCACTACCGTAATCACCCGACGACCATCTTGTCGCCGAATCGAGGAATAACTGTTGCCTAGGGTATAGCTGGCAATACTTAGGAATGGCACTTCCGCACCGGAAGGCGTGCGAATAAGCAAGTCCTCCAAGTTTCCTAAGGACTGCCGCTCCGGTTCTGGGTAGCGAACCATAACCCGAATATCATCAGCTCCGCGCTGTATTCTTTGGGCTTCGGCGCCAAAAAAAGCCTGCCTAACCTGAGTCGCGATATCGTTCAAGGTTAGACCTAAAGTCTTACCCCTATCCAGAATCTGGATTTGTACTTCTTGCTTGCCGGCCCGGAAAGAATCTGACACATCAAACACGCCAGGATAGCGCATTAGCTCTTCCCGAAGCTGGGTAGACGCGAGTTTCAAATTCTCTTCATCACGGCCTTCTAGACGATAATTAATTGCCTCGCCAGCGGAGAACGCATCCGAGACAAAAGTAAGCTCCAAGGCATCTGGAATGGTGCCGACCTTTTCTCGCCAACGATCTCGAATATCACCAGAGCTCATTTCTCCGCGATCGAAGAAAGGCTTTAAATAGAGCACGACCTCAGCCACCTCGCTACTACCGGCGTTAGAACCACCTCCACCGGGTCCGCCGCGAGGCGCCTGACCACCCACAATAGTT
This sequence comes from Gammaproteobacteria bacterium, assembly GCA_963854625.1. Classification (GTDB taxonomy): domain Bacteria; phylum Pseudomonadota; class Gammaproteobacteria; order Pseudomonadales; family Pseudohongiellaceae; genus UBA9145. The sequence continues at coordinate 94,694 of CAWKZY010000001.1, read as the reverse complement.
AGTATGCTATCTACAATACTTTCAGTGCTGGCCGGGGCCAAGCCTGCAGCTTTAAGATCCACTAACTCTAGATCCAGCTCTGCTTTCAGCTCTAAGGCTTTTTCTTCTAACAGGCCAACCGCTTCTTCTGTTATGTAACCAGGAACACCGATAGGCATTTTTACCGTGCCGAAAACTGTATCGCCTTCGATTGAAGGGAAAAACTGGAAATTAACTCGTCCACTTATAAGCAGCGCGAGAACAATGATGATGACACCGGTAGCTGTCGCCCATGCGGCGTAGCGGTATTTTAAAACCTTCCTCAGCGCTCTGCGATAACCGTGCTCAGCAAAATGTTCCATACTGCCTGAAATTTTGCCCTGAAAAGTCTGCCAGCCAACGACTAGCCTTGTACCCTCAAACAAATAACCTTCAGTTTTTCGGTGAGCAATATGACCAGGCAAAATTAGTTGAGATTCAATCAGGCTAGCGATCAAACAAAAAACCACCACACCACCAATCACGTTTGAAAATGCACCAAACTGCCCAGTTTGAAGAAGTAAAGGTAAGAACGCAGCGATAGTAGTAAGCACCCCAAAAATAACTGGAACTGAAACTTCTACCGTACCCTCGATCGCAGCATCTTCTTTGCTGTAACCTTGGCGCTCAAAATAATAGATTCGCTCTCCGACCACAATAGCGTCATCTACCACAATCCCGAGAACCAAAATAAAGCCCATCACGGTCAACGAACTAATAGTTAAACCAATGGTAGGAAAAATAGCCAAGGCACCTGCTATTGCGATAGGAATGCCTGCCGCCACCCAAATAGCCAGTCGAAATTTAAGAAACATTGCCAATATGATCAGCACTAGGATCAAGCCGGTGTAGGCATTTTGAGCGACTGTCGCGATACGCGTCTGGGTGCTAATAGATGAATCTGTGATGACATCTAGGCTCATCCCCTCGGGCAAGTTGAATTCTGTTGAACTCATAAATTCCCGGACCTGCCGAGCTGATCGAACGATGTCTTCGTCACCAACACGTAAAATATCTATAATTGCCGCGTTAACCCCATTAAGGCGGGCATCTAAATAGCCTTCCTCGAATCCGTCTTTGACGGTCGCTATCTGCCCCAACCGCAACTGGGTTCCATCAGGGAACGATTGAATTACGACATCCTCGTATTCACTGCCCTGATAGACCTGGCCTTTAGTGCGGACCAATATTTCCCCAGATTTGGTACGAATTGTGCCACCGGGAAGGTCAAGCGAAGCACGATCAATTGCTAGAGCGATTTGATCGAGGGTTAAACCATACTGACGAAGCGTGTATTCGGATACTTCGATTGAAATCTCAAAAGGTCGAATGTATTCGATGTTTACCGTAGAAACCTCAGGTAAATCTAAGATGTCGTTACGAATTTCTTCCGCTATCACTTTGATATTGGCATCGTCTGTCTTTGATGACAAAGCCATGGTCATTACATTACCGCTGGCACTGAACGAACGAACAATGGGCCGCTCAACTTCGATGGGAAAAGTCTGAATGGCGTCGACTTTGCCCTTTACGTCATTGAGAACGCTATTAAGGTCAGCACCAGTTGCCAGGCTAAGCGTGGCATCGCAACCCCCTTCTCTTGCCGTACTTGTGAAAACATCAATATCTTCGGTGCCTTCCAACGCCTCTTCAATCCGCAAACATACAGCCGATTCGGACTCTTCTGGTGTCGCCCCAAGATATTGAACACTAACCTGAATAAGCCCGAATTCGATATCAGGGAACTCTTCTTGATTAATTGTGTTGTAGGCAATAAATCCACCGACCAAAAAAATGAGCATCATCAAATTAGTAGCGACCGGATTTCTAACAAACCATGCAATTGGGGTTCTCAAAGCTAACCTCGATAAACTGTGTGATATGCCCTAAAAGCAGACAATAATTAGATAACTTCTATAATAGGTTGAACAGACATACCTTCAACCACTGCCTGTATCGGCGAAGTACAAATGAGCTCTCCAGGTAATAGGCCAGAGCTAATTAGTACCCGAGACTCTTCCAAGCGGAATATCTCAACTTCTCGGTAGTACATTTTGTTTTCTGAATCGACAACAAGAACCTGATTGTTGTTGCGAATGACTGATCGCGGCAAAACGATTAAATTATCAACTCGCTTGCCGACTATATCAGCTTGAACGAACAAGCCTATAGGCAGTGGGATCTGGCTGTTGCTCACATTATTGGTTACAGCAGACTTTGGCTGATCGACTCGGATAATGGTTTGGACGGTGTTGCTATTAGCGTCGATAACTGCCTCGGTGCGGACTAATTGCCCCTTCCAAGTATGTGCCTCGCCTCCGTAATAGCCTAACAGAGCTACATTAGGCGCCTGCTCTCCTGACAACACCCCGCGAGAGCCTAAGGGAATATCCAAATAACCCAGTTGGCGGATGGCAAGCGGCAACCGAACTTCCACCTCGTCGGCTCCGTGAACCACGGCTACAGATTGAGCCCGGCTCACGTACTGCCCTAGCTCGACATCCCGACTCTCGATGATGGCGTTAAACGGCGCCTTGATTTCGGCTCGATCCAAGTCCAGCTCGGCTTGCCGGTAGCTTGCTTGGGCATCTACCAGACGAGCACTATTCACTTCAGCTTGACGTCTTGTGTCTTGCAACTGAGAGTCACTGGCTAAATTTTTCTCAGCAAGCTCAAAAAACCGCTCCAACTCACTGGCAGAAAAACGCGATTCCGCTTCAGCCTGCTGTAATGCTGCGGCGCTGCGCTCTCTGGCAGTTTCAAAATCAACCGAGTCTAGTCTCAGTAGTGGCTCACCCATCATGACATACCCACCGGCTTCCATTGCAGGTGATATCCAAGCAACAGGCCCAGCTACTGCGGCCGATATTGAAGCGGTTTGAGCGGGCTGAACTTTCCCCTGCGATTCTACTGTCAACTGCACCGACTCTAATTGCGCCTCAATGACCCGAACCGCCACAGGAATTATTTCAGGAGAAGATTCTGCTACTTCCGTGGGCGAACGCACTAAAATTCCGGCAAAAACAATGCACACAACCAGTATCCCGATTGGTAATAAAATCCGCTTCATTCAAAAACCCCTTTTAATTATCCGCTGTGCTGCAAATTCTTATATCGCCTTCACAACCTTCAATTTTATTTTACGTTACGTTCTTCGATATTTGCCAATGGTTCACTTGTTTAAACTTATTCAGTCTAGCCTTATGCTCAAATCCTGAACTTGACCCTTGCTTTGAACTTAACTAAACGGCTTAATCTTCCCCAGCCTCTGCGCACTCCACTTTAAAATCGATGAACAGAAATTAAATGGCGCCACAGCGAAATACCACTTACTTAGTTATAGCCTAGTTTTTTGTGATAGCTTTGACAGACGCCGTACTAAGCTGATCAAAATGTTCATTGATGGCTGCACTGCCCATTTCCCAATCTCTAATTTTCAGACTGATTTTTAAAGCTAGCAATATCTGGACTGACAAATTTCTTGGGATTTCCGAGTTAATGCTTAGGCACATCATGTGATTAGTAAGTTGAGCAAAAAGCCCGTTACTGGTCAATCTAATAACAAGGTTACCTGTTATGTTTCCAACCAACTCTAGAAAGTCCCGACATAACTTGTGCCTCGAATCAAGGGCTACCAGATTCTTAGCAAGCTTAACGACCATCCGGAGAAGTTGGTTCAACTCATCTTGGCTGGCTTTCAATACCGCTGAGCTTGCTTCAACGAGGCTAGCGTGTGTTAGGTTTCCAAGACTGATCGACAAAGTGGGGAACAAGTATATCGTTCAACTCCAACATTGGTCCGAGGACCGCCAAGCCCGCGGCCTCAACTTATTGGACTCTCGCCCCACCGAGCAAAATTCAAATCACACCTAGTTACTCTAGTTGAGAAAGCCCTTCTCGAATTGCCTCCTACTAGTATCGGAGCGCGCAGCCAAGTCTCTCTCAGACGGCTATCTGTCACTTGGTCTATAGCGATTTTGAGAATGTCAATGCGCAGCGATTCTGCAATATCATGACTGATTGTGCTATCCGGAAACATGGCTAGAATGCTAATTTAGAGACGTATTTAGAAAAAATTTCTAAATACGGAGAATCAAGCAATAATAATCGTTCATATTGGGCAGTATATCCTGATTATAAGAAGCAAAAAAAAGATAGCGAGCGTTAGACGGCAGGTTGGAGGCCGGCTGGGTTAAACCGAAAGTTAGAAGCCCCCAAACAACTCCAATCCAAGCAGAGATTCATAGTGTGAGTCATTTAAATTTGCGGCGTCGACATCACCTGAAAACAGAGCATCAATATCTTCTGCAATTAAGTCAACTGCTTGTCGATGCTTTTCATCGGCTAGCGCTATTTGTAGAATAGAAGCCCACATTGAAAGCATCCGATTATCTATCTTTCTAATCGGGTTATCTTTGGACCATTCCGAAGCGATAGAAATACCAACATCAAGCAGCTTTTCTGAAAAATCTTCATCTTCTTCATCACCAGTCTCCTGCAAGATTATGCGCTCCACATCGTTCCAACCTGTGGGGTAAGCAATGTTCCCTTGATAGAAAGCGGTGACCCAGTAGAGATAAACGCCCAATTCTTGATGCTGCTGGTTAACGGGGTCGGCGTCATAAGCTGCGACAAAGCTCTCAACCGCAGGCAAATCATGAGGCCAGTCTTCTAGGTTATTAACAGAGCAAGCACTGACGAGGGCGGCAAACTGCAGCAAACACAGAAGCCGAAAAGAGGATAAGTTGATGTAAAAATAAGTCATAAGGTCTCTAAAACAGTTGATTACTAGGTTTTCAGTATAATGCCGATCAAGGTTCATTTTTATCTTAAATTCGGCCAACGTATTGGTTCTTTTTTTGACAAAAATAGACCCACGCGAGGGCTAACTGCAAGCCACAATGATGTTTCTCTTAAGCTGTGTACCATCTGTCACCTTCTGAAGGTTTTTAGGATAGAAGAATGTGCTCATAAGTTGTCTGCTTGGATCCAACTAAATCAGATGCCACCCAAATTTACCTATTCTTAGACCATATCTTGCCCGAGATTTCAGTCAAGCTGTAGTAATAACCTAGTTATAGTGAACATCTCTCAATTATAACAAACAGCGCAGCTCTCTCACCACGCAAATCAGATCTAACAGGGAACCTATCAAAAAGTGCCTAATCGACAATTTTGAAGGCATTTTTATATTGGTAATACCCGCCGTTGTCAGGGCTATTGTTTGGGTGGTTGATTCGAAGCTTTTATTCCTCAATTTCTTCTACCTTCCGGTTTTACTCATTTCATACTATCTTGACATACGCTCTGGGGTATTAAGGGATTTTTTACATTTTTAGTCATCTTCATTTTCGCAAGTATCGTTCCCGAGAGGTTTGTCGGAACTTCTGATGTCTTTCGACTCTGGTCTTCAGTGTTGATTTGGGCGGGATTCCTGATTCTGACTGCGGCCATAGTAGGGTCACACACCGAGAGTTACAGGACAAAATGACTGAGACACTAAGGTCTAAAGAAGGAGCCCTCTACTTGACTATGGACCCCGCCGTGATCAAACCGATGGTAGAAAATCGCATCCGAACTGAAAATCGTCGCATCAGCATGATGTTCTCTGACCTCAAAGGGTTTCCCGCTTATTTAGAAGAGTATTCCGCTGAGGTGGTTATTACCGAGCTCAACAAGTATCTCGCGGATATGAAAACTATTTTGCTGCAATACACTGCCCATATCGATAAATACATAGGTGATGGGATCATGTCCGAATTTGGTACGCCCATTCGGCATGAGAAGCACCCACTTCTCGCTGTAGCCTGTGCTTAAAAATGCAGGAATGCATGCGCGACTCCAATTATCCTTTTTTGATGAGAGTCTGGATTTCCACTGGCGTTGCAACAACTGGCATCATCGGCGCCAAACACCTATCGTTTGCCGCGTTCGGGGTTACCGTCAATTTGGCATCTCATATTGAAGGTCTATGCGAACCAGGTTATGTCAATATCGCCGAGCCACCCATAAAGATTGTAGCGATGTGTTCAAGATGAGACCAATATCTGGCCTCGCCTTTTATACTCGGTTTGAAAACTCGTCAACCGTAGACCCAATCAATGGCCTGGTAAATAAAATTGAGCGCGATGCCGATGACGTTACACTGCGCATCGCGGTGGCAAAACTTCTACTGCAAGTGAGAGATCCAGAGCAGACCGCGACGCATCTGAAGTTAGCAATGAAAAGGCACTCAATAATGATGCGGTCAAAGTGGCCTATGCCGAAAATGCTCTTATTATTAAAAGTCAGCGAGGCCTAACCGTGCGAGGCCGTCGCAACAATGTTCAATTATATGAAGTGGTTGCTTTTAAAACCCACTTAATAACTGTAGACAACTGCCCACTACCTTGCTTGTAGATCTTCAAACCCAGGTCGATAAGTTGGTGGCCTCTCCAGAGGGACTTGTATTGCCAACAGAATGTATCGATGGCTCGGCAGAGTTAACGGGCCTGACAGGAATCACTGCGTATCTAATTGCCGACCAAATGGGCTTAGTTGATCAAGAAACCATGATGCGCTGGAGGATGGATATTTAGCTGAAATAGGCACAACCATTATCCCAGAAAATATCCTTAACAGTAATGGAGGCCTAACCGATGATGACTTTACCCACATCTATATGCACCCTAGAGAGGGCGCTCGAAGACTGGGTAATATCGGGTATGAAAATAAACGCATGCTTGAACTGATTGAATGCCACCACGAAAATTATGACGGCAACGGATACCCAACAAGAATTAAAGCTTAAAATATACCCGTCGGTGTTCGCATTTTAGCTGTTGCTGAAGCCTATATCAGTCTCACCTCGAAGCATCCTTATCGCGACCCATAGGATGGCAAAGCAGCCTTTACTGAAATTGGAAAATACGTTAGATCTGGCAAGATTGATCCTGAGGTTATAACCGCGTTAGGTAAAATCATTGCCCTACTGTGGTAGTGCCAAAAAACGATTGGCACTAATGCGGCCTATTACCAGCACTTCCACTAACGCCCAGCTACAAGCGACGCCAGCACCCGCCGTTGGCCCTCATAGGGTCTGCGGCCATGCATCACCAGATAATTATCCACCAGGGCTACATCTCCTGCTTGCCATGGCAAGTCAAAACTTAGCTCATCGCTAAGAGCGATGACAGATGTCATAGATTTTAGTGATATTTCACTGCCATCGCCGAAGGTAATCGCGCGACTCTTCTCATTGCGGCTGTCTTTCCAGCCCCTAAAAGCGGCAATTAGCTGATTAAAAAAAACCTTCCGGCCATTCGCAAAATCTTTTACTGCGGGCAAAATTGGGGAAGTAACCCTTAGATCGCCGCTGCCAAGCCATTCCCATGCGTAGCCTAGTTCTTGTAACTTAAACTCGGCAGCCTCTTTTGACTCAGCGCTTAATGTACTGTGCCAGCTTCGACCTTGTCCTGATTCAGCATCGTCTAACTCTGGCATGGTGTTTGAGTAACGAACACCCAAGCCTTCGCATAGGGATACAAATTCCGGGTCTAATTCTTTAAGACGGTCCAGCAATATATCCGACCTGCAAAGTGGAGTGGCTCCTCCTGAATTCGCAGCCTGCTCGCAAAAAAAGAATAGCTTTGCCGGATAAACTGGGGTCTGAGCCATTTCATGATGCAGAAAAATAGACACGCTGGCAGGCGCTTCGTTTGCCGTAAACACTTTCTCCGTTCGATTCGTTCTTACAGCATTTGAAAGTGATTCACTGTAAGTAAAATTAGGCAAGTCAAATGCAGATATGAACTGATCGAAATCCTCCGCTGTTACCAGGGGAAACCCTCTGAACAGAATTGCCCCGTGGGTTGATAGTTGCTTTAGCAGTTCATCACGGTGCAGCGCAAGCTTAGACAAAATCTCAGGCAGCAACGCATCTTTTTTACTGTTGACTAAAGCCAGGGGGAATTCCACTCCAGCGAAGTCTTGTTGGCCGCTAACATTAAATTTCTGAGCAAATGAGTTCACTGATACCTCAATCGTAAATTGGATAGAATTTGTTAAAAGCTGAGTCGCAAAAAACAGCGGGATCATTAAAGCGCCTGTCTAAGTTCAAATCAGAAATAGCACTCATCTCCTCCGAGTTAAGCTCAAAATCAAATAGCGCCAGATTCTCGGCTAAACGCTCAACTTTACTTGTCTTTGGAATGATAGCCGTGCCTCGTTGAACCCCCCATCGCAAAATCACTTGGGCTGGAGTTCGATTCACGCGCTTCGCCGCGGCCTGAACAACTCCCTGCTCTAATACCGACTCACTTAATGACGCCATATCCAATGCCAAATAAGATAAAGCACCTAACGGAGAAAACGCGGTGACCGACAAGCCATACTCGCTCGCTAAACGCAAAAGACGTTCTTGGGTTAGATAAGGGTGGGATTCAACTTGCAGCATTGCAGGCTTTATTTTCGCGTAAGAAAACAAATCGTGAAGCAGGGCCGAATTATAATTACAAATACCTATTTGCTTGACCAAACCTTTCTCTACCAGGGCTTCCATCGCGCGCCAAGTATCCATCAGAGGCACTGGTGCAATTTCCATAGTGGGGTTTTCAGACTCCGGATCAAAGAACCATTCAGGTGGATACCTAGTTTCGAAATCAACGTACTTTAGCGAGATAGGAAAATGAATAAGGTACAAATCTAAATATTCCACACCTAGATCAGCAAGTGACTTTTCGCAGGCCGCCTGAACGTGTTCTGGGCTATGGTAAGTGTTCCAAAGCTTAGAGGTAACCCATAGGTCTTCCCTGGAGCACAGTCCGTTTGCTAGAGCGCTAGCGATCCCCTGACCTACCTCGTATTCATTGCCATAGTCGGCAGCACTGTCTAAATGACGATACCCCACTTCAATGGCTTGACGCACGGCTTCGGCGGTATCAGCTTTTTCTATTTTCCAGAGGCCCAAGCCAACTGTTGGCATAGACTTGTCCCCAACTTTGATCACAGTAGGTGTCACTTTAAAGCATCCTCTAAATTTAAATTAGTTATATAGTCATCGATAATAATCGGGGCACCGCTAATCATTGACTCTTGTGCTGCTGAAGCCACAATCAGGGCCCATAAACCTTGCAACGGTGTCGCGCTGTCGGTGAGTTTTCCATCAAGTCTATCAATCAATGCCATATGCTCGAAAAATGTTGCACCGTGATGCCCACTCCTCTCGACCAAATCAGCATAAGTAAGATCAAAAACCTGTTCGCCAGTCTCAGCATTGTTCTCCAAAACCAGTGTCGCTTTTGAAACTCGGCCATCAACAAAGCTAGATTTTTCCGAGGCAGTAATTCGACCGCTGCTTCCTACAACAATTAGCTCTTCATAAAGCTCAGGACAAAACATATTGAGGGTAAAATTGGCTCTTATACCGTTATCATACTCAATAATAACAAACGCATTGTCATCAATATCTGAGACATGTCCTTGATAAAAAAAATCTTTAAAATTCACTGCCTGGCCACCGCTAGCAAAAACCCTAACCGGCCTGGACTGAGCCATCATATTTATCAAATCAAAATAATGGCAACATTTCTCCACCAAGGTGCCGCCGCTTTTTTCGTTGAATTTATTCCACTGATTTACTTTATCCAAAAAAGGCGGTCGATATTCCGACATACTAATTGTCTTCACATCTCCTAACACTTGCTTCGACTTAATAAGATGAAAAGCTTCAGAGTATTGGGACTTGTATCGATATTGCATTCCCAGCTGAATGCAATTGGAGTATTTTTGCGCCATTGCTACTATTATCGTCGCCTCTAACAGATTAGTAGCCATAGGCTTCTCGACAAATAGCGCTTTTCCAGACTTAATTGCGGTTTGCAGTATCTCGAAGTGGGTAAAGTTAGGCGTGCATATCAGCAAAGCATCTACCGACTCGTCAAAACAAGCTTCTTCCAGGCTGTCATATATAACAAGCGCGGTGTTTGCATAGCTTGAAAAATCTTTGCTGGCAATTTCTAAACTCTCACCGGAGGTATCAAACACCCCATTGACAATGGCTTTGCCAAGTAAAGTAGCGACGCGCATATGTTCTCTACCAATCATACCGCAGCCGATCAGATTGAGCCGATATGCAGCGCCATTAATAACCTTAGGCTGAACATGACTTGCCGCAATTGAACGCTGCTGCGCGGGGGCATCAAAAAAACGTAACGCGCCACGCGCGTAGTTAGGATATTCCACTTAGCTTATGTCTCTCATTGGCTGCTGAATTATGCGGGGGAGTTTATCATAAACTCCAAGAACCCAAACAATCGCATTTGCGATTATCAGCGCCACTAGCAGCGGCCAAAACAAAGCACTCATCCCATCGACCAACCCAACTTTGGAGAACAACAAGTAAAGAAATACGACTGCGGAGAACAAGGTAAAGGCACAAGGGCCGGCTAAATGCCAAGGAGTTAGATCTACTTTGCTTTGCAGAGTATAAGTCCAAGGGTTAGCTCGCGGTTTAACTGCGCCTACGACGAGCATGATGCTAACCTCGATCACAAATAAAATAGCGTATAAGTGAAGAAAGTGTAACGACGTATAATCCACTAGCACGAATTGAAATAAACCATAGGCGATAATATGAAATACTATCGCAATCTTGGCACCAAGTGCTGGCACTCGCTTGGTAAACAACCCAACAATGACAATAGAAATCACCGGTATATTATAAAACCCAGTGAATATTCGAATAATTTGCCAAAGGCCCTCAGGCGCAAACTGCAACAATGGCGCAACTACAAAAGAGAAAAGCGCAATCGCGACACTGGCTATTTTTGCAACTTTCACCAACTGCTCATCAGAAGGCTCTTGTTTTTGCATTGGCGCATAAATATCTAAACAAAACAGGGTTGCAGCACTGTTTAATAAGGAGTTGAATGAGCTAAAAACCGCGCCAAGCAGTACCGCCAAAAAAAAGCCTGTGGCATATACCGGCAACACATCGCGAATCAGGCGAGGGTAGGCCAAATCTATTGAGCTCAAACCCTCACCATACAGATGATAGGCAATTACGCCGGGGATCATCATCATAAAAGGCACTAGCACTTTAAAATAACCCGAAAACAACACTCCTTTTTGACCTTCCACTAAGTTTTTGGCACCAAGAGTTCGCTGAATTACATATTGATTAGTACACCAGTAGAATAGGTTTGCGAAAATCATTCCCGTAAAAATTGTGCCAAACGGGGTTGGGTCTGATGCACCGCCAATCGCATTTAACTTATGCGTGTCGGTTGTTGTAATAATAGCCAAACCCTCTGTTATGCTTCCCTGACCCAGCAAAGAAAGGCCCAAAATGGGCACAGTAAGGCCGACTATCAAAAGCCCGACGCCATTCAAGGTATCCGAAATTACAACAGCTTTTAGACCGCCAAAAATCGCGTAGAGCGAACCGGTGCAACCGATGGTAACGATCGTCACCAGCAGCGCTGCACTGTAGCTAATATTAAACAAAGAAGGCAAATCAAATAACTGAAGGACGGCTATTGAGCCCGAATACAACACCGAAGGAATGGTGATCAAGCCGTAGCCTACCATGAACAGAACCACCGACATCCTGCGAACGCCGTCATCAAAGCGGTCGGCTAGGAACTGTGGCAAAGTCGTAAAAGCGCCAGCCAAATAGCGCGGAAGAAAGATAAAGGCCATGCAGATAGTCGCAAACGCCGCTGTGACTTCCCACGCCATGCTACTCAGATTATATCCATAGGCCGATCCGTTCAAGCCTATTAACTGTTCAGCGGACAGATTTGTGAGCAACATAGAGCCAGCAATAAAGACTGCACTCAGTCCTCGACCCGCTAAGAAATAGCCATCTTTTGTGCTCACCTCACCGCGTGTCTTGAGATAAGATACCCACGCAACTAAGCCCATAAAAAAGGCACAGCTAGCCAGAGTCATAAAAATATCATCTGTACTCACATCTAGCTTCCCACTATTAACTCTCAAAATTACAACTGTAGGAAATTAGCATTTTTGAATATCAGACTCCAGTTAATCTATCAACATCACTGGTGATTTAATATTTGCGAATCAATCGGCGCTCAATATTTATAATAAGCGCGGCGTCATCCGCCGTCTCTGTGCTTACAACGTCGGCTATTGATTCCGGCCCTGAGAATTTTCCCCTCGCTGTCCGGCATCAAAGCGACCAATCTCGCTATCACTTCCTCACCGGCTTGAAGAAAGTAAAGTATTTGGTCGTTCGGTCCAAGCCTGTTGTTTTTCGAAAAAATCGCTCCTCTATGTTTATTCCACCAGTAACATTGGTGATTCTTATCTCAATATCGTAAGAGCCAGATGGCAATGAGGAAGTTTCAAGTGTGCGATTTCCTATATCATAAAACCCGCTATAGAGAAGCCTGTCATCTCGGAATATCTCTACTTGACTACGAGTTAGAAAAAATAACACAATTTCAGTACCTACACTCTGATCGAGATCAGTCCTTGTAAAGACAGAGCTCTCCAAAGAAAAGCCAAGAAATTGACTAGAATCCATAAAAGCCAAATTTGAAGTATTGCCTCTGACTAAACCTAACTGTAATTCTTTACCCTGATAAGATCTCTGAAGCCCCAAGGAGTCAAACACCAAACCACTTTCATCAGTCCAGTTAGTATTGAGCCGCAGGCGATTCTCAGCTAAAGATATCATCGAATTATCGTTAAGATTAAACGTAGTCGCCGCCCACAATACAAACAGCTTACTTTCCTGCAGGCTGCTTTATTCCAATCGATGAATCCAAAGGTATGGACGATGAAGTTAACCGCAAACACCGTGTATGCGCCCTCTCAAATCGTGCAAGCAATCGCTCAGGTAACAGCTTTTTTTAGCTTGATAAGCCTTTCGTGCTTAAGTGTCCTGGCCGCTACAGAAATACGACTTAAGCTGTTTCTTTCCAGCTCAGCCAGGCTTAAAGCTTTAAACTATATAATGGCCACATTGCTGTTCGCGTCCCTTTATCCAGCTCTAGTCTAGCCTGTCCCGTGTGAATTAATTTGAGCCCTCTTCAAAACGATACGAGAGCTTCATCCCTCGCACGCGAACCGCCTTACCGTCTTCAAATCGTGGCCGGAACCTTAAGCCCCGTACCGAACGAAGGGCCTTGCGCCTGATACTTTTGTCATCCGATGAAGCGGCCACAAACTTAGGAGCAGAAACCACCCCCCTTGAACTCACATTAACCGTCATCTCAACCACATCTGAGGGCAACTTAAGTCCCCAGCGACCTGTAAAAGAGGCGGGCATACTGACATTGCCTGCGTCTTCCTCTAACGCCGTAAATTCGCTTATTAATACCCTTTTATCGGAGATCGATTGCACCATAGCCGTATTGTTCGCAGTCTCCGCCTGAGCTAAGTTAAACGAAAATACCTCAGCGGGGATGATTCGGGGCACATCAAAAAACTGAGAAATTCGACCCTCGCTGATACCTGCTTCTCTTAATAAATCGTGGGCTTTGAGATAGCTTTTCTTACCAGAGCCTAAACCTACAAGAATACGGAAATCACCATAGTAAACATGGCTCATCGCCTGCGCCTCTATGTCGCCTGACTCGTCTAACATCTCCGTTATAGTTTTTAATTCCGCCAAAGCATCTCTAAGGTACGCTTCACCGATCAGAGCATCGCTATCCAGAACAGGTATCTGAGGATTGCGGTCAAAAAAAGAACCGCCTGCGAATCGAGCGCGAGAATTATAAGCTTCTAACCGGGCCACACCATCCAATTGAATCACTCTGGCTAACGTGTCCCCAGCCAAACCGCTGTCACTATTTAGAGCCGCCACTATCTGGAATAAATTAACAGCTCTCTTGTAAAGCCATGGCACCATAGCACTATTCTCTTCGCCGAAAGCATCCTGGGCAAGTTCTTTAATATCTTTATATGACTCACGGGCATCCAATAAATTTCTCGCCCGCAATCGAGGCTCCGCCACCGCTATCTGAGCAATACTCCAAGAGGCTTGGGCTTCTATGGCACGTAATAGTGGTTCCGGATTGCCCTGAACATTTACACCCTCCAAATAACGTATGTGTTCAAGACTATCTTCAACCTCGGACCATTGAGCCATCCGGATATTATTGCTAATAATAGAATTCACCATGGCAATATTATCTGGATGGTCGAGGCCTAACTCCGCCCGCATGATTTGCAATTGCCTGCTTTGAATTTCAGCAACAGCCTCGAAGTCCTCCGCAGTTAAATAAAGTTCAGAAAGGGCTTGTAAAGGTTCAAGCAACCGCGTGTCGTAAGGCCCCGAATCGGACTCTAATTCAGTAATACGCACCTGCAGTAATTCCAACTGCCGCAGAACAGCCTGACTTTTGTCGAGTTTCGGTTTTTCAGCTGAAAAAGCAGCCCCGCTGAAGGCCGCAATTAATCCAACCCATAACAAAACCCACAGCACTCTCATAACACAAACAATCTCTTAATTTCGATAAAAAAACCAACTCTCATTGTACAAACCATTCAAAACAGAGAATTGTTACATTAGCTTGATCTTAAAGCCTTGTCGATACAAACAGGTAAGGGGTAAACCGTGAAAAACTATTTTCTCAGTGACAAAACTTCGCGCAGGCATAGAGTAATTAGTAGATGGACTATCTTTGGTCTGACGTTAGTGGGGAACATTAGCGTGCTTCTCATATTGCGATGCTATGCGCTGCTGCCGCTAGAAAAACTAAAAAATACACAGTTAGCTTATAGTGCTTTTAATGCCATAAACGCTATATCGATCCTCGCCTCCCTCGCTTTCACCTTCAACCTATGGTCGTTTATCATAGACGTATATTGGTTGATAATTAGTTTTTTCAGCCTCTTCAAAGCGCTAAAGCAACGCGCCAAAGCAACGCGCCAAAGCTGACATAAAATAGGCTATCAAGCCGATCTAATTGCTACACTCGTTCCTTTAAGGGACTTTTTTTGATAACCCAAATTTAACTCAGCCGCTATAACTGGTTCTGCAAGATCAGCAACGGTAATTGAACGTTAAAAAGTGAAACAATATATTTATCACTTTTCTTACCAATAGCTTTTCAATTTCAGCAGCAGTAGTCATTCACTATAAGGCACTACGTTTACTGTGAATCCTTATTTCTAGACTAATAAAGATCAAACACAGGCTAAAAATCGTAATCGCTGTACTTGGTGCCATCTGCGCCCGCATCCTTGAGGGTTGGCTGTTCGGCATTGCATTTTATTTAAGGGTGACTTACCGAGACTTTGGCAGCTTAGAAGGGAACTTCGACGGTAGCCTGATGGGCTGCATTTATTTTTTGATTACAAACTATACAAGCGTTGGCTATGGAAATATTGAACTCTTCGGCCATTTCCGTTTTACTGCTGGCATGGACGCCATAACTGGACTCTTACTAATAACTTAGTATGCTTCTTTTATATTCATGAAAATGACAAAATTCTGGGCAGAGGATTGAAAATTAGCTGACGGGCAAACTGCCTGAGGCCGCACAGCCAAACATCACTTGTCACAGCTTAGTGTGTTTATCCTGCCCCCTTGCAGTCACAGACTCACGTTTAAACAAAAAGGCGAACCTCGAATAATGCTCACCTTTTTTACTTAAATGGCAGCAAGCACAGAGCCCGCTAGCTTCTACCATCTAATCAATAACAATTAATCGCTGGCATCCATCTCTAAGCGTCTCGCACCGCCCAGGATTCCAGGAAGACCGTAGTTACCCTCGTGGCAGGCATATTCATAAGGCTTAGTTTCTGTTGCGTTAAACCCTATTTCGCCGCGCCAAGACTCGGTGTAATAAACCGGGTCAATCACCTCGAATTGATAAAGAATTTGCTCAGCTGAATCTCGACTAAATCTCTCAATAATTCGCCCTTGCTTAGATAGCGGAGCCGCATTACGAGGTGCTTGCTGTGGATGTAAATTGATAGTTTCAACGACCAAGGTATCACCCTCCCAATGAGCAACAGAATCGCCTAACCATGGCGCATGCGCGTCTGGGCGGTGATCTTTCGCAATAGGGATAATCCGCGCATCGTGGACCATTTCTACCATTATCATTAGATAATCATCGGTTTGTACTATCTGATACATGTTGTTGTAGAGAACGTTATTCATTGGCGGGCCGCCGGTGCTGCCGAAGCCGATAAGACAGCGCTCGCCTAACGCGCGACCCTCGGGCCCATCATTGCCAGAAAACGTTGCCCTGTTTTGCTGTCTGAGCAAATTTCCTTGCTCAGAAAATGGAATCCTTCCTGACTCTGGGTAGGTGATCCACGACGTTCTTGCCTCGCCGTTTACACGACCAAAGCGTGACCCTGGGTCCACCCAAAAAGCATTATATCCACGGCCTTTTCCGAGGTCTTCGCCAGTTGGCAATTCGCCCTGAATCTGTCCGTCATCAGTAGCCTGCCTGACGTTTTGATGATGATTGGCCGTCAATTCTTCAATACGAGTCGCCGGAATTACAAGGCCAACTTCCTCGTAGGAGGATGATCGCTGCATGGTCGTCAAAGCTGCATTAGTCCAGTTACCTTGCAGATCGGGCTTCCCCGATACCGTGCGCGGAGGCTCATAGTCTTGGGCCATTGTGAAAGACGCCAAAACCGTACTTAACGATAGTGCCAATAATTTCGTTCTTGTGTTCATTGCCTTTCTCCTCGGCTGCTGCTTTTTAAGCTATTTCCAAACACATGCTCTTAAAACTAAACCAGCTACCCTACCATTTCAAGTCTCAACGCAGCAGAATAACAGATTTAAGGTTAATGGCTTTTTAGCTAATTGCTTCATAATACAGATCGGCCTCTGAAAAAGCTGGATTTGTTACACTTTAAACCAACTTTCCAAGCAACTTTCCAAGCAACTTACAAACTCTCTACGCCAGCGACTACCAAAGCAACACGACATGAATTGCATCGCAGTGCAGCATCACAGTGGAAACAAAAGCCGCCCAATGAGTGAGACAGAGAGATTGATACGAACGACGAATAAAAACGAAAAGGGATGTGAGAAAGAAGGTAGAAGGAAAGACCGAAAGAAAACCACTTAACAGAATACTTGGTTATTCACTATTAGCGAAAATACTCGGAGCAATAGCTAGATAAACCACCGGAATAATGAAAAGAGCAACGAGTCCTGTGCCAAGATGAAAGCAAGGCCCAAGCAACTGTATAGCCAAGCTTATCATCCATAAATTTACATGAGATAAGTCTTAGGGAATAATTCAACAAAATAAAATCAGGAGGCATTGTGTTACCAGTCAGCGGAAGTAGCAAACCTGCCGCTAGCCATAGTAAAGAATCACTTAAACTGTGACCGAAAATAGCTTGCACTATCACCGAGGAAAACAGATAAATAATAAGAACACGGATATAAAACCGACATTATCCAAAAAAGATCAACAAGAGCTAGACGAAGCAGGTTAACAGGCAGGGTTATTTGACGTAATCGCCTCTCCTTCTTAGCGCGACACGCATGGCTAACGTACACAATATACAGCCAGGGCTTCGCCACTTTTATCGCCGGCACGAGGGTGTCGATAAAGCTTTTTGCAAGCATTGACATCAAGGCCAGCTTGGAATGGCTGCTAAGCATCATGCTTAGCCTTCTTATACTCATCACCTTTAAGATTTTCGGCTGACAGCAAAAAAACCTTGAAATCTTAGGCGTAATAAAAAATCTAAAACGCTGCATGATACTGGTGCTAGGCCAACCTAAACCCTAGAGCACAGAAAAAATCTGATCTTATTGCAGCCGATTTACTGGTGACGGTCCGAATGAAAGCCAGGTTCCTTGGTGAAAAACGCCGTGGCTATCCGGGGCGTTCCAGTCACAAACACCTCGCACAAAAATACTTACCAATTCCGCGAGTTGCTCTTGACTGAATTCCACTAAATAGTCTGCCGCATTGAGCCCCCGTAGTCGGCAGCTAATCACGTCATTGGCAACAGGGGCACCGGCCACTTGTCTTGGCGTTGAATACGCTGGGTACAACTGAGCGCACTCATTGTCCCCGTCATAACTCATCTCCTGGTTAATTTTGATTCGGGTCGAACGGCTGTTGTCCCAGCAGCCATCCGTCAAATCCGCTGGCTTGTTAATCACCACCTTTTCAGATTCACTTAAACCTGATTCATCTTGCTGTATCGCTAATATCCAACGGTCCATACTGTTAAACAGCACTCCCAGATCTGGAGAATCCTCAGTAAAACCCCAACTTCCGCCAATTTGCATAACTTGATTTCTTGCATGACCATTAGCATTAACCAATCTCTCTCTAGTCGCGAATTGATGAACAATCATATGAATATCACCGCCCTCATTCCGGTCTAGATAGCTTCTATAGTCAATTATCGGAGTACTACTAAGCCCAGCACCTCCAAACAAAACACGCCCTGACTGTATAGCTCGCTTACTGGCATATTCATCAGCTGAGTGCCTGCGTGCCACGTGCTCCATATCCCTATCGAAACCACCAATATCACGATTTAGATCTATAAACTGCTGAGCAGATATTTCCCCCTCTCTAAAGGCAGCGAGGCCGTATTGGACGCCTACATTATCCAGAGGTCGCTGTGCAATTGCTGCATTTTCTAATTCACCGTAAACATTAACCGTATGGTCATAAACGGTAGCTCTTAGTCCTTCAGGGTTAGAAGTGCTGTAGCGTAGATCCTCAAGCGCACTCACACTCAACTCACTACCTTGCTCTTCGCTGGTCCCTCCAAGGGTGAGCACCGGGTCCAAACGAGCAGCGCCACGGCTAAGACTCGCTATGCTTGCATGCTCTGCAAACCCTGCAACAGCTCGCTCTTGCTCGACGGTGAACCCGTCCGGATTCACTTCTTTAAAGTAGTAATCTAGCAGCCGCGCATCTGCCAGCGTGAAAATTGTCGAGGAGGTCACATCGGGAAAGCTCAAGCCGACAATAATGCCGTCAAAAACCCCAGGATAATTATCAGCTGTTTGCTGGGACTGATAGGATCCACCGGAAACGCCGGTTGCCACCGTGTACGTTGGCACCCCATAGTGCTCTATAAAAACTTCTTTCAACATAATATGGGTCTCAGAAGCTAGCAGGTCATTGCAGTTTTGACCAAACACATTCAAGGTCGAAGAGCTCAAGGCATAGCCCTGTTCTAGCAAGCCTTTTTTCAACACCCCACCGGTGACAACCCCTTGCTGATGCCATCCGCTCCGGCAACCCCCACCGTGGGTGTAAACTAATTTATTATTCCACGAAGCACTTTTTCGCCAAGGATCAAGCGGTCCATCTGAAGGATCATGCAACATCGAAATCTCATAAATTGCTCGATTTACCACCCCTGTTTCAACTCGAACGATAAATGGCGTCTCGACGCCTTCGCCTACATACCCCATATCCACTGGCGGCTCAGATACCTCCGAAAGCGAATAAGGTTTGAATTGGAAATCTCGATCCGACCAATAAACATAATCTATACGACGCTCCACGGAGCAATTCAAATCTGTCGAGGGCCCGAGCGGCTCCCCGGTTACCAATCTAAATTCTTTGCTCTGACAAATAAATGGAGCCTCGTGAGGGCCGGAAATAATAGGCCCACTGCTAGGGTAATTTGTAAGTATCAAAGTCTCCTGAGCGCCCCCACTTGCGATTTCAACTGACAGCTGACTCTCACCCTCTGGCAAATTAGTTAGTAACGCCTGACGTTTGCGGGCAGATACTGTAACAAAAAGGGCACTGACATCTGTCCCATTCAGTTTCACAGTGTAAGACTGCGGATTCACACTCTCATCTAACAAGACCTCAACCAGCGCATCACCTCCGGTCACCAACCACGATTTTGTAGACAAGACTGCAATGCTGACAACCGTATCAGGTGAATCTTGAGCCAACATTCCAGAGGTACTCACTGCCTCGTCGGTGGAACAAGAACTAAGCAGCGCGCTCAGCGCGCAAAAAAGTGAGAGCGTGATGTTATGGGAGTTCATAGCACTGTCCAATAAAATAGTACGGAGCGGTAATACAAGCTGGAAATAAGTAGTACGACTCGGTAAAAAGAAACCTTTTTTTAGATTTCTATGTGATTTAGATTTTTAATCATTCAACAACTCATCCAAGCTAATTGACTTAATTTAAATGATTAAGCTATTTCTATTGTGGAGAGGAGCAAGCAACTTGTAAAGTCAGAGTAATAGCGACCTAAGATTATTGTGGTTGCGCTTTGCATTCCCTACATTAGATGGTGATAATAGTGTCACGGGAGTCATTGTTAGCAGAGCCGGGGAATTTAATGAACGCCAAAGATGCAATACAAATTCAAGATGTCAGCAATGCAGGCAAAATCGACATAGACAAAAAGTGCACGAATTGCAAAAAATCTATTTGCTGCAATTCAATCAACCAAAAAATTCCCACCCCGAAATCCAAAGAAGACTTCGATCATTTAATCTGGCAGGTATCCCACGAGAACATCAATATTTTTAAAGATGCCGACGGCTGGTTCCTGCACATCAGCTCACGCTGCATGCATTTAGGGGATCGTGGCGAGTGCGGAATTTACGAAACAAGACCATGGGTTTGCAGAGAATACGATAATGATTTTTGCGAGTTTGATGAGAGTATCGCAGATGCCAGCGAATTATTTTTTGCGACACCGAAAAAGCTGGATAAATATTGCCGTAAAAGGTTTAAAAAGTGGGAAAAACGCTTCGAACTTTATGACTAAACTGCCATGAACACATTTATCACCAACCTACTTATAGTTA
Organism: Gammaproteobacteria bacterium; assembly: GCA_963854625.1. Classification (GTDB taxonomy): domain Bacteria; phylum Pseudomonadota; class Gammaproteobacteria; order Pseudomonadales; family Pseudohongiellaceae; genus UBA9145. The sequence continues at coordinate 73,924 of CAWKZY010000001.1, read as the reverse complement.
CCCTAGTGGCCGTCTCGGGAGGCAGTCGCATCAGCTCGGCCCAATCTCCATTGATGGGTGCGGCAATCCAGTCTGTCAAGGCAGATCTCGAATCAGCCAACACAGCCCTAACTGATCTCGATGCTAAGGCGCTAAATTGTATGAGTAGCTTCAACATGAATTTGGGCGAAGCGGCAGCCCTACTGTGTGACGAGTTTCTCCGCGCTATAGACGGCGAAATATTGGCGAGCTATATCAGCCATTGCAAGAAACTAAAGACATGGAGAGAAGACTTCATTATCACCGCTCAAAACTCCTCTGCACGCAATGGAAAACCAGGTCAAAATCTAGAAGATATCTCGACTGATAACTCAAAAGAGTTTTTAGCGCTTATGGTCGGGGTTGAATACAGCTGCGGTGAGAATGCCTTAAAAGAGCGAACAGAATATGTTGTCTCAGCCTTCAACACGCTCGAAGGAGGCACATTATTAAATCAATCAATTCAACGCTCACTCACGCAAATCCTAGATCGCAGGCTAGCAGATTTAGAACAGCAATCACTCATTCAGTCTCAGGGGGAAAGTCTAAAAAACTCCATCAAAAAGCAGGGACAACTCCAGCAGGAAGCAACTCGGCAGCAGATGATGCGCCTAGAAACAGAATTAATCAGACAGCAAATACCTATTCCTCGATAAGCTGATTGTCAACGCCTTAGTAAACAACCAAAAACCCACCATTGCTCAGCGTTGTAGCCGCTGGAAAACTAAAGTCATCAAGATTAATTTCTTCGCTAAGCACTACTTCTGGAGCTGAGCTATCAGCCGTAAACAAGCGCATATTTAACCGGCCTCCGCGGCTATGACTAATAGCCTCTGCCCAAACAACAAGCCTTTGATTTGAACCGTTAATAGCTATAGCCGGATTCTTCTGTCGTGTTTCCGTAAAAGGTTCTGCCACCGACGTTGGCACTACCCCTTCAGCAAATCCAAGCTGCACGATCCGGCTTTGGGTTTCGAAAACCAACCACAGCTGATCATCACTGTCTGCGCTTATATCATTTGTGCTCAATGGGCAAAAAGAAGCCTCCCATTGCTGCAACTTGTGAGTTTCACCGTAATAAGCATTGCTAATGCCATCGCTTAACCCTTGTGCCGTCAGCATCTGCATGTGCCTACCAACCCCAGCCAGCGCTGACCGGTAAGCCACTAGCAAACTATCATCGTCTATAAAATCACCCGCCAATGAACAACAACCGCACGCACCTAAATCTGGGTTGCCAATTTGCAGTTCGGCACCAAAGGTTTCGCCAAAGTCGCCGGATAGCCTCGTAAACACAGTCCGCTCATACTCACGACTTAGATCGCCAGCCCCCCAAAAGATCGCTACCTGATTGCCTCGAGCTGCAATGTCCGCCCCTGCATCGATGCCTAGCGTGTGCTGGCTAACCATCGCACGTTGAGCCTCAAACTGGGTTCGCTCGACGTTAGAGCGTGCATAGTAATATTGAGCGTTTTTGGGTAAATACCAAAGGGCATGTATTCGACCTTCGCCATCAATCGCCATCGACGCGCGAGAAATAGAGACGGTTTGCACAGGAAATGCGCCGCTACTGACTTTAACGGGAAGGCCAAAGCCCCCCTGTTGCTCATCGTATTGGCGGTAGTAAAGATTCCCCTCTCTGGCATCAGGCCGGTTTAACCGCTTTTTAAAATACAGCAAATGCACCTGACCGTCGGGGCCTGTCAGCATTCTCGGTTGAATACCGGAGTCTGGCGTCTTCATGATTTTAACCAAAGAGTCCGTCGCCATCGTCTTTGTCTCGGCCAGGGTCGCGCTGGAGAAGGTTGCCATGAGGATTGCCAACGCACCCAAGATTCTAATGCTGCTCAAAAAACCGTTAAGTCTTCGAGCAATGCGTGAAGGAGAGGCTAATTGCTGATTTGAATCGCTCATGGTGTCCTTTTTGTTGCGGGATTTCGCCGCATTCGATGGATAAAATAGGCATTTTAAGGCAGAATTATACTGTTAATTTAAAGCGGCTTAAGCTTTATAATAGCAGCATGCGCAATAAAATTAGTAGTATAGCATTCTGCTGTTTTTGGCTTCACCGTTCGCTGATACTGAGAGAGATTCTAATGCCCAGCTTAAAACACCTTTTAACCCTTCTAACTATTATCCCCTTCGCTGCTTGTTCCACACCAGAGAGCTCCGAGGAATCTGCCCAATCCTCTGCCGTTTTTAATACCACCTTAAGTGTAAAAGAGGTCATGGCCTTAGTTTTAGAACCTGCTTCGGACACATTATGGGATTCCGGTGGTTGGGTACTTGATGCCTCAGGCTACGAAGAATTGTATCCAACGACCGATGAAGGCTGGGCCTTTGTTCGCGCTCAAGCCGCTGTAATTGTAGAGACTGGCAATATGCTTGCCCTGCCCGGCCGCGCCCTAGATAACGACGCCTGGATGATCTATTCAGAAGGTTTAAGCGAAGCTGGCCTTAACGCAATGGCTGCCGCCGAAAGCCGGAACAAAGATGATTTTTTCCAAGCCGGCGCCAAACTCTACAGCGTTTGCACAGCCTGTCATCAAGCCTACAATCCTGACATCAATAATCGCTTTGACATTGAAGCGGATGCAGAAAGTGAAGCCGATTAAATGAACGAAAGCCAATTCAACCTTTCCAACCTAATCAAGTCAGGCTTAGGCCTTTTTCTAATAGCACTGCCGGCGATCGCATTCGGCCATACTATTGAAGGCAGTGATGCGAGCTTCGTAGAGGCGATTGATGGCCCGGCAATATTCCCGTTTATGTACTTAGGTGCCAAACATATGGTCACCGGATACGACCATTTGCTGTTCTTGGTCGGGGTGATTTTTTTCCTTTATCGGCCCAAGCACGTCATCCAATACGTAACGCTTTTTGCAATTGGTCACAGCATTACACTCCTGTTTGGTGTAATTGCTGATTTGCAAGTAAATGCCTATTTCATCGATACCATCATTGGGTTATCCATTGTCTATAAGGCATTTGAGAATATTGACGGCTTCAAGCGAGTGTTCGGATTTGAACCAAATACTAAAATAGCAGTGCTCGTTTTTGGGCTTTTCCACGGCCTAGGTTTAGCGACGAAGCTCCAGGAGTTCGATCTCTCTGACAATGGCTTAGTCACCAACATAATCAGTTTTAACATCGGCGTAGAAATAGGCCAGATACTGGCGCTTTCGGCGGTCTTCATTTTGTTGAGCTTATGGCGCACATCGATAAGCTATCTTCGCCATGCCTTCATCACTAACACAGCATTGATGGCTGGCGGCTTTCTCCTCGCCGGATATCAAATAAGCGCCTATGTTTTACAGCCTTTGTATTAGCTCCTTGGTAAAATCGCACTTTAGCTAAATTCAGTAATAGAGAAAAATCATGTCAAACGATATACCGGTCAATGCTCCAGACCCCAAATCCATTTTAAAAGCCTCTGCAATCGCCTTAGTTGTAGCAGCAATTGTTACGATAACGGTGATCTTGCCAGCTGAATTTGGTTCAGATCCTTTGGGCACGGGTGAGGCTCTTGGCTTGACCGTTCTGTCTAAAGACGCAAACCCCTTTGAAGAACAGCTAGAAGTCCACCGAACCGATTTTGTCGAGTTTGAGCTCGGCGCTTTTCAGTCGGTAGAATATAAATATTTGATGGATTTAGAGGCTGCCATGGTCTTTAGCTGGGTAGCAGACGGAGAAGTCTATTACGACATGCATGCAGAACCGGCAGGTTTCGATGAGGAGTACGCGGAGAGTTTCGAACAAGGAAACAACACTCGCCAGATGGGCTCTTTTCATGCGCCATTCTCAGGTATCCACGGCTGGTTCTGGGAAAACCGAAGTTTGGACACTGTCACGGTGAGGCTTTACACCTCTGGCTTTTATGTAAGCTCTACTGTTTTTAGAGACGGCGGAACTTTCGACCGACAGCTAGACTCAATTGTTGATTAAGGTGCTTTGCAAGATCAGCAGCCAACAAGCGCCTGAAAAAGGCGGCGCATGGTCTACTTCAATACGAGGCTCACGGCAGGCACTCCCTTAGCACTTTTGCATTCTTGCTGCATTCTCGCTCGCTATTCTCATAACCAACACCGGCACTTGCTCCCCTTTTTTTATCCCTAGGAGTTTTTACTGCGACTTTTTCCTGCATGAAAAACCTGAAGATGAACGACTAATAACCCTAAAATCAAATACTAATAAATAACTGCAGCACCAGACGCTCAAGACTTTTGATAGAAACACTGTGACACCTAAAAATCAGATCAAAAAAAAGCCCGCTAAAGCGGGCTTTTTTAGAACCTGAAGTCAATCAATCAAGCATGCGCTATTCTACTACTTTTCACCAGCATCTGAACCATCACGCGGGGCGCCGGTACCAGATGAGCCCATGAACAATTTACGTCCATCAGGGAAAGTAATATCACGCCCGTTAGCACGACATGTTGGCGCACAAAGACGGTCTTTACTTTGGTAGCCGGTAACAACGATGTCAGTACCAAGCACTAAAGTGTTGCGGTTAATACCGCGACGCAGCAATGTATTTGGCGTACCACCTTCTACCATCCAAGGGCCTGAATCACGAGTCGCTTCAGGGTCGCTGTTTTCCAAGTGAATCCACGTGTGTGGGTTAATCCACTCAACGCGAGTGATAGGACCACCCAATCGAACAGGCAGATTCGCATCAAACTCAGCAGAGAAGGCATGGTGTGCAGTCGTTGGCTGGTTGATAGCGACAACCCCAATAGCGGTTACAGCAGCTAGTGCGAGTAATTTGATCTTCATAATATTCACCTTTTGTTGCAATTCATTGCAATAATTTAGCAGATCACAGGACTTGCCTGCCTTCATCTATTATCTATCTAATCTAAAGTTACATTCTATACAGGGCACCGGCTTAAATCCAAGCCCTAAACGGTAAACCGAGCCATTTTTATTGGCTTACCGTGGCCGACTCCGATCTAAAAGCCTAATTCTGACTCACGGCCCTTGCGATATTTGCCATACATCATTTCTTCTACGAACTCTACGCACTTAAACTGGGGCAGTTCGTAGCCTGCTTCCAAACGTCTGTAGATTGGCATTTTAATGGTCCAAGGACGCTCAAAAATGTCCGGGTCTTCCATTGTAGCCTCATACTCAATGACATTTTCACTAACAAGGGTATAACGCTCTGTGACCTTTAACTGGTAGGTATGATAATTACCTGAGCGATCGAACCAAGTTTGGTCGTTCAACCCAACTACTTCGACAACCCATGTATCACCATCCCAGTAGCCAAAAGACTGACCCATCCATGAATCAAGTGGAGCAGGACCAGGATCTTCCAAAAACACGTTTCTTACAGCGCCAGCAAATGAATAGGCTATGAAGAATGCACTTTCACTTTGAAAAATCTGAAAGGGGTGAGGCGTGTAAGTAGCTCGGGGCACACCGGGCATGTAGCATTTAATTTCCGGATCCCGGTTTATCCAATCTTCTCTATTTTCGTCTCTTCTAGCTAAAGCTTCTGGCTTATACGGAATAGCACCGCCTTCAACAACACCAAAACTAGCAGGCACCGCACCAATAGCACCCATAGCCACAACTTCTGGCCCAGGAACCGGCACAAAGTCACCAGGAACTAAATGGTAAGCAGCTTTTGGAGGAGCTGGCTCAAGATTATCATTGGCATTCATTAAGACCTGCCAAATACCATTAAAATCGGGCTTTCCGTTTGGCCCGCGAGGAATATCGCTGCCTGCTGATTCTGCCGCTTCTGCAACCTGCATAGGTTGCGGTTCAGTAGTAGGTTCGGAAGGAGAGCAACTTACCGTTAGTGCTGAGATTGCCAATAGCAGCCAATGAATCTTCATAGTTCAACCTTTTTTTTAATTAGTATGACGTCCCTAAAGTAGAAATGATGAAACCATCTAGATATAGGTGTGTCAAGCCTAAACCGCCGTGAATACTAGCCTCTGAGGTAAACGGTTGGTTCACCATAGACAATCTAGTGAGCCGGGCTTTTGAGGAGTAAGCGAATACCCGTAACAGTCATGAATATTAGCAAAAGTAAACCTGCCACACCTAGAATTTTATCCAACCAAGAAATACCACTCCAGCGTAGGTAGTGAATGTCATAGACCTGATTTATCCAATAGGTATCTCTACCCCGCTGCTTGAGCGAAAAGTTATTCCATTCCACTGTTATTTCAGCGCCGGTATCGGTCTCAAACATAAGATCGCTGCCGCCGGTTAATTGCCCATAGCGCTCTCGATTCGCATCCATAGCATCGTTGACCAGTCGCTCTAAGTCAACACGCCCAGGCGCAGGATAATCAGCTGCAGAAACTGGGTTTAGGTGACGCCAGCCCGAACTGCTGCGCACCAACAGATGCGGCCCAAGTATCGATTCAAGATAGCGATACTCCAGCCAATCATCAGAGACGGGGATTTGGATAAGCTGGGTTTGCGGATAAGATTTTATGAGCAATGGTGCGTAGGCGTCTTGATAAGCGGGCCTCAGCAGAAAGAAAACACCTGTCACAGACCATGCAATAAAAGGTAGGACCAAAGTCCAACCAATAAATCTATGGTAACGCCTGAAATTAATCTCCAACAACTTTTTTTCCTAAATTAGTTAATCCATATCGGCGTACCACCGGAATGAATATCATCAAACAAACAGCAGATAGAAACGCCGCCGCTAAAAACGAAATACCCGGAAAATAGAAAGATGCTTCAGGCCCGGTGAAAACAGCAAATAGCTGAGTCATAATCAGTGGACCAATAATGGCGGTAACACTGTTTACGCTACTGAGCGCTCCTTGCAGCTCTCCCTGTGCATTAGCAGGTATCTGGCTTGTCATGATGGATTGGAACGAGGGCGTCACAAATCCAGAGATCGCCGCTAACGCCAGCCACGGGTAAAGTTGCCAGCCCTGTGCTGCAAAAGCATAGCCTGAGAACCCAATAACAATCGCAACCATACCGAGAATGCCAGCTCGATATGCCCCTAAAGTTGGTATAGCCCAGCGAATAAGAAAAGCTTGCACCAAAATCATGAAGATGCCGGCAAAACCCAGTGATATTCCTATCTGGCGTTCCGACCAAGCAAATTTCTCGATGGTGTAATAGGTCCATGTACTGGGCAAGGAAAGGTGGCCAATCATGTAAAGGAAATAGGCGAACGCTAAACCAATTACAACAGGGTATTTCCGCAGCTGCATTACTGCTCCGACAGGGTTAGCCCGCACAAATTGGAATGGGCGTCGGTTTTCCTCAGCCAAAGATTCCCCCAGAACAAAATAGCCGTAACAGACATTTAATAGCGCCAACCCCGCAGCCACAAAAAACGGCACCCGCGCACCGAACTCAGCCAGTAATCCGCCGATTACCGGCCCGAAAATAAACCCTCCTCCAAATGCCGCGCCTACCATCCCGAAACGCTGAGCACGCTTTTCCGGGGGCGTAATATCGGTCACATAGGCGTAGGCAATCGAAAAAGTAGAACTGGCAACGCCCGCCACCATACGCGCCAAAAATAACCAGAGTAGGCTTGGCGCAAACCCCATTAACAGGTAGTCCAGCCCGAGTGCAGTTAAAGAGAACAGCAAAATTGGTCTGCGACCAAAACGATCGCCTAAATTACCCAAAATTGGCGCAGCAAAGAATTGCATGACGGCGTAGGTAAACATCAAATAACCGCCTATCCGAGCAGCTTCAAATAGGCCAACATCTGAAAGACTCATAATAAGGGACGGCATTACCGGCAGGATAATGCCAAAGCTGATGGCATCAATCAGCACAACAACAACAATAAAGCCAAGCGCTTTATTGTTGCTTTTCACATCTATTAGCATAGAAGTTTAGCTCAACGGAGGTTTAACCAAATAGTTGCTTACAAACACTCCCTAAGGCGCTCGCCAACAAACCGCATAATAAACGAGAAGGGATGTTAACTAAAGTCGAATAAACCCTGCGGAGGAAAAAACAAAATAGGTTGATCAGGGCAGTAGAAGCCCTGCGCAGCAAACTATAAATTAGCCTGCCTGCCTTTAGGTCAAACCATTATTCCAAGACCATTATCTCAAAATAAATTTTGCACCTGTCAGTACCAAGATCAGAAACGGCCCCCCAATCAGCCTTTACAACGCCGACACCCAGAGCAGCTGGGCTGGCCGGCAAACAAATTAAAGTTAAGTGACAGTTCTTCGCTATCTCAGACTTATTGATACCCTATCGGTTTCGCGACGGCTTTTAAGATAAACGTCGTACAAAGAACTGAAGCAATTATTTATGAGGAGTATTATCAAATGAACAAGGTAAAATTTACAACAGCACTCGGTTTAGTCAGCTTTTGCTCAACATTAGTGGCACAGCAACATATAGGCCCTTTCGAGACACTAGATACCGATGGCAATGACAGCATCAGCTTCGCTGAATTCCAAGAAAATGGCAGCAATATGCTAGCGCTCATTGATACAGATGATAACGACGTACTGACAATCGATGAGTTTCTTAATGCACCCACTGGTCGCGGCCCTCGTCGCGGCCCTCCCCATGATAAAGGCAATCGTGGCGAAAATTCAGATCAAACTAACGAAGAGCAAAGAGCAGATAGGCGCGCAAAAATGGCAGAACGCGCAACGGCTGCTTTTTTAGAAATGGATCTTGATGGCGATGAGGTAGTATCAGTTGCTGAATTTCAACAAGCAAATTTTCTTAGAATGGACCTAGATGGCAATGGTGTACTTACAGCTGAAGAGCTTAGACCTCCCAGAGGACATCGCGGCAAAGGCCCCAGAGGAGCTCGAACTCCTTCGGCCTAGGCGAGGAATTTAAGCCTGATGACTGATGAAGAGCTGATGCTAGCAATTTGTAGAGGTGACCAATCTGCCTATCAAACTGCGGTGAAGGAACACTTTAAGCCTATCAGTCATTATGCTTATCGCCTGCTCGGAAATCAAAAAGATACAGAAGATATTACGCAAGAGGTTTTTTTAAAACTCTGGGTTAACGCAGAAACATGGAAACCGGAGAAATCCAAGTTGACAACCTGGCTTCATCGCATAACCCACAATTTATGTATCGATTATCTGCGCAAGCATAGCAGGGTCAAGACCCTAGACAATTTCGAGGAACATCTCATAGAAATTTCCGAACAAACCAATGACAGGGGTGACAGTTTTACACAGCGAGACCTGTGTCGAGACAGTGAAAAAAATCGAATTTTGGATAACGCCCTCCACCAACTCCCAGAGAGTCAGCGCAGCGCGATCATGTTATGTACAGTGCAAAATTTTTCCAACAAGGAAGCAGCTGTTATAATGGACGTATCAGTCAAAGCGTTGGAATCAATTATTGCTCGGGCCAAACGTTCCCTAAAAAGCATTGTTCGCACAATGGCAGATAACGGCAATACCGACGAATTGCCGGAAAAACAAAAGGAATAGTGATGACACTAGAAGATTTCAAACAAACCATCGAATGCTTGGGCACCGACCCAGCGCATTGGCCTATCGACACTCGTGTACAGTGCGAGATGCTGCTGAAATCTAGTTCTGAAGCTCGCCTTTTACTTAACGAACAGTCCGATTTAGACCTCCTTTTGCAAAAAATGGAAACGCCGATTTTTCCAGGACTCGAGACACGAATTCTTAATCAAGATCTGCCACCGCGACAGCAATCTATGATTGATAACATAATCGAGTGGCTTGTCCCGAATCAGCTTGGCGCTCAACTTTGGCACCCTGCTATAGCCGCTTGCCTGCCTTTGGTGTTCGGCGTACTAGTCGGTAATTTTTTCAGCTTTGGCGTTACTGAACAGGGATTAGCTTTAGAGTATTGGGACGATGAACTCGCCTTACTTTCATTCAATGATTTTTCAAGCGAACTCGACGAGGCAGAATTTTAGCCATGTTTAAATCCAAAATAATACTTATCGCCTTGCTCACATCTGTAGCCTTAAACCTATTTTTCATAGGGGGTATTTTGTATCGGGTAGCTACTTTTCAAGAATTTGGCCCACGGCCTATCCCCCCAAATGTAAGCTGGATCGTAAGAGATTTATCGAAGGAACGACAGATCGAGCTCGCACCCTTGATGGAACAAAACCGCAGTGATGCAAATATCATTCGCAGGCAAATGTTTGAATCACAACGCCGAGTTAATCAGCAAATCGCTAGTCCTGATTACAATACTGCGGCATTGGCACAAGCATTTAGTGAACTACGTTCTATCGGTTTGCAGTATCAGGAGCTTTCCCATCAGAAAATGCTAGCAATACTGGGTGAACTATCCGCTGAAGAACGTGCCATAGCCCGAGAATTCATGCAACGCCGTGGGCCGCCCCCTGGACGGCAAAGCCGTGAAGGTCGTGAAGCCAGCCCCCCTCCTCCCGAATTTGGAGGTGATCGAAGAAGACCGCTTCCTCCTCAAAATTAGCGCGCTACTTTTAACAAGCTGGAATAGCCATGAACTTAATAGATAAAAACAGTATCCAATTTGGACGCTACGATCATTTTAAAGGTATGCAATACGAGTTAGTAGATGTGGTCTATCACAGCGAAACCCAAGAGGCGCTGGTGCTTTATCGCGCTCTTTATGGAGAGAAACAATTGTGGGTTAGACCTTTTGAAATGTTTTTCGAAACAATAGACAGAGAAGGCAAGTCCCAGCCAAGGTTTCGCTATGTTGGTGATTAATCTTCTGTCGCAATTTATCTAGAACAATACTCCCCCAGCCTTTTTCAGGATGCTAAACAGCTCAAAATGGACTGACCTCCTTTTCATATAGCAGCACACCTAATTCGAACGCAGTCTTTCAGGGTTATTGGACTTAAGCAGCGTAAGACTAGTATTCTGGTATTTTCAAGCTCGCCTCTAAATTAAAGGAAGCATGCACCATGTTGTTGCGTAAAACCGCCTTAGCACTATCACTTGTCATAATTTTAATAAGCTGTTCTGAAGAAACTGCTACCTCAATGGAAGCCGCAGCCGAACCTATGGAAATTATGGTCCCTGAAGCGTCAGAGACAGCTGAGATCGAAGCCCTCTTGCATGAGCATATTGCAGTGCTGGCCTCGGACGACTTTGAAGGCCGCGCTCCGGCCACCCCGGGTGAGGAAAAAACCATCGCCTATCTTGAGCAACAGTTTAAAAGTTTAGGAATTGGCCCTGGCAATGCAGACTCCTATTTCCAGTCAGTTGCGGTAACTGAAATTACCACTTCTAGTGATGCCATTTTGCAGCTGCAAGGCAGTGACTATGATGCAACGTTTAACTACGGCCAAGAGATGATGGTTGGCACTCAGCAGCAAATACCGTTTGTGACGGTGCAAGGCAGTGAAGTTGTGTTTGTTGGCTATGGCATCGTGGCACCCGAACGTAATTGGAATGACTATGCGAATGTGGACGTCACCGATAAAACAGTCATCATATTGGTTAACGACCCAGGTTACGCAACGCAAGACCCCGAAATTTTTAATGGCAATGCCATGACCTATTACGGACGCTGGACTTACAAGTACGAAGAAGCTGCTCGGCAAGGCGCCGCTGCAGCACTCATCGTCCATGAAACGGGACCTGCAGGCTATGGCTGGGATGTTGTCAGCGGCAGCTGGTCTGGTCCGCAAATTGGATTGGAGGCAGAAAACCTCAACGGCGATCGCACGGAGATAGAAGGCTGGCTAACCCTGCCCTCTGCCGAGGCTGTTTTTGACGGCGCTGGCTTAAGCTATCAAGAGCTCAAAGCTGCCGCAGCGCAACCGGGATTCCAAGCTGTGCCACTTGCTGACATCAAAGCCAGTGTGAGCATCGAGAACTCGGTAAGAACATCAGAATCGCAAAACGTTGTCGCAGCAATTCCCGGATCACTCAGACCGCAGGAAACTGTAATTTACACAGCCCACTGGGATCACTTAGGTGTAAATCCAGAAATAGAAGGCGACAATATTTACAATGGCGCTGCTGATAATGCAACCGGCACTGCGGGGCTTTTAGCCTTAGCTAAACTGCATACCGAATCAACTCCGCCGGAGCGCACAGTGGTTTTTCTAGCGGTTACAGCAGAAGAATCAGGGCTATTGGGATCGAAGTGGTATGCCGAGCATCCGATTTATCCGATTCCGACAACTGTCGCTAATATTAATATAGATGTGCTCAACACTTTCAGCAAAATGAAAGACATTGTCGTAGTTGGAGCTGGAAGCAGCGAGTTGGAAGACTATTTAGAGGTCGCTGCGGCTACCCAAAATCGCTATACAGCACCCGAACCCAATCCTGAACGTGGCTATTACTACCGCTCTGATCACTTTAATTTTGCCAAAGTTGGCGTACCAGCACTCTATCTCGAGACCGGTGAGGACAGCATAGAGTTTGGCCGCGAATGGGGGGCGCAACAGGCCCAAGACTATAATGAAAACCGCTATCATGCCCCCAGTGACAAATACGACCCAGACTGGGATCTCAGTGGCGGCGCCCAAGACCTTTTGTTGTATTTTAATGTTGGCGAGAAGCTCTCCAATGCATCTAGCTACCCAAAATGGCGAGAAGGAAACGAATTTAAAAGCATCAGAGAAGAAACCGCAACTCTCCGGAAATAGCCAGCCAATACGACTATTCTCCGGCAAGAATGTAAATACTTCACTACAATCTAAGACTCTGAATAGATTTAAAGCAGTCTATGATTATCATTCCAACCGGCGAAGCTCACAACAATCCAGACAGCGAACTACGACTTCGCATAGTCAACAGTTCGATTAGGTTATCGGCCTTCAGCGCGCCATTTATATAACTGCTAGTCGTTTTTGCAGCCATTGTAAGTGACGAGTCTAAACTGTGCATTTTAGCTTTATCAATAGCCCCCTAAATTTTTCCTGTTCTGTTTTTTTTAAAAGATAGACTAGCCCTTGAGTTCAAAGACTCTTTATTTTTAGGGCTGCTGTTGCTGATTGGCTGCCTAGTGTTTTTCCGAGGGGCCTATAGATTGCTCAGGCGATACTCCAGTTGTGGGGTCTATTGCTAGCAGGTTGGATGTCGGGGTAAGGGAGTCGTTACAGCTTTAGCAATCAATCTGACAGGTTTTGCCATTGCCGGCTGCACCATGACTCGTGGGTTAGCGCCCCTGTCTCAGAAATCAAGAGCCGCCCTGCCCAATTTGTGGATGCGCAGAGCCACTATTATAACACTGTTTAGCGGGTCCTCAGCTGTCGCCGTAGCCCTATAGTGACCCAGCTTGATCAGCAAGCAGATGGACTGCGAAACTCATTAGCTCGCGAATAAGAGCAGAGGCTTGCGCTGAAAACAGTGAAAAAGGATTACTTGCAACTCCAAAATGACCTCGCTGATGTCGCGCATAGAGGCATTGGGAAAAATGGCAAGCGCGGTTGCTCATGATTTCAACAACTCCCTGACGATCATAATGGGGTTTGCCGAAATTGCGCAATTGGACCAAACCAATACCATGCAAGTCGAAAAATCACTGAAGTCTATCGTTAGGGCTTTCGGGAATGCGGCTGAATTGACTGGAAGTCTGCTTTGGTTTGGACGTAAAGATCCAACCAAAAAATTTATCGTAGAGATAAAATCTTTCATCGCAGCACTGGCTGAATCATCAGAACGGTTGAACCTGCCAATATCTTTATTGATAAATCAAAAGCGGAACAGGCTTTATTTAACTTAGTCGTAAACTCTAAAGATGCAATTAAGGGAGCTGGTATTATTGCAAGGCTTGATTAAAGAGATGGAAGGACATAGTCAAATGGACTCTGAATAAAGCCTATGTACGACTATCTCACTATTTATCCCAATTCCCTAACCCGAAGAATCAACTCCCACCCTGCCGTCGGTGGAGGATTCGATGCAGACAGACACCAAAGGTAGATTGATACTGCTAATCGAAAATAATACAGAAGTCTTAGCAACCACAGCAGACACTCTTTCTCGTGCTGGATTTAAAACCGTCCAATGCGCAAACGGAAATTCAGCGATGACAGCTATAGAACAAAAAAAAACCAATTCAACCGGCTCTGTGTAAATGGAGTGATACTTGGCGCTAGCAGCGCTCAGGTAATTAAATCTTTGAGGACAAATTACCCAAAACAGCCCAATAGTCACTTGCTCCGGATATAGAGAAGAGGAAGTCATAATTAGGGGTATAAAACCCGGTGAGCTTGGCTACATAAGGAAACCTTACCGCAGCCAATAACTAATCAGCATAATCTATGCGGCACTGAAGATCGGCTAAATGATTTTGCGTTTAAGCCAGCTAATTAGAACTCTGTTTACCTCATCTGGCTTTTCTTGCTGAGTCCAGTGGCCACTATCCATAACCGTGTATTTTTCTAAATCTGTAATAAAATCTTCCATACCATCCGCCGATGAAGGCGGCAAAATAACATCATTTTCGGCACCTACATACAAAGAAGGCACTTCAATCCTAGCCTCTGCAGTTGCCATTATCCGGCCCAGCTTAGCTACCGCACGATACCAATTTAGTCCCCCTGTGAATCCTGTTACTTCATAAGTTTCGGTGAAGTAGTTCATCACCTCATCAGACATAAACGGATCTCCCGGCGGGTCTTCCCTTTGAATCATCGCCAATAGATTCATTTGTCTTTCATCGGAGTTTTCTGGCATCTGCGAAAAGCTTTTCCTATTCCAAATGCCGCCCCTGCTAAGGATGAAGTCAAATGTTTTACGTACGTCGGCTTCTAATATTTGCTCGGCAACACCCGGGGTTTGAAAAGTTCCTACATAATAATTCGGCGTGAGGACAATCAAAGAAGGTTCTACATTTTCTAATGCCGGTAAATTTGATGGACGCCCCGCGGCAGTGTTTAGACCCGCAATACCTAAGCAACGGTCTGGGTGCAACCGGGCCATCGCCCAGACCACCGCCCCGCCCCAGTCATGACCCACGAAGACAGCTTTGTCGATACCCTTGGCATCTAGCATGCCCGCCAGGTCATCACAAAAAATTTGCATGTCGTATAAGTTAGGATCCGCAGGCCCGCCGGTTAAGCCAAACCCTCGCTGATCCGGCGCTATCGCTCTAAAACCTGCTGCCGCCACCGCATCGATTTGACTGCGCCAACTAAAGGCAAGCTCCGGCCAGCCATGACAAAAAACCACGGGCAATCCCTCGCCTTTTTCATAAACAGCCATATCAATGCCGTTTGTGGCGATAAAATGCGGCTCGGGCATCATAGGAGCAGGTTTTACTGCCCGACTTTGAGCCAAAGCAGATTTAAGGCTTAACCAACTGGGCGCAAGTGCGGCCACTGAGCACGCGACAGCGCTGGCTAAAAGCTGACGTCTTGAAATGGACATAAGAGATTCCTAACGGTTAATTTGGATCTCGCCACATTACACAATTGGGCTAACAGAGTAAAAGGCCCTTTATTTGTCTATACCAAGGTTGAGGCAAGTAAGAGAAGAGAGAAAATAGAGAGATGAGAAAAATGCCCGAGTATGAGCTGCGTGACGCCACCTAGCGCTGCGCATTACGTAACTAGCGCTAAATTTTAGAGTAAAAAAAAACGGCTTATCTGAGCAAGCCGTTTTTTTGTAAGTCTAAGGTGTTTGCACTAAAGGCACCATTCACCTAAGGAATCAGGCGAGGGATAAATCTAGTCATTCCTTGAATAGGTCCTACCTCTCCCGCATAAACGACGCCATTGCGGTCTGAAGTTACCCCTTCACCCATTGAGCCAACACCACCCATACCTGACGATCTATCAGGTGACACATGCTCAGGAATAAAGTACAGAACCTCGCCGGTACGAGCATCGCCTACACGCAACCCTTTTCTCCAGCCACCGGGGTTGTAGTTAGTATCTGATTCAGAATCGATAGCATAAAGCATATCGTTAGTGGGATCGATATGCAGCCCACTAATGCGACTGAATTGATACCACGTATCTAAATGCTCGCCGTCTTGAGTGAATATTTGGATGCGGTTATTACCGCGATCAGCAATAAATAGACGCCCCTGCGAATCCATACCTAAAGAGTGCGGAGACCGGAATTGTCCGTCTTCAAATCCCCATTCGCCTACGCTTTTAACGAAAGTGCCGTCTGCTTCCCAAATGGTTAGTCTGCTTTTGGCATTTGGACCAGGCTCATCTTGGAATTGAGCGCTATGGGTTTCGACCACAAATATTCTGCCGCTAGGTGCAACTAGGACATCATTGGGTTCGGTGAAATGAGTCGGAGGATCGCCCATTTCTCCAGGGGTGCCAAGCGTCATAAGCAGCTCACCGGTAGGGCTGAATTTAAGCACCACATTACCTCGATTAGCCGCGTCTGGGTTTGCTTCAAGTTCACGGGCATTCGCTAGGCGTGCATCAGCCACCCAAACATTGCCATCCGCATCCACATCCATACCGTGTGGCCAAATAATCTGATTGGCTCCAAAAGACTCCACTACCCGTCCGTTTGGATCTAGCTTCACAATTGGATCTACATCTGAATTTGCACAAGAATTGCTGCCGCAGCGGTCACCAGCCCAAACATGTATGCCGTCTGGGTCTATATCTACCGCACTAACAGAACCCCAAGAACGCCCGTCTGGCAAACTGCCGAAATTGCGCTGCGTCTCGTAAGGATTAGGGAGATTGTTAACCGGCTGCTGTCCAGCATGAGCTTCCGGCTGAACCGCGCCTCGCTGCGCCAGCGCCGATGTTGCTAGTGTCGACAACAATAATCCTGTTAATCCTGCTTTTAAAACTGCCTGGGCGTTACAGGTAGCAAATTTCTTCATTATTCACCTCTCCACAAACTTCATTTTTAGTGTTATCCATTGCCGCTAAGGCAAATTGATCTGAGAACATGGACTTTACCGGCAGTCTTGTCAAGATCCGCGCTGACAGCGTGACCCGCTAATCAGGCAATCAGCAAACAATTACCAAGTCAGCTATTTTCACTAGACTCATCGACATGGCCTGTTTATGCTCTGGCGCCTGTTAGGGGTTTATTTATATCGCTAAAACCAAAAATTAATCGAGAGACCTTCATGAGCAATAAGTTAATTTCCCTCATTTTTGCCCTTTGTCTTTTATTAGGGGCATTGTTGGTGGCAATAATGATGGCCGAGGACGTCGTCAATTCCGGAGGCGTTGCCCACCCAGACATTGCCGGGATGACAGTAGGGGGCGACGGCGAGCTGAGGTTGAAACACATAGGCCGCTATGCCTTCTTATTTCAAAGCCTACTGCTGCTACTAATAATTTGCCTCTGTATTTTAGGCGTTAGCCCGCGGTATAGAACCCCCCCTTTTTACGGATATATGGCTGGCTGTTATAGCCTGATGCTGTTCATTTGGTGGCAAATGTATTTCGGCCACCAACAATTTATGCAAACAGGCCAGCTAAGCTATTTTATGGGGTTTCCGACACCCACCGCGTGGCAAATGTATGGCACCTGGTTCGGCGCAATTCCCCTCATGCTTCTATACAGCCTAGGTTTTAGAAAATTCATCTATACCCAAGCAGACGACGAAGCCTTTACGGCATTATTAACCGAGCACAAATCACCGACTAGCCCCTAGGACGTACGGACATGGAAGCTTACAGACAAGAAATCATCCTCGGTGCCGTGTTTCTCTATATGGCATTTTGCATCGTTACCGGCATCTGGGCGATGCGGCGGACAAAGAATTCCAGTGACTTCTTCATGGCTGGCCGCAGTTTAGGCCCGATTGTTGTATCTCTCGCACTGTTTTCCAGCACCTTGAGTGGATTTGGTTTTGTCGGCGGTCCGGGCTTGGTCTATTCCATAGGGGTGAGTTCATTTTGGATGGTAGTGATCTCTTCCTCTGGCTATGCCATCGGCTTTTTCCTAGTCGCAAAGCGCATTCGAATGATCGCCGAGTTGAGGGACTGCATTTCCCTGCCCGACATTGTTGCGGCGAGATACAACAGCGAAGCAGTTCGCTTCCTAATGGCTGTCACTATAGTACTGGGGGTGATGGGCTATTTGGCCACCCAGATACTCGCCATGGCTGTGGTCATGCAGGCAATCCTATCCGGAACTCAAATGTTCGCCGAAATAAGTCTAGTAAGCTGCGTCGTCATATCCTCGGCAGTCCTTATTTTTTACTGCGTCACCGGCGGCATTATCGCGTCGGTCTATACGGACGTTGTTCAAGGCTCAATCATGGTAGTGGCCGGAGGACTTATCCTAATCACCGCAACAGCTGTGTTTGATGGCGGCATGCAAGAAGCAACTTCCATCATACTGGCCAACGATTCTGAAGCAATCATGCCATTTGGCTCCGCTGGGATCATGGCTTCTTTAGGCTGGTTTTTTGTCTTTGGGCTAGGTCTCGCGGGACAACCTCATTTAATCACTAAAATGATGATGAATAAGGAAATGGCAGATAACCGAACAATTTTTCCAATGTCATTGTTCGGCTATGTAATGGCTGCGCTGCTTTGGATTTCCATTGGAGTGGTTATGAGGGCAGCCGCTATCGACGGTGTCATTGATCCTCTACAGTCACCTGATGACGCCGCTTCAGTATTTCTTTCATTGTTTGCAAATCCACTGCTTGCCGGCGTGGTTTTCGCTGGATTATTTGCCGCCATAATGTCCACGTCCGACGCCTTCCTCAATATCGGGACAGCTGCGATTATCCATGACATACCGAAAGCGATTAACGGCAAAAGCGTCGATAACGAGCTGTTTTGGGCTCGAGTCGTCACCGTGCTACTGGCCGCTGTAGCCGCTAGCTTCGCTCTTTATTCCTACTATCTTGACGCCACGCTTGTTGCCTTACTCGGTGCGTTTGGCTGGGCCACCTTTGCCGCCTCTATATTCCCTGTAGTTGCCATAGGCCTAAACTGGAAAGGCGCAACTGTTCCCGGCGCAATCGCCGCTATTATCTCAGCTTTAGTGATTAATTTTTCAGTTCAACTGGCAGGAATTTCCATACCCTATGGCATAAGTGGGGGTCTAGTAGCATTTATCACATCATTAATATTATTTATCGGAGTATCCGCGGTGACCAAAAAACCGAATATCGGAGCAGATATCGAACAATTGCTCGATATTTAAACCCCTAAAAATCCGATTTTCCTAAAACGCACCAAAAAAACGCTACCAATGGGAACACTTTTCACTGCTCTTCATTCCAATGTTCGCTTTTTAGCCCCCCCCCTCCCGCCAACCTTCTGAAAATCAATTGTTACAGTTCTTGTCAAAGACCCTGCAACCCTCTATTCTCCTTCGTCGGACCAAGAAGTCTGCTTACCAGCAAGTGGTCCGCTTTAATTAAAATCAAGCTGTATTTAAATAATAGAAAAGTAATAATTGGAGAGAATCTATGCAGTATCGCGTCCCACACAAGCGAAGTTTGCTTGGCACAGCGATTACCCTATCGCTTTTACCCTTGTCCAGTTTGTCACTCGCTCAGGAGCAAATCGAAGAAGTAGTAGTCACCGGCTCATTCATTACCCGCGACTCATTCAACACAACCACCCCTGTGCAAGTAATGGACGAAGCGCAACTTCTCGAGCAAGGTACACCAAACCTCGGCGAAGTTCTTCGTAACTCAACATTCAACTACGGCGTTCAATCTGTTAGTAACATCTTGACAGCTGCAGCAGGATCAGCTGGCACACAAGGAGCTAACTTTAGAGGCTTAGGAACACGAGCCACACTTACTCTTTTAAACGGTCGCAGAACACTTAACACCAACCTTGCGAACCTTTACCCACAAATTATGATTCAGCGCACTGACAGCTTAACCGCTGGTGGCGCAACTATTTACGGTACTGACGCAGTCGGTGGCGTATTTAATGTAATTCCAAAGTCTAAATTTGAAGGCTTTTCTTTCCAAGTTGGCAGCAATGAAGCTGACGATTGGTATGAAAACTCGTTCAATTTCATGGCCGGCCTGCAAGGCGACCGAGGCGGATTTGTAATCGCTGCAGAGGTGCGCCGCAAAGACGCGTTGAATTTTGCTGAACGCCCTGAGTTCACGGCAGGTGCAGCATCTTATTCAAGCACAAGTTGGCCTGGTGATTTCCGCGTAGCTAACCGCGACATTACAGGTGCAATCACTAATGTTTCAGGACGTCCTGATCCAGGCTGTGGTGTGAACAATGACGTAACCGGCACCCCCGCTGAAATCAAAGCTGCAGGCGTCCTTGGCTCACGCCAAGGCCAGCGTGTAGGCAGCTGTCGCTGGGAATTCGGTGCAAACTTTGATTTGCTAGATGCCCAGGATACCTTCACCAGCGCCGCGGTATTCGATTATGAAATCTCAGATCGCCTAAGCTATGAAGGCGAGATCATGTTCTCCACCAACACGGTGATTTCACGTGGCTCTCCATCTAATCCAGGTGGCCGTATCCCAGAATTGACTGCCGTACCAGGCATCAACCCTGGCAACCCGTTCCGCGCATTCTTTGATGCCGACGTAGATGGCAATTATGAGCCCGACGGCGGTGATCAACTGCTTTTCGCTCAAGATGCTAATGGAGACGGCATCCCCGATCGCAACATGGGTGTTGATTTAGACAGCAACGGTTTTGACGACGTTCTAGTTTCCGGCACTGACCCACTGACGGGCATTGCTTTCAACGAAGACGTTATCATCTCTGACTGGCGCCCAGTGGGCTATCCATTCACCGGTCCTTCACGCTTAAACTCTGACCGCACCAGTAATGGCGCCGCAGACGCTGATTTCACAACATTCCGTATTGTTCAGCAGCTTAACTTCGAGATCAATGACAATTGGTCAGGTATGGCAAGCTACGTTTACAACCAGCGTGAGTTCGATGGCGGCGGACGCGGCGAATCTTTGTCAGCAATCAACGCCGGCTTCAACGGCAATCTGTTGGTTAGAGACGAGGCTACTGCCAGCTCACGTAATGCTTTCTTCAATCCTTTCACTACACAGAACTTTACGTGTCTGAACAGAGATTGTAGCGGCGGAGTTCGTCAAACTGACGCAGCTCAAATCAACAACGTTGACGTCTATGACCAGGTAGCTTTTGACTCAAACAACCGCATCACCGAAAGCCTTCAGGTTTTTGAGTCTGTGGTAACGGGTGATTTGTTTGAAGGTCCTGCTGGCATGATCCAGTCTGCCTTTGGTATTCAAGTCCGCGAAGAAACCTATGATCTAGATGCAAATGCAATTTCTAATGCCTTAGACCTTTGGATTGGTGTTGGAACACCTGACTACAATCAGGATCGTCAAACTACAGCACTGTTTGCTGAATTCTCAGTGCCTTTGTTAGACAATCTATTGATGGATTTGTCGATTCGCGATGAAACTGTTGAAGATGACTCGGTTAATGACCTAGACCAAACTACATATAGCGTTGGTTTTAACTATCAACCGACTGACTATGCGACATTCAGAGCGTCTTGGAATAGCTCGTTCATCGCACCTAGTCTGCCTCAGCTTTACAACTCTCCAACCCTGCAAGGTTTGTCTCAAACGACTGACCCTTTCACAGGAAGTTCTGAGTTTACAGCGAGAACAACTGGTGGTACTCGAACTCTAAGACCAGAGGAAGCTGATGTTTTTAACGTCGGTGCAACTTTTTCTTTCTTAGACAACGATCTAACGCTAAGCGTTGACTACAAGTACTTTGACTTCACTGACAGAATCATTAGACCGGCGTCTCAGGAAGTATTGGATGCGGAAGCAGCACTTGCTGTTGCTAATGGCTTTGCTCTAACTGAGACTGGCTTGGCAGCCTTCGAAGCTGCTGGACTTAACAATCCACTCATTTCTCGAAGCAAAAACCCTGGCCGATTGTTAGAACTTGTGACGACAGATCAGATCAATGCGCAAAGTATGGAATGGAAAGGGTTTGATACATCAATTAACTATGCTTTTGATGCGAACGAGATCCCTTACATTGGTGGTGACTATGGCCAATTTAATATTGGCTTAGATGCTACTTATATTGACGCGTATGATTACACTAGCTTCACTGGCAAGGAAATCAAAGGTGCTGGTAACCGTAACTATCGTGTAGCGGCTGTGCCACCAACTCCACGTATTAAGGCTAACGCGCGTCTTGCTTGGAGCATGAACAACCACTCAGTTGTTCTTTATGGTCGTTACCTTCATGGCCTGAACAATGTTCGTGATGGCGATCCGTTCTCGTCTACATCGCCAGGAACCCGCGGTTTCTTCTCACTACTAGGTGTAACTAACCCGACTCCAGACGAAATCGCAAGCTATACAACTTGGGACCTTCAATACAGCGTTTCTTTCGAATCGTTCTTTGACGGCGAAACAAGTGTTCAGCTGGGCGTGATCAATGCTGGTGATCGTGAGCCACAGCCTCTAGTAACTCTAGGCGGCCTGGAAACATCTTTGTATGATCCAAGATTGCGTACTTTTTACGCAAGACTTCGACATGAATTCTAATTACTAGAATTTAGAGTCTTATACAGAACCCCGGCCTAGGCTGGGGTTTTTTTTTCCTGCAGATATTACGAAAAACCTTCATACCCGGCGGATCAACCGTGCTTACTCATTACGATTGGCCCAGTATTTTTTGCAGACACAGTTAAGCTGGCAAGACCGCTACCTCTAAAAACATTTAGCAACAAAACACCTCTCGCAGTCCAGCCGCTTCGGGTTTCTAATTAAAAAAACAAACCTACTTTCATAAAGCTTCTTTGGCGAATTAATAAGTTCCTATCTTTACCGGCCCACGCGCTCGGAATAATAACGGTACCAATGGCTTCATCCCAGCTTGCTGGTAATCGTTTTTCTAAATTAAACTACACCAAGACGTCAGGACACATTCCAAAGCCGTTGCACCAAATAACATCCTAATTCCTGCCAAGCCACAAGGACCAGAGGAACCCTGGCAGGTCAACACCATTGCTTGATAATACCTGCAGTTCGATTAAGTTGGACATTTTTTCAACTAAGAATTCACAAATTAAACCCCTCTGCTATCAGCTCCTCATCGCCGAGTTCTAACTTTTTATCAAGCATTTCAAAACGGCAGGCCTTGAATAAAAGCTTTCAAACTTAGGTGACTAAAAACAAATCTTTAGAGTTTTTCAAAGAGCTTTATTTACCGAACATTCCTACAACCTGTAGTCACACATAAAAGCTGACCCTGTACATTAGCCTTTTTTAATTATTTTAAAAGTTACAGAATGTAACAACTACACAAGCGAAATTAACAACTCGGAAGTCTTGTCAGGTAATCAAGAACCCTTTATTCTGTCTATAGGTTCTGAGGTCTGCATAGCTGCAAGAGCGCCTATAATAAAAATCAAGCTTAATCTTGATAAAAACTATAAAAGCAAAAATACGGAGAGAAGCTATGCAGTTTAAGATTCCACACGATAAAAATTTGCTGTGCACAGCAGTTGCATTATCGCTATTGCCCCTCTCAGGGACATCCTTAGCGCAAGATGATCAGATTGAAGAAGTCGTTGTTACCGGCTCATTTATTCGCAAAAGTGAAGGTTTCACGCAAGCTTCTTCAGTAGTTCAGCTAACCGCTGAAGACCTAGAAGCTCAAGGCACACTGAACATGGGTGAGGTCATTCAAAACCTTGCGTTCGTAAATGGCTCTGCCTCAGCTATTACCAATACTATTCAAGGCCAAGATTCTCGGTCTAGCAGCATCGACCTACGAGGCTTAGGAGCCAGCTCCACGCTGACACTGCTGGATGGTAAACGTCTTGTTAACCAAAATGTAAACGCACTTCTCCCCTCAATTGCTATTCAGCGTTTGGATATTGTTGCTGATGGCGCCGCTGCCCTTTACGGTAGTGAGGCAGTTGCCGGTGTTGTTAACTTTGTTCCATACAAAACATACGACGGCCTTAAACTAGAAACTTTTGCCGAAGGCGACTCACGCGGCGACTGGGATCACCATTCAATACAAGCCTTATGGGGTGGTGACGTTGGCGTACTGGACGTTGTTTTAGCAGGTCAATTCCGCTCTCAAACTCGGTTGGGCTGGGATGAGCGCAGCGACCTTGCCAACTCAGGCTTGGTGTTTTCGTCTAATGCGCCAGGTAACTATTTCGTTCCAGGGCGCGATGCAAATGGCGCCTACACCGGCGATAAAGCTGCTCGTCAGCCTGATCCAAACTGCGCACCAGCGGCAGATCGAACAGACTACACCCCAGGTGTTGCTAACAACCCGTTAGGCATGAATCTTGGAGGCACTTGCTATTTCGATTTCGGTGATACGCGAAGCTACTTTGAACCGGAACAGGATACCAAGCTATTCGGTAATGCCACTTGGGATTACAGTGATGATCTAACCCTCTCATTCCAAGGCGTTCATACACGTCTATATGAGACTCGTTACGAATCAACATCTAACCCGGGCAACTCGCGTATCGCTGAACTACCTACCGTTCGCGGCGAAATCCCAGGCAACCCTTTCCGTGCTGTGGATGCTGGCGGCAATGTGCTTTTTGGTGTAGATGCTAACGGCGACGGCGTTCCAGATCGACAAAGCGGTGTGGACATAAACAATGACGGCTTAGACGATTCATTCGTCTCCGGCATCGCCAATAACGGCGTTCCTCTTTTTGAAGACGTTCGAGCGCGAACTCTTCGTCCAATAAATAAGACCCACAGAGCTTCTGGTGGGCACAGCCGTGACATGGACAACGTCGCGGATGGCATTGATCATCTAAGCAGGCTAAGTTTTCAAGCCGATTTCAATGTTCCATTTTTGGAAGATTGGAAAGGCATGGCCGCTTACACCTATAACTACCGTGAACTCAAATTCATGTCTAGCCAGAACTACGACATTACAGCGATGAAACAAGGCCTTAACTGCGACGTGGTTAATGACAGAGATTCTTGCTACAACCCATTCTTTGTTGTTGATCAAGCAAATCAGGTATCAGTGCAGGTTATGGATGCGATTGCTGCCCGCGACAAAGAAATTATCGAGGACAAGCTGAGCACTATCGACCTCGTCTTGAACGGCACTATATCCCCTGGTGGCTTCGAACTACCGGGCGGCCCTATTGCCGCAGCGGTTGGATATCAACTTCGTGATGAAAAATACACCAACACGCCTTCAGCGGTAGAACTTGCCGGTGACACGTGGATTGGTAGCGCCGACAAGGAATCAATCACTTCCGGCTCACGTGAAGTTAATTCCTACTTCATGGAAGTTTCATTGCCTATTCTTTCTAACCTAGAAGCCTCTTTAGCGGTTCGCCATGAAGATTTCAGTACCGATCAGAAATCTACAGACCCTAAATTTGGCGTAACTTACGCACCAACTGATTGGTTAACTCTACGAGCTACTAAAGGTGAAGCGTTTATCGCTCCATCACTACAAGATCTTCTGAACCCAACCACTTGCGGCTTGTCTACAGTAACTGATCGCTTTGGCCCATTCTCAGCTTTTACTACAGCCTGTGGCGGTGGTAATCCTGGCTTAACTAATGAGACTTCAGAGTCTCAGCAGTTTGGTTTTGACCTTAGCTTCAACAATTTTGATTTGGCATTCACATGGAACAACACTGACTTCCAAAATCGAATCATCAACATTAACGGTCAAGACAAGATGGAATTAGACTTCTCTAATTTCGTTGACGCGACTGGCTTTGCCGGCACCGGACTTGGTGGCAGTCAGCCTTCTGAAGATCAGCTAAGAGCTTGGGTAGCTAACCCATCATCTGACCAAGATATCATTCGCGATCCGAATGATATCTATACGATTCTGCAGGTGAACAACACCAGCACAATCAATGCAGAGACCGTAGAAGTTACAGCCTACGACATTAATGCAACCTATCGCTTTAGCTTTGACAACATAGGCGACTTTAGAGTCAACTTACAGGCAACTTACATTGATGAGTTTCTTTATCAAAGCGATCCGAGTGAACCAGTTCGTGATGGAGCAGGGGAATACAACGACCGCACGAGCGCTGCACCAGAATTGCCATCAATCAAGGCAAACCTGCAATTGGGTTGGAGCCGCGATGGACACTCAATAACGTCAATCGTTCGCTATATTGATGCCATTGAAAACTATGACGGCCCGTTGTTCACCCATATGGACTACTTTGGAGGCGTCAATCGTCCGGGCAATATCAGAGAGACTGGTGTTAAAGCATGGACTGACATGGACATGGTTTACACCTATCGCGGCATGCAGTTATTTGGCGGCGAAATGGCGTTCTCTCTCGGTGCACGTAATGTGTTCGATAGACAAGCACAAAATTCACCAGAATTTGCTGGTATAATTGGTGGTCTTCAAGATCCACGCGGTCGAATTCTTTACGGTCGCTTAGTATTTGATCTCTAATGCAAGCTAATTAGAGATCACCGCACAACAAAAAGGGCTCCCGAGGGGGCCCTTTTTTTATTCTGCCAAACTACGACCTTAACTCTCATTCAAACAATGCCATTACCTTCAGAAACATGCGAAAGTCAGTAGCAAAGGTGATGAGTGGCGCTTGAAGACTTAAGCCACCCCCTGTCAGAAATTTTCCCGCAGTAATCACATCTTTCCGACACTGCCCAGTCCGTTTTTGCCCCCAAACCTAAATTCAAGTAGCTGAGCTTACACGGAACCTGAACCAGAGCTCAGCCCGCGACGAATCTACCAGCCCACCGCTTGACCATCTTTACGGTGATCAGAACCTGCGCGATAGAGCCCGTTAACCGGTTGATCCTGCCTAATACTCTCAGGGGTAAAAACCGGTCTCGTTAAGGTAGAGTCCTTGGTGAACAAAATTCCCTGATAGCCCCCCACACGGCTTCCATCCACCCCTCTCACTTCGTGACCCTTGCTGCGCAGAGCCTGTCCGACCAGTTCATACAAGTTATCTTCTAGAGAAAGGACATTGTTATTTTGGCCATGAGTGAAACGCGCCGCGTCGGTGGTCATCTGAACATTCATACCGTGGTCTATCACATTCACCATATGCTGGGCATGAGTTTCCGGCTGTACCGAACCACCCATATTGCCAAAAGTCATAAGCGGCTCGTTACCCCGCATAACGAAACCGGCGATAATAGAATGAAAGGGCCTTTTCCTGGGGGCTACGACATTGGGGTGATCAGCTTCTAATCTAAAGGCAACACCGCGGTTGTGCAGCATCATGCCATAGGGAGGAATAGTGATTCCGCTGCCGTAAACCGAAAAAATACTGTGGATCAACGACACCATATTGCCCCAGCGATCAGCGGTAGTCAGATAAATTGTGCCACCACCCAAACCGCCGATTACCGAAGGCTCAGCGGCTTTTTTCATATCGATTTGCTCACACAAAGAGGCAGCATAGTCTTTAGACAGAAGCTCATCGATGGGGATGTCACTAAATAAAGGGTCACCGTTATAGGCCTGCAAATCAGAATACGCCAACTTTTTAGCCTCAACCATAAAATGCCAGTAATCGACATTAGACGGACCAAGTTCCGCAAGATTAAGACCGTGCACTGGTGCGCAGACCTCCAAAATATTGAGCATTTCCAAAGCAGCGAAACCCTGACCAGGAGGCGGCAATTGATAAACATCATAGCCGTGATAATTGGTACTAATGGGTTCAATCCATTCCGACTCAAATGCGGCAAGGTCGGCATGAGTCATAACACCCCCTTCACTTTTTATTTTGGCCACCAAGGCATCAGCAATATCCCCTGAATAAAATGCCTCTCTGCCCTGCTTCTGAATCAACCTAAGCGCATCGGCTAGATCTGGATTCCGGATAATGCTGTAAAGCGGCGGCACCTCGCCATTTTGGAAGAATGTATCGATAGAGTCTTGATCTTCGCGTAATT
Organism: Gammaproteobacteria bacterium; assembly: GCA_963854625.1. Classification (GTDB taxonomy): domain Bacteria; phylum Pseudomonadota; class Gammaproteobacteria; order Pseudomonadales; family Pseudohongiellaceae; genus UBA9145. The sequence continues at coordinate 46,177 of CAWKZY010000001.1, read as the reverse complement.
TTTCCTCCACAGACACCAGATCTCGGTGCCGTCTCTCCGATTGTCCCCAGCCTTCTTCAGCCACTTGGACAGCTCGAGCGAAAGTTTCTTCAAAACCCATGGTGCCAAACCGAGAAAGCAAGGCGTCATAACCAGACACAGCCCCTGGCACAGTCGCCGCGTTTACCCCGGTCCCCGGCACTCGAGACAGTCCGAGCGTGTCTTCGAAGAACTCTGGAGTCCACCCCGCTGGGGCAAACCCGGCCGAGTTAAGCCCATAGAGTTTTTGGTCGCCAGCACTCCAAACCAAGGCAAAGAGGTCCCCTGCTAGGCCTGTATCATTTTGAGAAGTAACATCCAAGACAGCCGCTGCTGCAACCGCCGCATCAATCGCATTGCCGCCTTTGCGTAGGATTTCTAATCCTGCCTGCGCTGCCAGCGGATCACTTGTCGCTACTATGCCGTGCCGAGCAAGCACTTCGCTTCGCCCTTGACCAGCCCAACCTTGGCCCCGACTACCGGAAACAGCGACAATGCCTGCTGCAGGATTAGAGGTTCCATCGGTAGGAATCCCAAAGGCATTATCGGACTGTGCGCTGCTCTGAAACGGAGCTATAACAATAGCGAAAGAAACTGCAGAAAAAACGACGGAAGAAACAGTAAAAATAGCGGTAAAGGGAGCGCCAAAAGGAGCAACAACAAAACAGGCTCTTCGAACACCTCGCACCACTGAATTTAAGGCAGAAATTAAGTAACTAATCAGTTTATTACTAGATTTTTTTTTCATGGAAGACTCCTTAATACTTTCCTGGCTACTGCTTTAAGCAGCGTACATAAATTTGATATACCTACAATGATTTTCTGATCGGTTCAGTGAGGAGTCAGGCGCAGATGCGCAGCCAATAAATCCTTACCGTAGTCATTGCCGTTTGGCGTACGTACAACAGTATGAATATGGTCTCGACTCGGCCTACCCGCTTGGTTTTTTACCGTAGTACCCACCGGGTTTTGGTGATCAAATTCAATCAAGATCACAGGACTGTGGATCCGATAATAAAACACTGAGTCGGCAGCGGTATCACCCACCCACGAAAAATAGGTTTCATCCATATACTGCGCTATTTGTTTGAGGGTAATCTGAGCATGGCTGTTTGCCATGTTGCCAATATAAACCTCAATCAACTTCAGCAAACCAATTCGCTGGGCAGAAGTAAAATCGCTGCCCTTTACACCAGCGTAATCAAGCACCAAATTATCTTGATTGGCTGCGGCTAACTGATTGTTTTCCGTCTTTTCAGAATTTAGCGTCGCCTGCTGTTGCTGCTGAATGTCAAGGCTTTGCATAAACGCCATGCCGAGAGACTCTTCTTCTTGCAGTATGGTACTTCCAGCATAAAGCCCGGCTTCGATAGATACCGGCTCGCCACCCCAAAAAGCCGGAGTCATGGTTACCTGATCACCCAACACAAAAAAATTGATAACCAAATGATGACCGTCAAGCTGCCAGCCCCAGGGCTCTTCAGCATCCGGGATACCCATTATCGTTAAATAGTATTTCTCTTCGCCATAGCGAATAGGTTCATTGTTTATTTCAAGTAGTCTTTGCTCTGTCTTCATAATACCGCGAACGTTTTCCACACCCTTAGCACTAAGCGATTTAGTAATTAAATCCCAAGCCGCCCGTTTTTGGCCAGCGTCCATTTCTTCTAAGCTAAGCCCATAGCGAGGGAATATCCCAACATCCACGTTGGACCAGTTTCTCCATTCAGAGTCATCAATTGCAAACTGCACTTTGGCTAGATGAATACTAGAGAGGCTTTCTAAAAAGACCGCAGCAGCTGTAGCAAGGGGCTCAGTAGAAATTCCAGTTGAGACAATAGGAAATAGCCCCTGAGTCTTGCCAGCGCTTGTAGCTACTCCAACAAAAGGCTGCGCAAGAGACTCGGTTAACCCTTGAGAAAAAATTCTTTTTGTATTCAGAAGACCATTAGAATACTCAGTTTGAGCGAAGACCTGAGTAAAACTTAAGATAGCAGAAGCAATAATGAATGGATAAATACAGACACGGGATAAATAGTTCGACATAGCTAACCCTCTTTGGAGCCTTAGAAAGTTTTCAAGCGAGTTCATTGATAATGGCAGCGATCACGCCGAAACCGATTAACAAAAGACATCGTTGAGGCTACCTGTATAACGATGGGCCTGCAAGCTGTTGCTTGGGCTTCTACGAGTGGGCTTTAGGCCGGCTACGTAGCGTGATTTCATACTGAGGGGTTTCAAGCTTTATCTTAGAGGTGCTATCTTCGAGCTCTAGGCTCTCGGAGCAATTACTCCGATATTAATACGCCGCACTAATAAGTAAAATATCAAGTATTGGGACGGCTTTTATAAGCCGGCTCGCCTATTCAGCCATCACCCTATCGAGGGCTTCCTGGTCCCGCCATTTGCCGCCCCAAAGCCTCAAACCATAGACGAGGGCAATAACTAACAGCATAACGACAAAGGCCATCCACGAAGCCCTGGGGCCATATTCAAAAACGTTGATAATAAAATACTGCGCAACAAGCATGGCCCAATGTAAAGACACCGATGCGATCATCAACCAGCGAGTATCCCCTGCGCCCCTTAATACACCCCCTGAAACAAGAATAATAGCATCGGCCATCGCGTAGCTCGATAGCCCTATCATCATAAATGCTGACAACTCACGGATCTCAGAAAAATCTCCAATTGGTGGTTCGAACATATCAACTAGGGCGTAGCGAAATGTCACATACAAAATCGCAAGTATCGCGCTATAAGACAGGCCAAGTATGAAACCCGCCGAAATCACTTCGTTGGTCCGCTCCATGTCACGGGCACCAACAAATCGTCCAATCAGGCTTATAACTCCAATATTTAAACCCATCATAGGAATGAAAGACAAAACATCCCAATTAAACACAATCGCCGCGGCAGCGCCTTGCACGACTCCGTAGGACTGAAACATCAAAAGAAACAGATTGAAGGCTGCAACATTTAAAAACAGCTCTAAGCCCGAAGGAAAACCCAATCGGGTGAAGCGCCGCAAAATGCTCCAATCTAATGCAAACGAATCATTCACATGGAATGAGAGTCGATGCTCCTTTCGGAAGTAATAAAACACAAACAATAAAAAAGCGAATAGCGTAGCCACTATCGTAGACACAGCAGCGCCGGCGATCCCCATTTCAGGAAAGCCGAACTTTCCAAACACCATCACATAACAAAGAGGCACGTTCACTATCAAACCGCAAACATCGCATATCATCACCACCTTTGAACGACCAATGCCGGCAAAATAGGAAGATATGCAAATCTTCGCTAATGTTACAACCGCGCCCAGCATCAGCAAGATGTAATAAGTCCGCTCTAGTTCAACCTGTTCAGGCTGATGATTCATTGCTGAAAAAATGCCAGCGACGAGGTAGGTCACCAAAGCAAGTAACGGTGTGCTCAGAGCAACCATGATCATGCCTTGAGTAACAACCTTCGAGCACTTTGCATGCTCCCCGGCACCCAAATACTGAGCGGCCATTGCATTAGAGTAAGATAAAACTCCTGAGAAAAAACAAAACGAAAAAAAGGCTGCCACACCACCGCCTAATGCTGCTGCCATGTGAATTGCGTCAATTTGCGACATGAAATAGCGGTCAGTAAATATCATCACTGCGAAAGTTCCCTGCGATACAACCATCGGCAAGGCTATTCGCATGAGTTCCAGCAAAGTCGCTTTATTGAAATGTAGTCGAGCAAGTAGCACAGTGAATTTTCCGAACCCTAAAAAGACAGGCTTTTCGAGGGGTATTATTAAGTAGGCTTACGGCTTCAGGGGACTAACAAACGCCTTTGAGCCTTTTAAAATCTATTGGCAGAGCCTTCAATTGAGCGGGCCGCCAATTCTCAGAAGGGTACAACTCCCATAGGGCGTTAGCTGGAAAATAGATTAGCCAGAGCGTGACGCCCGCCGCATGATAGGTGATTGGTCCGGTGAACTCAAATCAATATGCGGCTCAGCCACCGAGCTATTAACGTGATTATTTATCCCCAGTACTCACACTCTAAAGGTTTGTTTTTTACCATAGGTAAGGCTGCGCCAGAGCCACTCAATTGGACCAAATCTAAATCTACGCAACACAAGTGAGCTTAAAATTAACTGAAAAATCCAAATTCCAACAACGATAACGTAAATTTGAGAGCGTTCCAGTTCAGCAACTAAACCCCAGCCGAATCCCATAAAAATCGTGTTGCAGATTACAGAATGAGACAAATAATTTGTTAAGGCCATCCTACCAACAGCAGCTAAACCTAATCGAATAGAGCGCAACACCTGAAGCTTACATATCAACATGATTGCCCCGATGTAACCCAAAGCCATAGCTAACCTTCCTACTTCATAGCTAGGACGAAATGATCCAGACCAGTAAATTTCAAAGTCACTTGTCTTTAACTGCACAACCTCATATAGGTTCACTGCAATACCAACGGCTAGCCCAACCCCGCAAAGCAAGCCATAAAAGCGAACCGAGAGTTCCGCATTAAAAATACGCCACTTCATCAAAGCCATCCCCAGCAGCATCATCGCTAGCGCATCCCACAAGGAGCCAAAAACCAAGCCCCAGGTTTGTAGCATCAAGGTAGTAGGTGCTTGGCTGATCAGCAGCTCTAAGTAGCCGGACCGCCGTTGAGAAATTTCCTCATCAATTTGAGCTTGGGTAAGGAACTGATCGCTAAGAAAGGTATTCCACTGCACCAGGAGCTCTACCTGCTCTCCAGTCTTAATCACCTCTGGGGGAAGCGCCTGAACTAGCCTAACCTGCTCTGTCAATTGCCTCGCCTCTCTATGGCTCACGCTATGGAGCACTGTCAAACAGCAAAGCAAAAGCAGTCCTGAGGCGACTAGCTTGGCTGGTGATAAGTTGCGGAAAAAGTACAATATCAAGCCAGCCACACCGTAAACAAACAATATGTCCCCCAGCCAAAGAAAAAGATAAGCATCGATCACCCCAAACCCAATAAGTAGGAGCATTCGGCGGTAGTACAGGCACTTTATCTGTTCATCCGAAGCACTATCTTTAGCCATAAAAAGGAGCAGCCCAGCACCGAATAACATGGAAAATATTGTTCGCATAGCACCCTCAGCGAATACGTCCATAAAACCATAAACGAAGAAATTCATTCCTTCAGTAGAACCATCAAACATTGGATTAGAATACGAGGGGAAGGGAAATGCGAAGCCAATAATATTCATCAGCAAAATACCCAGCAACGCAAACCCGCGCAAGCTATCGATGGAGCTAACGCGTGACATTTCACTCTTGGGAAAAGACTGGGGGATAGTCGTCATTGCCCAAGACTAGTGGCAATTTAAAGTTACAGCAAGGCATAATTTTAAGGCTATACAGCCACTTTACTGAGCTCACAATTTTAGACGAAATTGCAACAAAACTGGCACTAAACCTCGACTTCAAGCTCGCAGCTATTTAAGCTACCTTTTTAAAACTAGAATGAGCACCTGTTAATGTTAAATCTCAATGAATAAGCCACTCTTCAAGCTGCTCACTTTATTAGTCCTTTGTCAGCCGGCCTGGGCAGCGGAGTCTCCCCGAGTGGTTGCCGAACACCATTTACACTTGAGGTCTGAGGCCGCAGCGGACTTACTCTCTCAAATCCAGCAAAATAAAAAGCCCCTAGAGTCCCTGCCCAATTTAAAAGCAATTACAGGCCAAGATATTTTAGCAGCCCTGAATGCTGCTGCAGTTCCTGAAGCCATAGTGATCTCTAGTGCCTACTTATTTAGCATGCCTGATTTGAATCCAAGCGGAGAATATAGCCTGGTGATGAGGGAAAATAACTACACCGCTGAGCAGGTTGCAATTGCACCCGACAGGCTCAGCGGATTGTGCTCAGTCAATCCGCTTGCCGAGTATGCTCTCGATGAAATCCAACGTTGCGCCCAGCGCCTAGGTCTTAAAGGGGTGCATCTACATTTTGAAAATTCTGACATTGATCTTCGCAGCAGCGCTCACATTGGCAAGTTAGCCACTGTCTTTGAATTTCTTGAGGCTTTGCAGTTTCCGGCACTGATACACACACGCACCCGCCAAACCGATTACGGCTCAATCGATATAAAGCTGTTTATCGACAAAGTCTTATCTGAGGCCCCTACCATTGACATTCAAATTGCTCACTTAGCGGGTTCCGGTGGCTATGACAACGGAACAGATAGAGCAATGGCACAGTTCACGGAGGCTTTTATAGATGAGCGTTTAGAGCGCAGTAATTTCCAGTTCGATCTAGCCGGCGTTGTTGTGGCGCCTAATTCCGCACAAAGCTCTCAAGTTCAACGAACCCTAATGATTCAGAATAAGCAGCTATCTAATAGAATAAAAAAAATGGACCCCCAGCAAGTCCTTTTTGCAACGGGCTGGCCAACTGACAACCCTGAACTACTGGATTATGAGCTCATTAATACCAATAAAAAGAATATAGCTCGCTTTTTATCACTAAACCCTGAGCAACTTACAATTCTCTATCAAACTCGTAGTAGATTACTTGACTAAATCAACCTAACCCAAAGGAATCCGCTCTTGCTACTTCAAGCGAATATTAAAATGGGAATTGTATTCCTCTTTTCAGTTTTTCTGTTACTCCCTATAGCATCAATCGCTCAGGTAACTGGAGGCAATCCTTTGCTCTCCGGCGCCAGCCAAACCGAAGCTATTAAAATAAATGAGGTGATTTTCCAAGCCACCGGCTTTGGCAACAGCTTCCTCATAAAAACATCTGAAGGAAATGTCATAGTTGACACTTCATTATCGGTAAATGCTCCTCGCCACAAAAAACTCTTAGAGGCGATAGACGACGGCCCGATTAAATATATCATATTGACTCATGCCCATGGCGACCACACCGGTGGCGTTGAATTATGGCGCGAAGAAGACACTGAAATTATCGCCCAAGAAGAACATTTTGAATTTGTAAATTATCAGTACAGATTGAGAAGTCTTTTCGGTCAACGCAATGCCGCCCAGTTTCCCGCTCTTGCCGGAAGCATAGCCCAATCTAGATCGAACATTCCTGAACCCGTCAATCAAGATGATAATTATGGCGCAGAAATAAAACCTACCATATTGTTTGATGACGAATACCGTTTCGAACTAGGGGGCATTGAATTCGTTATTATGCACTCACCTGGAGAGACATACGACCACCTTACCGTATGGCTTCCTCAATACTCTGCAGCATTTGTTGGCGACAACTATTACGAATCCTTTCCCAATATGTACACCCTTCGAGGCACCAAGCCGCGCTGGGCCCTTGACTACGCCAATTCTATTGACAAAATATTAGCATTAGAGCCTGAAATACTCATCCCTAGCCATGGCGATGCCATTTTCGGCAATACCAACATCGAGGCAGCAGCAGGTCGCTATCGAGACGCTATTGTCTACGTTCATGATCAAACTGTATTAGGCATGAACCAAGGCAAAGATGTTTACACCCTTATGGAAGAAATAAAGCTGCCGGCAGATTTAGATATAGGGGAGGGATATGGCTCGATTGCATGGTCTGTCAGAGGTATTTTTGAAAACTATATCGGCTGGTTTGATGGCAATCCCGCCACCATGTTTTCGACACCTCCATCAGATGTATACCCAGACATAGTTGCCCTCGCCGGTGGCGCTGATGCAGTAGGGAAATTAGCAATGGCATACTTTGAATCGGACGCATTCGAGCTGGCGCTCCATGCCGCAGATATTGCGTTAAAAGCCAATCCAACTAATGAGACGGCACTTAATGCAAGATTAGCTGCTCTGAATAAGCTGTTGGAAAATTCTGACAACTCAAATGAGAGTGGCTGGCTTCGGTTTGGTATTCGCCAAACCGAGTCCGCAGCCATTGGACAATAGGAACTAAAACTTGGACAATTGCAGCAAGAGCATGAGAATACTCACCAAAAAAGTTAACGGAGAATCTATGAATACCCATTTCTTTAGAGTTCACAGCATTTTAAGACAGCGCTTTTTCGCTGCACTATTTGGTTTAATATCTATGTTGCTTGCACCAACGCTACACGCTCAATCTATTGACGATGTCGTACTTAACGTTTACAAAAGCGAAAGCTGTGGGTGCTGTGTGGGATGGATAAAACACATGGACGAAAACAATTACCACTCAACGGTGTTTCACCCCACTAATCTAAACAAAGTGAAGGAAGAGCTCGGCATCAAACCAGAATGGGCATCTTGTCATACGGCAGTAACTAACGAAGGTTTTTTGTTCGAAGGCCATATACCGGCAAAATTCATAGACCTATTTCTAGCCAACCCACCAGAGAACGCACTGGGGTTAACTGTTCCGGGCATGCCTATAGGTGGGCCTGGCATGGAGATGGGAAATCGATTCACACCCTATGACGTTTTACTAATGAACAAAGATGGATCTTCATCCATCTTTGCGAGCATCAAAAGCGCCGCTGATCAATAGCGGCGGATTGCCTTTCTTGCAAGGAAAATCATAAGTTTGGCGAGATTATATCTCGCCGCGATTTGCTGCTTGGATTATGTTGTCGGCTGCACGAAATGCCAACGCCATTATAGTCATGGTCGGCTGGCCTCGCCCTGAGGTCACCAAGCTACTGCCATCAACCATAAACAAATTCGACACATCATGAGCACGATTGAATTTGTTCACTACAGAGCTGGCTGAATCGTTCCCCATGCGACAAGTTCCCAATAAGTGCACATTCCCGTCTTGGCCGTTTTCCGGATAGAAGCCGGTCGTCCTTTTTGCTCCCGCAGCTTCCATCAACTCCAACGACTTATCATAAAAAAACTTCATTGTTGCAATATCATCAGGGTGATCCATATAGGTGCAGCGCAGCGCAGGCCGCCCCCACTTATCAACAACATCAGGGTCCAAGCTGACATTGTTACTCGATAGTGGCAAAGAAGTTGTGTGCCCATCAAAAGCTGCCGAATGAGTAAACTCTCTTTCTAAATTTCGCTTGTATTCGCTTCCCCACTTGGGACCACCAAAATGGCTGCCACCGAGAGCGAACCCCATGGGGGTCCCTCTTGAGAGGTGGCGGGAGTCTATTCCGCCGCCGCCATAAAATCCTAACTCACTACTTAACTCGTAGAAATCATGAATCACCCTCGTTGCAGGAATGCTTTTATGGCCATTAACCGGCTCATCGAAAAGCCCAGCCACACTAGAATAACCATTGAACATAAGGTTTTTACCAACGTATCCACTAGAGTTGGCCAGTCCATCAGGGTGCTGTGCAGACTCAGACAAAAGCAATAACCTTGGGGTCTCTGCCCCATTTGCACTCAACACCACCGCGCGAGCTTTTTGCGCATGTTCAACACCGCTCTCATCCCAGTAAACCACCTCAGAGGCTTTGCCAGCCTCATCAGTATTAACTCGATGCACCGTGCAGCCCGTTCTAAGTTCACAGTTGCCAGTGCCCAGAGCAATTGGCATCATCGTCGCCATCGACGATGACTTCGCGTCTACTTCACAGCCAAAACCATTGCAAAACCCACAGTGAATACAGCCAGGTCTGCCATTATGTGGCTGAGATAAAATAGCGACAGGAGCCGGATATGGATTTAAACCCAATTGCTTGCCAGCTCTCTCCAACAATACGCCGGGAGATTTTATCGGCATTGGCGGACAAGGATATTCCCGCGAGCGTGGTGGATCCCAAGGCCCTTGAAGACCAGATACACCGATCTCCCAATCCACCTTGGTATAATAAGGCTCAAGATCTGAGTAAGTGATCGGCCAATCCACGAAGTTTGTTCCGGCGATACTCCCTTTAACACTCGCTTCGATAAAATCTATTTCTCGTAAGCGCCAAAAATTGCCTGAGAAATGGACACTGCTACCGCCAACATTGTGAGCATAGCCAAGTGAAGCTTTGGCACTAAGCTCAGCAACATCTGACTCAGATTTACGGAAGGTTTGAGGGTGCCCTTGACGAGCTCCCCATGTCAGATCTTCATTGTGGTCATAACCCCACTCATCATGCTTAAAATCGCCAGCCTTGAGATATGGCCCCTGCTCTAATACAACAACACTAAAACCTGCTGTTGATAATTCCTTGGCCATAATTCCACCGGCCGCGCCGGAACCAACAACAATAAAATCTACGGTATCTCTAGTTGAAAACGGTGCCTGTGCCATTGTTACTCTCCCTTCAGTGCGTAGTCAGCATCATAGAAACCGTAAGGCGCGGACCAAGCATGAGCGTCATTAAAACCTATTAGTTTATAGCCGATCTTGTCCTTATTACCGCCGTACTCAGGCAGTGAGAACATTCCCGCTATGGTTAGGTAACGAATGGTGGCGAAAAAAGGGGTAGTCTCTATATCTGTTAGTACTTGATCTTGTTGCTCGGCTGTTAATTCAAAAAAGTACGACGCGCCAAACTTTATTCCACTCTCCGCCTGTATTTCCCGCAGCGCTGATCTAACTTGCCCGTACTCTTTTTCTGCGTTGTCTCCCAGCACCGCGTCAATAAAATAAATAACACCAGCCTCTTCTGCACCAGGAGTTTCATCGGTTGGAACAATACGAGCGGCAATAGCACGTAGTTCCTTTCCTTCGATCTCAGTAAGCGTGCTGAAACTTGGCTCAGTTGAGCCAATGTTTTCTTCCGCCTGTCGACAAGCCGCAAGTATGGCTGGGGCCGTTAGAGCAATGAAAGAACCTTTGGCTAAAGTGCTAGAAGATTTTAGAAATGATCGGCGTGAAATTGGTTTCGCAGGCATATGGATTACTCAAATCAGTGATGTACAGGCGCACAAACACAGGCGCTTTCGGTTGAGTCTACCACGCCTATCGGCTCGTGCAAGGCGTGTTATATCCTTATAAAATTTCAAAAAAGCTTCAATTTAACCCCGTCAAAACCACTCGAAATCAAATGAAATTAACGAATGATAAAAAAGGAAAACGTTAAACTGTAGTATCCATACCTGAGGTCAAATACCTCCGCACGTTGAGGATTAACTTTAAATATGAAATCGAGAATATCAAACCAAATATTGGCAAGTGTTTTGTTAAGCATGCTTGCACATCTAGTAATGGCACAGGGGAAAAACCCTATCGGGGTGGAAACAAGCGGCAGGTCCGAGATCATTAATGGAGCTGTAGGCTCCACTTCTACCTATCCATGGATAGTCCATTTAGCCGATTTCGAAGGCACCCAATTTTGCGGCGCGAGCTTAATTTCACCAACGTGGGTGCTAACCGCCGCTCATTGTTTTCTCAATGTAGACGGTGATGCAGTCGATATTCCAAGGGGCGCCACCTCAACAATCGTCCTCAATTCAGACACCGCCAGGATAGACATCTCCTCTCTCGCAACCGATCTCGCAACCGATCTCGCAACCGATGCAATCGTCGCGCAAATTGGGCAGATCATTGTCCACCCAAGCTATCAGCCGGATATTGCTACAAGCCCAAATTATAATGATTTCGACATTGCACTGGTCGAGTTAACAGCCGCTGTGAATCTGCAACCAGTGAAACTCCTCTCCGGCGACGCCCCTGCCGTCCCTGCTGAAACAATGGCTCTGGTTATGGGTTGGGGGGCAACAGAGGTCGATGCTGACAACATGTCAATTAAGCCATCCACTACATTACTCACTGCGAATCAAAAAATTGTTAGCAATGAGACTTGCAGCTCTATTTACGGAGGGGACATCACTGACAATATGATTTGCGCAGGAGGCGTAACAGCGACCGACACTACCGATACCTGCCAAGGTGATAGCGGCGGCCCTCTTACAATCGCCAAAGGCAACTCTTTTGTCCAAGTAGGATTGGTCAGCTTTGGTGGCACCGAGACCGGTCCGACCTGTGGCGACCCGAATTCACCTGGTGTCTACGCTAGTGTAGCCGCTCTCTCCAACTTTATAGCCCAGCACGCAACCGGTGCTACCTTTACGACTCTCGAAGAAGATAATGCGGCGCCGATACTAACAACAAGCATCTCTGGAACTACCGTTACAATAAGCTGGACCGCATTTGCCGGCGCCAGCGGCTATAACTTATTCTATGCGCCCTTTCCAGCTCAAGCCCCTGTCGCAAGTTTGGACCTCGGCGCTACCAACACTATTTCAGCTTCGTTGCCACCGGGCTCCGCCTTCTACGTAGCAGTGCAACCTTATACCGCATCAGGGCCGACGGCAGTCTTCTCCAATGTAGCGACTTTTTCGGTGCCACTGCAAGCGGCTTCTTTCGGAGCGAAAATGGTAACCGTTGCCGAGGTAGAGACATCCTGCAGCGGCGTCTTCGACACCTCATCCACTGAACAATCTTTAACCCTGACCGTCGATGGAACTAGAGCGATTTTCCGAGGCTTAATCGATAGCTCAGCAGCCCAAAAAGTGAGTAATTTAATCAACAACAATCCAGAAGTTAAAACAATCATCATGGCTTATGGCCCTGGCTCAGACGATGATGATGCAAATCTCGTGGCTTCCAAATTGATTTATGATGCGGGATTCGCCACCTGTGTACCAGACAGTGGCTCTATTGCCTCCGGCGCAACAGATTTTTTTATGTCCGGAGTCGTCAGAAGGCTAGGCAATAACACCTTTTTAGGTGTTCACTCTTGGGCAGGCGGCGACGTTGAGGGGGCAGATCTTCCACGATCAGATCCTGAACACCAGAAGTACCTCGATTTCTATACTTCTATCGACGTCAACCCAGACTTCTACTGGTTTACCTTAGGGGCAGCTTCTTCTTCAAACATGCACAACATGACCAGTGCCGAAAGAGTGACTTGGACTATCCAGCGGCCCTAAACCACGTGCTCGAGTTGCGATGAGAGCTTGCTGATCAATGTCTCTCATCGTCACTCTTCTTAATAATTGGCGACATTCACCATCTGCACTTTGCTTAACGACTTCCTTATAAAAATAAACCTATGTTTTTCAATGCTTTAGATGCTGGCACGAAAGCTGCTTTCGTCTAGGAAAAGCCGGTTAAAAATCTAATCAGGCCCAAGGAGTTATCAAGTGATATGAGATGTTCTAATGTAAAAAACCCAAGCTCTAGCCTCAGCTTTAAACAAATAATAGGTAAAGCTGTTCTGGTCGTGGTTATCGGCCTTTGCCTCATTCTAGGTATTATCGGTCTTATACTCCCAGTGATACCTGGAATTCTGTTTTTATTCATAGGCGCAACTCTTCTTTCCAAACTCTCAACTCGGTTCGCTAGTTATTTAAACCAAAACACTTGGACACAGAAATGGCAGAGACGAGGAGATGCATTTCGAAAGCTTAATAACGGTCACAGGTTCAAGCTGTCATTCTTGATGGCCGCTAAGTCTGTGGTTGATTCTTTGGAGTCAGTTTGGCAAAAATTGCAAAGATCGACTGCTAAGTGACTAGGCACTATTTTGCCGGGACCTGAGTTGCTAAGGCCTCTAAAATGGCGACTTAGCATAAGCTTCTAATTTAATGTTCAGCGAACTTAGCGCCACTTAAATCGGTTTTTAGATCAATGACCTCTCTACATCATTAATCCCTCAATTAAACGCAAATAACAGCGGGTCTGACACGCTGGCTTTCCTTTTCGCCATGTATTCTCCTCCGCCAAACAATTAGCAGAAATTGCGCAGACCATTGATTACGCCACATTCTGCTTTACTGCGGCATTAACGATTTTTAACCCGCCTTTTGAAATTCTTCTGAAACGCCCTTAAATCCGTCTAATCTCTTTCCAGCCAACAACAACCTAGCTGCCAGATTGCCCTGATTCGTCTAGGCCTGATAGCGCCAACATCAGCATCTCGGGCAGCCCAAATTACGCACCGAAATGGGTCGATTTTATTCAGGCACGATAAAAAGAGCAAAACAAGAGCCTTAAAAACTCGGCTCGTCCTCGGGCTGAATCAGAATCCGCCAGCCCAAGAAATGCCAAATTTACAGATGCTTAAATATTTAAAACGACTTGTTTTAAAGCAGAAATAAAAAGCTAAAATTTTATGTATTTCAGAAATCCTCCTGATTAAGGCCAATTATGGTGCATTTGCACCATAATTGGCCTTATAACGCTCTGTTTTTGAACTATAACTGTAGACTTTTACTACTCTGACTTTTATCCTAGTGTAATGGCTGCTTCTCTAATGAGTTTGGTGATTTGTCTCGTACTTATTGCCCACTTGTAAGGCAGTCCCACTAAGAGAATGAGCCTGGAAAAGGCTGCATATCTTTAATACGAAAAGGGGAAGTAAATGTTTAAACGACCTAACCTGGCAAAAAGGGTTCTCCCTGCTGCCATTGCGCTTGGTCTCCTAGCTCCAACTGGCTTTGCGCCAGTGGTGTATGGACAACAAGCGGACGTCGAAGAAATTGTTACGATTGGCTCGCGTCGCCCACAGCGATCAGCGTCTGATTCGTCGGTTCCTATCGATGTGATTTCAGGGGACGAATTCGTCAACATGGGTTTCGCTGACTTGGATGAAATGCTGAGAACTTCAGTGCCTTCATACAACGTTCAACGTAACGCCATATCGGACGCGGCAACAATTGTTCGTCCTGCCAATCTGCGTGGCCTGCCACCAGATAACATCCTTATTCTAGTTAACGGAAAGCGTCGTCATCGTGCAGGCGTTATCGCCGAGCTAGGTGGCTCACTTTCCGCGGGATCCCAAGGTGCTGATATTTCAGCTATCCCAGTTTTAGCATTCAAACAAGTCGAAATCCTTCGTGATGGCGCGGCAGCACAGTACGGTTCTGATGCTATCGCTGGCGTTATGAACTTCGTTCTTAAAGACGATGCTGACGGCTTCTCAGTGGATGCTCGCGTAGGTGAGTTCGGTGAAGGCGACGGTGAGCTTCAACAGGTTATGGTCAACTTTGGTTTGCCACTGGGCGACGACGGATTCATTAACGTAACCGGTTCTTTCATGGAGCAAGAGGCGACTAGTCGCTCGCAACAAAGAACTGATGCCGCTAATCTGATTGCTAATGGCAATGCTGGGCAACGCTCCAGTGTTTTAAATCCTGCACAGGTTTGGGGAGCACCAGAGGTCACTGACAACTGGAACATTTTCTTCAATTCTGGGATTGAGATTTCTGACACAGCAGAAGTGTATGCTTTTGGTAACTATGGTCAGCGTCAAACTGACGGCGGTTTCTATTTCCGTAATCCAAACAGTCGCGGTGGTGTATTCACAAACGGCTCAACTCGCGCCGTAGTTGATACTAATATCGCTGCAGGCCAAAAAGGTGTTACATCGAACTGCCCAGCTCTGACCTCTCCTGGTTCAGGTGGCAATGGCATACCGTTGGATGCAGCTGCTGTCGCAGCCGACGCAGCTGGTTTAGCAGGCCTTCCTAGCAACTGTTTCGTCTTGAACCAAATCCTTCCGGGCGGTTACACACCATCTTTTGGTGCGGGCCTTAAAGACGCAAGTATTGTTACCGGTATTCGCGGCCAATTCTCGCCTAACTTCAGCTATGACTTTAGCGGAAGCTATGGCCGTAATGCCGTTGCGTTCCGCATTAGCAATTCTTGGAACCCATCTAATGGACCAGACGGAATCGTTGACGGTGCTTTACAGCAGGCGTTCGAGCTAGGCAGCAATATTCAGTCTGAAACAAATTTCAACGCTGATTTTGTTTACACCCTGCCTGTTGACGGCCTTGCATCTGACCTGAGCATCGGTTTTGGCGGTGAGTGGCGCAACGAGCGTTTTGAGACAATCGTCGGTGAAACGCAATCATGGAAAGCAGGCGCATATGCTTTTCAAAACGTGGATGGATCCAACACTTACAGTGATGGCACAACTGGATTGCCAAACTTAAGCATTGGTTCACACGGTTTCGCTGGTTTCAGTCCAGAACAGGCTGGCCTTTGGGGTCGCAAAAACATCGCTATCTATGGCGACGCAGAAGCTGATATTACTGATGCGCTAACCATGGGGCTTGCGGTTCGTTACGAAGACTTTGACACCTTTGGTGACGTAATTAACTACAAGCTATCAGGCCGCTACCGTATCAGCGACTCGTTGACACTTCGTTCATCTTATAACACTGGTTTCCGTGCTCCGACCCCTGGTCAGGCAAACGTAACTAAGCTTTCTACAATTACTGTAGACGGTGAACTTCAGCAACGTGGCCAGATTCCACCTAACAACCCTATCGCCCAGTTCTTGGGTGCCGAAGCGCTTGATGCCGAAGATTCATCAAACTTTTCAGCTGGTATGGTGTGGGATATTACTAATAGCCTAAACGTGACAGTGGATTACTTCAATATCGAACTTGAAGACCGCATCTCACAAACAGGTACTATTAATATAGCTGGTCTACCAGTGCCCGCTGGTCAAAACTGCCCAGGCGCCCTTGCAAATCCTGTTGGTAATTTAGCCACATGTTTGCAAGAACTTGGCGTACCCGGTGCTTCTGATCTAAGCTCAGTATCTTTCTATACCAATGACTTCGATACCACTACTGAAGGTATAGAAATTGTTGCGTCGTGGAGCCTTGACTGGGGTGATGCTGGCAACGGTACTTTAAACGCTGCCTGGACTCACATCGAAACTGAAGTGGAAAATGCCGGCAAAGAAGTTAGTCGAAACCGAGTAGTAGATCTTGAAAACTTCAACCCGGAAAATCGTGGCGTGTTCACTTATAATCATTTTATAGGTGACTTCCGCTTACTAGCTCGTGCTAGCTTCTACGACGATTGGGTTTCTTCTGGTTACAGCGGTGACTCTACAGCTCGTGGTGGAGACGGCACTGGCTATAATGTGACTTGTGCGGTTAACCGTGATGGTTGCTACGATGGCGAATGGACCTTCGATCTAGAAGCAGCCTATTCGTTAAATGACAACTATACTTTCATCCTTGGTGCTCAAAATGCGTTTGATCAAGACGCCCCTATTGAGAATAACAACTTAGATGGAACTATTGGTTCAGGCAACAGATATGCCACATCAACTCCTTGGGGTTTTGAAGGTCAGTTCTTGTATGGCCGTGTAAATATCAACTTCTAGATCGAAGTTGTGAGGCTGTGAGACTGTAAACTCACAAACTCAACACAAATTAAAAGGGAGCACTTTGTGCTCCCTTTTTTTGTCTGGATTTTGAAGTTCTTTAGGTTCCAGATTATTACTTATACGCCAAACACTAAAAGCAGCATCAAACTAACTTATAGGGCTATGTTATGTTGCTAATGGCTTTAGCAACAATAAAAAGCGTGTTAAAAAAGCCGGGGAGCCTATATGAATACGAAAAAAACAGCCAAAACTATTACCATTGTCGCTGCTGCTTATATCAGCTTAGTGGTCCTATTTGAATCATCGTTAGGATTATTTCAGCCTGAACTAGGCAACACTATCATCATTACGACTATTGATAAGCAAGGCCAATCTCATGACCGTGTGGTATCTCGCTTTGAAAGTGGTGGCGAATTTTTCATTGCCGCAAACCATTGGCCTAGGGCATGGTTTCGACGAGTCCTTCAAAATCCTAAGCTCATAGCCTTAATAGACGGAGAGTCGGCAAGCTACCAAGCTATGTTATTAGAGGGTGAAGATCATGATCAACTCGCCTTGGAATACGACCCGGGCCTGGCCTTTAGATTCTTGACAGGCTTTCCCCCACGTTATTTTATTCAACTTGAACGCTTATCGTCTGAACCATGAACTTAGCGCTAAAACGACCATCTGCGGAGATTTCAGCCCATCACTTGCCTCAGGATAAAGTGAACACTGTTATTCTAACTTTTTAAATGTGATGGAAATGGCACGCACGAGGCAAAAGTTCAGCTGCAGGCAACGTAATGGCATTCCTCGGTGTCTAATTCCATCAGCGATCTTACATGCCTATGTAAGGTGATGGATACAGATGGGAAATAAGACTCCAACATAACTCCCTTAACTTAATAAGCTAGCTGCTAAGTATATTGAGATCATCAACATTGCGGTGACACCTGAAGGTGAGAGCAATATAGGCAGCTACGCATCAGCTTCTGTAGGAATTAAAAAAAGCAGCAAGAAGGATCAAAAAGAAGACAGCAGTACCCTTGTAAAAAAAAAGTGAATCATGCAAACCTGACGCTGTAAACCGGAGTATTTTTTAATTAATTTTTCGCATAAGTCATAGTTAAACTCTCAACTATTTGCGCGCTTTTAAATCAGCAGTTTCGAATAATAAGCCTACCCACTGCCCAGGATAGAACACTTATTAGACAGTAAAACGTCTGAACGCCACATTGATGAACAGACAGATCAACCAAAAATTTGACTGGCAAACCCTATACTTCTCTTCGCTGCTTAAACCAAACCGAAACCTCGACGATATTCCTTGTCCAGATAGGCGTTTGCTCCATCATCATTGGTAAAACGCATATTTATCGCGTCATACTCCAGCACCTTATTTTCCCCAGCGCGCGAGGTTGCCACATTGCCCAACAACATTGTCTCTGTCAGCTTGGCTGCATAGTCAAAATTCGACGTAGTTTGTTTGCTTCTGTCTTTAATCGCATCAATCCATTCTTGGTAGATTCCTGGCGAGCGATCCAGCGTCTTCGCCGGCGTCGGATATTGCGCATGAAGAGTTTCCGGAATTAGCCTTGGGTTACGACCATAGACACCGTGCATCAATGTATTCTTATCTCCAACAATAAGGACTCCGCGGTCGTTATCACCCATTTGGCGTTCACTCTCTATAAGCTCGGGTCGCTCTGGCATAAGACCGCCATCGTACCAAATCATCTTAACGGCCACCCGACCGGCTTTAGCAGGGAAATCGAAATGTATTTTGGACGCCGTAGGATAGCTTTCCATCTCCCGCCCAAAGCGACTAGAACTAGCAGATACCTTGGTGGGCAAATCAAGATCCAGCGCCCAATAAGGATGGTCAATAGTATGAGCGCCCATATCACCGATCACACCGGTACCAAAATCTAACCAACCTCGCCAATTAAACCAGTGATAGCGCCCTTCCAAATAAGGCCTGCTCGGTGCAGCCCCCAGCCATAGATCCCAATCCATGGACCCAGGAATCAGATCTTCGCCCTCTGGACGGGCAATCCCCTGAGGCCATACTGGCCGATTAGTCCAGCAATGCACTTCACGCACAGTTCCTAGAGCTCCATCTGCGACCAACTCGTTGAGTAGGCGTGCGCCTTCCTCAGCATGCCCCTGATTACCCATTTGCGTGACAATGTTGGTTTCCCATATTCATGGCATAGCCCGCAATCGGCGTGTGCATATGATCGGGAGTGCTAATAACAACGGCATCAATTTCAGGCTCGTTTTCCAGCATTATTCGATAGTCACGATAGGTCTTGGTTTTGTCCTTAAACGGCGCCGCCCATTCTTGGCCTAGGGTGTCAGCCAAACGATTATCGTCAATATCACAAATCGCGTAAATATTTTCATGAGCAACAGATTTTATATCTGAGCGGCCTTTGCCGCCAGCTCCTACGGCGGCTATGTTTATTTTCTCGCTAGGCGCAACATAGGCAGCCCCACCCAAAACGTGACGCGGGACGATCATGAATGTACTAAGGCCAGCCGCAGTCTTTATAAACTCACGGCGGCTTTTGTTCCAATTTGAAGGGAGTGAATTTGATCCAGCTTTCTTGTCTTTATTCATGACCGCCTCAAAGATTAGTTTAGTAATTAAACACGCTTTTACGGCAACTTTTACAACAGCTTTACAGCAACACACTAGCTAACTTAATCGTTAAAAAACTTAAGCATTGACGAACGTTAATCTCAAAACTATTAGAAATAAAACCCCAACGCGGGCACACCTTCATAACCAATATGGCTTAGGCTCACGTTTCATTTAGGGGCATCAACAATCATGAAGGTAGCCGTAGTTTTAGCAATTAGTTTATCTTCACAGTGAATGGCGATCTCAGTACGAAATAGTTTCCGCCCTGCGTGAATAACCTCTGCGCAAGCGATTAGACTTTCTCCGAAAGGTGGTCTTATAAATGCGATACTTAAGTCGGTGGTGGCGGAGAGTTTTCCGTCGGGTCTAACTGAGCGAACCGCAACCCCTGCTGCAGTATCCGCAAGAGAGGTAAGAACACCCCCATGGACTCTGCCACCTGCGTTCATATGGTGAGGTTGCAGGCGCAGGCTACACCGAGCAAACCCTTCACCATACTCTCCTATTTGAATCCCAAGAAATTCACCGTAGGGACTCATTGGTAATCCTTTTTTTGCCATAAGTCATCTGTTTATTATAGTTATAAGAAGAGTATCAGTTAGAGCCGCCTCTGTAAAAATAGCCCCTGCACATCCAGTCAAAAAACCAATAAAGGCCATCTAGGTTTTTAGTCGCCGTTGAGATTCTTTGTATTGTACTTTCTCTTTTCGCCGCTGCTCTATCGTTTTCTGCATAGGTTGACCGATATGCGACTCGCCTCGAAGCTTAGCCAATTCCACCTGTTTTTCACGCTCTGCATATCTCTGCTGCTGTTCCGCACTGAGCTTGTTATAGCAGTAATGACAACTGACTCCTTTTTGGTATTCAACTTTGCTTTTGTCCTGCTCTGTAATAGGCATTCTGCAGCCGTGACATTGATCATAATTACCCTGCTCAAGTTCGTGATCTACAGTAACTCGGTTATCGAACACAAAACATTCGCCTTGCCATTTTGTTTCTTCTTTGGGCACTTCTTCGAGATATTTTAATATTCCGCCCTTAAGGTGATAAACCTCGTCAAAGCCCTGTTGTTTGAGATAGGCGGTGGATTTTTCACATCGAATACCGCCCGTGCAAAACATCGCGACTTTTTTAGTTTTATTAGGGTCCAAATTATCCTTAACGTATTGAGGGAACTCGCGAAACGAGGTTGTTGAAGGGTTTACTGCTTTTTCAAATGTGCCTATTTCTACTTCATACTGATTTCGTGTATCGATTAGCACAAGGTCCGGATCATCTAAAAGCGCATTCCAATCCTTCGCCTCAACATAAGTCCCAACTATGTGCTTAGGATTGATTCCCGCCACGCCCATAGTGACAATCTCTTTCTTCAGTTTTACCTTTGTTCGGTAGAATGGGTTTTCTGCAACAGTGGATTCCTTTGCTTCTAAGCCATAAAATCGCTCATCTTTACGAAGCCAATCAAGGACTTCATCAACACCAGTTCTGGTTCCAGCGATAGTGCCGTTAATACCCTCTGCGGCAAGCAGTAAAGTGCCGCGAACCTCGCTGGCCAGCATGACAGCATGCAGCGGTTCTCGCATCGTGGCGAAATCAGGAAGCTCGGCAAATCTATATAAAGCGGCGACAACTATTTTACTAATTGAGCTGCTGCTAGGGCTGTTATTTGAGCTGGCATCATTTTGGAGGGTGGTCATCGGTCAATTCCTTGTGCATTCCGGAACGTAAATCCGGCGCAGTGTGAAATTTGATTATAACAATAATTTGATCATAACAATAAACTGTAGCGTCAAGGCAGCCTTTCAAAGCACCACATTGAACGTTTAAGGATCCATGCGAACCTAGTCTGCCAAATGGTCAGTAATCACCCGAACAAAAGCTGGCCCGTATTTTTCTAATTTTCGCTCGCCGACCCCGCTAATTAGTCCAAATTCCTCCATCCCTCTGGGTATAGACTGACACATTTCTTGCAAACTACTGTCGTGAAATATCATATATGGGGGGACTCCAAGCTCTTCCGCAAATTCGCGGCGACATTCACGCAGGGCCTCCCATAGGCCAACGTCGATATCATCTGCCAATGGTGTCTTGGTTTGTTGTTTAACGACCTTCTGCTTAATATCCAGACGCAACTCGATAGTTTCCTCGCCCCGTAACAGCGGACGGCAAGCTTCCTGCAGGCACAAAGCACCATAGCGCTCAAGGTCAACACTCAGAAAACCCCTGGCTACAAGCTGCCGGTAAACAGAGCGCCACTGGTTATTGTCCAAATCTTTACCTATCCCATAGGACGGCAAATTCTGGTGCCCAAACTGGAATACTTTATCGGTATTGCCACCACGTAGAACATCAATTAGATGGTTAACACCAAATCGCTGCTCAGTACGATAAGCCACACTAAGCGCTTTGCGCGAGGCTTCAGTGCCATTCCAGGTCTTTGGTGCTTCGAGGCAGGTATCACAGTTGCCACAGGGCTCAGGCAGAGTTTCACCAAAGTAATTCATAAGGGCTTGACGTCGGCAGCTGGTAATTTCACACAGCCCCAACATGGCATTTAGTCGATGCTGCTCTGCACGTTTATGCTCGTCGCTGCCTTGAGATTCCGCCATCATCTGCCGAAGCTTGATTACATCTTGCAGGCCGTACACCATCCATGCATTTGCTGGAGCACCGTCTCTGCCGGCACGGCCAGTTTCCTGATAATAAGATTCCACGGTTTTTGGCAAATCCATATGCGCCACAAAACGCACATCTGGTTTGTCTATACCCATGCCGAAAGCAATAGTCGCGACGATAATCACGCCTTCTTCTCGCAAAAATCTCGACTGATGATCTGCCCGCATTTGCGACGGTAGGCCGGCATGATATGGCAAGGCATTGAAGCCTAGACCTTGCAGCCAACTTGCTATTTCTTCGGTCTTTTTACGAGACAGGCAGTACACAATACCTGCATCGTTAGGATGTTCTTGCTTAATGAATTTTAGAAACTGCTGTTTAGCACTGTGCTTTAAGGTAATCCGGTAACGAATATTAGGCCTATCAAAACCGGCAATGTATTGATTCGCTTGTTCTAGTTGTAGCCGTAGGATTATCTCTTTACGGGTTCTTTCATCTGCCGTCGCGGTAAGTGCAATTCTGGGGATTTCTGGAAACAGTTCATGCAGCAGACTGAGCTTTAAGTAGTCAGCACGAAAATCATGACCCCATTGAGACACACAGTGCGCTTCATCGATTGCGAAAAGCGCGATCTTAGCCTGCTGCAGAAGTTTGATCGTTCTTAGCTGATTCAGTCGCTCCGGCGCGATGTAGAGTAAATCTAAATGCCCCTCTAAAAGCGCCTGCTCGATATTCTGGACTTGCTCAAGAGTGAGTGTGGAATTTAAAAAGTCAGCTTTTACCCCTAGCAAACGCATAGCGCTAACCTGGTCTTGCATTAGGGCAATCAACGGCGAGATTACAATGCCGCAGCCGTCTCGCACCAAAGCGGGAATCTGATAGCACAGAGACTTGCCTCCGCCAGTTGGCATCAACACTAAAGCATCGTCACCGTTTACAACGGTGTCGATGATTTCATCTTGGGGTTCTCGGAAAGAGGGAAAGCCAAAAACGGATTGAAGGATTTGTTGGGCACTGCTCATTGGCGGGAAGTATACCTTAGCACTGAACAAATTGGGCTAATTGCTATGCTCAATTTAACTTACCTTTAATCTCTAGCCGTCCTCGGGGCTTTATTAAGTTCGGCCCAAATCAGCTAAGGGAACATAATCCAAATCAAAGCCAAAGGCGCGCGGCGAAGCGACTTTAAGCGCCTTATCGGTTTGATAGTGGTGCGTGCAGCCAATACCAAACACTGTCACTCGCTGACCATAGCGCATACGCTCTGCGTTCAGCGGCCGACTGGTCTCCTGCTCAACTATACAAATAAGGTCTGGCACTGTCGCGACGACTTCTTCTCCCACCTTGGCAATTAAGTATTCATTTTTGATCAATAATGTCATCGCTGCCACGTTGGCATCAAAGCTTTGGATTGTTGCGGTGCCCACGTCATAGCCGCCGACGATCTTACGCTCATTGTCGACCACCTTTCCCGTGTAGAGCCTCCTTACAATTCCATAGTCTGTGGCCTTAAACAATTCAACTATGCTGCCCTGTATCGCGTCAACAATGCCATCGTGATCCCGTAGCAATTTGCCAAGATTAGTCGCAAAACTAATGGTCTTGGGTATCGCTGCCCTGCGCGCCTGTGCGCCGGTCATGCCGTGTTCTGCCGAGCTGATCATACCGCCCATAGTGACAGCCATCGCCCTCACATGGCGCTCAAAGGTTTCAGCGTCATTACAATCCAAAATAGCCTGATTACCCCAAGCATCACGCAGAACAGCTGGTGTCGGGTGTACCCCATAAATAGGAAAAGTCATCATCTGTGCTTCCGGCAAAGCCCGCCCCATGCCATCACCATCAATGCAAGGCACGTCACGCATAGCGGCCACGGTAAGTGGAACAGTACTATTACCTCCACCCACCTCAAACGGAATCACGGCGTCGATCTTCTTACCGGTCAATGTTTGATAGGCGTCAAATGCCTTTACTGCCTCATCTTCAGTCGGTAGCTGTTCCAGCGTCACCGTTGGCGCCCCCACCATACCGATACTCACCACATGAAAATCATCAGGCACTTTATCTAGCGGCATCAACTTTGCGGGGCCGTAGCGAGACAGCAACCGCTCGGCAATAAGCTGAGATACATAGGGGTCGCCTCCGCCTCCTGTCGCAAGAAAAGCAGCTCCCGCACAAAGGTCCTTAATATCTTCTGCACAAATCTCTTTCATGATTGCCTAACCTGCTTTAAATCACCAATGACTTTAATTCGCAGCCTAACTGCGTTGTCGTCCATGTAGCTCAGCGGGGTTTCTTCGATATCAAGAACGCGCAAGCTCTGCTCTTGTGCACCTGCTTTGATCGCTTTCTCTCGTGCTGCCTGTGTCGCAGATTCTATAGCTTTGTCTCGCTTAACTTTGTTGTAACTCACAACCGATTCGACTTCACCACCGACTTGAGCAATTGCAGCGCCGATGGCATTGGCAACCCCTGCGTGCTCGGGACAGTAAACCTCGGAGGCTGTGTTGAGCTTACCCGTTATCAATATTGACCCACCACCGACGAGTATTACTGGAACAGGCTCATCACTTGGCCGCATTTTATCAATAGCATCATCAATCATTCGATGCATTGCTGCAGAAGCTTTACTAACCAATGACCCAGACAATCCCGATACTTTATTTACGTCACCTATATCTTGATGTCCTGCGGCTACTATGATGTCGGTCGCGGTGAGCTGTGAGCCTCCAAACACTTGGCCCTCTTTAACTAACCGGTGACCTACTGATGAGGGACCTACTGATTTACCATCAGCGCTAACCAAACTTCCACCGCCAAGCCCAATCGCCATGATATCCGGCATTCTGAAATTAGTTCTGATTCCACCAACATCAATAAAGCTATTACTCTCTCTCGGAAAGCCATTGGCCAATACACCTACATCCGAAGTCGTGCCTCCGATATCCACTACTATCGCATTGTCCAGCTTACTCAAGACTGCAGCCCCGCGAAGGGAATTGGTTGGACCACTAGCGAAGGTTAGTGCCGGGTATCGGGCAATGAAGTCGGCCGACATAAGCGTGCCATCGTTCTGGCTAACATAGAATGGACATTTGATTTTCCGCTCCACCAGAGCCGCTTTCATATTGGAGACCACGCTTTGAGCTAAGCCTCCCAAAGAGGCGTTTAATAACGCTGCGTTTTCGCGCTCCAATATGCCCAATCTGCCAATCTCATGGCTAACGGTGATATTAGCGTCTGGAATTTTCGCCTTAGCTAACGCTGCAATGTAATGTTCATGGGAATTGTTAATAGGCGAAAAAGCGGAAGCTATCGCAATCGACTCAATACCTTTGGACACTAAATCATCTAATACGGTGCCGATTTCTCTGTCATCTAAACCGTGAATTTCACTGCCATCAAATCTGTGACCGCCTTTCAACATGTAGACATGATTGCCAAGGCAGTTCGCAATATCCTCCGGCCAATCGCACATGGGAGGAATCCCCGACCCGGTAGGCAAGCAGGCCCTTATAATTGCTGTCTCCGAAAGCTCTTTACGCTCAATCACCGCATTCGTGAAATGAGTTGTACCAATCATCACCGCGGTAATGTCGGCAGAATCCAAGTTGGCAATAGACATAACAGTGTCCAAGGCTTCGACGATCCCCTGCTTAACGTCACTGGTGGTAAGCGCTTTGTGAGTGGCTAGGATTTCTAAACCTCGCATCACAACAGCGTCGGTATGGGTTCCACCTACGTCTATTCCAATCTTCATCTGTCTTTCCAATTCAACATATGGGGAGAGTGCGAACATATTGAGTTCGCCAAATTTTCGTGCACGTTAAGTAAAGCGGGATAGTCAGAATTAGGGCATCCAAACTCACTATGCCTGTTAAAGAAATTTCAAACCAAAAAGCCAAGACAGAAACAAACGTAGACAGCAGCCAAGCAATTATCGCCGCTAAATCATAGTCAGCGACTTTAGATAATTTATCCAAATCGAAAGTCTGGCGCTTCAATACAAAAAAATCAGCTAAATAAATGCCGGCAATAGGAGGCACGATCACCCCAAGCCACTCGAGGAAAGAAATGAAATACTCAGCCAACCCTGCAACAGCCATTCCTGTACCTAAAACACCACAGCTCAATAACAATTTCCATTCCGGAACTTTTGGCACAATAACCGCAGCGGCCAAAGTGGTGCTGTATAAATTCACACTGTTGGTAGTCCACGTCGCAAATACTAAGATAATAAAGGCGCTCGCCAAAACCCCCAGAGAAATCATATAGGTCATCGGGTCGATAAAGCCCGTTGCCAAAGCAGGTGTTACTGCTATAAACATGGAAAAAGAATTACCCAGACCATTCCCTAAAATTGAAGCGATCACACAGTCTTTAACTGATCGGGCATAGCGGGACAAATCAGGCATAAGCACTACGCCAACGATAAGACTGCCAATGATGGTGGAAACGGCTGTCGAAAAGTAGTCAGGATTGGCTGGCTCTATTGCCAAAAGTGAATTCAAGCCTTGAAGATTAAGAGAAAGGTTCGCGACATAAAGTAGGAATAGAATAAGCAGCGGCACCGCAAACAGAGCCAAGCGATCAATCGCTTTAAATCCAAACAAAGTTGTCAGCATTATCAGTAAACTAGAGATTAGCGTTAGCGCCCATACTGGAGGTGACAGTCCAAACATTTCGGTAAAAGCGATATGCAGGGTTTGGCCAAAAAATCCCGCGGTAACAGCAAACCAACCAAGAAGCGTTAATCCTAAAAGAGCGTTCACAAAATCAGCGCCCTTCCGACCGAAAACGAACTCGATAAGCAGATAACTGCTAAGTCTGGTTTTTGCGCCGACGATGGCGGCAGGAACTGACATAACCGCGAGAACTAAACTGGCTATGCCTATCGCTTTTGCCGTTCCAACAATGCCTAAGTTTTGTGCCGATACTGCTCCGGTGTACAAACTCGGCAGAGTTAGGCAGATTCCAAAGATAACTACTCCCACGGACCAACCCGAGACGGTTTCATTCTCTCGGACTTTTAATCGGGCACTCTTATCGAAACTATCGGTTAATCTGGACAATGGAGGAAGGTTTATACCTAAAAAAGAGAGAATAATGGCATATACTAGCTTATATACTTAAAAGAATCCGCTGACTAAATGGACATAGAAGCCATTTATCTCTATGCTTGCGCACCCTCCGAAATGTGAACACCAGACTAAGGCTTCAGTAAAACGGCTGAGAGCCTTTCCACCCAAGTCAAAAGCCTCGTGTTTTATGGGCACTTTGACTCTGATTAATTCGTAGCTGACTGATGTGAAGCTACTAAAAAGGCATCCATTATGACTAGCGACACTCCCGTTCCAATTTCTATTGCATTTAGCGATTTAAAGCTTTCTGCCCCAATAATGAAAGGCTTGAATGACGTAGGCTACGAGACTCCGTCTCCGATTCAGGCCGAAACCATTCCACTTATATTAGATGGCAGAGATGTTTTAGGCCAGGCTCAAACAGGCACCGGAAAAACCGCTGCTTTTGCGCTACCGATACTTTCCAATTTGGACCTCAAACAAAAAGACCCACAGGTAATGGTTCTAGCTCCCACCAGAGAGCTTGCTATTCAAGTGGCTGAAGCGTTTCAGCGATACGCGAGACACTTAGATGGGTTCCATGTATTGCCTGTTTACGGTGGCCAAGATTACAGCGGCCAGATTCGCGCACTAAAGCGTGGTGTTCACGTTGTTGTCGGCACCCCAGGTCGAGTCATGGATCACATGCGCAAAGGAACATTGAAGCTGAACAAACTGACCACTTTGGTGTTAGATGAAGCCGATGAGATGCTTCGCATGGGCTTTATTGATGATGTCGAGTGGATTTTAGAACAAACTCCAAAATCTCGCCAAATTGCTTTGTTTTCGGCCACCATGCCACAGCAAGTAAGACGCATAGCTAATCAGCACTTAAACAACCCCGTTGAAGTCACGATTAAGATGAAGACCGCAACGGCGGAAAATATTCGCCAGCGATTTTGGCCTGTGAGTGGAATGAACAAGTTGGACGCTCTTACTCGGATACTCGAGGCAGAAGATTTCGACGGCATGATTATTTTCGTTCGCACTCGAATTATTACCGTTGAGTTAGCCGAAAAACTTTCCGCTCGCGGATTCTCAGCTACTGCACTGAACGGTGACATTGCCCAAAACCAGCGCGAACGAACCATTGACCTACTTAAGAAAGGCAAAATCGACATTCTAGTTGCCACCGACGTTGCGGCTCGAGGACTCGATGTAGACAGAATAAGTCACGTGGTGAATTACGATGTTCCCCATGACACTGAAGCCTACATTCACCGTATTGGCAGAACTGGCCGCGCCGGCCGTACCGGTGATGCCATTTTGTTTATTGCTCCTCGCGAGAAGAGGATGCTCGCCTCGATAGAGAGAGCAACAAATAAGAAAATTGAGATGATGGAACTACCTTCCACAGATCTCATTAATGACAAACGAATAGAGCAATTTAAAAAATCAATAACCGACACACTAGCTTCAGATGATCTTGCTGTTTTTGCTCAGCTGATTGCTCAGTATCAGGAAGAAACCAATATACCAGCAGAAGATATAGCCGCCGCACTGGCAAAGCTGGTTCAGGGTGAATCGCCTTTATTGCTAAGCCACAAGCCGGTGCCTAAGTCTAAAGCGGCATGGGAAAACTCCGATCGTGGCGATTCTAAAGGTCGCGACAGAAAATCGCGCAATACCCGAGAAAGGGCTAAGCCAGCACGGAGAGATGGCCCACCTGACCAAGGTTTAGAACGATTTCGTATCGAAGTAGGACACATCCATAAAGTGATGCCCGGCAATATAGTTGGGGCGATCAGCAACGAAGTTGGTTTGGACAGTAAACATATTGGCCGCATCTCAATATTCGATGCTTACAGTACAGTAGACCTTCCTAAAGAAATGCCTAGCGAGGTGTTCAATGGCCTTAAAAAAGTCTGGGTCGGCGGACAAGCACTTAAAATATCAAAGTTCGATCCCAACACCGAAGGCAACGAGAGTGTTGCTAAACGCCCTCGGATAAGCAAGCCTGACAGAGATGGCGACAGCGAGAAGGCTAGCAAACCTAAGTACAAGTCCAAATCCAAAGATAAGGATAAAGACAAAGGCAAGCCGAAGAAAAAGTATACAAGCAAGGAAAAGCCAGCAGCTAAGCCAGACGAGTGACGCGGCGGCGCAAAAGTCAGCTTAGCCTTATGGATTAAGCTAGGCTGGCGCTGCTAGATGTGTACCGATCAGTCGCTGAAACCCTTTTGGGCAAGGCGGCACTTTTGGAAGAGCAGCAATGATTAGGATTCATAGCTTTAAAATTGATCTGTTCGCGGCAGTGGTTAGTTGTTGCTTTGTCGCAGTAGCAGCCGCTGACACTTCTTTTGGGGTGGTGGGAGACGGACCCTATGGAGAGAAGGCGCTAGCCCGCTTTCCAGACCTAGTCTCCTCCATAGAAGCCTCCAACATTGAGTTTCTAATCCATCTTGGCGACATTAAACGCGGATCAGCTCCCTGCACTGATGAGATGTTAACCAGTCGCGTAAATGCCATTGACGACATTCGCCGTCCAACAATATTTATCCCCGGCGACAATGACTGGACAGACTGCCATCGGAAAAAAGCCGGCGGCTATCAGCCACTCGAAAGACTGAGCCTGCTCAGAGAACTTGCCTACCCACATATTGGAATCAGCTTAGGCACGCCCACCATGCTGCTTGATTCTCAAGCTACCACCAATGGGTTTGAAGAGTTTCCAGAACACCAATACTGGACCAAGGGCAATGTCAGTTTCGTCACTTTGCATGTGCTGGGATCTGACAATGGCCTCGCTCAATTTAAAGGCAGAACTAAAGCCGATGACGAAGAAGCCGTTCGCAGAATCACTGCCAGTATTAGCTGGCTAGACTCCAGCTTCGCAACCGCGAAACAATCTGGCAGCGCCGCCATGGTAATTGCTATCCATGGCAATCCGTTTGGAATGTCTAAGCGTCGGGCAAAGAAATACGACATTAAGCCCTTCGCCGGGCTTCTAGCGGCTATCCGCACAGGGGCAACTAACTTGAATAAACCGGTTTTACTGATTCACGGCGACACCCATGACTATAAATTTGACCAGCCGGTCAAAGATTCATCAGGTCGAACCATTCCCACTATCTACCGATTGGAGGGGATAGGTTCTCCCGACATTGGCTGGGTTGAAGTGACCGTTGCCACTGGCAACTCAGACCCTTTTCAGGTTAAAACTCACTTCATTTCAAACTAGATCATTGGCTTAGATCCTCGGCATAGATTGTGCGCGCGACCATTAAGGCAGATCGATTTCACACGCTAGCCACCGGAAAACCATTATCACAGCTACCTCTCAAAGCCCTCCATTGGGCTTTTGCCACTCAAGACTATTCAGGGGGAACCATAAAGGTCACTCTTAATACCCCTGCTCGATTAGCCTAATGACGGGCAACAAGAAGCTCGGCCGTACTGTCGCCATTTTGGCTTAACCACACATGAGATAGGACTAACCCAGCGGCGCTGAATCAAAAACTAGCTCGCAGCAGCCAAACCGCCCCATAGAAAAAAGGCTAACCCAGCAAGCTTTTACGACCTATACCATCGATACTCCTCCGTTTTCTAGAAATAATCGTTATTGCTCCCACCTGCGGCCTACCGACTACGACCCGATGCAAAACTAAATGATAACCAATATCAATTGTTAATGAGTATCATCTAGATTAGCATTAACAAATCAGATTTTAATTTCGACATCACGCAGGGAAAACCCAATGATAGCCAATAGATTATTGTTGAGCCTAGCCATCTCCTCAGCAATTTCGTCCGCAGCAATTTCGTCCGCAGCAATGGGGAAAGAGCCGGACAAACGCAGCCCATTGGAAGAACTCACAATCATTGGCAGCCAAGAGAATGCTCGCAGACTTGCCGGCTCGGCTCATTTTATTGGCGCAGAAAAGCTGCAACAATTCTCCTATAGCGACATTCAGCGTATCGCGAGGGAAGTCCCGGGCGTTTCTATTCAAATAGAAGACGGCTATGGATTAAGACCCAACATAGGCATCCGCGGCGTCGCAACCGAACGCAGCGGCAGAATAACGTTACTCGAAGACAATGTGCTTATAGCACCTGCGCCTTATTCAGCGCCCTCAGCTTACTATTTCCCCACCGTCGGAAGACTTAGCGCCATAGAAGTCGTCAAAGGTCCATCAGCAATTACTCAGGGACCTTTCACAATCGGCGGCGCATTGAATATGGTGTCGACAGTTATCCCAGCTGAAATGGGTGGCAGTGTCGTCACAGAAATAGCTCAGGATTCCACATACAGAGTTCACGCCACTTACGGTGGACGCACTGATTCTGGTTTTGGCTTCCTGCTTGAAACACATCAGTGGCAATCCGCCGGTTTTCAAAACATTGATCGCAGCAGCCAAGGCACCGGATTAGATGTTAAAGACTATACCGTAAAGCTGAGCTACGCCCCTTTAGCCTCGAATCACGAAATCGAGCTGAAATTGCAGTATGCCGATCAAAACTCTGACCAAAGCTATTTAGGGCTCACCGACAATGATTTTGATAACAGCCCGTTCCGACGCTATGGCTTATCAGAGCTGGATAATATCCAAACTGCACATGAGCAGCAGATCCTACGCTACGGCTATTTCTTTAGTAATTCATTGAATCTTTCCGTTACAGCCTATAATAATGAACACCAGCGCAACTGGTTTAAGACCGAAGGCATCGATTTTGACGGCAGTAGCAGCGCACAAGCTTTAGACAAAACCAGCTGGTTTAATGTTGTGCAAGCTATAAACACTGCTACAGCTTTGGACGGCGTCAGCCCCAGCCAACTTCAATCAATTCTCAACGGCTCAAGTGATACACCTGCGGGCAGTATCCAGTTGCGCTCTAATGATCGGGAATACTACTCTCGTGGAGTTCAGTTAGGACTCAATTGGGACGGCGCGATCGGCGACGTCACTCACAATATAGAATTTGGCATTCGAATACACCAAGACGAAGAAGATCGACTCCAGCTTAACAGCAGCTACAGTCAGATAGATGGCAGTTTAGTTTTAGATGATTTAGGCATTTTAGGCAACGCCGGAAATAGAGTTCAGGAAGCCAACGCGATTGCTATCCATATCCACGATGACATCCAATTGGGTAACTGGACCGTCTCCCCTGGTCTACGCTATGAAGATATAGAACAAAAACGCACCCGTTACCGTGACGGAGAAGCGCGATCTTTTCGGGATTCTCGTGAAAATAACACACAGGTCCTTTTGCCAGGACTAGGCGTTCTTTATCAGGTTAACGGTGAGTTCTCGTTGATTGCCGGCGCTCATAAAGGCTTTTCAGCACCAAGTAATTCCCCTGGGGTTGACGAAGAAACCGCCATTAATTATGAATTGGGTTTCCGACACCAAAGCGGCGCACTATCAGCTGAACTCATTGGCTTCTTAAGCGACTATGACAATATCCTAGGCGAATGCACCGCATCATCAGGTTCGGACTGCTTGATTGGCGATGCTTTTAATGGCGATGCAGCTACAGTCGCTGGAGCCGAACTGCTTGTCAGTGCAGACTTAGCAAGCAGTTCAGATTTTAATATCCCGGTGTCGCTAAGCTATACTTATATCAATGGCGAGTTTGATACAGACATAGCTGACACAGACTTTTTTGGCTCGGTGGGTGCAGGCGACCCTTTGCCTTACTTACCTGATCATCAATTTTTAGCTTCAGTTGGGTTCGAGAGAAATAATTTTGCTGCCTATCTCACTGGCAGCTATGTGGATGAGGTCTGTGTGCGAGCATCATGTGATGCGCTTGAGCAAACTGACGACACATTTACAGTAGATCTTGCCGCCAATTATCAATTCAGTACCGCTCTGAACTTATACGCTAGAGTTGAAAATTTAACGAGCGAGGACGACATTCTTGGACGACAGCCTTATGGCGCTCGCCCAAATAAGGATAGAACTATAACTGCTGGCTTTCGTTTTAACTTCTAGGTTTTAACTTAGACTTTTAACTTACAGGCTAGAACTTACCGCTTAAACATTTTACAGAACAAGACACAGCAGCTTGTTGCTTGGAAAAAGCAGCAATCTGCTGCATCGTCCACTACTTCTCTCTGTCATCTTCTGCCCTGGCATCGCTTTGTTTCACCCTTTTTCACCGACCTTTTTGCACCCGCTCTGTTTATAAACACTCAGCAACACCACTCTAATTCCAAACTTGTTACTTAGCTTTATTTAAAGCCGCTGATCATGGTTCTTATGACAATATTTATTAGCTCAAGGCAAAATCTGCTATTCGTTAAAGCACGTAATAATAAATACGCCATTTTATTAAGTTGTTCTAATTATGAATACCTACACATCACGCGAAAGAATCGAGTCCGCTCTGCGCTGCCTTTTCATCGGAGACTCTCTAGCTATGCCCGTTCACTGGTACTACAACCCAGGTGATATATATAAACAGTTTCCCGGAGGCATTTACAAACTCGAAGATGCTCCTGCATTCCACCCTTCTTCAATCATGTCGTTGCATTCAACCCGCCAAGGTGGGCGCAGCTATTTAAGTAAGAAAAAGGCAACCGAAATTGTTGGCGACGTTATTCTCAAGGGAAAACGCCAATTTTGGGATGTTCAAAATCAGCACTATCACCAAGGAATGAAGGCCGGTGAAAACACCCTCAACGCCCACTGCGCAAGAGTAGCTATGAGAAGCTTAAGCTTAAACCAAGGGGGCTACTCTAAAGAAATTTTTTTAGAAAATTATATAGCACTGTTAACTGCCGACGAGCCTGAACATCCTGACACTTATGCTGAATCTTATCACCGAGGGTTCTTCGCGAACCTAGAACAGGGCATGCACCCAGAGAAATGTGGGGCTACAACACATGACACAGCATCTGTAGGCGGACTTGTCATGCTAGCGCCGATCGTTTTTAGCGGCTTCTTACATGGCCTGTCTATTGATGACATAAAAGCACAGTGCCACGAGCACCTTTTTCTTACTCACCCTGATGACTACTTAACAAAAATTGCTGGAGACTACGTCGAGCTTTTAATCCGCTTACTTGGCAGGGAGGAAAACGAAGATGCCCAAGAAATAATTGCCGAAGCGGCTCTAAAAAGCATCAAGCTAAACCTTAAGGAACTAAGCGCAAAAAATTACAGCGACTTTGAAATTGTCGGCGGCATTTTTACTTCCGCTTGCTATATCACCGGATCATGGCCAAGTGTGCTTTATTTTGCTTATAAGTACTGCGGCGACGTCGAACAAGCCTTGATTTCTAACACCAACGTGGGTGGCGATAACGTCCATCGAGGTTCCGTTTTAGGGGTGATATTGGGCTTGGTCTCCAACAAAAATGCTCAAGACTGGTTTAATAGCCTCACAGAGGCTGATGACATAAACAGAGAAATAGCGACTCTCATAGCAGATTAAATGCAGGCAGTTAAATGCAGTAGGCAGCGTCCTAAGCATCGAGCCTGAGAATTGAACTCAGTTCCAGGAGCAGCAAACAAAATAGAGGCCGTTTACCTACCATTCGCCAAGGCGGCTCATGACTCTTTTGGGCCAAGTTGGGGCCTAGTTAGTCGGCAACAACAGGGAACTTACCCGGCATACCCCATTCGGCCCAAGAGCCATCATAAACAGACAGGTTTTTGTACCCTGCGACGCTTGCTGCAAGCGTCAACACACAGGCGGTAATACCAGAACCACAGCTGGTGATCATTTTTTGATCGCGGCTGGTGAGAGTCTCAAATATCAAGCTTAGCTCTTGCTCTGACCTGAGGTGGCCTTCGTTTAAGACACTTGCAAAGGGTAAGTTCAGCGCCCCGGGCATATGACCTGATCGGCTTCCAGGCCTTGGTTCGGGGGCAGTGCCGGCAAATCTGCCAGCCGATCTCGCATCTATAATATCAACAGAGGGGTCTTGAGTTGCTGCTAACACCGCTTCAAAGTCACAAAACCCCGACTGTGAGGTAGCTTCGAAATCCCCGCTTGAAGACGCGCTGCTAAGGCGATTAACTACTTGCTGCCCTGCCCCGACCCAGCCAGGCAAACCGCCATCGAGAACTGCAACCTGATCATGTCCCATCGTGCGCAGCATCCACCACGCTCGTGGGCTTGCATAGACTCCAACATCATCATAGACCACAATAACACTGTCTTTATTTAGCCCCAGCAACCTGGCCTTCTCTTGAAATAGTTCAGCTGTAGGCATCATGTGAGGTAGGGCACTATTGGGCTTACAAAATTCTTTATCGTAGTCAAAGCGAATTGCCCTTGGAATCGCTTTAAAATCCCCCTGCGCATTTAAAGAGACAAATCCAGGAACGACCGGCGGCACTGAAGCATCAAGAATAACCAAATTCTCATTATTGATATTTGCTACCAGCCATGTCACGTCGACCAGTGGGCTGGAGATCGACTGATTAATCTTATTCATAGCCGCGAACTCCGATTAAAGCTGTGAAGAAAACTCTGACAACTTCACTTTAAGTTTTTCTGTATTCTGAGGCCCAATACGAATGAGCTGCTTATACACCTCTTGGAGATTCTCAATACTAGTATCAGCAAAAAGGTACATAACAGAGGGCTTTACTAGTTGAAAAGGACCGTCTGTCTCGTTCGCCTGCAAAATATTATTGATCGCCAATCTCAGCGTGTCATCGAAACTTACATTACGAAACCCAATTTCAGCATAGGCTTGTTGAAATAAAGGAGACAGCATCCGATATAAAGTTAAAGCAGCTTCAGTATCCACGTCGATAAAAGTCGTCACTATTTGATTAAATCTAGCGTAGGCACTTTCGTCCATCACAAATAAGTTTTCATCAATATTTCGCACTGTCATTTCGGTCTGCATAGACCGATAAGGAAGCCCAGTTTGAGGAAATTCTCCGCGGCTAATATTTTCAACAAAAACTACGAATTTACGCACGATTTGATCATTGGCCAAATATGACACTAGCTCTATGCCGCTGCGTAATGAGCGAATGCTATCAAATACAAAACTGTCGCTGGCGTTCAAGCTAGGAAGGCGAACGGCGGACTCACTTACTGTGGCCACCGGATCAACTTGAGGAATTTCTAGCTCTACCGGCAAGTCAGCTATTTCAGGCTCAGCAGCTGCTGCAGCAGCAGGTTCTGGCTCAGGTCTAAATATTGACCGAGGCAGGACCGATCGCTCGGTTTCAGCCGACGGTGGCGCGACTTCTGGCTCTGTCTGAACAGGGGGGGCAATAATAACCGTTGTAGTTCCTTGCGGCGCTTCGAAAGTCATTGCCATATAGATCAAATACAGCATTGTCGATGCTGCCACCGCAGCCACCGCCCATAGACCCAATTTCGACATGATACGCTCCCGCGTGAATGAAGCAGGCATTCTGTCACAGAGCCCAAAACCCTACAACAAACAGCCTATGCTAATCATGGATTCGACAGCTATGATCATAGATTTGCCACAATCAGCCGTCATTCAGTAAAGTCACCGGCTAAACTTAGGACATAAAAAAACTCGGCTATAAGCTCAATAGCCGAGTTTTAGGATCAATCTATTCTGTCTTATATTTTTAAAAAACCTTAGATTTTCGAAAATCCCAGAGCTTCCATAGTTGTGACAAGGTCTCGCCCTGCCGTTGCCGGCTTGGTTGCTTTATCAATTTTCAGAACCGTACCATCAGTATCAATATAATAGGTCCAGCGATTAGCAAAGCCGACTCCCATCAATGCACCGAAGGAATCAACCATTTCTTTGCTTGGATCGGCCAAAATAGGAAATCCAGCATCATGCTCTGCAGCAAAAGCTGTGTTGTCTTCCAGCGTATCTACACTGGCCATAAAGTATGCAACGTCGAAACTCTTAATTTCTCTAGCACTGTCACGCAGCGCTTTACATTGCATAGTTCAACCACCAGTAAAGGCTTTAGGAAAGAAAGCAATGACTACAGGCTTCTCACCAGCGAACTGGGATAATGTGTAGGTCATGCCGTCGGATGCCTGTAGCTCAAAATCAGGCGCTTTTTCGCCTTCTTCTAAAGCCATGGCAAATTGACCGCTAAACGCTACAGCAGCGACAAACGCTGGCAGTAACCTCTTAGCAAGCCGATTGGCAAAATGAGACATAATTTTCTCCGTTTATGAACTAACGATTGAACAACAGTCCAATCTCGCCACCGTTGTACCTTGAGTAATACGAAAATGCCAGTCACATTTGGATTAATGGTCTTTTTAAAGCTACCAATTCCCGAGGACATCAAACTAAACTAAAATCTGAAAAAGCCATTACCGGCACGGCCTAGCTGATACGACTCTGTTTCTAATTCGGCAATCTGCATATCCAAACTTTGTTTCTCTGCTTCAGACAACGATTCGCTATTAAAACGAATTTCACGCAATCGCTCTATAGAAACTCCAATCTGACGAGTATAACGCCGTAACTCTGCATTTTTAGCATCACGCTGAGATTGGCGGTAACGGGGATTTTCAACCTGCACATTCTGACATTGCCGCACAACTTGGCCTTGGGCATTGCGGGCATTTCGGCATCGAGACTCCGTTACGTATTGGCTAGCGATACCAGCAAAAGCAGTAAAAGGTGTTCGAGCAATAGAGCGGGCAAGCGTCAAATCTGTTTGTATTTTTGCGCGGATAATGTCTAATAACTTTTCTGGCTTGAGGCTGGTTTGTAGCTCAAACCGAGTCAGTTCTCGTGAATAAAACTCGCTAAGATCGATTGCTTGGTCCATAAGCCCCCTTGAGCTTACGCTCAAAATATTCTCGCGCACCGCGCGAAGCTTCCAACGACCATATTTTTCGATGGCGAAAATATATTCAGAATCTTCTACTGAATAGACTCGCCGGGCCACAAAAAAATCGAGCTCATGAAGATTGTCCACCTCTCCCCAATCGCCTAATTTTCCATTGTTGCGAATGAGCGCATCAATGATGGGCAGCTGCTCAATACTATAAAGGCCTGTGTTAATTCTAGCCACTTGGAGCGCATCAGTATGCAAACCAACCGCACTCTCATAATCTTCTATTTCACTATAGAACGCACCAAAGTCAGAGTAAGCCTCCTGCAGGGCTGGATCATAAACCCCTAAGTCGCTTCGCATAGCGACGATAGCTGCCTGCCTAGCGCCCTGCTCACGGCCAACTTCCAAAATACGAGCCTCTTCGGCTGCTATTTCTGTCGCCGATAGGTCCACATCATCAGTGCCGTCACTATCTATATCTTGTAAGTCGTTGAATTCAAATTGAAAACCTTCATCAGGATCGATTTCAAGCTGAGCTGAGGAAAAAGAAAAAGGCAGACATAGTGCTAATCCGCAAAAAAAACGCGCCAAAACACGCTTCATTTTTAGATGCTTTAACACTCTTCCAGCAGGCCTTCTTAACATAATTGCGTTTTTCATAAGCCAATAATAAAGCCTTCCTAACTTTCTTGCAGCTGATAGTTTCAGCTGATAGTTTCAGCTGATTTTGCAAGCCAACAGTTCCACGTAATAATTCCAACCAATCGCCTTTAACGATAGTCCAGTGACCAGCCACAATTCCTATAGACAACGGCAGCTAGCATAAATAGCTGCGCCGAAACGGCAGCCCCACAGTAATCATCGCGGTGCTAACAACGTTTATAACGCTGTCAAGCCGAATAAGGTCTTAACCACTGAGAAATTGTCGCGGCCGTTATAAAATAGCCAGCTGGCTCGACCTTATACAAGCATCAATTAAGCAGCTATCAAGCAATGCTTTTATCCAAAGGGATGCGCCTGAGCCTATTGTCATCAGATACCAAAACGAATAAAAATCAAAACCTGCCCAGACAATATGGAACGGTCGATAATCTAAGTGGTTTTTCAGCTCTTTGCCTTAACTAAAATAAGCTAAGGCAGCGAACTCACAGAAAGTGACGCATACTCCAGCCTAGTCTTTGACATCACTATTGCTGCCCAAAAACCTCTCACGTCATCCCCGCCTAATGGCTTAAGCCTTTTCAAATTCAACCACCTTATTTTTAAAAAGTGGCTATAGGGTTCAACGGAGACCCAGTTCCGCCTTCGATTTTCAAAGGAGCGCTGGTAAATAGAAATTCCCACCTATTTTGAAGTTGGGCTTCTCGCGCCACTGCTTCTAAATCCAAATTGTCAAAAATTGGCGTTCCCATCGCCACCAGAAATATCAGATGAACTGGATGAGTGTAGGACTCCACCCCTGAAGGAAAAACATCCAGCGCAACATCGCTTCCGATCATTGCTATGTCTTTGGCCTTAAACCACGCAGCGGCGCTGGCATGCAAGCCCGCTGACTCTGCAGCCACATTCCACGGTCCAAGAGATTCCCTGCGCGCCCATCTTCCGGTTCTAACCAGAACCACGTCCCCAGACTGGATCACTATACCGGTATCACGTTCCCAGGCATCAAGATCCGCATCGGTGATTGGCGTGCTTAATTCCAACCATTGCTTACCTTTATAGGCTGCCATATCAATCAAGACTCCCCGGCCAAAAATGCCATTCTCAAAGGCGGTGATTGCTAGCTTACCGCAACCATCCCCAGTGACCTCGTCTTCTGAGTAACCGTTATACATGGTCCCTTCATGAAATCGATGACACAAAGCATCCAAGTGGGAATGGGCATAACCATGATAGCTGACGCCAATAGAGTCCCCTGACCAAGGTCCTGGACTGCTGCCGATAGAAGTCATCTCATGCTCATAAGGGTTACCGTTATCAGGGGCCGCTTCGGTCAGAACTTGATGGGCCATGGAAACAGAAATGCCAGATTGAACCAACCGTGAGGCCGCAATTCGAGTTTCAGCCGTTATTAAATTTAAGCTACCCAGCTCGTCTTGCGCACCCCAGCGCTGCCAGTTAGACAAACTGATCATCCAATTATCAACCGCTGACTTTCCCAACTGGGCGCTAACATTGCCCGAGAAAGCTGCCGGAGCTATTAGAGCCACTAAAATACTTATTATTTTCAGATGCTTACAACAAATTCCCATCATAATTCCCTCAGCACTCTTATAGGTATTCTCACGAGTGATCTCGTGAAAGTTTTCATCAGTATTGGCCAGTTTAGTACCTAGGGTCAAACTACCTGATGGCCAGTAATACCGCCTCGAAGTGAAGCAAGCATAAAGCCCATTTATTTCCTATACTTCAGAGACAACCTGCTAGGAGAAACTCCCGATTAAAGCGCTCCTCCCAAAACGCTTCTTGTGCTTGGCTTTTTGCCTACTTTCAGGGTTTTCTTCATCCTTGCTCGGTCAACAAGAATTATTGTTGCTGCCAGGGGCAAGCGATTGGGCCAGTGCTTCTGATGCGCGAACCAGGAACTTTTCAGAAACAGTTCTTGATGGTGAAATTCCTTTTACAACCGAAAGCGCTTGGCTTCATTTAGATATGAAGGACAGTGAAGCTGACATACTCTATTTCCCATCCAATAGCTTTAGCCTGTATCGCGTCTTTTCCGATGCCACCGGGTCGATTCTGTTTGAGCAGAAAGACCCGAAAGTCAAGCTGGCAAACTGGAACCCTCAAACCAATATTCCTTTAAGTCGAAACTGGGGCAGTAGTTTTTTTCTGCAGTTAGAAACAGATGCGGAGATAGCATTGCCGATTGAAACAGATACAACGCCCGTGGTCCCCTTCAGCTTTTTAGACTTCACTGAATACGAGGAAATTAAATCAGCGGCCCTTATTAACAACGGTATGTACTATGGTGCCATATTACTTATGTCTGTATTCTCACTGTTATTGTCAGCCTTTAACAGGGATCCCTATGCTTGGAAGCTTGGACTCACATTGCTGGCATGGTTTGTGGCAGTATTTTCAGTCTGGGGCTATGGCAGCGCAAAGTTACCTTTTGGCATCCAAGACATTCTGCTATCCACATCAAATCAAACATTAGCTCTCGCCACATTTACATCTGCCTGGTTCTGCCAATCCTTCTTAGCGCAATCGGCAAGCGATTTCTGGGCATTTAAGATGTTAAGAGGATGTATGTGGGGTGGCTTTTTCTATTTATTGGGTTCGATATTTATTGGTATCAGCTGGGAAATAGCTATTTTACTTATGCTGGCAACTGGCACCTTCAGCGTTCTTACAAGTATTTCAGCTGCACTAAATGGCGATAAAGCAGCTAATTATCTGCTGGGTGCCTCCGCGTCTTCAGCCCTACCGTTTGCTTTTTTAGGCTTTGCCCCTCTGAGCCAGCAATCAGCAATAGCTTCTGGAATGATATCGCTAATATTTATAATGCTAGCCCTGATGCAAAGAGCCAGGGTTCGCTTCCATAATCTGGGGCTACAGGCAAAAACTGCCTCTGAACGCGAGCGCTTTCTAGCCAGCATGAGCCATGAAATTAGAACACCGCTAAACGGCATCATTGGTTTCAGCGAGCTTTGTAGTCAGGAAAAATTAGAAGGCGATACAAAATACTATTTCGATCAGATAGATCGTTCCTCGAAAATGCTATTAGGGATAGTCAATGACGTGCTCGACTACTCCAAACTTCAAGCCTCGGAAGTAAACTTAATATTTGAACCCATGTCGGTTAAAAGCACCCTTGAAGACGTCATAACAATTAATAAACCTTTCGCGAACCTCAATTCAATTGATCTGAACTATGAGATCAGCGACGACGTTAGCGAGTACATAATCACAGACCCTTACCGCTGCGCACAGGTGCTGATTAACCTGTGCGGCAACGCGGTAAAGTTTAGCCGTAATGGCCACGTGAAAATGAAGGTCTCGCTGGATAAAAACCACATACTGTTTGAAGTGATAGATGATGGTATCGGTATCGAAAAGGATTTGCTGGCAGGTTTGTTCAACCCGTTTTATCAAGCCGATGCAAGCACTGCCCGAAAGTTTGGCGGCACCGGTTTAGGGTTGGCAATTTCCAAACAGCTATGTCAGCTGTTAGAGGGCGAACTAACTGCGGTCAGTGAAAAAGACAAAGGCAGCACATTTACGTTCCGCCTGCCTTATAAAAAAGGCACAGCTCCGGAGGAGTCAGCAAAGGCCGACCTGAGCAAACTCGCCGGAAAACGAGTCCTACTCGCTGAAGACAATGCCGTCAATCTTCTACTCGCTACCCGTATCCTAGAGAAAAATGGCCTGCTAGTCGATTCCGCAGAAAATGGGAAAATCGCCTTGAACAAAGTGTCTATTAATGACTATGACTTCATTTTAATGGACATGCAAATGCCCGAACTCAGCGGCACTGAAGCTACCGAACAAATACGTAATATAGGCTTTATGCAGCCAATTATTGCCATGACTGCCAACACCACAGATTCCGATAAAGAGGCTTGTTTCACCTCTGGCATGAACGACTATCTAACAAAGCCTATCGAACAACAAGAGTTACTGAAAACGCTTGAACTATGGTCAACAGTGGTCTGATTTAACATCGACCTCGATTTGATTAACGTCTTCATTGCCAAAACAATACCCTAGACTTTAGACCACTGATGGCTATCTTCTGGCTAAAAATCCTTCACTATTCCCTCCAGCTTTGCTTTCATGAACATTCTAAGGAGAACCTTTATGTTGTTATTCAAAACTCTATCCCGATCTGCGGGATTTATAGCATTAGCCACTTTGTCAGCATTATCAAGCAATGCCGATGAGGCCCAGATGCACGCTATCGCAGAAGCGGTATCCGCTGAGAAAATTGAAGCAAGCATCACCACTCTAGCAAGTTTCGGCACTCGCCACACATTGTCTGAGACACAATCAAACACTCGCGGTATCGGCGCCGCCCGCCGCTGGATAGAAGCTGAGTTTAAGTCTATCTCTAAAGAATGTGGTGGCTGCCTTGAAGTATTTACGGTAAGCGGCATTGTCTCCGGCACTGACCGTATTCCTGACCCAGTTGAGGTGGTCAATGTAATCGCTGTATTACGCGGCACACAAGACCCTAATCGATTTACTCTAATGAGTGGGGATATCGATTCGCGGGTAAGTGACCCGATGGATTTTGAGTCAGACTCCCCTGGCGCTAACGATAACGCTTCAGGTTTGGCCGGTGTTATTGAAGCCGCTAGGGTGCTAAGCCATTATCGTTTTGCTGGCTCAATCGCTTTTGTTGGCTTATCTGGAGAAGAGCAAGGATTAAACGGCGGTGCTATTCTGGCGGAGTATATTATTGATGAAGGCTGGGACCTAAATGCTGTTAT
Source organism: Gammaproteobacteria bacterium (assembly GCA_963854625.1). Taxonomy (GTDB): domain Bacteria; phylum Pseudomonadota; class Gammaproteobacteria; order Pseudomonadales; family Pseudohongiellaceae; genus UBA9145. The sequence goes on along the minus strand of CAWKZY010000001.1, from coordinate 2,651 downwards.
CAACAACGATATGATTGGCAATATCACCGGCGTAAACGGAGTTACCAACAACACAACAGCAAGGGTATTCTCAGAAGGCACTCGATATGTAGAAACTGAAACCCAAGCCCGCCAACGACGCTATCAAGGTGGGGAGGTAGATTCTGCTTCCAGAAATATAGCCCGCTACGTCGACATGATGGCTGATCTTTACATTCCTAATTTGGATGTGATGATGGTTTATCGCTTAGATCGATTTGGTCGTGGCGGTCATCACCGGCCTTTTAACGAAGCCGGCTTTCCAGCGGTCAGAATAATGGAGACCAACGAAAATTACACCCAGCAACATCAAGACCTCAGAGTTGAAGATGACGTTACATACGGAGATACTCTGGACCATGTAAATTTTGCTTACGCGGCCAAGCTAACCGCCCTCAACGCAGTCACATTGGCCTCAATGGCCGCAGCTCCCGCGCCGCCAGCTAACGTTTCAATCCGTGGGCAGGTATCAGCAGATACTACATTGAGCTGGAAAAAGGTCAATGGAGCCTCTGACTATCGTCTGCACTGGAGACTTACCACTTCTCCTACTTGGGACTTCCACAGAAGTGTCGGCGACAAAGACAGCTTTACTTTGGAGAATGTTGTTATCGATAACTATTTTTTCGGGGTTTCCAGCATCGGAGCGGATGGCAGCGAAAGCCCAGTTGTGTTTCCTGGCGCGGCTGGCTCGTTTGATTAATCATCGTCATTGAAAATATAGGCGGTGGCAGCATTCCGCTACCGCCTATTTTATGCTTATCACATATTCCCTGCCGCCTCACCCCCTCACTTCCCCCTCCTCCCTGCCCTAACTTGCGCCTTTCCTCGCATTTAGGTCTCGCTCTGTCGCTCTCTCTACTGTGATCTTTTGACTCGCTACCTATCAAGCTCTCTCCATACATTCACCATCCCCGACCTTGTTCATGGACCAATGGCCGTAGTGCGCATGACAAACTTTGGAGGCTGGGTTACTCTGTTAAACTCGCCGGAGCAGATAGTTAGGGTGCCCATCGACTAATAACAAGATCAACAGGAGTTCACTCATGAAGAAATCATTGCTGTTTACATCCATCGCCTTGATAACAGCCGCCACAGCCTTTACCACCATAAATTCCCAAGAAAATGAGATGAACTTTTTCATCACCAGTGTGGGATCTGGGGATGGCGCAAACATTGGAGGTTTGGCTGGAGCCGATGCGCATTGCGCAACGCTGGCCTCAGCTGCTGGTTCTCGCGGCAAAACTTGGCGAGCCTATTTAAGCGCACATGCGACCGATAATTCGCCAAATGTAAATGCTCGAGAGCGCATCGGTTTTGGGCCTTGGTACAACGCCAAAGGAGTTCAGGTGGCAAGCACACTCAATAATTTACATTCTGAATTCATGGGCCTAGGAAAAGCAAATTCCTTGGATGAAAATGGAAAGATGATCAAGGGTCGGGGAGATACGCCTAACCAACATGACATCCTGACCGGGTCTACTCTTGATGGACGTACTGTCGATGACGGCAGTAATCACAGTTGTAACAACTGGACAAGCAATGACGAGGGCACGGCCAACGTTGGCCATTTTGACCGCACCGGTGGTGGCCAAAATCCAACCTCGTGGAATAGCGCACATGGCTCTAGAGGTTGTAGCCAAGAAGATTTAGTGGGCACCGGTGGCAACGGCTATTTTTACTGTTTCGCTACCGATTAGATTTTTCTAATCAGCTCCGCTGCGCTTGCATAAACTCTCTAATTAAAAACAAGTGCGGATAAAAAGAGATAAAATGGTGCGATTGAGAATCACTCAATCGCACCATTTTTTTGAGGCTGGGTCTGTGCTAATTACTTAGAGTTAGGCTTAGGTCTTAACGTAGGGAAAAAAAATGAAACTTTATGGAATGGGTCAATCTCGGTCACTGCGGGCTCTTTGGGCGCTTGAAGAAAGCGGCATTCCCTATGAATATCAAGAAGTCACTCTACAGACCGACTCCACCTTTCAGGGCAGCGCTAAGCATCCAAGCTACTTAGAAATTAATTCTCAAGGTAAAGTCCCTACCCTAATTAACGGCGACTTAATCATTACCGAATCTTTGGCTATTCTCAATTACATCGCGAGATCAGCCCCGGAATCTGGGCTATTGCCTAATGCGAGCATGGCATCTTATGCTAAACACGATGAGTTAGTATCCTTTATTTTACTTGAACTAGAACAACCTCTTTGGACCAAAGGCAAGCACCAGTTTGCCTTACCGGAGGCCCATCGCTTGCCAGCCATTTTCGATACAGCCACCTTCGAGTTTGCCAAAGCCATCGCATGCCTAGAGCATTTGTACGCGGGCGGTGAATTTGCCATTGGCAATCAATTTAGCCTAGTCGATATCTTGCTAGCCCAAACGCTGAATTGGGCCGTTCGCTTTGAGTTCCACGTACCGGAGAAATTACTTGCCTACAAAGACCACCACTACCAGCGCCCAGCCTTGCAACGCGCCATGGCAGTTATCGCCTAACAGGATTGGCAGCTACCGATGAAAAGACTGATCACACTCACCACCTTTTGCGTTTTTAGCTTTACAGCAATGGCACAACCGTCTCCTTCTGTGGAAGATCCTGACAGTCTAGAGGCGTATCTATTTCAAGCTTTTGC